>JAFZSI010000015.1 GCA_017619445.1 Prevotella sp.
CTCTCCTCTCTCCTCTCTTTTCTGTGCGGATGCAGCGGTAACCCCTAAGCAGAGGCACATACAAACCGCCAACAGGATTCTTTTCCTCATGGTGAATGTGTTTTTATTTGAAATTAAATCTTACTTTTGTCGTCAGTTTGTCTGATGCAGTACCTATAAGCGCCTCAAAAGCACCAGGCTCAGCCACCCATTCTTGTTTCGTGTCGTCATAATAACTCAGGGCATCGGCAGCGATGGTGAAGCTCACGGTGCGAGTCTCGCCCGGTTCAAGCGCCACCTTGCGGAAAGCCTTCAGCTCTTTCTGCGGGCGCGGCAACCTCGATTTCAGGTCGCTGATATAAAGCTGTAGCACCTCGGAACCTGCGCGTTCACCCACATTCGTCACATCCACGCTCACCGTCAGCGAGTCGCCCGCAGCCATCAGTTTCCTGTCTGCCGTGGCCCTGCCCACCCTGAACGAGGTATAACTCAGTCCGTGTCCAAAGGCAAACAGCGGCTTGGTCTTCCATTTATCCACACCCCTGTAGCCCACAAAAATACCCTCCTTGTACTCCTCGTCAATGATTTTCTCGTCCTTTCGCCACGTGCCCGGATAAGCGTTCAGTCGGTGCGCAGGCACATCGTTCAGCACCTTTGGCCATGTGAACGGCAACTTGCCCGAAGGGTTCGCCTCACCCGTAATCACGTCAGCCAACGCCTCTCCCGCTATCGACCCAAGATACCATCCCTGGATGATGGCAGGCACACGCTCCGCCCACGGAATCGCCACAGCATTGCCCGAGATATTGACAAACACTATCCGCGGATTGACGCGCAGCAACGACTCCACCAGCTCATCCTGCCCATAAGGCAGCCCATAGTCCTTACGGTCGCTACCCTCGCAGTCTTGCTGATGACTCTTGTTGAGACCGCCAAAGAAAATCACGCAGTCTGCTCCGCGCGCCTTCTCCACCGCCTCGTCCATCAGCTCCTTCGCCGAGCGCGTCTCATAGAGGCTGCGCCCCACGGTCACGCCGTTGTAGCTCTGAACCGTGTCGCCCACATAACCACGAGCGTAGTCTAATTTACAATTTACGTATTTACTATTTATAATTTCTTGTAGGGCATCGAGCGGCAGGATTTCCTTCTGTGCTTTCAGCGACGAAGAGCCACCGCCCACCGTCATCATCTTGATGGCATTCTCACCGACAACGAGGATATTCTTCATCTTCGTGAGGTCAAGCGGCAACAGCGGAGCAGGCTCCTCCCCTTTGGGGAGGCCGGGAGGGGTTTCATTTTTCAGCAGCACAATCCCCTCGCAGGCAATCGCCTTGGCAGCCTCGTAGTGGCTTTCCGAACAGAGAAAACCGTGCGGGCTCCTCCCCTTTGGGGAGGCTGGGAGGGGTCTCATCGTCGTGCGGAAGAACAGACGCAACACGCGCCGCACCTTCTCATCGAGTTCATTCGTCGAGTACTTCCCCTCAATGATGAGCTGCTTGTATGCATCCGCCAGGTAGTAGCTGTCGTAGGCATTCGTCTTGCCCATGGTCAGCCCGTCAGTCCATGTGCCAAACTCCAAGTCCAGGCCGTTCGTAATGGCCTCCTCTGTGCTGTGACAGCCGCCCCAGTCGCTGATGACCACGCCGTCGAACCCCCAGTCGTTTTTCAGAATCTTGTTCAGCAGCGTGGCATTATGACAGTTGTGCTGGTTTTGATACAAGTTGTACGCACCCATGATGGCCCACGCCCCGCCCTCCTGAACAGCGGCGCGGAAGGCAGGCAGATAAATCTCGTGCAGCGCACGGTCGCCCACAATGACATTCACCTGATGGCGAAAGTCCTCATCGTTGTTCAGCGCATAGTGCTTCACACACGCCGCTACACCCTTCGACTGCAGCCCCTGCACGTATGGCACCACCATGCGCCCCGCCAGCCACGGGTCCTCACCCATATACTCGAAGTTACGTCCGCAGAGCGGCGTGCGGTAGATGTTCACCCCGGGCCCCAGCATCACGTTCTTGTTTCTGTACAGCGCTTCCTCGCCCAGGCTCTCACCATAACGGCGCGCTAACGCCGTGTTCCACGTCGCCGCCAAGCATGTCAGTGCCGGAAACGCCACGCACGAGTCGTTGGTCTGGTTCGCCTGCTCCCACTCGTCCCACAGCACGTCGGGCCTCACGCCGTGCGGTCCGTCGTCAGTCCACAGGTCGGGCAACCCCAACCGCTTCACTCCGGGCGACGAGAACTTCGACTGTGCATGAATCACCGCAATCTTCTCCGCCAGCGTCATGCGCGCCAGCGCGTCGCTAACACGAGCCTCCAAAGGCTGCGCATCGTCCAGATAAACCGGCACCTGCGCAGGCACCTCCCCCTGGGGGAGGGCGGGAGAGGCCATCATAAGCATCGCCGCTGCTGCTGCAGCACCTGTCAACTTAATTTTCATTGTTTCTTTTCTTGAGGTTTCAGATTTTCTCTCCTACACTAAGCTTGCGTCAGCGGGAGGAATGGATATATTTCTTGCGATTGCTGATAAAGACTCCTCTGCCTGTGGGCTTTTTCACAGCACGTCCATGCAGGTCGTAGAGTGGTTCAACCCTTCCCGGCCTCCCAGTGGCGGGGATTGCAAATCCCCTTAAACAGGGAGAGTATATACCGGTGGATAGTTGCTGGGCAAAGGCTTGCTGGAGGTAGGGAATATGGATGCGGATGAAGTTCTTCAACTCGGTGATGTATCCGTCATAGGTGGGATAGTAGCTGTGCTTCTCCCAGTCATAGACTTGTTTGTCGATGGGCCAAACGCGAAAGTTCTGTGCCTGTGTCTGCCACACCACGCTGCGCAGGCTGTCGATGCGGTCGAGAAGAAATTGCTGCAGCCCGTCGGCTACGAGCTGGTTGAGACGGTTGTTGCAACTGCGGGCAAACCATAGGTCGAGCCACAATCGCTGAAGGACGGCCTCGAAGGGACGGTTTGCGAGTCCGAGAAAGGCTTCCATGTTGCGAAGCAGACTGCGCTCACAACTATTGTCGTAGCCCAGGTCGAGGTCCCACAACGGTCCGAAGTGCATCTTCTGTTCGCCAGCATCCTTATACATATAGATGCTGTAGAGTGCATCGATGTTTCCCGTCAGTTCGGCAGCGACGTACCAATTGACAAAATCTTGCTCGTCAATGAAGGCACGATAGCCCGTTTGGGGATTCATGTAGTCATCGCTGCTGACGGCATTCTCAAAGCCGCTTATCCACTTGCCAATGGCAATGCGCTTGTCAAGGGTGAGTGTTTCATCCTTGGGGTTTTTGATATTATAGATGATGCCATAGCGCGAGGACGTGATATAGGGGTCTTCCTTGGAGTTCTCGTTGGCCACTTCGAGGAGCCAGCCGTTGTTCTCGTCTATCTCCACACGTTTATTGTGAACCTGCACCTGGTCACTAATCTGGTAGGTACCACCGTAGGTGCCATTGACATAGAGGTCAACAAACTTGGCGGCGGGGCAGAACTTCATTCCCATGAAACGGCCGAGGTCGTAGGTCAGGGCATTGCGAATCATCGTCTTGTCGCCATGGTTGGCCAGCAACGTCCAGTTTTTGGCATTGGCAAAGTTGTCGCCCAGAAGCCGCTGTTTCTTCTCAAACTTCACGCGATAGGATTTCTTGTCACAGTTCCACCACGAGGAGTTTCCGCGTCCACGAATCTGTGTGTTCTCATAACGCGTTGTCTGGCCCGCATCTACATAGATGAAGGTGCAACGGATGTAGTCCTCCTTGCTGGTGATGGCCTGACGGTTCTCTGTTTCAACATAGACCGTCGGCACATCAGTCAGCTGTTGGTAGTTCTCGCTATCGCTCATCGACAGGTTCTGAGAAAGCACGGAGCCGGTTAACACGAACGATAAAGCTAACGTCAACGATATTCGTTGTTTCATTTTTTCTGGAATACGCGGATATAGTCAATCTCCATGGTCGCGGGCAAGGCACTCTCGTCAACGCCCTGTGAGCCGCCCCAGTCGCCGCCCCATGCAAGGTTGAAAATGACATAGAACGGGTCGTTGTAGGGCCAGTCGTCGCGGCCAAGGCCACGGTTGTCGTAGGACAGTTGCACACGGCCGTCAACGTAGGTGGTGATGTTCTGTGCAGTCCATTCGATGGCATACTTGTGGAACTCGCCCTCGGCGCCCTTGCAGTACATCTCGTGGGTGACCTGGGTGCCGTTGCTATGCACATGGGCATTGGCATGAAGGCTTGACGACACATAGTCGGGGTGATAGCCCACCTCCTCCATGATGTCTATCTCGCCGTCAGCAGGCCATGAGCGGAAGTTGACGGGCATCATCCAGAAGGCTGGCCAGGTGCCCTTGCCCTTCGGCAGCTTGATGCTGGCCTCGATATAGCCGTACTTCCAGCCTTCCTTCACCTTCGCATACACGCGGCCGGAATAAATCTTGCCGTCTTCCTTGAAGCAATGGATGAGGAGCGAGCCACCCATGATTTCGGTCACATAACGGCCTTTCGGAGTTGTGTGGTTCACGTAGTTCTGCAACTCGTGGTTCACCCATCCGCTGCCCTGCACCTCGTGGATCCAGTCGGCTTTGTTGAGCTCGGTACCTTCGTTGAACTCGTCGTTCCAGACAAGGGTATAGCCCTCGGGGGCACTGTAGGTGGCTTCTGCGGCAGCGGCCTGCGTGACGGTGACGGACTTGCGAGCCGAGCCCGACATGACCATGACACTACCGGTGCGTGCCTCAGCCAAAGGATTTGCCGGAACAGTAATGGTGAGCGTGCCCGACAGCGATGCGGTATTCTGCGTTTTCACCGTGAAGAAATCGGCACTCATGCCCACACCCCACTCCTTGCCGGTGGTGGAGACATTGACAGTATAGGTGCCACCTTCTGCCGGAACATTTATGGTTTCGGGTGAAACGTTGACGGTGATTTCGGCTGCTGGAGAACCGTCCTCATTCCCACCGCAGCCCCAAAGGGCCACGGCGAGAGAGAGAATAATACTATTGAGTATCATACGTTGACGAACGTTAATGAACCGTTTCATTATTGAACTTCCTTAAAGACAATCTTGCTGATTTTGACATGCGTGCCTCCGGGGGAGCCGCCAAAGTCGAAGAACAGACGGATGGCATCGGCATCCTGACCTTCCTTCAGGGTTGCTCCCTTCAGGGTGAAGACGTAGGGTTCACCGGCGGGGATGTCGTGACGACTTTCACAGAAGTAGTTGGTGTCTCCGGCATCTGTGAGTTTGATGGTCACCTGCGGACAGTCGTTGTCGGCCTCCATGACCAACTGGAAGTTGTACTGCTTGGCAGCGGAGGCTGTCAGCTTGGTGTCGATGTGGAACTGTCCTTGCCACTGGTTCTTACCGAGGTCGGCGGGCAGCGTGAGCTCATAGGTGTCGCCATTGTGGGTGGCCTCGGTATAGTCGATGGCGTGCCAGTCGTCGCCACTGGCAAAGTAATAGCCTAAACCTGCCAGCATGGAACCGTCGTCAACTGCTTTCCAGAGGTTGTCGGCATCATCGTAGTTCATCGACACAGCTTCTTCAAGATAGATTTTGCTAATCTTGACATGCGTGCCACCAGGTGAGCCGCCGAAGTCGAAGAACAGACGGATGGCAGTGGCATCCTGACCTTCCTTCAGGGTGAGGCCGGTGCGCTTGAAGACATAGGTGCCTGCGGGCACATCGTTGCGCTCTTCAAAGAAGTAGTTGGAGTCGCCTGAGTCGGTGAGTTTGAAGGTTACTTGCGGACAGTCGTTGTCGGCCTCCATGACTAAGTAGAAGTTATAGGTCTTCGAGGCGCTGGCTGTCAGCTTGGTGTCGATGTGGAACTGTCCTTGCCACTGGTTCTTACCGAGGTCGGCGGGCAGCGTGAGCTCATAGGTGTCGCCGTTGTGGGTGGCCTCTTCGTAGGAGATTCCATGCCAGTCGTCGCCAGCAGCGAAATAGTAACCGAAGGCATCGAACATAGACCCGTCGTCAACTGCCTTCCACATGTTGGCTCCAGAAGCATAGTCCCAGTCGGCCTTGACCTCTTCGCCGCCACCATTAGGATCGGGCAGCACCGTGCCGTCGTCGTTTGCATGGTCTTTGAGCACGATGTTTTTGATGTTGACATGTGTCTCGCCAGTGGCATGACCGAAGTCGAACACGAGTTTCACGGGGGAGAGGTCCTTGCCCTCGAGGTCGCTTTTCCAGAAGACATAGTCCTCTCCGGCTTTGAGGTTGACATTGTGCTCGTCGATGATAGATTCAGAATCGTCTTCGTTTGTCAGTTTGATGACCACACCGTCGATGTCGCGGTCGGTGCTGAGAATGACGGAGAAGTCGTAGTGATTGGCTGCGGAGGTGCTCAGGTTGGTGTGGAAATGCACTTGTGCCTGCCACTCAGCGAAACACTCTTGCGGGATGGTGACGTCGTAGTCGTTGTTGCCAAGTTTGAAGAGCGACTCAAAGGCTGGGGTCTGCTCGTTGCCCCATCCTGGGTCGGGGTTGTAGTAGCCCGTCATGACTGGCGTGATGTCTCTCCACATGTTGAACTCGCTCTTGGCCTTGAAGCCCATGAAGGGTGCATTGCCGTCTTCCTTGCTGGTGAGCATGAAGCGCCAGGTGATGCCGTTGCCCTCGTAGAGCAGTTCCATTTCGGAGTTGGTGAGTTTGGTGACGGTGAAAACGGGGTTGGCGTATTGGTCGTCGCTCGAGATGTAGGGGAAGAGTGTGTTGGGAGAGAGCCGGAGCACAATCTTGTCGCCATCGACATCGAAATGGTAAGAGGCATTCTGCACGTCAACAGGAGCGGTGAAGTCAATCTTGCTGCCATCATCCTGCACGAGGGTGTTGTACTCGGGGAACAGGCTGCAGCCGTTGTTCACATAAACGGTGCCGCCATCGCCGGGGTCGTAGGTGTAACCACCGTTGGCGTCGAAGGTGAGACGGTCGTCGTAAACGCCCCAGTCGGCCTTGTCGTTGGGGGCGGCACTCCACCAGTTGCTGCCGTCGGTGCCTGGCTCACCGCAACCCATGTGTCCCTGCTCGGCATAGTTGATGCGCCAGGTGCGGGATATGCGTGTGATGTAGGGCGTGAGGTCAACCTGTGAGTTGTCGAAGGTGAAGGTTTTGCTGATGCTGCCCTGACTGAAACCGTTGCGGTTGCCGAGTCGCAGTTCCACATCGTAGGTGCCAGCCTTGTTGTTTGCCCAGCTCATGGGGTTCAGCGTTGAGTACATGCTGCCGTTGACCACCCACAGGGCATAGGTTGCCGGGGGCATGTTGGTCACTTTAAAAGTGGCTTGGTTCACGGTCTGGTCCACATTCATGTCGATGTCCACTCCTGAGATGGAGGGAATGCCGTTTTGGTCGGGTCCATCGAAGGATTCGGGTGAACAGGCTGTGAGCGCTACGCTAAATGACAAATGACAAATGATAAATGATAAACCTGTCAAAAGTCTTTTATATGTCTTGGTCATCATAATTTCTTATTTCTAATTACTAATTTCTCATTTGATTAATAGCTTCCATTCTGCTTGAGGGTTCCCTGTGCGGCATCGATATTGTCCTGGGGAATGGGCAGGTAGCGCACATCGGGTGTCCAGGCTTTGGTGCGATAGCCTCCGGAGTCGTTTGCGGGTGTGAGCACTGTGGCGGCGCGTCCGGTGCGCACGAGGTCGAAATAGCGTTTGCCCTCGCCCATGAACTCATGGCGGCGCTCATTGATGATGTCGGCTTCGGAAACGTTGCTGAGGGCTGCAAGGCCTGCACGGGCACGCACCTCGTTGACGTACTTGGCGGCGTCGGCAGCACTGCCGCCTGTTTTGAGGAGCAGTTCGGCTGCATTGAGGAGCGTTTCGGCATAGCGATAGACGCGTAGGTTGTTGTTGAAGCCGAGGTCGGCATCGGCCTTCTGGTCTTTGTTGTTGCCCTTGCGGCACATGTACTTATAGAGGCAGTAGCCGGTGTTCATCCATCCCGGGTCGTCGGAGGTGCCATGGGCAAACATGTCGAAGGCTGAGAACTCCTTGCGGATGTCGCCTTCCTCGAAGCTGGCGACGGAATGGAGAGGTATGGCGCTGAAGCCCCATCCGGCATCGACATCCTCGTAGGGGTCGCCGGCGTTGGCCTTGTAGCTGCGGGGACCGTGGAGACGTGGGAACACACAGCCTCCGGCTCCGAGCTGGTTACCCCAACCGCGGACGGAGTTGTCGTCGAAGTAGTTGATTTCCCAGATAGACTCGGCATTCCATTCGCCGCTCTCATCCCAGATGTCCTTGTAGTTGGGGGTAAGGGTGTAGCGGCCGCTGCGGATGAGCTCGCTCATGTAGGCGAGAGCCTTGGGGTAGCGGCTGCTGTCGTTCTGAATCATCACCATCTCGGCATAGATCATGTAGGCGAGGGGTCGGGTGACGTGGCCTTTCTCGTCGGCAGGATAATCGTCTTTCAGGTTGCCGGAGGCGATGATTTCCTCAAGCTCGGCAATGACCTTGGCATAGACCTCATCGGCTGTGAGCTGGTCGGAGATATAGGGTGCTGCCAGGTTCTCGAAATAGCAGGGCACATTGCCGTAGAATTTCCAGAGCTGGAGGTAATAGAACACGCGGAGCAGACGGGCCTGTGCCTCGTAGTCGGCACGCTGGGAGGAGGTGATGTTGCCGGCTTCCTCAACCCACTCGGCATATTTCAGCACGTCGTTGGAACGCTTCACACCGCTGTAGCTGTCGCTCCACACACCGGTGAGACAGACAACGGGGGTGCAGGAGTAGTTGAACATCAACTGCAACATGGGCTGGTCGGTGTTGCTGGAGCCGTTGGGATACATGTCGTCGCTCATGAACTCGGAAATGAAGTTCAGGGCATTATACTGCCAGGTGGAACCATAGTCGTACCAGTGGAGGGGTGCATAGGCTGCCACTAAAGCCTCGTCGAGCGAAACCTTGGTGGTGTAGTATTCCTCAATAAAAGTGTCGGTAGGACTGGTCACCTCAAGAAAATCGTCTTTACAAGATGAAAAGAGGAAAGAGGAGAGAGGTAAGAGGAGAGTGAATACTCCTGCAATAACCTTATTATTTTTTGTGGTTTTCATAATTCCTAATTTCTAATTTACTAATATCAAATTTAACTAAAAGGTGAGGTTGAATCCTACACGCAGCACTCGTGGCTGAGGATAGACACCGAAGTCAACACCACAAGAGGTGGCGGCAGAAGAGATTTCCGGGTCGAAGCCCCAATACTTGGTAAAGGTGAGCAGGTTTTCTGCGGCCACATAAAGGCGCAGACGACTGACAAACACTTTCTTTGTGATATACTCAGGAATGGTGTAGCCCAGCTCAATGTTCTTGAGGCGCAGGTAGCTACCGTCATGGATATAGAGGTCGGAAGCCTGCCAGTTGGTGGCATCACCCTGAATGTAGATGGGATACTTGTTGGAAGTGCCCTCACCCGTCCAGCGTCCGAGGAACCAGGAAGGCAGGTTGATGGCGGGAAGGTCAAGACGGCGGGTGGCATCGAAGATGTCGTTGCCGTAGGTGCCCTGCCAGAACATCATGAAGTCGAAGCCTTTCCATGCGGCATTGAACGTGGCACCGAAAATCCAGTCGGGGGTTCCCTTACCAATCTTCGTGCGGTCGGAATCGTCAATGACACCGTCGTTGTTCACGTCAACAAAACGGACGTAACCGGGACGTGCATCGGGCTGAATGAGTCCGTTGGCACCGGTATAGGCGTTCACCTCATCCCAGTTCTGGAAGATGCCGTCGGTCTTGTAGCCCCAGAAATAGGGGAAGGGCTCTCCGGCCTCAGCACGGGAGATGTTACCGAGGTTTGACACGTTGTCGTAGGTGTCGAAACCGGCAGCGTTGCCGAGCTTCACGAGTTTGTTCTTGAGATAGGAGGCGTTGCCCTTGATTTGGAAGCGTGCATCGGCAATGTTGAACTTGTAGCCCAGCTCGAACTCGACTCCAGTGTTCTCCATGTCGCCCACGTTGCCGATAGGCTTAGACTCTCCGACGTATGAGGGAATGTTCATGTCTTTCAACATGCCATTGGTCTTCTTCTTGAACCAATCGACCGTGAAGGTGAGCTTATTGTTCAGGAAGCCGAAGTCAACGCCGAGGTCATACTGCTCAGACTCCTCCCACTTCAGGTCGGGATTGGACAGACCGTTGGCTTTTGAACTGGTCTGCTCTTTCTCGCCGCCAGCCATACCGAAACCGTAGTTGTTGCCGCCCTGGGTGAGCACGGTGTAGCGGAAATCACCAATCTTGTCATTACCATTCTTACCCCAGCTGAAGCGGAGTTTCAGGTTGTTGAGCCAGTCGTTGGTCTGTTTCATAAAACTTTCGTTCATCACATTCCATCCGAGAGAGACAGAGGGGAATGTACCGTATTTCTTGTTCGTACCGAAGCGGCTGGAACCGTCGCGGCGGACAGTGGCCTGAAGCATGTAGCGCTCATCGTAGTTGTAACTGAGACGGGCGAAGAGCGACGACATGGTGTGCTTCACACCAGGGCCTCCCCAACCGTCGCGGTCGCCGTCGGCTGCCAAGCCTGTGGCGGCATTCACCCAAGGCTTCTCATAGTCCTTGAGGTTGTTGCGCGATGCGCCGAGCGTCCAGCCTGAATTCTCGAAGGCCGACTGTCCGAGCACCACGTTGAAGCTGTGCGCACCAATGGTCTTGTCGTAGGAAAGCACATTCTCCAACTGCCACACAGTGCCGCGGTCGCTCTCCATCTGTGCTGAAGAGTAGTTGCGGTGCTTGGTCGGCGAAATCCAATAAGGAATGGCGTGGGTCTGGTTGCCCCAGAACGACATGTCGGTGCTGTAGCTGACACGATATTTCAAACCGTCCCAGATGCCGAGCGTAGCAGAGAAATTGCTCACAAACTTATGGCTCCAATACTGTGTGGCAGGCAGCATGAACGACATCAGCGGGTTGGCCATCTCGTTGAAGCCTGCGCCGGGAATGTTGAGCAGCTGACCGTTCTTGCCATACATGGGCATATACTCATCGGGATAGGTTGAAGAATAATAGTCAATCTGGTCCTGAGCATCCTGCCCTGTCACGTAGGGTGCAATCACCGGAGGCAATGCAAGGGCAGAGCCAATTTCGTTACCCCACTGTGAGTTCACATCAACACCAGAATTCTTTACTCGTGCGTATGAGAGGTTGATGGCCACATCGAGCTTGTTGAGCCAGTTGCGGTCCTTGGTTGCGTCAAACACGTTGAGGTCAAAATTGCCGCGCAGGGTCAGACGCTGATAGTTTGAACGGTCGTAGTTACCGCCAACGATACCTTCCTGCGTGTAGTAGCCTAAGGAGAAGTAATAGTTCACCTTCTCTGAAGCGCCACTCAGCGTCAGCTCATGGTTCTGCACAGGAGCGTTGTCGTTGAAGAGCAAGTCCTGCCAGTCGGTGTCGGTGGTCACGTTATATGGGTCCGCATAGCGAGGAGCCTGGCCTGCATTGACCAGTCCTTCGTTCTGCATAACCATATAACCAGTGGCATCGAGCACATCGCGGTGCTTCCAGGCCGTCTGCCATCCTTGAGCGAAGTTGTAATTGACAGTCGTCTTGCCCATCTTGCCCTTCTTGGTGGTTACCAGAACAACACCATTGGCAGCACGGGCACCGTAGATGGCACCAGAGGCAGCATCCTTCAACACTTCAATACTCTCAATGTCGCTCGGGTTGATGTAATCAAACCCGCCTTCGATAGGCATACCGTCAACAATGTAGAGAGGGTCACTGTCATTAACGGAACCCACGCCACGTATGCGTATGCGCGAAGCAGCACCAGGCTGACCAGACGATGAGGTTACGTTCACACCGGCGGCAAGACCCTTCAGCGCATTGTCCATACGCACAGGTGCCGTTCCTTCAAGGTCGTCGGATGAGACTTTTGCAATAGAAGCCGTCACCACGCTCTTTTTCTGAACACCGTAGCCGATCACAACCACGTCCTGCAACATCTGTTGGTCTTCCTTCAATACGACCTTCATGTTATTACTGGCCCTGAGTTCTTGAGTTTCATAGCCAATAAAAGAAACAACAATAGGTGTCCCCGCGCTGACTCTCAGCGTGAACTGACCATCGACATTGGTGATGGTTCCGTTCTGGGGATTACCTTTCTCGACGACGGAAGCTCCTATTACGGGCTCCCCAAGCTCGTCTGTCACAGTTCCCAAGATTCCTTGGGCATGCATCGCCATCGACACCATCAGTGCCCATAGCAACATGAAATACCTGCTTTTTTTCATACTTTGGTTTTTAGTTATAAATAAATAATAATGTAGTGCAATATAGATTACAATAATAGTCCGCAATTGTTTTTTAGGTTTCCACTTGCAAAGATATATAAAAATATAGCAGGTTGTTCGCTTATCATAATAAAAAGTGGATTCTTATAATAGTTAAAAATCCATAAAGCACTGTTGTTCAAGAAAATAACAAAAAATCAATATTATAAAAGAGTGGACGTAATATAATGGTGTAAAACATACATTTATCCACTTTTACACCCCTTTCAGGGATACAAAAAGCGATTTCACATTTTTCACAAGTCATCTGTAAAAAATGTGAAATCTTACCCCCAAAACAGCATCGCTAATTCAGAGCAATTTGGCGCAGTTTTTCACTCGCTGTTCCCCAATTTATAAATTGTCAAATAAATTGTAAATTGTAAATCGTCAAATTGTAAATTAATGAAGATTGTCAAATTGTAAATCTCATCGCTCTTTATCCGAACTATTCACCAGTCCGAATCCGAAGAGGGCGACGATGACATAGCCCAAAAGCGGAATCATGAAAGGCACTACAAGGTTGGTGCAGTCGGCAACCAGTCCCATCAACAGGAAACCGCAGCCGCCGACGGGGGTCATCATCAGGATGGACGAAGCACTCTTGGTGAGACTGCCCAGGTTGCGCACGGCAAGCGAGAAGATTGTGGGGAACATAATGGCCTCGAACAGGTAATTGCCCAACAGCGCGTAGAGCGACAAGCGCCCCACATTCATCAGCACCAGCATGATGCAAACCACGCAGCCGATGCCGCAAATCATGAGCATCAACTCGGGCAGCACGCGACGCATAATCCAACTGCCGATGAACCTGCCCACCATGAAGAAAGCAAGGGCGCAGGTAAGCACCAACGAGGCCGTGCGGTCGCTCATCCATCCCTGCCCCGTCACGAAGTTGATGAAGTAGCTGTTGATGCTTATTTCGGCCACCTCGTAGGCCAGCAGGGCCATCAGTCCATAAACAAACGTGCGGTGGTGCCAAATCTTGAGCAGCGGCTCGCGCCCGTACTTTGCTTTCTCGTCGCCCCCGTCGTCATGCTTAATCTCGGGCAGGTTCACCCGCGCAAACACCAGGGCGATAACCAGCACCAAGATGCCGAGAATGGTATAGGGAACGGCCACACTGCCGCCGCCCTCCTGCTTGCCGCTGAACAGGAACTGTCCCACGGCAAAAGTTGCAAACAGACAGCCCAACCCGTTGAACGACTGCGAGAAATTCAGGCGGCTGGTGCTGGTGGGCTTGGGGCCAAGCTCTGTGACGTAGGGGTTGGCGGCGGTCTCAAGGAATGTCAGTCCGCAACCGATGATGAACAGCGCGCCCAGGAATGCGTAGAACGTGCCAGCCTCGGCACCCGGGATGAACAGCAGCGCACCCATGCCAAACAGCAGCAGCCCGAACACCACGCCGCGCCGGTAGCCGTAGCGGTTGATGAACAGGCCTGCGGGTATGGCCATCAGGAAGTAGCCCAAGTAGGTGGTCACCTGAATGAGCGACGACTGGGTGATGCTGATGTGCAGCTCGTTCTGGAAGTGCTTGTTCAGCACGTCGAGAATGGCGCGGGCGAATCCCCAAAGAAAAAACAGCGAGGTAATTAATACAAAAGGAACAAAATATTCCTTACTGGTCAGCTTGGCTTTCATGCGCATTAAATTTGGGTTACAAATTCCGCGTTACAATTTCAGAGTTATGATTACCTTACTGTTGGAACACCAACGCGCAAAGGCAATCATAACTCTGAATTCACAACTCGTTGTTAAAAACTAATAAGGTTTATTTCTCAGCAGGCTCGATGGCTTTCCAGATGACAGCGGCGCAGGCAGCACCAACAAACGGGCCAACAATGAATACCCACAGGTCGGTAAGAGCCTTGCCACCCTCGAAGAATGCGGGGCCGATGGAGCGAGCGGGGTTCACCGATGTGCCGGTGTAGTGGATGCCCACCAAGTGAATGAGAATCAGCGACAGACCGATGGCCAGGCCAGCGAAGTTGTTGGTGGCACCGTTGGTCTTGGCGGTGGCGCCGAGCACCACAAGCACGAAGATGCAGGTGAGCACAATCTCAACAATCAGTCCGTTCATCTGTGTAGCGGCGCAAGCGTTGGCACCTGTCTGTGTGCCCTCGGCCAGGCCGGGCGATGTGGCAACGATGGCGGCCAGGATGGCTGCACCGATGAAAGCACCAATCACCTGGAACAGGATGTACATGCCGCAGTCCTTGGCGTTCATGCGGCCCGTGAGATAGCATCCCAACGAGATGGCGGGGTTGATGTGGCAACCGCTGATGCCGCCGATGGTGTAAGCCATGGCCACAACTGCCAAACCGAATGCAACGGCTGTTCCTACTACTGATGCGGCATCAACGCCACAATTCAAACTCACGGCTGCACCGCAACCGAGCAATGTAAGTACCATGGTACCTACCATTTCTGCTAAATACTTTTTCATATTCTTTGTGTTTTAAATGATAATTATAACGCTTTCACATTTGTTCGCAAAATTATAAAAATTTTCGTTAAGTTCCAACACTTTTCCACAAAAATTTTATTTTTTGTGACATTTTTATCAAACTGAGAACGCAGAGACAAGAACTCAGAGATATGATTACCTTACTTACTAAAGTTTCGGATGTTCCGTTGTAGGCGGCCTGAAAGGCCAGTAGCACATAGCCCAAGGCATCACCTTGGGTATATGATGATATGCGGAGAGTCCGCGCCTTGAAAGGGCAAAAGCACATAGCCCATGGCAGCGCCTTGGATAAATGATGTGCGAAGAGGCCGCGCCCTGAAAGGGCAAGAGCATTACATGGATGAAATGGTTAAAACTAATGCTTTTGCCCTTTCAGGGCGTGGGTTGCTGCACGCTGGTGTCCCAAGGCGATGCCTTGGGCTATGTGCTTTTGCCCCTTCGGGGCGTATTTAGCAGGCAGATGATTCGAGTTTTCAACGGACAAAACCACAACGAATTTTCCGATTCCAGCCTACAATTCACTGGTTTTTCATGCCTTTTGGCATCAAAATGACGTTTTCAGACCCCAAAACATAAACTTTTTGCCTTTTCTTTTGTTTGATTAATCTTTTTTTTCGTATCTTTGCCCCCAACATTATTCATTTATTTAAAAGTATCATTAATAAAAAGAAAGGAAAATCATGAAAAAATTTACACTTGTAACACTTCTGATGCTCATCGCAACTTTCGCGTTCGCACAGAAGAGCAGCGGATTAATGCCCGCGAAGAATCTCCTGACCAAACAAGCTCCAAGCAGCATTCAGGGAGTACAGCTGAAACTCAATACCACAATGGCGCGCAAAGCTCCTCGCAAGGGTCCCGAGCTGGTTAAGCCTGAAGGTGAAGAAGAAGCTTGGTATCTGGCTGATGGTGTTGCGAAGCAATATCAAAGTTCAGCTAATGATTTCGTCAATATTACTGATGCCCTTCTGGAAGAATATGGTGGAACTATGGGTGTTATCATTAACAAGGATAAAGTCTATATCAAGGGATTGAACTTCTATTATCCCGATGCTTGGATTGAAGGAGAACTCTCTGGCTCAACTGTAACTTTTGCATCTGGTCAGTTCGTTGGTGCTTTAGAAGAAGACGGGGAAACATACGAATTCTATATCAATTGTTTTGATTGGAACACGAATAAATTGTGCAAAGAAATAGTATTTGAATACGATGAAAAAGAGGGCACACTTACTCAAGACTATTATACTGCCATGTTGCTTGCTGATGACCCTAAATCTACTAGTGCTTATGGTTACTGGGATGAAATGGTTCTCTCTAAAGAAGCACCACTGAATCCCGAGGTTGTTCCTGAGCCGTTCGGATTAGGTGAAGACTGGGTTGTTGTGGGTTGCCCCATTGTTGAGTCAGAAGAAGAAGAAGGAATGTATGAACTTGACACAGAAAACGCCGAGCAGTTCCTCACAACAGTTAAAATTATTGACAATGAATTCTACATTCAGGGTCTCAGTAGATTCCTTCCCGAAGCATGGCTGAAGGGAACCATCGAGGGCGACAAGGTTACCTTTGCTACAAACCAGTATTTCGGTCCCTACGAAGTTCAAGGCAACACCTATGATTTGTTCTTTGTAAATTATAATATAGATGATCAGGTGGTCGAGGACTTCGTGATGACATACGACAAAGAGAAGGAGCAACTGCTTAATGCGGATGAGAAGTATTGGATGGTTACAACTGTCAGCAAGCCCAAAATTTCAAATATGGTTGACCTCTACTTCATTTACTCCATCACCAAGTATGTGGAAGATGGCATTTCCACCATCAACAACAACAAGAGCAACGCTGTTTATTACAACCTGCAGGGTGCACGCATGGACAAGCCCACTCAGAAGGGCATCTACATCCGCAACGGCAAGAAGATGGTTGTGAAATAACACACCTACGGCTGCACAAGCAGCATCATAAACAGAACAAAGACCAATCGCACACCCGCGGTTGGTCTTTTTCTTTGTTTTTTCACGCTGCGTTTTTTGCACGCAGAGGCGCAGAGAAGATACTGTCTCACACAGAGGTACAGAGGAAACAGAGGTGGTACTTGGCATAAAAGAAGACACAAAATCAACGCCCCCTCCCCCCTCTAATCTTAGAGGGGGAGCATAATACCACTGCTTATCACACCAAATAAATGGAGGAAACTTTCTCCCCCTCTAAGATTAGAGGGGGCAGGGGGCGTTGACAAATTGAACCAAGTTATTCTTCAACGCTCACCTAAGGGAACAAATTACCGCCTCTGTTTCCTCTGTACCTCTGTGTGAGGTTGCTTCTCTGCGCCTCTGCGTGAGGGGACTATCAACTCTGTATTCATAAAGAGCCACTTTGTGTGCGTAAAGTGGATAGTTACGTTCACAAAGCATAGGTTTATGATAAAATTCTCTAGAAAATTTGGGAATAAAGCAAATCAGGATGCTGACCAACTGAAATCATAGAGGCGTGAAACAATGGGTTGCGAGTGTCACGGTTGGGGCTATGGGCAAAAGAGTTGGGGTTATGGGCACAAGAGTTGGGTTATGGGCAAAAAAATTAAGGTTATGGGCACAAGAATTAAGGTTATGGGCAAAAAAAATGGTGTACCGCCGTACACCAACCTTGTTAACCTTAAATCTAATACTATGAAAAACACATTGCAAAAGTACACCATATTTTTATAGCTGCAAAATTTTTCCATAAAAAAAGGTGTAAAATATACAATTTCTTGATTTAAATCAAGAAAATAAGTAACAAAACGACACTTTTCGGTGCATTTTGGTTCGACATTCGTACTTTCTGCGCCGAAAAGCCACAATCTGAAAGCAGCACGGAACACAAAAAACCACAACCGTGCTCCTACGGGGACTGCAAATGCCTTGAATCGGCCTTTGTGCCAGGAACACGGTTGTGGTTGCTGATGCCTTGTGTGTGCCCTATTGCTGTGAGATTTTGCCAATGCCGTCGCGGTGCAGGTCTTTTGATTTCGGGTCGCCGCTGTACTTAAGCGAGCCCACGCCGCTGACCACGCCGCTGATGGCTTCGTCGGCATGGCACTTAATGCCGCCCACACCGCTCACTTCGGCCTTCACGCTGTGCGCCTTCAGACCGTCGGCATTGATGTTGCCCACGCCGCTGCATGTGAGTTCCACGGCTTCGGCCGTTCCGTTGATGGTGATGTTGCCCACGCCGCTGCATTCAATGTTGACCGACTGGCCTTCAAGGTTGCCTATGGTGATGTTGCCCACGCCGGAGTTATCGACGCTGAGCCTGGACTCCTTGAGGTTGGGGACTTCGACGTTTGCCACGCCCGAGTTGTCGATGGCGGTGAGCGTGTGGCCTACAATCTCGATGGTCACCTTGTTTCGTGTGAGATTGGTTTTTGGCTTAACGAAATCGATGTAGAGGGTGCCGTCGCGGTTTTCAATCTTGTAGAGCTCCACATAGTTGTCGGGGCCTGTGAGCTTCACGCTGCACTGGCCTGAGTCGGCCTGGATGAACTTCACCTTGGCCACCGCGCTGACATTCAGCTGCTGGAAGTCGCCGGGTTTGACGGTTTTTGCCACAATGTTTTTGCTGGGCTTGATGGTTTTGTTGCCAAAACCGCCCACATTCACATCCATACAGCTTGACATGCCCATGACGAGCAGCAAGCAGACACTTGCAAGTGTCAGAATTGTTGTCTTTTTCATCTTTCTTATACCTTATTATATTAATACTGTCAGACTTGTTTCTAACCTGAATTGTTGTTGGAGTTATCGGGAGTTAACTGGAGTTATCGCGGTCTTCGACCGCTCAGGGAGTTAACGGACAATAGTTCAGCATATGTCCGCTAACTTCCGTTAACTCCCAATGAATTCGCAGTAATTCATTTAACTCCTGATAACTCCTGCAAACCATTTTAAGCTTCATTCATTAGACGAAAACAACGAGCAAAAAGTTGCAGTTAAAACTGCCAACGGCTGGGTAACTGGCGTTCGGGCCACAGATTTTTGGCGTAGTGATAGCCGCAGCGGTCGAACAGGCGCGTCATGCGGGTCAACCGCTCGACGAAAGCATCGTAGTCCTTGCGCCGGGGCTGCGTCCACTGCACCTCGGCCAAGGCTGTCATGCGCGGCAGGGCCTGATACTCCACGAGTCCGGGGGTTGTAAGGTACTCGGCCCACAGGTTGGCCTGCACACCGAGAATGTGGCGGCGGGCATCGTCGGCAAGGCTGTCGGGAACAGGCTCGAGCGAATAGACTTTCTCAACGGGAATGAAACCGCTGCAACGGCTGGGCTCATGGTCGGTTTCTTCGTTCTGCTGATAGTCGAAATAGCAATGCGAGGTGGGCGTCATCACCACGTCATGGCCCTGCTGCGCTGCCAGTGCGCCGGGCTGTGAGCCCCGCCAGCTCATAATCATGGTATTCTGCGGGGCGTTGTTCTCCAACAGTTCGTCCCATCCTAATGCGCGGCGGTGGTGCGAGGTGAGGAAATCGAACACCCGTTGGGTGAAATAGCCCTGAAGGGTTACTCCCTGCGGCAGTTTCTGTGCCTGGCACTTGGGGCAGACTTTCCATCGGTCGGTGGGCGTTTCGTCGCCGCCGATGTGAATCACTTCTGAAGGGAAGACCTGCATGATTTCTGTGAGCACGTCCTCCACAAACTGATAGACCTTGGGATTGGCCACGCAGAGCACATCCTTATAGACGCCCCAGTAGTGACCCACCTCGTAAGGGCCGCCCGTGCAGCCCAACTCGGGATAGCTGGCCAGTGCGGCCACCATGTGGCCGGGCATGTCTATCTCGGGCACAACGGTGATGTGGCGCTGCCGCGCATACTCCACGATGTCGCGCGCCTGCTGCTGGGTGTAGTATCCGCCGTGGGGCGTGTGGTCGTCGAGGTCGGAGTTGATGCCGATGACGGTGCCGCTACGCATGGACCCTACTTCCACAAGGCGTGGCCAGCTTTTTATCTCAATACGCCAGCCCTGGTCGTCGGTCAGGTGCCAGTGGAAGACGTTCATGTTGTGAAGGGCCAGCAGGTCGATGTATTTCTTCACGAAATCCACGGAGAAGAAATGGCGCGAGCAGTCGAGGTGCATGCCACGCCAACCGAAGCGCGGCGCGTCGGTGATGCGGACGGCGGGGAAAAGGATGGTTGAGGGGGTGGAAGGCTGAACGGTTGAGAGGCCAGAAGTGTTGAGAGGCTGGAAGGTTGTGCTGAGCACCTGATGCCTTTCGTCTGGCGCCAGGAATGCCGACGGCAGGGGGATGGACTTGCGCAGGGTCTGAACGGCGTAGAACACACCGGCAGCCGAGCCGCCGCTGATGCTGACAGTACGCTTATCGACATTCAGCACATAGCCCTCGGCACCCTGCGACGCGCGCTGATCAACGGCCAGAACGATGCAACGGCCCTTACGGGGGGTGGATTGCGTCACGCGCAGCCTCAGCCCGCACAGCTCAGCCACATAATCGCACAGGAACTGCGCCTCGCGGGCCAGGCTCGGCGGGGCTACCACCACCACGGTGGAGTCGAGCAGGAATGCGTCGCCCTTCATCGGCTGGATGGTTTGCGGAAGGGGAATTACCTGGTAGTCGGCAACTGGGGTTTCTGCCGCTGCGGCGCATCTGAACGACGCGCCCACAACGAGCAGCAGAAGAAAAAGGAATGGTTTTGTTTGCATAGGTAAAAGATGATGAAGGATTATGGGGCATGATGGCCCGCAAAATGGTTTGGTTCATCGGAAAACAGGGCTATCGGGTCAGGTTTTGGGCAGCAGCACCACGCCCTCCTGCTTCTTGCCGTCCATCATGATTTTCAGCGGACTGTCGAAGCGCACGTGGCGCACATGCTCGGTTTCCTCAACGGCAGGCATCTGGTCGAGCAACTGCTGTTGGAACACACCGTCGCCGAGGAAGGTGCTGATGGTGAAATAGCCTACGCCAAACGAGGTGAGGTTCTGGAAGAAATGGGTGCCCTGCGAGGGATCGACACGGTAGTTTTTGAGTCCCGACTCCACAATAACGCGAGCTGCCGAGATGTGCGGCCACTTCACGGGTATGCCCAGCCAATAGTCGCTGGAGCCCCAGCGCCCCGGACCCACGAGCACGTAGTTGCGGTCTTCGGCCAGGAACTTGCGGTTGATTTTCTCTATTTCCTCAGCGATGAGGGCGTTGTTGGCGGCGGTGAAGTTCTCATCGGTTTTCACGTACACCACGTCGGTGACATCCTCGCTGATGCCGTGGCCCAACGAGTTGTGCGAGCGCAGCAGGCATTGCTCGTCGGTGTAGGCGGTGATGTCTTCCTCGAGCATCTGCTTGCTATCGACAATGGGACGGATTTGCAGCAGATAGAACTCGCCTGTCTTGTCGGCGTTTACGTTGCAGGCAAACTCTATCTCCACCGGGCGGCGCATACTTTCGGCCCCGTACTTCATAGACATCTGCAGGATTTCGGGCAGCGGGAAAATGCCCTGCTGCAACACGCCCGCAAAGGAGATAATCTTGCGTCCGCCCTCGTAGAGGCCGTCGCGTATCACCTGATCGTAGGGGTCGTAGGTAGAGGCAATGTAGTTGAGCGCGTGGTCTTTGTCGGCCTCCTTCACTTTCAGGTTCAGGAGGTTGAAACCGTCGTCAACCGAGAATTTGTTCTGCCCCATCTCGCCGCCGGTTGCCGACGGTCGCATGTCGAGGGCATAGAAACGGGTCTGCGTTTCGCGCAGGGCCGTTTCCAGTTCGCTCGTCTGCAATATCTGGTGTGGATGGTAGGGCGACACGCGCAGGGTCTGCCCGCCATCAACAATGTACTTGCCAAGTCCCAAAGCAAGGCTGGCAATGCCCTCCTCGGCTGTCTCGTCACCGATAGGATAATAATTGAGCGAACGCAGCACCCCGCTGAACGTGGGATAGAAACGGTCGCCATATTGCCGTCCGACCACCTCCTGAAGAATGACCGCCATTTTCTCCTGGTCGATGACGTTCTGCGTGGCAGTCATGTAGGCTTTCGAGTCTTTGTAATATACCGACGCATAGACGGCCTTGATGGCACTTGCCAACATGCGCAGCATCTCGTATTTGTCGGCCAGATGCGGAATCATGTAGGTGCTGTAGATGCCGGCGAAGGGTTGATAGTGGCTGTCTTCGAGCAGGCTCGACGAACGCACGGCAATGGGACTGTTGGTGGCCTCGAAGAAGGTGAAGAAGTCGGCAATGTAGGCGTCGGGCAGCTGTGCACGGAGGAAATGACTCAGGATTTCCTCGTCGGGAATGTCGCTCAGCGCAATGGGATAGAGATTGTTGGACTCCATGAACTCGTCGAACACGTCGGTACACAGCACCACGGTCTTCGGGATGGCCACGTTGATGCCCTCAAACTGGTTGAAGTCTGAATGGCGTTTCACAATGTTGTCGAGGAATGCCAGACCGCGGCCTTTACCGCCCAAAGAACCTTCACCAATACGGGCGAAGTGGGCGTAGCGGTCAAACTTCCCGCGGTCGAAGACGGCCACCACGCCGATGTTTTTCATCCTTCGGTACTGCACAATGGCATCGAAGATAATCTGGCGGTGGGCATCCACGTCCTTCAGCTTGTGCCACGTGACGTGTTTCAGGAAAGCCGATACGGGGAAGATGGCACGGGCACAGAGCCAGCGGCTCATGTGGTTGCGCGAAATGTGGTAGAGCATCGAGTCGTTGGGCACTTTGAAGATGATGTCCTGCAGTTCTTTCAGGCTGCTCACTCGTGCCACCTCCTCGCGCGTCTTCGGGTCGCGGAACACGAAGTCACCGAAACCCATGTGCTCCTCCAAAAGCTGCCGCAGGTCGAGATTCATGGTCTTGGAGTTCTTGTCGATGAAGCGGAAGCCCTCGGCCTGCGCGCGGAAGCGGTTCACACTCTCGCTGCTCTCCAGGATGAGCGGCACATACTCGTCGCGGCTGCGGATTTCGCGCAACAGCTTGATGCCAGCCTCGGGGTCACCCTCCTCCACATGCGACAGACGGCCTGGCACGGCATGGATGGGGAAACGGGTGTCGCTGATGACGCCCAAGGTGTTGTCGTGGTATTTCTCGTAAATCTCCATCGCCTCCTCGTAGTTGGTAGCCAGCACCACCTTGGGACGGCCGCGCTTGCGCTGTGCGGCTGCGTGGGGGTTCAGGGCTTCGGTAGAGAACCGTTTGCTCTGCGCCAGGATGTAGCTGTAGAGGTTTGGCAGCACCGACGAGTAGAAACGGATGTTGTCCTCCACCAACAGAATCATCTGCACGCCCGCCTCGCGGATGTCGTGCTCGATGTTCATTTTGTCCTCGATAAGTTTGATGATGGAGAGAATGAGGTTAGTGTTGCCCAACCAGCAGAACACATAGTCGAAAATCGACATGTCCTCGTTCTGTATGCGCTTGGTGATGCCGTGACTGAAGGGAGTGAGCACCACGCACGGAATGTTCGGATTCTGGGCTTTCACCTCGCGGGCCACGGTGAAAGCGTCGTTGTCGGCATTACCCGGCATACAGATGACCAGGTCGATGTCGGTGGTGCGCAGCACCTCGTTGGCCTCCTCGGTGGTACTTACCTGAGTGAACGTGGGCGGATAGCGCGAGCCCAGCTCAACATACTCGTCGAAAATCTTCTCATCCACGCGCCCGTCGTCTTCGAGCATGAAAGCGTCGTAGGGGTTGGCCACTATCAAAACGTTGAAGATGCGGTGCGTCATCAGGTTGACAAACGACACATCTTTCAAATAAAACTCATTCCACTCGGGAGGGATATTGTATCTTTCGTTCATTCTGTAAATAATATCAGCTTCGCGCAGCCTTCATAAAACCTTTTCCGGCTACATGCGGCAAAGTTACACATATTTTTCCAAAAACAGGAGCGTTTTAGAGGCTATATTTACAGGATGTAATACAAAGCCTTGGTGTTTTCATTAGAAAAACCGATTTTCCTTTGCTTTTCTCTCGATTTGCACTA
The DNA here is from genome assembly GCA_017619445.1 of Prevotella sp. Classification (GTDB taxonomy): domain Bacteria; phylum Bacteroidota; class Bacteroidia; order Bacteroidales; family Bacteroidaceae; genus Prevotella. The sequence goes on from JAFZSI010000015.1 coordinate 23,716, forward strand.
TCTCTGACTTCGTCGAAGATACTTTCGTTCGGAAAAGCAAAGAAAAAACTTCGTTTTCCTTTGCTTTTCTCTCACTTAATCGTATCTTTGCAATATGAAAAAAATTGTAACCGTTATCCTCCTTTCGTGCATCGCAATGGGTGCATGGGCACAGAAAAACAACGCCAGCAAGACCGCCGACGAAGACAATGACCTGTGGACACGCTCGCTCGACGTGCCCGTAAGCAATACATGGCGCACGCGCAACATCAGCGTCCCCGGCAAAGGCACGCCCGACGTGGTGACGTTCCTGCGCGCTTACGCAAAGGTCTATCCCCACAAGTACTACACCATGCTCCTTGCTGCCATCGACGGCGACGAGCGCGTGAAGTTCAACCACGAAAAGCCCAGCATACACATCGACAAAGACCGATGCTCGCTGTCACAGGGAAAATTCTCCATGCGCGTGTTCTACAACCAACAACAACAGCCCATGGCCATCGGCATCATTCCGCTCGCGGCCATCACACACAAGGTACACGACGCATACTTCTTCCGCTACGACGCGCGCACCAGGATGCTGAAGCCCTACTGCCAGGCCAGCGACTTTACCAGCGGCATTCGCAAACGCATACCCTCATTCTCGGAATACAAGAACGAGAACGACATCAGTATGAACCACTTCTGGGGGCGATGCGGACTGAAAGGTTGGTTGCGGTGGAACGCCAAGGGCAACCTCGTGTATGAGGGCATAAGCCATGACGACGTGACCATCAGCACCGACTTCAATAATCCCGTGCAGAGCCTGATGTTCCAGATAGTGAAGCGCACAGACATGGAACTGCGCGACCCGCAGCCCGAAAGAGACGTGCCCGGAGGCTCCATTCTCTCGCTGCCCATCTGCGTGGCACTGCGCGCCAAGGAGAGCAAAGGCGACTACGCACACTCCTACTCCATGGAGGGCTACTACTACTTCTACATCCGGGGATGGCACCGCCAAGACGGCACCATGCTCGCTGCCGTGGCCATCGACTGCGCCGCCGACACCGACTTCAAGAAAGACCCGAAGACAGACAAGTTTGTACACACACCACACAAACTCGCTGAGGGCGACGAGGTAAACCTGCAGTTCTACGACTACAACCCCGCCACGCACACCTTCAAGTATATCGACCCCAAGTCGCCAAAGTTCGCCGAGCGCGTGGCTTCCTCAATGCCAACCCTCGACAAAAACCAATGGCGGTGCAAACTCAGCGCAGACAACGACAAACTCATCTTCCGACGGGAAAGCGACGGAAAAAGAACCACCTACGTCTGGAACGGCAATAAATTGGTCGTAGAATAGACCCCTGGGACAAAATCCGTGAACATCTTTGAAAAAACAGGGTTTTATCCGATAATTTTCAAATTCATATATAATTCTTGCTTTGGGGGGTTGGGAAACTGACCGCTTGATTGTCTTATAGATAAAAAGACAAAGTTAAGAATGCCAAAGAGAGATGAAAAGGTGGTAAAAATGAATACCACACAAACAACGGTGGCGGAGCTCTACCGCCTGCACTACGACGACCTACTGCGGCGCGCCCGCATCCTGCTCCACGATGACGAGGATGCCCGCGACGCGGTGAGCGACGTGCTGGCGCGGCTGATGGACATTGACCTCCTGCCGCGCGAGGACAAACTGTTGGCCTACGTCAGGAGCAGCGTGCGCTTTGAGTGTCTGAACCGCCTGAAACGCATGAAGTTACAGGAGCGTATGCGAAGGGCTTTGCCACTCGATGATGAATCTATCGGCACACACGACGAGGAAGAAGAACACTACCGGCAGTATCAGACGTTCATCCAGACAGAACTCACTCCACAGACGCGCCGCGTGTTCAACATGCACTACGGCGAGCGGTTGAAGTACCGTGAGATTGCAGAGCAGATAGGCATCAGTGAAGCCGCCGTCTATAAACATCTCTCACAGGCCATCACCAAACTCAAAAACAGATTCAACCCATGACAAAGCAAGAGAAACTGAAGCGACTCTTGGAGATGCAGGAGCATCCCGAGCGCTACACCGAAGCGGAAATACGCCAGCTGATGGCTGACGAGGAGTGCCGGATGCTGTATGAGCAAATGGTAAGGGCAACCGATGCCCTGTTCGCAGAGAGAGGAGAGGAAAGAGGAGAGAGGAGAGAGGAGAGA
>JAFZSI010000016.1 GCA_017619445.1 Prevotella sp.
GTCTGTCCGGGGGTACGCCGACAGGCGCACCCCCGGTTATTGGTAGGCGACGCTTTCAGCGTCCCACCTGTCTCATATCGTTGTCAGGAACAAGCTTGATTATCAACGCCCCCTGCCCCCTCTAATCTTAGAGGGGGAGTATAATACCACCGCATATTGTTGCCATGAAATGGGAGTATAATACCACCGCATATTGTTGCCATGTAAATGGGAGTATAATACCACCGCATATTGTTGCCATGTAAATGGAAGTAACTTATTCCCCCTCTAAGATTAGAGGGGGCAGGGGGCGTTGACTGTCAGCTTTTTGAATACTTCCGAAAGTTGAGTCAAAATATTTGGCTTTTCGCTCGCTTATTGGATAAAATCTTCACGCTCGGCAAAGAAAACAAACTTTCTTTGCCCTCGCTTAATCAGATTTTTCGTACCTTTGAATTTTTCGAAGGTAGTCACGCTCGGAACCACAGATTTCACCGATTTCACAGAAGAAAAACAAGTTTTTCTTTTGTTTTTCGCTCACTTCATCGTACCTTTGTCGCTGTTATCATGAAGATACAAGACTTATTAGGATTATATGCCCGTTCGCCACAGGTTGTGGCACTGGCGAAAGCACTGGAAAACAATTCGTTGAAAACCGTTTTCCTGCAAGGACTCGTGGCTTCGGGTGCCCCGGTGATGTTTGCTTCGGTGGCCAACAAAAGCACCCGCCCCCTGCTTTTTATTCTTCAGGATGCCGAGGAGGCCGGCTATTTCTACCACGACCTGACGCAGCTGTTGGGACAGCGGCAAGTGCTGTTCTATCCCTCGTCCTATCGTCGGCAGGTGAAGTATGGCCAGATAGACGCGGCCAACGAGATTCTGCGCACCGAGGTGCTGGCGCGGCTGAATGCGGCTAAAGAAGGAGGAGAGAGGAGAGAGGAAAGGACTGAAAGCCTGTTCATTGTCACTCATCCCGAGGCTGTGGCCGAGTTGGTGGTGTCGAAAAAGAGTCTTGACGAGCGTAGCATCAGCATCAGCAAGGGACAGACCGTCGATGTGACGCAGTTGGAGCACCGGCTGCGCGAATATGGTTTCCATGAGACCGACTACGTCTATGAGCCCGGGCAGTTTGCCGTGCGCGGCAGCATTCTCGATGTCTATAGCTTCAGTAGCGAGTGGCCGTTCCGCATTGACTTTTTCGGTGATGAGGTTGACAGCATCCGCACGTTCGAGGTGCAGTCGCAGTTGTCCAGAGAGCGTTGCGAGCACGTTGAGATTGTGCCCGAGTTAACTGTGTCGGCCACTGAGAAGACCTCGTTCCTGAAATTTCTGCCCGCCAACACCATCGTGGCGATGAAAGACGTGCTCTATGTGCGCGACGTTGTGGAGCGCACTTATCAGGACGGTTTCTCGCAACAGGCGGTTACCGAGCGTATGGAGGGCCTGACCGAGATGGAGCAGCAAGAACTCATGCAGCAGATGCAGAGTGAGCGGATGTTGCTCAGCGGTTCACAGTTCACCGACGACCTGCTGGCCTTCCGCCGTATTGAGTTCGGAACTCGGCCTACGGGTCAGCCGCAGGCAACCATCGGCTTCGACATGTCGGCGCAGCAGCTGTTCCACAAGAACTTCGACCTGCTCACCCAAACGTTTGAGGACTATCTGCAAAAGGGCTACAAACTCTATGTGTTGGCCGACAGTGCGAAGCAAAACGAGCGTCTGCGCGACATATTTGAAGGTATGGAGCGCGACATTCCGTTCACGCCCGTTGACAAGACGCTCCACAGTGGATTCGTTGACCACCTGCTCAGCGCCTGCTTCTACACTGACCATCAGATTTTCGACCGTTTCCACAAGTACAGCCTGCGCAGCGACACCGCACGCAGCGGCAAAATGGCCCTCACCATGAAGGAACTGCAGGAAATGGAGCCTGGCGACTACATTGTGCATGTGGACTTTGGCATCGGCAAGTTTGCCGGCCTTGTGCGCGTGCCGCTGCCGGCCAAGCCTGTCAATGGTAGTCAGTCTTCTGCCGTCAGCGGCTCCGATGGCCAACAGGGTTATCAGGAAGTGATACGCATCATCTACCAGCACGGCGACAAGGTGGACGTGAGCATCCATTCGCTCTACAAAATCTCGAAATACAAACGCCGCGATAGCGAAACGCCGCCACGGCTCTCCACGCTGGGCACCGGCGCATGGGACAGACTGAAAGAGCGCACCAAAACCCGCATCAAGGACATTGCCCGCGACCTCATTAAACTCTATGCAGCCCGCCGCCATGAGCGGGGTTACGCCTTCAGTGCCGACTCGTTCATGCAGCAGGAGCTGGAAGCCAGTTTCCTGTACGAGGATACGCCCGATCAGCTCAAGGCCACCAACGACGTAAAGGCCGACATGGAGAGCGCCCGTCCCATGGACAGGCTGGTGTGTGGTGACGTTGGCTTCGGTAAAACCGAGGTTGCCATACGTGCAGCCTTCAAAGCCGCCTGCGATTCCAAGCAGACAGCCGTGCTGGTGCCCACCACGGTGCTGGCCTATCAGCATTACCAGACGTTCAGCAGCCGCTTGAAAGACCTGCCCGTAAGGGTTGAGTACCTCTCGCGTGCCCGCAGCGCCAAGAAGACCAAGGAAATACTCGCTGACCTGGCTGACGGCAAAATCGATATCCTCATCGGTACCCACAAACTCATCGGAAAGCAGGTGAAATGGAAGGATTTAGGGCTTTTGGTCATCGACGAGGAGCAGAAATTCGGCGTCGCCACCAAAGAGAAACTGCGCAAGCTGAAAACCAACGTCGATACGCTCACCATGAGTGCCACGCCCATTCCGCGCACGCTGCAGTTCTCGCTCATGGGAGCCCGCGATATGAGCATCATTCAGACACCGCCGCCAAACCGATACCCCATTTGCACCGAGGTACACACCTTTGACAAAGAGGTCATCGTGGATGCCATCAACTTCGAGATGAGCCGCAACGGCCAGGTGTTCTTTGTGAACGATCGCATCAGCAACCTGCCCGAGCTGGCGATGATGATACGCAAGTATGTGCCCGACTGCCGCGTGGCCATTGGCCACGGCCAGATGAAGCCGGAGGAACTGGAGAAAACCGTCATGGGATTTATCAACTACGACTACGACGTGCTGCTCTCAACCACCATCGTGGAGAACGGCATCGACATTTCCAACGCCAATACCATCATCATTAACGATGCCCATAAGTTCGGACTATCAGACCTGCACCAGATGCGGGGCCGCGTGGGCCGCTCAAACAAAAAGGCGTTCTGCTATCTGCTCGCGCCACCCTTGGCCAGTCTCAACCAGGAGGCGCGGCGGCGACTGGAAGCCCTTGAAACATTCTCGGAACTGGGCAGTGGCTTCAACCTGTCGATGCAAGACCTTGACATAAGAGGCGCAGGCAACCTGTTGGGAGCCGAACAGAGCGGATTCATGGAGGACTTGGGCTACGAGACCTATCAGAAAATCCTCTCGCAAGCCGTCACCGAACTGAAGAACGACGAGTTTGCCGACCTCTATGCGGAGGAAAGAGGAGAGAGGAGAGAGGAGAGA
>JAFZSI010000017.1 GCA_017619445.1 Prevotella sp.
GCGTGGTTCACCTCGATGTTCACCTTGAAGTCCTTGTCAAGGCCGTGAGCGCGGAGGAAGCCGCATACGGTCTCGGTGTCAACGTCATACTGGTGCTTGCTGGGCTCCATGGGCTTGGGCTCGATGAGGAATGTGCCCTTGAATCCCTTGCTGCGTGCATAGTCGCGGGCCATAGTGAGCATGGTGGCCATGTGCTCCTTCTCGCGCTTCTGGTCGGTGTTGAGCAGGCTCATGTAGCCCTCGCGTCCGCCCCAGAACACGTAGTTCTGACCGCCGAGCTTGATGGTGGCGTCGATGGCGTTCTTAATCTGCACGATGGCACGGGCAACAACGTCGAAGTCGGGGTTGGTGCTGGCACCATTCATATAGCGCTTGTTGCTGAACACGTTGGCGGTTCCCCAGAGGTTTTTGATGTTGGGATACTGCTTCATCTTCTCCAGGGCATAGTCGGTGATGGCCTTCATGCGAGCCTCGTACTCCTCAACGGTTGCGCCCTCTTCAACGAGGTCAACATCGTGGAAGCAGAAGTACTCGATGCCGAGCTTGTCCATGATTTCGAAGCCAGCGTCCATCTTGTCCTTGGCGCGCTGCACAGCGTCGTCGGCCTTGTCCCACTCATAGCAGCGGGTCTGTCCGCCAAACGGGTCGCCGCTGGCCTGGCCAAGTGTGTGCCACCAAGCCATAGCAAACTTCAGCCAGTCTTTCATCTTCTTGCCCATCACAACCTTTTCGGGCTCATAGTAATGGAATGCCATTACGTTCTTACTCTCTTTTCCTTCGAAAGGAATTTTACCGGTAAACGGAAAATACTCTTTTGCCATAATTTTTGTTTAAAATATTAAGAAATTAGTGATTTGAAAATTTACTATTTGTTATAACGTAAAAACTATTGTTTTTATTTGATTCATTAAGACACTTTAAGCCTCTATATTTTTCTTTAAGCTTAGATGCTTTTCTCGAGCGTCTCTTTCCATGCTGCGTATGCGGCCAGATACTCGTTGCGCTTCTGCACGTCGGGCTCAATGACGGCCAGTTTCTTGAGCGTTGCGAAGGCCTCGTCGTTGTCCTTGTAGATGCCGCAACCCATTCCTGCGCCCTTTGCTGCACCCACGGAGCCGTCGGTCTCGTAGAGCTCGATGGTGGCGCCGCTGACGCCTGCGAGGGTGTTGCGGAAGATGTCGCTGAGGAACATGTTGGCCTTTCCGGCGTGAATCTTGCGGATGTCCATGCCCATCTGCTGCATGATTTCCATGCCGTAGCAGAACGAGAACACGATGCCTTCCTGGGCGGCGCGCATGATGTGGGCCTTGGAGTGCTTGTTGAAGTTGACGCCGTTGATAGAGCAGCCAATCTCGCGGTTCTCAAGCACACGCTCGGCACCGTTGCCGAATGGGATAATCCTTACTCCCTCGCTGCCGATGGGGATGTTCTCCATCATGACGTTCATGTCGGCATAGCTGATGCCCTCGGGAGCCACGTTGCGGCGCACCCAGGCGTTGAGAATGCCTGTGCCGTTGATGCAGAGCAGCACGCCCAGACGGTCGAGGTCGGTGGTGTAGTTGACGTGTGCGAAGGTGTTGACACGGCTCTTGGGGTCGTAGTTGGCCTCACCCAAAACGCCATAGACAACGCCTGATGTGCCTGCAGTTGAGGCAATCTCACCCGGGTTGAACACATTGAGCGAAAGGGCATTGTTAGGCTGATCGCCGCCACGATAGCTGATGGGCGTGCCCTCCTTGAGGCCCAGCTCGGCGGCTGCGGCGGCACAAAGCTCGCCCTGCACGCTGAACGTGGGAACGATGTCGGGAATAATGCTCTCGTCGAAGCCGAAATAGTCGAACAGGAACTTGGCGGGACGCTTCTCCTTGAAGTCCCACATCATGCCTTCGCTCAGGCCGCTGATGGTGGTGTTGGCCACGCCGCTGAGCTTCATGGCGATATAGTCGCCGGGGAGCATGATTTTGTCAACCTTCTCAAACACACTTGGCTCGTTTTCTTTCACCCATGCCAGCTTGGAGGCCGTGAAATTGCCCGGCGAGTTGAGCAGATGACTCAGGCACTGGTCGCTACCCAGCTCGTTGAAAGCCTTCTCGCCGTAGGGAACAGCGCGAGAGTCGCACCAGATGATGCTGGGGCGCAACACCTGCTGATACTTGTCAACGCACACCAGGCCGTGCATCTGATAAGAGATGCCGATGGCCTTCACGTCGTCGGCAGTAGCACCAGCCTCGAACATGATTTTCTTCAAACTAAGCTTAGCGTTATCCCACCACATCTGCGGGTCCTGCTCTGCCCAACCAGCCTTGACGGCGGTGATGGGAGCCTCTGACTCGGGATAAAACGCAGTAGCCACACAGGCGCCGCTATCGGCGTCAACCAACGATGCTTTGACAGAACTGCTGCCAACATCGAAGCCTAATAAAAATCTTGCCATTTTTTCCGTATTTATATATAAATAACCGTTTTATATATTATAATACGGACAAGCGGAGAAATCCCCCTAAAAAAGTTTGCTAAAAAAGCGACAACGACAAATCCTCTTGCCGCACGGGCGCATCGTCATCCTCCTCGGGGTCGCAGAACTGTAGCATCAACTGGCGTGACTCCGCTGAATTGGCGTTCAGCCGATAGATGCCGCGCTCGGTCTTTTCCACCAACGAGTCGGCCGACTTGGAGTTGCGGAGCAGATAGGAGGAAACAAAGCGGTGAACTTCCTCGAAATCAACCGTTTCGAAGAATGTGTTCGAGGCATTATACACGTGGCGGGCTATCTTTGCCACGCTCAGCCCTTCGGCTCCTGCCTCGGTCAAGATGCGCAATATGTGGCGTTCGTAATTGTTCACAAGCTTTGTGTTTCTATCCTTTTACTCCACATGAAAAACGAAAAAAAGGGACCGGTAAACCTTCGTTTTACCAGCCCCCTTCTATATTGTCCTTTTCGGTTTATTAAGCCAGAGCGAGCTTACCCTCAGCGTCGGCAACCTTACCCTCTTTCAGAAGCCAGCCCAGACCGAGCAGAGCCTCTTCGTTGGAAATCTTTGCTGCCTTTGCAATCTCAGCTACTGTAAGAGCCTTCTCAGCTGTTGCCAGAGCCTGATAAACGTCACCAGCCTTGAAACCTACTGTTTCAGCGTTGATAACCAGAGCGGCCTTCTTGGTAGCGCACTTCTTTACTGTTGCTTTCTTCTCAGCTGCCTCTTTGGGAGCTGCAGCCTTCTTTGTTGTTGCTTTCTTTTCTGCCATAATTTAGTAATACTTTAATTTTTGCTGAACTATTTCTGTATCAGCTTCTTTAATCGGGTGCAAAGTTAATGCATTTCTTTGAAATGTGCATCTTTTTTGGGCAGAAAAGTTGCTGTTTGTAAGCACCAAAGGGGGCAAATGTCAATTTTCTTGACTTAAATCAACTTTCAGGCACAATTCGTCGAGCTGTTTGGGGTCCAATTCGTTAGGAGCGTCGAGCATCACGTCGCGTCCGCTGTTGTTTTTCGGGAACGCAATGCAGTCGCGGATGGAGTCCAAACCGGCCATGATGCTCACGAAGCGGTCCAGTCCGAAGGCAAGTCCGGCGTGGGGCGGAGCGCCATACTTGAATGCGTTGATGAGGAAACCGAACTGGGCCATAGCGCGCTCGGGTGTGAAGCCGAGAATCTGGAACATCTTCTCCTGCAGCTTACCGTCGTGAATACGCAACGAACCGCCGCCCAACTCAACACCATTGCAAACAAAGTCGTAGGCCACGGCGCGAACCTTGGCCGGGTCGGTGTCGAGCAGCGGAATGTCGTCGGGGTTGGGCAAGGTGAACGGATGGTGCGTGGCCATGAGGCGCTGCTCCTCGTCGCTCCACTCAAACAGCGGGAAGTCCACAATCCACAGGCACACGAACTTGTCCTTGTCGCGCAGTCCCAAACGCTCGCCCATCTCCAGTCGGAGCGTGCAGAGCTGGGTGCGGGTCTTGTTGGCATTGTCGCCACTCATGATGAGCACCAGGTCGCCGTCGGCGGCACCCGTGGCTTGCTTGACGTTCTGCCACACCTCGGGCGTGTAGAACTTGTCAACCGAAGACTTGACCGTGCCGTCCTCGTTGAACTTCACATATACCAGTCCCTTGGCTCCCACCTGTGGGCGTTTCACAAAGTCAACCAGCTGGTCGAGCTGTTTGCGGGTGTAATTGGCGCATCCGGGCACGCAGATGGCTCCGATATACTCGGCATCGTTGAACACGGGGAACGTGCCGGTGCCCTTGAGCTGGTCTTTCAGCTCCACAAACTCCATTCCGAAGCGCAGGTCGGGCTTGTCGCTGCCGAAACGCCGCATGGCCTCGTGCCAAGTCATGCGCTGAAGCTCAGGCAGTTCCACGCCACGCACCTCGCGGAACAAGTGGCGGGCCATATCCTCGAACAACTGCAGCACATCTTCCTGCTCCACAAACGACATTTCGCAGTCTATCTGCGTAAACTCGGGCTGACGGTCGGCGCGCAGGTCCTCGTCGCGAAAACATTTGGCGATTTGGAAATAACGGTCGAAGCCGCTCACCATGAGCAACTGCTTCAACGTCTGCGGGCTTTGCGGCAAGGCGTAGAACTGACCGGGGTTCATGCGCGAGGGAACGACAAAGTCGCGCGCACCCTCGGGCGTTGAGCCGATAAGGATGGGCGTCTCCACCTCGATGAAATCCTTTGAGTCGAGGAAATTGCGGATGAGGATGGTCATGCGGTGGCGCAACTCCAGGTTTTTGCGAACGGCTGCGCGGCGCAGGTCAAGATAGCGGTACTTCATGCGAATGTCGTCGCCCCCGTCGGTATTGTCCTCGATGGTAAACGGCGGTGTGATGCTCTCGCTCAGGATGTTGAGCTCGCTGACAAGAATCTCGATGTCGCCCGTGGGCATCTTGGCATTCTTCGACTCGCGCTCGCTCACACAGCCTTTCACCTGGATGCAATACTCGCGGCCCAGCTTGTTGGCACGCTCGCAAAGCGAGGCGTCAACGGCCTCGTTGAAAACCAGCTGCGTGATGCCATAACGGTCGCGCACATCGACAAACGTCATTCCGCCCATCTTGCGCGTGCGCTGAACCCAACCGGCCAGCGTCACCTGCTTGCCGGCATCGGAGAGGCGAAGCTCCCCACATGTGTTTGTTCTGTACATGATTGTTATCTGTTTTTTCGTTTATTGTTTCTGTTGTTATCGGGTTGCCATACCCCACCCTGGCCGTCACAGTTCCCCATGTTAATCGGCTCATTCTCGGGGTGGCGGAACCATTGTTTTGCGTTACGTGCAAATTCTCTAGAAAATTTCAACGTAAAGCATCGCTTTATTTCCGTAAAGTGCCACTTTACGCTCGTAAAGCATTACTTTGTATTCGTAAAGTGCCACTTTGTGAAAACAGCTCCCCACTCCACGCGCTCAGAGCGCACTCCAGGGGCTGCAATCTGGCACCGCCAGGGGGCATTTTTCCCCGTAAGGACATGCAAAATTAGTGAATAAATAACGGATACGGCAAAATTTTATCTTAAATTTTTCAAAAAATAGCACTACTCTCAACTATAATTATTATTTTTGCACCCGCATAAACAATCAAAAACCGAACAAGATGAAAAAGATTTTAATGATAACCATGCTGATGCTCGCCGTCTGCACCATGGCTTCAGCACAAAAACAGGCGGAAATCAAGTTTGACAAACTGACCCACGACTTCGGGACATTCTCGGAGAGCAACCCCGTGGTGGAGTGCACATTCACGTTCAAGAACGTGGGCGACGCACCGCTCGTCATCAACCAGGCTCTGGCCGCTTGTGGATGCACCGTGCCCTCGTACACCAAGGAGCCCATCGCCCCTGGTGCTCAGGGAAGCATCAAGGTGACCTACAACGGCAAGGGTAAGTTCCCCGGACATTTCAAGAAGACTATAACCGTCAGAACCAACGGCAAGACGGAACTGACGCGCCTCTATATTGAAGGAAACATGGAGGAGGCGAAAAAATAGCGATTCGTCCTTAAGCAAAGAGATACGAGTTACGAGTTATGATTACCGTTTCAGAAGGTGTTCAAAAGCCTTGGGTAATCATAACTCGTAACTCGTATCTGTATCTTGTAACGCTTAGAAACGCTATGAGTCGTCGCGCAGGTGGTCAATCTGCTGGTTGATGAGCGTCTGGAAACGCACGGGCGCCTGAATGTACTTATAGTCGTTCTCGGCCTCGCCTGTGGTGCTGACAACCACGGTGCCGTAGTTGAGCAGGCGGCCCATGATGCTCTGGCTGAGCTGCACACCCTCGCACTTGCGGAGCAGAATCTCGCGCGACTCGCGGCGCACGATGCCCACCTTCTCTATCAGGCGGCGGTTGGTGAGAATATACTTGCGGTTGCCGTGAATCACGAGTATGCTGATAAAGGCTATCACCAGCAGGATGGCTGCCAGAATGCCCTGATAGGAATAGACCTCGGGCGAAATCTGAAACACAAACAGGATGAGTGCCAGCAATATGAGCACGGCTGGTTTCCAATACACGATGTAGTGAAGCTGGGCGCGCATGATAATCTGCTCGCCCTCCATCAGGTTTTGTTCAATATATCCCATAATCTTTGAGTGTTGAGTGTTTGAGTGTTTGATATTAAGTTTTATAATTTTTTGTGCAACCCATTATATATAAAAAAGGTGGAACGTTGCGAGCATCATCACTCCACAACCTTTCCACCTTTTACCTTGAGAGGTGCGTGGCGGATTCGAACCGCCGTTGACGGTTTTGCAGACCGTTGACTAAGCCACTCATCCAACGCACCCTTTTCGGTTTGCGGATGCAAAGGTAATGTATTTATTTTGTTCCGCCAAATTTTTCACAGTTTTTTTTGCGGGCCGCTACTTTGCGCTGCGCGTCGCGCAACGCGCAGCCTTGGCAACCGCGGCAAGGATCGTCGGGCGCACGAAACGCCTCATAGACCCTCCATCCGGCATAAACGGCCGACGCGGCAACCACAATCCCGACAAGCAACATTTCTGCCATAAGTCCTTATCCATTTTCTTCCTCCTCTCTGCGAGCATCGCGTTTGTCCTTCCATTTCATAATCAGCCAATAGGCACCTGCCAACACCACGCCCAACGCCACAGCATGAAACAGCAGGCTCATGGCATCGTCGCGCACCGAAATAATGAATACTGGTATCAGAAACAAAACACCCATCACCTTGGCACGGCTCTTGGCGGTTTCCAGACGTTCGTCGTTATTTGTGTCCATTATGCTAAAAAATGTTTTAGAGTGTTATACAACATACATTTTCGGCACAAAAATATATGAAAAGTTTGTAATTTCAAAATTTATTTGCGAGAAAAGAAAGAAATTCGTAATTTTGCGCAAAAATAATGCTTTCCGCCTATGGAGTTACCTGATTTCATGTCATACGCCAACAAATTCTCACAAAAAGGATTTGTTGAAAAAATATCACGAATAGCCAAGCGGGCTGGCTCAAAACTGGTTTATGCCGCACTCGTGCTCTACTACACCCTGCAAAGCGACAAGATTGCCGTCAAAGACAAGGCCATCATCATCGGGGCGCTCGGCTATCTGATCAGCCCGCTTGATGTCATTCCCGACGCCATACCTATCGCAGGACTGGGCGACGACATGGCCGTGCTGCTCTACGTGCTCAATAAAGTGTGGGGCAACGTGCCCGACGACGTGAAGGAGAAAGCAAAAACGCGCCTGAACAAATGGTTCGACGAAGACGAAATCAACGAGATTGAAGACTTGTTCAATCCCGACCAAAGCATGTAAACAACAACACATAAGAAAAGATTCTCTGCCCTGCTTGCCGACGCAAACAGGGCGGTTTTCATTTCATCACAAGCCTATTCCATCAGGAGGTAGCAGCATCAAGAAAGCATGCGAAGACCTGAAAGCCGCTTATCCAGATGTAAAATGGAAGGATGGCAAACTACTGAATCGCGCCAGCAAACAGGAATTAGAATCTTGGGTAAAAGGATTGTAAAAAAGGATTCTTTTTCCAAATTTTTTTAAAAAACAACCTCTGTATCAGACAGGTATGGAGGATTTTTTGTATCTTTGCTGCAAACATTAGCAAGAGAAATGAAGAATAAATCACATATTATTGGATACCTTTTGGGATTGCTCATCTTTGTGATTGGCATTCCGGCTCTGATGTGGCTGGTGTCTGGTCGTGTATGGTCATACATCCCAGACTCCATCGGATTATGTATAGTTGGTGTGCTGTTCGCCATCTGCGGCTTGGCATTAAGTATCTACAGCATTGTCTATATGCGTGTTGTTGGCAAGGGTAATCCCTTTGATGCTTATGGTCACGAGGTGGCGCCGCGAACGAGACACCTAATGACAGGTGGTCCATATCGTCTATGTCGTAATCCGATGCTTGTAGGTATCTACATTTATGATATTGGAATTCTTGTCTGGCTATGGTCTGTATGGCCCATATTGATAGTCATTATAGAAATCATTCTGCTTACCCTACAAGTACGCAGCGAGGAAAAGAGACTGGAGAAAGACTTTGGACAGGAATTTATTGATTATAAGAAAAAAGTTAGAAGATATATATAAACAAATCATGTCACAACTGGCTCTGTCACCATTTGGTAAGGAACTCATATAGCCAAACAGGGACAAGGAAGTCGGCCACCTCGTCCTGGTCGTTGGAGAACATGTAGCAGACAGTGTAAATCGTGCTACGGTTCTCCCTCACCATTTGTTCAAATTCACGTTCTAAGTCTTTCATCGATTCATTGTTTTGTTTGACTCGTTCTGATAAGAAATCGCACGCAGGTGGCAAAAAACTACAAAAAAACTGGAATTTTTTTAATTCATAGCTTCTGGAGGCAAAAATACCACATTCTTTTTACATCACATATATTACTTTTGGTAAGAAAGAAGACTTTTTCCCAATTATTCATAAATTATCCTCCGTAACAGTCAGATATGGAGGTTTTTTTGTATCTTTACAGCCATGATAGTAAAAGAGTAGTATTATGGATAGTTTTTCAGAAGCTCTATTAAGCGCAAAGACCGACAGAATACCCGACGAATACGACTGGTTTGCCCCACTTATAGGCGACTGGGATTGTGATTATTTCGACGAACCATCTGAAGGCCACAAACACCATGTGAAGGGCGAATGGCTTTTCCGCAGGATATTGGAAGGTGCAGGAATACAAGACATATTCATTTTCCCGTCGAGAGCCACGAAAGAAATAGAGCCCCAACCCGACGGTGAGTATGGATCATCATTCAGAATGTTCAACAAAGCAGAAGGATGCTACGATGTCGTATATACCTGCGACCATTCTATGAAAAGACTGTGTTTCACCAAACAGGGCGACAAACTCGTAGGGAAGGTTCTTTCCGAAAAGAACGCATATTGGATTTTCTCAGACATCACCGCAGATAGTTTCCATTGGGAGAACGTAAGGATTAGCTGCGACGGAGAGAGAAAGTTGGTTTGCGAAATATTCGGGAGAAGAAGCGGGTGACAATCTTTACTTTTACGCAAAAAGTATAAGTTGGCGGGGAATTTTAGCTGATTATTCCGGCATTCCGCAGGGTTTCCATGATTTCTTCGTGGGTGATGAGGTTGAAGTCACCAGGTACGGAGTTTTTAAGGGCAGCTGCGGCAAGCGGATAGTCGAGACAGAGCTGCGGATTGTCGGGCCATGTGGCACAAGCGTGGTTAAGGGCTGCAGAGAACGCGTCGCCCACACCCACAGGGTCGATGATGCCGGGAATATCCCAAATGCGCGTTGTGAGCATTTCGCCATCGTTCCACAAAATGGCCGTAAGTGTGTGGTGACTTGAGCTTACGAGGTTGCGTATGCCCATAAGCCATTTCTTGCAACGCGGCCATCGGGCATGTATGTCGTCGAACCATCGGCGGTAAGCGTCGAGATCCATCTTGAAGTTTGCGTCCTGGGCATCGAAAATGTTGGAATAATTGTCGGTCATGAACTCAAACTCAATCTTATCGGCAAACACCAAGTCGGCATAGCCGAGCATCTTTGAGAGTGTTTCCTTGGCATCGGCACCATATTTCCACAAGTTCTTGCGGTAGTTGATGTCAAACGAGATGGTAACATCCATTTCGGTGGCAATATCAAGGGCCTCGAAGGTGGCGTCGGCGGCATTCTGCGAGATGGCACCTGTGATGCCGGAAGCGTGGAACACATCCACGTCCTTGAATATCTCGCGCCAGGGAATCATACCTGGCCTGAGTTCCGAGTAAGCGGAGTTCTCGCGGTCGTATATGACCTTTGCACTACGCATTCCGGCAGCCTCCTCGAAATAATAGGCACCAATACGGTTACCGCCGAAAATTACATGTTTGACTCCCACCTGATGGCCACGCAAAGCCAACGCGCCCGCATGACCAACTCGGTTGTCGGGAAGACGGGTGACATACTCCACATTGTCGCCAAGGGTTGCCAAAGACACGGCCACATTTGCCTCGCTGCCGCCATAATTACCCACAAGCCTGCTGTCTTGCATCAGGCGCATCTGGTGAGGATTGGAGAAGCGCAGCAGCAACTCACCGAATGTAAGATATTTTGTTTGCATTGTCTCTATTTGCATTTAATTCATGCAAAGGTAAACAAATAGGGCGAAGTAATGGGCATTTTTAAAATTATTAACTTAAATTGAGAACCGGAAGTCACTCTCTATTTGTATCTTTGTCGTTGATAACCAACACAGCGATTAACTAACATTCAATTCTTTTTCAATCATGAGAAAAGTTTTATTAAGCTTCATGTTGCTCTCAGCACAGTTGCTGACAGCACAAGATTTCAAGATTAACAGCGACGGATACTTCAACCACGGAGGTGTTGACGTGATGGCTTTCAGCGACTTCTATCCCGAAGGCCACCAGGGCGGCGTTTGCGTGATTATGAACGGCCAGCGAATTGCCACCAACGGCGACATACGCCTTGAGGCAACGCCCGGACAATGGCAGCCCGTGCCGAAACAACTCAGCCGCAAGGTGGAAGGCAACCGTATCATCACAACCTTGTGCTATCCCGACTCAACACGCCATCTGACTGGCTTCAACCCGATGGTTTATCCCGACTATCAGTTCACCTACACGGTGACGGTTGAGCCACAAGGCAAAAGCATTGCCGTGACGGTTGATATCGACAAGCCTGTACCCGATTTCCTATTGGGCAAAATGGGATTCAACCTCGAGTTTTTCCCAGGTTATTTGTTCGGAAAGCCTTGGCTCATGGACAATGTGTCGGGCATCTATCCGCAACAACCTAACGGCCCGCTGCTGGAGCTTCCTGCCAACAACCTGCACACGGCTCCTTTCTTCACAGGCAAAGGACAGAAGACCGACATCGACCACCTTAACGCTACCGGCTACAGCCCCTACACAGCCGACCAGTTGATTGCAGCTCCATACGCAAAAGGCCACAAATTCACCTCGCGCCCCGATGACCCATACTCAAGGCTTACCGTGGAATCAATGACTGGTGACTTGAAACTTTACGACGGCCGCATGAACCACAACAATGGTTGGTTTGTGCTTCGAAGCGAAATTGCTGCTGGTGCAACAAAAGGGGCAGTAAAATGGCTCATCACGCCCAACGTAGTGAGCGACTGGATGTATAAGCCTGTAGTTCAGACATCTCAGGTGGGCTACCACCCGGCTCAATCCAAGCGCGCTGTTATTGAAACCGATGCCCGCGAAAACAAAACAGGCGAAGCCCAATTGGTGCGCGTTGGCAACGACGGCGAACAGGTGGTAAAAAGCATTCAGCCCTCGGTTTGGGGACGTTTCCTGCGCTACCGCTATCTGATTGCCGACTTCAGCGACGTGAGCGAGCCGGGATTGTATAAAATAAAGTACGCACAAAGCGAGTCGAGCGTGTTCCGCATTGCTCAGGATGTGTATGACCGCGGCGTTTGGCAACCTGTGATGGAGTATTTCCTGCCTGTTCAGATGTGCCACATGCGGGTAAGCGAGAAGTATCGCGTATGGCACGATGCCTGCCACATGGACGACGCACAGATGGCTACCCCCGGCAACCATATTGACGGTTATGACCAGCGTCCGGGCCTGTCGAAGTTCAACGCGGGTGAGATTGTGCCTGGCGTGAACGTTGGCGGCTGGCACGATGCTGGCGACTTAGACCTGCGTGTGGAGTCGCAGGCAGGCGAAGCTTACATTCTTGCATTAGCTTACGAGGCTTTCCATCCCGAGATTGACGCTACAGCCATCGACCAGCAAAACCATCGCGTAGAGATTCATGAGCCCGATGGCAAGAACGACATCTTGCAACAGGTGGAAAACGGAGCCTTGACTGTGGTACGCTCCTATCAGGCTTTGGGCAGGCTCTACCGCGGCATCATTTGTAACAACCTTCGTCAATATGTGCTCCTCGGCGATGCCTCTGCCATGACCGACGGACAAATTGGTAATAGTGATGACCGTTGGATATTTACCGAGGACAATCCCATGCGGGCTCTGAGCACCGCCGCTGAATTGGCAGGTGCCGCAAGGGTATTGCGCGGATTCAACGACAAGCTGAGCGAGGAGTGTATTGACATTGCCAAAACACTTTTCGAGCAAACTGAAGCCAAAGGCATGATGGCTGGTGCAAAATTGCAGACGGCCGTTGAACTGTACCTCACCACAAAGGATGAAACCTATTTGGAGTTCATTCTGAACCAGCAAAACCTCGTCACCAACGCGGCAGCTTACACAGGATGGTACACGGCCCGTATTGCAAAACTTTTAGAGAAAAAGAAAGACAAGCGTTCCAAGGAATTTGTGAGTGCATATAAAGCCTCACTTGTAAAATATAAGGAAACGCTCGACAAGCAGGCCGCTGAGACACCTTACGGAGTGCCCTACCGTCCTTCTATCTGGGGTGCAGGATGGGACATTCAGAGCTTTGGTTTCAAGTATTATTTCCTTGCCAGCGCCTATCCCGAAATCTTCCCGAAAGAAACGGTCTTCAACGCGCTCAACTTCGTGCTGGGTTGCCACCCCGGAAGCAACAACGCTTCGTTTGCCTCGGGTGTCGGAGCAAAATCGGCTACCGTGGCCTACGGTCTCAACCGTGCCGACTGGTCCTACATTCCTGGTGGAGTGGTTTCGGGCACGGCCCTCATCCGTCCCGACTTCCCCGAGCTGCTTGAGTTCCCGTTCCTGTGGCAACAAGTGGAATATGTGTTAGGTGGCGGCTCGTCACACTACATGTTCCTGGTACTCGCTGCCCAGCAGATGCTGAAACGATAAAGAATACTGAAGAGTTTCGAGTTCATAATTGCGAATTACGAGTTATGATTACCTTTATCATTTATGAAGTAATCATAACTCGCAACTCCAAACTTGTAACTAAGAACCAATTGATGCTATTCCTCGTTACCATACTCCACGCCGTCCATGGGATAAACAACGCCCCATTGGCGGCGTAGTTCGTCCATCAGGCCCATGATACGTAGGGTTTCATCGTGGGGCATCTGAGGCGGCTCAAGCAATCCCTCTTCCAAAGCCCTTTTGCAAGCCGAGAATTGATATTCATAACCTGTTATTTGCTTAGGCACGGCCACTTTCTGCACAAACGTGCGGTCGGGTCCGTTGAGCGTAATGAGCTGCGGATTGTTGATGTTGTCGATGATGATGTTGCCCTCTGTGCCGGCAATCACTCCGATATTGTCGCCCACACAACAAGCCGACGACTGAACGTTGGCTACCACGCCGTTGGCAAGACGGAAACTGATGGTGTTGGTGAGGTCCATACCCGTAGCCGACTTCATACAAAGCGACTTCATGTCCTCAATGGGTGAGTCACAAAACATGCTGACAAAGTTGATGGCATAGACACCAAGGTCAAGCAAAGCACCGCCACAAAGGTCTGCACGCATGATGCGTGGCTTGTCGCCCATGCTGTATCCCAAGGTGGCAGTAATGAGTCGCGGCTGTCCTATACGCCCCTCGTCAATAAGCTGGCGCACCATGTTGAGAGCCGGCTGATAGCGTGTCCAGATAGCCTCGGCAACAAACACCTTGCGCTCGTGAGCCAAGTCGAGAATAGCCTTGCTTTGGGCGTAATTGGCCATGAATGCTTTTTCCACCAAGCAAGCCTTTCCGCGAAGGATTGCCTGTCGCGTCACGTCGTAATGATGAGAATGGGGCGTTGCCACATACACGAGATCCACCTGCGGGTCATCGAGCAGTTCTGAGTATGAACCGTAAGAACGTTCAACCTGCCATTGGCGGGCAAATGCCTCCGCTTTTTCAAGTGTGCGCGAAGCAATAGCGTAGCAATCCACGCCTTCCAAGTCTTTCAGGGTGATGGCAGCCTTCTCGGCAATCCATCCGGCACCTACGATGCCTACACGCATGTTGTTGGATGATGTTTTCATTGTGTTTTGAAGTTAAGTGTTTTTGTTAGTTTTTGGGGTTTATGTTGCAAAGGTACGAAAAAAATGAAAAATGAAGAATGAAAAATTATACATTATGAATTATACATTATGAATTATGCATTTTTTTCGTACCTTTGCAGAAGAAAAACAATCATTAAATCATAACAACACACATGGAAACGATTAAGAACTTTGAACAACTGATTGCTCACCTGCGCGAGCGGGGTGACAGAAAAACCGTAGCTGTTGTATGGGGTGAGGACGAATCGAGTCAGGAGGCGATTGTGGATGCGCTGGAGGCAGGCATCATTAAGGCGGTATTTGTTGGTGCCCGCGAGGCGGCTGAGCAAAACAAGGCACTCATGGCACATGCCGAACACATCTGTTTTATTGACACCGACGACAAGGACGATGCTGCCCGCAAGGCCGTGGCATTGGTGCGCGAAGGCAAAGCCGACATCCTGATGAAAGGACTTATCAACACCGACAACCTGCTCCACGCCGTGCTCAACCGCGAGACGGGCATTTTGCCAAAGGGAAACATTCTGACTCACATCACGGTCAGCAAGATTCCCACTTACCACAAACTGCTTATCTTCGGCGATGCTGCCGTTATTCCCTACCCCACCCAGCAGCAACGCACCGAACAGGTGGACAAGGCCATAGGAATTTGCCGCGCATTGGGTATTGAGGAGCCGCGCGTGTCGCTCATCCATTGCTCGGAAAAGGTGAACGAGAAGTTCTTCCCTCACACCGTGGGCTATCTCGAAATAATCAAGGCGGCTGAAGACGGAGCATTCGGAAAGTGCATCGTGGAAGGCCCGCTCGACGTGAAGGTTTCGTGCTGCCGTGAGAGTGCTGTTACCAAGGGTATTGACTCCAAGGTGGCTGGTGAGACTGATGCGCTCATCTTCCCCGACATTGAGTCGGCCAACACGTTCTATAAGACCATCACACTTTTCTGTAAGGCCGACACGGCTGGCATTTTGCAAGGTGCACTCTCGCCGGTGGTGCTTCCTTCACGTAGCGACAGCAAAGCGTGCAAGCTCTATAGTTTGGCCGTAGCAGCTTTATAAGCGTTACGAGTTCATAATTACGAGTTCAGAGCAAGTTCAGAACTACAAGTTACAAGTTCAGAGTTATGATTACCTTTTAGTTCCGAGTTCATAATTACGAGTTCAGAGTTATGATTACCTTTTCCTTTTGTGAAGTAATCATAACTCTGAACTATGAACTTGTAACTTGTAACTCGTAACTATGAACTTAAAACTCCGAACTACTGTATGCCGTCCTCGCGTAGTTTCTCTTGCCATTTCCATGCTGAGGCAAGCACCTGGTCGAGCGGCGTATCAGCTTTCCAGCCAAGCACACGGTTGGCTTTATCTACATTGCCCCAGACTTTCTCAATGTCGCCCTCGCGGCGTGGTGCATAAGCCCACGGAAGTTTCACACCAGTAGCTTTCTGGAAGCCTTCAACCACTTCCAAAGTGCTCACTCCGTGGCCCGTTCCAATGTTGAACACCTCAACAGCATCGGTATCGGGAATGTCGAGCACGCGCTCCATAGCCTTAACGTGAGCCTTAGCCAAATCCACCACATAAATGTAATCGCGAATGCACGTGCCGTCGGGTGTATCATAGTCGTTGCCAAACACCTTCAGCTCTTTGCGAATGCCGATGGCCGTCTGGGTGACAAAAGGAATGAGGTTCATGGGCACTCCGTTGGGCAGTTCTCCTATGAAAGCCGTGGGATGGGCACCTATGGGGTTGAAATAGCGCAGGATTATCGACTTGATAGGTGCGCCGGAATGGATGTAGTCTTGGATTATCTCCTCGTTAATCTGCTTGGTATTGCCGTAGGGTGACAGGGCTTTCTGAATGGGAGCCTGTTCGGTTACGGGCAGGTTCTCGTTGGCGGGTTGTCCGTAAACAGTACAGCTACTGGAGAAGATGATGCCCTTCACGTCGTACTTTGGCATGAGCTCCAGAAGGTTAATGAGCGAGACGATGTTGTTGCGGTAGTACATCAACGGTTTCTCCACGCTCTCTCCTACCGCCTTTGATGCTGCGAAATGAATGATTCCCTCAATCTTCGGGTACTTTCTAAACACGGCCTCCGTGGCCTCCATGTCCTGCAAGTCAATCTGCTCGAAAGCGGGACGAATGCCCGTGATTTTCTCAATGCCGTCGAGCACTTCAATCTTTGAGTTCGAAAGGTTGTCAACAATCACAACCTCATAGCCTGCCTGTTGCAGTTCAACGGTGGTGTGGCTTCCGATGAAGCCAGTACCACCGGTCACTAAAATGGTTTGTTTCATTTTGTTTTCTGTATCAAACTAACGTTTTAAATGTGTAACTATACGTTTTATTCTTCTAAAGCATCACTTTGTGCTAACAAACCGCAGCTTTAGCACGATAAAGGTACTATTTAGTCGAGGCCGAACAGAGTGCGCAATCCACCGTCAACTCCCGAGAAGCCCATGAAGGCCAAAGAGAGCAGTCCTGCGGTTACAAGCACGATGGCTGTGCCACGCATGGCCTTTGGGATGTTCATAAGGGCCAACTGCTCGCGAATGCCTGCAAAAACGGTAAGTGCAAGTCCGAAACCGATGGCCGTAGAGAAGGCATAGACGATGCTCTGGAGTAACGAAAAGTCTTTCTGAATGACCAGGATGGCCACACCGAGCACGGCACAATTGGTGGTAATGAGAGGCAGGAAAATGCCGAGTGCCTGATAAAGTGGCGGTGACACTTTCTTGAGCACAATCTCCACCATCTGCACCAACGACGCGATGACCAGGATGAAAGCGATGGTTTGCAGATACTGCAATCCGAAGGGATTGAGCACGTAGTATTGCACCAGATAGGTGACTATGGTGGCCAATGTGAGCACGAATGCCACTGCCGCCGACATACCGAGAGAGGTATTCACTTTCTGCGACACGCCGAGGAACGGACAAATGCCAAGGAATTGCGACAACACAATGTTGTTCACAAAAATGGCCGAGATAAATATCAGTATGTATTCCATATTCTTTGAACTTTGAACATTATACTTTGAACATTACTCTTTCCCCTCTTAGCTCCTCACTTTATTAACTATAGCCACGAGGAATCCAAGTGTGATAAAAGCGCCCGGAGGCAGCACAAAGAGAAGCATGTTGTAGGTCTCGGGCATCAGAGTAAGACCGAACACGGAACCGGCACCAAGCAACTCGCGCACAATGCCGAGCAGAGTCAATCCGAGCGTGAAGCCAAGACCGATGCCGATGCCGTCCATAAGACTTTCCACAGGGCCGTTCTTACAAGCAAATGACTCGGCGCGCCCAAGAATGACGCAGTTCACCACGATGAGCGGAATGAACAATCCGAGCGAGGCATAGATGGAAGGCACGAATGCCTGCATCACCATCTGAAGGATGGTTACAAACGAGGCTATGACGACAATGAAAACCGGAATGCGCACCTTGTCGGGTGTCAGCTTCTTGATGAGCGACACAACGATGTTCGAGCAGATGAGCACAAACATCGTAGCAAGTCCCATGGAGAGGCCGTTGATGGCACTTGTGGTAGTGGCCAGTGTGGGACACATGCCAAGCATCAGCACAAATGTCGGGTTTTCCTTGACGATGCCGTTGGTGATTATCTTAAAGTAATTCATAATGCTACGTATGATTGTTTCTGTGATTATTGTTCTTTCTTCACCTGCTTCGTGGCACCCGATTCAGCATCAACCGGAGTGGCCTTGTAGGCTTTATACGCATTGTTGACAGCCAAGAGGAAAGCACGGCTGGTAATGGTCGAGGCAGTAATGGCGTCAACCTGACCACCGTCCTTTTTCACAACGAGTTCCTCGGCAGGGTTCGAGCCGATAATGTCGCCCTTCTCCCCTTTCTGGAACCATTTGTCGGCCTTTGCACCTAAGCCAGGGGTCTCTGCATGCTCCAGAAGCGTGTAGCCGAGAATATTGCCTTCGGGGTCGAATCCTACGAGCACTTTCAGGTTGCCTCCGAAACCACCCGTGGTGCTCTCAACAGCAGCACCCAAGTCTTTTTTCTGTGCATCTTGTGTCTGATAGATGACATAGACCATTTCTTTGCCCTTGGCATCATTCTGGCGCACGGTATCGGTTTTCGAGACAACGAGATTTCCGCCCCCCATGACGGCCTTGATGCCGTCGGCCAAAGCTTTTTCTTTCTGCTGGGCGATGGGAGCCTCAGTAATGGCGTTGATGTAAGCCAATATCGCACCTGTGATGACGGCCACTCCCGTGAGTGCCAGCACCATGTTGGTAACAGTCGATTTGAGTTTTTCCATATCTAAGTCCTCCTCATATTATTGTTGCTTTGCAGGCACTTCGCCGAACCGCTTGGGTTTGACGTAAATGTTGATAAGCGGCGTAAAGGCGTTCATAATCAGAATTGCGAACGACATTCCTTCAGGATAGGAGCCCCAGTTGCGGATGGCAACGGTAAGGAAGCCAATGGCCACGCCATAGATAATCTGTCCTTTACTTGTCATCGGCGAGGTCACGTAGTCGGTGGCCATGAAGATGGCGCCAAGCATCAGTCCTCCACTCAGGATTTCGGCAACAGGATTTGCATATACCGGGTTTGCCAGGTGGAGCAATCCGCTGAACACAAACACGGTGGCTATGATGCTGACGGGAATGTGCCAAGTGATGATTTTCTTCCAAAGCATGTAGGCAAGGCCTATCAGTAACGCAAGCGCACAAATCTCGCCCAACGCGCCAGCACCCATCGAAGCCACGTCAGAGGTTCCAACGAACATGTTGAGCGAGCTGGGCAACTGGTCGAGCACGTTGGAGTCGCCAGTCTTGATAGCCTCCTTCATGATGGCCAGCGGGGTGGCTCCCGTCTCAGCATCGAGATAGGAAGTAAGCTGCCCTACTTTCGGCCATGAGGTCATCTGGGCGGGGAAACTCACTAAGAGGAAGCATCTTCCAACCAGCGCGGGGTTGAAAGGATTCTGTCCCAATCCGCCAAAGGTCATCTTACCCACGCCGATGGCAAACAAGGCGCCAATAATGATAATCCATACGGGAAGGTTTGACGGAAGGTTGAATCCTAACAGCAAACCCGTGAGTATGGCTGACCCGTCGCAGATGGTTGTCTGCTCGCGGCGCAGAATGTATTTGTTGATGGCCCACTCGAAAAACACGCAGGCAATCACACTCGACGCAAGCACAATGG
The DNA here is from genome assembly GCA_017619445.1 of Prevotella sp. Taxonomy (GTDB): domain Bacteria; phylum Bacteroidota; class Bacteroidia; order Bacteroidales; family Bacteroidaceae; genus Prevotella. The sequence goes on from JAFZSI010000017.1 coordinate 19,600, forward strand.
CAGAGCCTATTCCGAAGAACCATAGCGAGACGAGCAGCGCTGGGATGAGGGCGATGATGACGCCATACATGTTGCGCTCCACGCTGTCGGTGCCGTGTGCATGCGGTGATAACGAAACGATTAACTTACTCATATTGTATTTATTGACGTTTTCACTATTCTTTCATCATATCTTCAATGTTCTCTCCACAACTTATTTCTTTGCCGAACGGGCACGGATAATACCCATCACGGTAGATTTGCCCTGACGGATGTTGTCGAGCAACGGACGGTGGGCGGGACATGTGAACTGACACGAGCCGCACTCTATGCACGAGGTAATATCTTCTGCCTCTGCACGTTCCCAGTCCTTCAAGTCGCTTATCTTAGCCAGCAGATAGGGCTCAAGACCCATCGGACAGGCCGACACACACTTGGCGCACCGTATGCACGGCTGAGCCTGCTTGCGGCGGGCATCGTCATCAGAGAGGATGGTCACGCTGTTGGTACCTTTGCAGATGGGCACGTCGATAGTAGTGAGTGCCTTACCCATCATGGGACCTCCTGCCAGCACTTTGTTGTCGCCCTCGGGCATTCCGCCGCACACATCGATGAGGTCTTTCATGGGTGTTCCCATGCGCACGAGGAAGTTGCCGGGCTTTGCCAGCCGCTTGCCTGTGACGGTGGTGTAGCGCTCAAACAAAGGTTTGTTCTTCATCACAGCCTCATAGACGGCAAAGGCGGTTCCCACGTTCTGCACAATGGCTCCCACGTTCACGGGAATGGCTGGTGGTGCGGGCACCTGACGGCGTATGACTGCATCCACAAGTTGTTTCTCACCACCTTGTGGATATTTCTTGGCAAGTGCCACGACCTCAATGCGCGGGTCGCTGGCAGTTTTCTGCTCGAACAGTTCAATGGCTTTGGGCTTGTTGTCCTCAATTCCAATGTAACCCTTCTCCACCTTGGCAGCCTTCATCAGCAGTTCCAAGCCTACCAGAATCTCGTCGGCATGTTCCATCATCAAGCGGTAGTCGGCTGTGATGTAAGGCTCACACTCCACAGCGTTGATAATCACGCACTCGGCCTTTGCCGTGGGCGGCGGACAAAGTTTGATAAACGTCGGGAATCCTGCGCCTCCCATACCTGCAATGCCAGCGTTCTTCACACGCTCCACAATGATTTCAGGGGTAAGTTCCGGGTGGTCTGCCATCTTCTCAAGTTTGTCAGAGCGGTCGATGGTTTCTTCCCACTCATCGCCCTCCACGTTGATGATGATGCATGGCTTGCGGTAGCCCGTGGCGTCAATGGCTGTGTCAACCTTGAACACAGTGCCCGACACGCTGCTGAAGATGGGTGCGGAAACAAATCCGCCTGCCTCTGCTATCAGCGTTCCAACCTTCACCTTGTCACCCTTCTGCACCACGGCCTTGGCGGGTGCGCCAATGTGCTGAGACAATGGGAATATGGCTTGTTTCGGCAATGCGGCTGTCACCGTTGCCACCTCGTGGGTGAGTTTGTTTTCCTCGGGGTGAACGCCGCCTATTCTGAATGTACGTGTTTTCATGACTGGGCCTCCTTTCTTTCTTCTGTGTTGGTTGTGGGTTGCTCAACAGGAGCGGCTGGCTTAGGTTTAGGTGCCGGGAAGTTGAGAGCCGTGATGGCCTTGGTAGGACAAGCCTCAACGCACTTCTTGCACAGGCGGCACTTGTTGAAGTCGATGTAAGCAACATTGTTCTCCACCGTGATAGCCTCGAACTTACACTCCTTCTGACACTTGCCACAGCCGATGCACGCGGCTTTACAAGCCTTCATGGCAGCCGGGCCTTTGTCCTTGTTCACGCAACGAACATAGATGCGGCGGTTCTTGGGACCTTTCTTCCGCAACTCGATGATGTGGCGCGGACAAGCCTTCACACAGGCACCACAAGCCACACACTTCTCATCGTCAACCTCGGGTAAGCCCGTCTCTGAATTGATGCTGATGGCGTCAAACTGACAGGCACTCACACAGTCGCCGCAGCCAAGACATCCGAATCCGCAGGCCGTCTCACCAGCACCACAGGCATTGACTGCCGCACATGTCTGCAAGCCGTCGTAAACGGCTATGCGCTGGCGCAACTCACAAGTGCCGTTGCAACGCACCACAGCCACCATCGGGTCGCTCTGAGCAATGGCCATGCCCAACAAATCGGCCACCTGATCCATGACGGCAGGACCGCCTACAGGACAACTAAGCCCTTCGAGCGAGCCTTTGTCGCAGGCTTTCACCAGCGCGTCGGCCATACCCGCACAGCCAGGGAATCCGCAGCCTCCACAATTGGCACCAGGCAACACAGCCGTCACCTGCTCCACTCGTGGGTCTTCCTGAACAGCAAACCGCTTGGATGCCACGTAGAGTACTACCGCCGCTATCAGCGCGATGGCCCCTAAGACGATTACTGCAATTAAAATTGAATTCATAGTAAAAAGATTGATATAGTTTTGATTATTCTTCAACTCTGTTTAAGGGAATCTCCTCAACCCCTTCTCTTCTCTACTCCTTTTGTTCCTCAATATGGAACCGCAAAGAACGTCGCAACTTATTACGAAACAGATAGAGTAAACCATAATAAGGCAACAGACAGGCAATGCCTCCCAACGCCGCCAATGGCTCGTTGCCCGTAAGTTGCATCAACAACCATACGGCAACCACCAGCACCACAAAAGGCAAGCCGAAACCTAAAAGCACAGCACGAAAGCCTACACCCTCGGATGCCACCACCGTAACTTGGTCGCCCACGCGGAAACTGCCTGCGGGTTGACACACTTCTATGGTCTTCTCCTTGCTCTCCGAGGCACTACAATGATTGGCTGCACGGCAACTGGCACAAGCAGACGACTGCTCGATGCGCACGCGCACCACACCGTCGCCCACCGTCTCCACTATTCCAGAATGCTTAATCCTACCGTCCATGTGTCCTTCATCAGTCTTTCATCAGCGAATAGCCGATTACCTGTTCATTTTGCAAAAATAAGCATTTTTTTTCACATAGCCATCATTTTGCGCTCCTTTTTTCCGAAAACGTTCTCGCCACGTTGTATTTCGGTAAAATAAGAGCTTCACCAGTTTGCGCTTGTCGTGCATTCTCCTCCTAATTCTGCTGGTTTATCAGGTTTACAACTACTTTTACCATCACATCTTTTTCTTCCGTACGGCTCTCGGCAATAGATCTTTCGCGCCCAAATGCGGAAAACTGTGCCTCGTTTGCTTTTAACACGGTAGCCTACTGATATGATGACATCTATATTATAAATAGCCGTTGGTTTGTATTTTGATAGAGTATTATGCAAAATCTGCATATTACTCCCTTTTTCAAGTTCCCCTTCTTTAAATACATTTGCAATATGACGCGCTATTACGGACTGATCTTTCTGAAACAGTTCAGCCATCTGGGCTTGCGTCAACCACACGGTTTCTTTCTCCAGCCGCACATCAATCTGAGTCTGTCCGTCGTCGGTCTGATAGATGATGATTTTGTTCTCTTCCATCCTACTCTCTTCCCAGTTCTTTGATTTTGTTTTTCAGCATGGCGTTCTCTTGCTTGAGAGCCCACTGTGAAAATTTATTGATTGATGGGTTGCGCCATCAGCTTCTCCAACTCCGAATCTGATTTCTCGAGCAGTTCGTCGGGTTTATAGAATTTAGTCAGCATAGTGGCAAAGACCTTGTTGTGGTAGAGGAAGACAAAGTCATAGTAGCCTGGTTCAACCTCCTCGGGATGAAGGTAGAACGAGCCCCATTGATTATTTTCTTCAGCCTCGGGATCTTTGTTCAGCTCACATTCTTGAACATAACCGGTGGTTTCGTCATTCAGCGTGTTTTTCAGGTAGAAGCCTTGGTCAGCTTTGTGCTTGAATACCATCACTTTGATGCCTGTCGTTGCGTTGGCTTGTGGATGGAACTCCACCCATTCGTCAAGTTCGAAAACAGAACGGATGCCTTCGGTGGCGTAAGGCTTATTGTTGAAATCACCGGTGCCGCAACGGTTGCCGGCCAGAAGCAAGCCTGTCATAATGGGCCGCTCTCCCTCTTTGAGATTAATGAAATTGAGTTTGCCAAGCACCATCGTGTCTTGAACTTGCGTGATGTTGGGCGAGTTGGTTGCATTCGCATTTGCGCTATTGTAGCCGCCGACTGTCGAAAACAGGGCAAGCGCTACGGTAAAAAATAAAGAAAAACTTTTCATATACCTTCATTCTGCAACACTATCATGTTTATAATATTCTAAATGTCCTAAGCAACATGGTTGCCGCAGGTTTCTGCCACATCAGATAGTCAGCTTGTCTTAGTGTTGCGTTTAGAAAACGAGCAAAACTCTGATACAGTTGTGGCAAAGATACAAATATAATCAGAGGAAATCACACTTTTGGGGGTGGATTCTTTTACAATTTAACACATTTTTAAAGAAATAACGGCCAAGAATTGTTAACAAAAAACTGTTCACTGTTCGCAAGCATCACTTTACAAACGTAAAGTGCCACTTTACAAACGCAAAGAGCCACTTTACAAACACAAAGTGCCACTTTACAAACACGAATTCCGAAAGCACCCAAAAAGCCGCAAAACCACCAGAAAAAACACCAAAGGAATAGAAAAAACAAAGAAACGGAAATCTACTCCTTCTCGCTCATCAGGTCGCAGAAGAAATCGTCGAGTTCCTTGTCTAGTCCTTCCATGAGTTCGCCGCTGATGATAATGGTGTCGTCATCATCCACCACGTAGAGTTCGGCAATATGTTCCTTGTCGTCGTCCTCGAGCACGAAGCTGTAGGGTTTCAGGATGCTCATGTTGTTCACCATGTCGCGCATGCGCACAAGAGTGTTGCGCAGGATGTCGGTGACACTCTGGTAGAAGTCCTCGTCCTTGTTGTCAATCCACTGCTCAATGACACACCGGTTGACCTCGTTGTCATCGTCATCGTAGGCCACCATCTCGCCGCTGTCCTGGGTGACGCGCAGGTGAACGTCGGTCATTACCTCTGCTTCCTGGTCAGAAGGGAACTTTTGCGCAATCTTGCGTATGGCGCGCTCTATTTGCTGGTTGGTTTGCTCTGTTGGCTTCATGGGCTATAAACTATTCATTAGATTTTCTTTTTCTTGGCTTTGCTTTCGTTGCTCAGGCGGTCGAGCGCAGTGACTACGTAGGTGCCGCCGTTACGTGTGATTTTATGGAAGGTGTTGGGGGTGATTTCCACGATGTGCGAGGGGTCGTCGATGTTCACTTTCTCGCCAGGGCTGAAGTAATAGACAACGTATCTGACAGCCTCCTGCTTCCATCCGCTGCCCTTGGGGGCTGTCCAGAAGAGCACGGGTCGTCCTTCCATCTGCATCACTTTCATCTTGCGCACCTTGCGGGGGCTGGTCTTGTCGATGAAGGTCATGCGCGGCTGCAGGGCGGGTGTTTTCCAATACACCTTGCGCAGCATGTTGCCATAGTTGCCGGTATTGTCAACAGCAGCTTTCGCATACCAGAGCACGGTGCCGCCCACGTTAGGCATCTGCTTGTGCAGGCGCATTTTGGCGGGCATCTGATTCTGCCCGGGGTTCTTGGGGTCAACATTCTTCACGGTGCGTTCAATGTCCTCGCCGATGAACAGGGGTCGCTTCGACGCATAATCGTTCCAGAAGCGAATGAGGGGCTCGTAGTCAGCGCTGCTGTGGCCGATTTCCCAATAGAGCTGGGGCACACAATAGTCAATCCATCCTTTGTTGACCCAGAGCAGCACGTCGGCGTAGAGGTCGTCGTAGTTCTGCAAGCCTTTGGTGGCACTTCCAGGAATGGGGTCGGCGGTGGTCTTGCTGTTGTGGTAGATGCCGAATGGCGAGACGCCAAACTTCACCCAGGGCTTCACATCGTGAATGGCCTGATGGAGTTCTTTGATAAATATGTTGACATTCTCCCTGCGCCAGTCGCCGCGGTTCCGGATGTTGTAGGGGTTGTAGAGCTGAAACTCGCGGTCGTCGGGAATGGTCTGCCCGGCTGCAGGATAGGGATAGAAATAATCGTCGATGTGGAGGCCGTCAATGTCGTAGCGGCGCACAATGTCCTGCACCACCTTGCAGATATAGTCGCGGTTGGCGGGGTTGCCCGGGTTGAGAATGAGCAGACCGTCGTAGGCAAACACACGGTCGGGGTGCATGGCAGCCACATGGTTGGTGGCAAGCTGGGTAGTGGTCTTGGTGCGGGCACGATAAGGATTAATCCAAGCGTGAAGCTCCATGCCACGCTGATGGCATTGCTCCACCATCCATGCAAGGGGGTCCCAATAGGGCTGCGGCGCGCGCCCCTGCTGTCCCGTCAGGAAACGGCTCCAAGGCTCAAGATTGCTCTCGTAGAGGGCGTCGCACTCTGGGCGCACCTGGAAGATGATGGCGTTCACACCGTCTTTCTTCAGTTCGTCGAGCTGATATACAAGGGTGCGCTGCATGGCATCAGTAGTCATACCTTGGAACTGGCCGTTGACACACTGAATCCACGCGCCACGAAATTCTCTTTTGGGGCTGTCGTTTGCTGAAAGCACCTTGGTAGAAGCCATCAGGCACACGAGCATTGCTGCTAAAAATATGTTCAGTTTTTTCATATTCATTTACTACGTTGACCTCCTATGCAGAGGGGCTACCTTACTCTGAGTTTGTCGCCCACACGAGGCATATAGTTGTCGTCTAACTTATTCATCTTATAGAGGCTTTTCAGACGAATGCCATACATCTGGGCAATGTCGTAAAGGCTCTCACCACTCTTTACCGTATGTGGCTGGTTCTTAAACTGTTTAAGCGCACGTTTCTGCTTTTTCTTCAAGTAGATGATGTCGCCCTCGTTGAGCACATCGTTCTTATTGCGCTCGTTGCGCTTGGCTAACTTTCGGTAGGAAATGTCAACTTCTTGTCCGATGGAGCGGAAAGTGTCTCCCTTGCGCGCAAAAAGGTAATAATTTTTGTTATAGATATAAATGGGGTGCAACTGTTGGCCAGAAGCCACAGGCTTGTCTCTCGACACTTTCTCAGCCATGAACTTGTCGTACTTCTTGGCGTGGTCGTACTCGTTGAGACCGTAGAGGTCGATGAGCTGAATGAGCTGCGTGGCGTAAGTAGGACTGGTGGCATAGCCGCACTTTTTCAATCCGTTTGCCCAACCCTTGTAATCGGTGAGCTTCAGCGTAAACAGGCTTTTGTAGCGGTCGCGCTGCAGGAACTGGCTGTGGTCCTCAAAGCTCTGATACACATCATCGTAGGCCCGGAAGCACTCGCTTCGCTCGTCATCGTCATGATAGACGGTACGCCCCGTCCAACCGTGACACTTAATGCCGAAGTGGTTGTTGCCTTTCACGGCAAGGTCGCTCAAACCTGCGCGGCTCTCAAGAATACCCTGCGCAAGCGTGATGCTGGCAGGAATCTTGTATTTCAGCATCTGCTGGATGGCCAAATCCTTATATTGGTCGACGTATGCCTGGTATTGTGCATTGGGACACATGCGCTGGGCGGCGGCTCCCAAAGCCAAAGACAAGACAAGGCAAATTATAAGGTATTTTTTCATCCGTTGTTGCTTTTAGCTTGCAAACTTACACAAAAAATATGAATCACGCAATTTTTCACAACAAAATTATTCACTCACTCCACCAAGGTGAACAGAAACTGGTGGTCGCACAGGCTCATTTCAACCAACCCATAACGCACCAGACGGGCAAGCAAAGTGACGGCACGGGCACGGGGCAAATGCGAACGGCGCACTATCTGATTGAGCGTCTGACGGCTTCTGAAAGCCACGGCTGACAACAGTTGTTGTTCTGCTTCGTCGTAGGCAGTCAGCATACCTTGAGAAGCCTGTTGCTCACGCCAGATGGCAAGGTGCACGGGCGAGGCAACAATATTCTCGTCGGCCACACGGATGTAGGCACGATGGCGGCCGTCCTCAGAAAATGCCTTCACGGGCTTGTGCTCAGAGGGCGGTACGGTGGCAATGACCAATGTGCGACCATCCACATGATAGGTGTCGAACTTAATAGAGGCTGATGGCCGGCAATACTTGTAGGCCGCAGCATGCATCATGAAAATCTCCTCCTCAGAGCGAACACCCGACACATGACCATCATCGCGCACGCCAATAAGCAACCTTCCGCCGTCGGTATTGGCGAAGGCTGACACCGACTTGGCCAGCTTCACCGCGTCGGAAATCTTGTACTTGAAATCCTGTTGTTGGTGCTCGCCCTCGGCAATGAGGCTCATGATGTATTGGCGTTCGTTCAAGGGAATGAAGGATGGTTAAACGGCTGCAAAGATAGCACATATTTTTGGCCAAATCATAAAAAACCACGCCAAAAAACTGCATCACTACCGATATTCATCAAAAAAAGCCGACAACATAGTGCATTATTGCAAAAAAAAGCGTAATTTTGCACCGTTTTGTAAGCAAATCACGGTGTTTGCCTACCTTTGACAACGCCACGAAGATAATCATTTTAGAGAGGAAAGAAACAAATGCCACAGATTTCAGTACGCGGACACGAAATGCCGGAATCGCCCATCAGAAAGCTGGCTCCACTGGCTGCCGCCGCCAAAAAGCGCGGCACGAAGGTGTATCACTTGAACATCGGACAGCCCGACCTGCCCACGCCAAAGGTGGCCCTCGACGCCATACGCAATGTTGACCGCTCCATTTTGGAGTACTCTCCTTCGCAGGGCTATCTGAGCTACCGCGAAAAACTGGTTGACTACTACAAGAAATACGACATCAACGTCACCGCCGATGACATTATCATCACCTGCGGCGGAAGTGAGGCGGTGCTCTTTGCCTTTATGAGCTGCCTTAATCCTGGTGACGAGATAATTGTTCCAGAGCCGGCATACGCCAACTACATGGCCTTTGCCATCTCTGCCGGTGCAAAGATACGCACCATTGCCACCACCATCGAGGAGGGTTTCTCGCTTCCGAAAGTGGAGAAGTTCGAGGAACTCATCAACGACCGCACTCGTGCCATTCTCATCTGCAATCCCAACAACCCCACGGGCTATCTCTACACACGCCGCGAGATGAACCAAATTCGCGACCTGGTGAAGAAATACGACCTCTACCTGTTTTCTGACGAGGTGTATCGCGAATACATCTACACCGGCTCACCCTACATCTCTGCCTGCCACCTGGAAGGCATCGAACAGAACGTGGTGCTCATCGACTCGGTGTCGAAACGCTATTCCGAGTGCGGCATTCGCATCGGTGCGCTCATCACCAAGAACAAGGACATCCGCAAAGCCGTGATGAAATTCTGTCAGGCGCGCCTCTCTCCCCCACTCATCGGACAGATTGCAGCCGAAGCATCGCTCGACACCCCCGAGGAATACATGCGCGAGGTGTATGACGAGTATGTGGAGCGCCGCAAATGCCTCATCGACGGACTGAACCGCATTCCAGGTGTTTATTCACCCATCCCCATGGGTGCTTTCTACACCGTGGCCAAACTGCCCGTTGATGACAGCGAGAAGTTCTGCCGCTGGTGTCTGGAAAGCTTCAACTACGAGGGCGAAACGGTGATGATGGCTCCTGCAAGCGGATTCTATACCACGCCAGGAGCAGGCTTCAATCAGGTGAGAATTGCCTACGTTCTGAAGAAGAAAGACCTTGAGCGCGCCCTTTTTGTTCTCCGCAAGGCCTTGGAGGCCTATCCCGGCAGAGTTGACGACGAATGAACCTACCCCTTTTCATAGCACGACGCATACAAAGCGACCAGGGCGACGAACGCAAGGTTTCGCGCCCCGCCATTCGCATTGCCACCATTGGCGTTGCCATTGGTCTGGCGGTGATGATTGTGTCCGTATGTGTGGTGTTGGGGTTTAAGCACACCATACGCGATAAGGTGGTGGGCTTTGGCAGCCACATCAACGTGGCCAACTTCATGTGCATTCAGAGTACCGAGGAGTTGCCCGTAGCCATCAACGACTCCATGATGCAAGTGCTGAAAAAGGCGCCTGGAGTGGCTCATGTGCAACGCTACACCATGAAGCAGGGCATTCTGAAAACCGATGCCGACTTCCTGGGCATCATGCTCAAGGGTGTTGACAATCAGTTTGACACCACCTTCATCGCCAACGCCATGGTTGAAGGCTCGTTTCCGAAATTCGGAACCGAGAATTCGAAAAATCAGATTGTGGTCTCGAAAATGATGGCCGACAAACTGGGCATCAAAACGGGAGAAAAGATTTTTGCATACTTCTTCGACAACGGCAACGTGCGCACTCGACGCTTCACCATCAACGGCGTTTATGAGACCAACCTCACCATGTTCGACAAGAACATCGTGTTTGCCGACCTGCGCACAGCCGTGAAGCTCAACGGGTGGAAAGACGATCAGGTGAGCGGCGCGGAAGTGACGGTGAAAGATTTCAACCAGCTCGACAAAACCGCCACCTATTTCATAAATATGGTGAACCGCACCACCGACAGCTATGGTGAGACATTCAGCACGGCCACCATCAAAAACCTGCAGCCAGCCATCTTCTCGTGGCTCGACCTGTTGGACCTGAACGTGTGGATTATCTTGGGTTTGATGGTTTGCGTGGCGGGCTTCACCATGATTTCGGGCCTGCTTATCATCATTCTTGAGCGCACCAGCATGATTGGCGTGCTCAAGGCACTTGGCGCCACCAACACAACCGTGCGCCACACGTTCCTCTGGTTTGCCGTGTTTATCATCGGGCGCGGATTGCTCATCGGCAACATACTCGGTCTGGGGCTTGTACTTTTGCAACGTTTCACCGGTTTGGTGAAACTCGACCCTGCCACCTACTATGTCACCACCGTGCCCGTGGAAATCAACCCTCTTTACATTGTTCTCATCAACATTGCCACGCTCCTCATCTGCGTCTTCGTGCTCATTGCGCCCAGCTACCTGATTTCGCACATTCATCCCGCGAAATCCATGCGCTACGAGTAAGCCTCCACAAATTTTGCCGCCATTTCCGCACAACGCTCGCCGTCAACACCCGCCGAGACAATGCCGCCTGCGTATCCGGCTCCTTCGCCACAGGGGAAAAGTCCTGCGATGCGCACATGCTGCAAGGTTTCGTGGTCGCGTACGATGCGAACGGGACTTGATGTGCGCGTCTCCGAGGCAATAAGCACCGCCTCGTTGGTCAGGAAACCGTGGCTCATTCTTCCGAACTTCAAAAAACCTTGCTGAAGCCGCTTGCCCACATGCTCGGGCAACCAGAAATGCAAAGGACTTGAAATCAGACCAGGCGCATAACTGCTCTTGGGCAGGTCATAACTCAGACGGCTGTTCACAAAGTCGGCCATGCGCTGAGCGGGAGCCGTCTGCCGCATGTTGCCCTGTTGCCAGGTCGTGCGCTCAAGTTGTTCCTGAAAGCGCATCACACGCAACACATCGTCGCCTTCCACATCGTCAGCCCGCAATTCCACCACCATACCACTATTGCTCCAGGCCGTTCCGCGGTTACTGGGGCTCATGCCGTTGACAACTATCTGTTCCTTGTCGGTGGCGGCAGGAATGACGAAGCCACCTGGGCACATGCAGAACGAATAGACCCCTCGCCCGTCTATCTGAGTAACGAAACTATACTCGGCTGCGGGCAGATATCCGCCTCGACCCTGACGCGAGTGATACTGAATCTGGTCTATCAACTCCGCAGGATGCTCCAGACGCACGCCAACGGCAATTCCTTTGGCTTCCATCTCAATTCTTGCCTCGGCCAGATAGCGATATACATCGCGCGCACTATGTCCCGTGGCAAGAATCACAGGGCCAAGAAACACTTTTTCCTTCACCGACGAATTGTCTCCGCTCGTTGTTTCCACCGCCTCAACACCCGTCACACATTCTTCCGAAGAAGCGCACACAGACGTTGCCAACTGACTGATAATCAGCCGTGTCATCTTGGTTTGGAAATGCACCTCGCCCCCACATCTCAGAATGGTTTCGCGCATGTTCTCAATGACGCGCGGCAACTTGTCAGTTCCGATGTGGGGATGGGCATCTGCAAGGATATTTGTCGATGCGCCGTGCTGACAGAACACATTCAGAATCTTCTCCGTAGGCCCGCGCTTCTTGCTTCGCGTGTAGAGCTTGCCGTCGCTATAGGCACCAGCACCGCCCTCGCCGAAACAATAGTTGCTCTCGCCATCTACCTGCTGACTACGCGCAATCTGCGCCAAGTCTTTCTTGCGTTCGCGCACGTTCTTTCCACGTTCCAACACAATGGGTTTCAACCCCAGTTCGATGAGCCTCAACGCGGCAAACAAACCACCAGGACCTGCACCCACGACAATCACCTGTGGCGCGTCAGAGACGTCGCCATACGCAACGGGTGTGAATGGTTCGTCGGTGGGTTGCTCATTGATATAGACGCGCACCTTGAGGTTGACAAATATGTTGCGCTGACGGGCATCTATGCTCCGCTTCAACACACGAATATGACAAATGTCGCGCACGTTGACGGCTGTCTCGTGCGATACATATTCTTTTAATAGGCTTTCCGTGGCAGCCGTTCGCGGAGCCACGCGCAACTGTAGTTCTTTTATCATTGAATTTTGAACTTTGAACTTTGAGCTTTGAACTTTGAACTTTCCTCTCTCCTCACTCCTTTTTAATTGTAAATTGTCAATTGTCAAATTGTAAATAAATTTACTCCTTCAAGTGTTTACTAAAGAATTCCAGAATCATCTGCTGGTTCTTGAGGTTGCACTCGTGGGGCTGTTCCAGCGTATGGGTTTCCAAACGGTCGTCCGCATGTTGGCTCTGCCACACGCTGTGCATGGTGTTGAAAGCCGCCTCCACGCCCTCCAAGGGGAACAGCTTGTCGTTGGTGCCCGCCACAAAGAGCATGGCCTTCGGACAAGCCATAGAGGCGATGTGCGGATAATCCAAGTACTGGCGCAAGGCGGGAATGCTGTTGGCAAAACCGCCGTTCTCCTTACGCCCGTAGCGGTTGGAGAGTTGGGCAAACGTGCTCCCCATCCAGCAGATGCACGCGCCGGCCTTCACACGGTCGCTCAGCGCGGCAAGCATCCAAGCACGGTAACCGCCCATCGAGCATCCGGCGCACCCAATGCGCGCCGCGTCAACCTCGGGCAACGTGGCAAGGAAGTCGGTGGCGGCCATATCGTCGTAGGTCATAAAGGCACTCAGGTCGCGCCCCAACATCATCATGTTACCCGCAATGATGTCGTACTTACTGCGGTCAACGCCCTCCTTGCGGCCACGTTCACCCCACAGAGGTGCGTCGGTGGAAAACACCACGTATCCATGCCGGGCCAGGAAGTCGCCCAGGTACTGCCCCTCGTAAAGCGTCTGTACCCACCCGTCGGCATCTGCCACCACAGCACTATCTACGGCAAACGGACGAATCATCTTTTCCTTGCCGATACTCAGGTGTGCCCCGTGGTCGTGCAACAGGTTGACGGCAGGAAAGGGGCCATTGCCGTCGGGTATCAGCACGTATGCCTTCACCCGATACCATCGACTGAGCGCAAACTCAATCTTCCGCGCACGGTAACCCTCGCGTTGCTCCTCGCCAATCACCCGCACATCATAACTTGCGGCGCGTGGCGGAGCCTCCATCATGCACTCAAGAACCTTCGCACGGGCTTTTTGCCGCCACTCGTCGAAGTTGTCAGTCGCGCAGTTGCCCCAAGCCAACGGGTAAGTGAGGCTTGCCTGGATACTGTCCACATAGACCGGAATCTCGTGCCAGTATTCGTGCCCCCACTCCGAGGATTTATCTGATGAAGGGGTTTTCTTAATCTGTTGAAGGGGATTTCCAAATCCCCGCCCGTCCTGTTCCTGCGCATGGGCGCTGGGCACGACTACAAACAGCAAATGCAACAGAAGCGCGGCATGAGCGAAGCGAAAAATGGTGTTTCTTAACATGGCCTTGGCATTTTATGCTGCAAAAATAAAAAAAATTATCGACATAACCGCTTCGATTCCTACAAAATGTTTTTCTAGAAAATCTGAACGCAGAACTATGAGTTGTTTTCGTAAAGCGGCACTTTATTCTCGTAAAGTGGCACTTTGTTTCCGTAAAGTGGCACTTTGTTTCCGTAAAGTGGCACTTTATTCTCGTAAAGCATTACTTTGTTTTCGTAAAGCGATGAGTTATGTTCACAAAGCAATGGTTTACTTCCAAATTCTCTAGAAAATTTGAATGTAAAGCAATGAGTTGTTTTCAGAATGCAATGCTATATACTTATAAAGCATAGAAATAAGAGTCTGTTTATCCCGTGTTCTATGGTGTTTTCAACGTGTTTTCTGTCTGGTGAGCGCAAAAAAGGTTGGAAAATATTTTGCCATGCGGCGATTTTGCTTTACCTTTGCAAGCCGAATGGGTTATGCCCCGGTTGTTTCGGGGTTCCAGACGACATTAAATAATCATTAGCAATGAAAGTATTAAAATTTGGCGGAACGTCCGTAGGTTCCGTAAGCAGTATTCGCTGCTTGAAACGTATTGTAGAGACAGAGGCTCGGACGCAACCTGTCGTAGTAGTGGTCAGCGCATTGGACGGCATCACCGACAAGTTGATTGAAACCTCTGAGATTGCCCTGAAGGGCGACGAGCGATGGCGCGATGAGTTTGACGCAATGGTGGCGCGCCATCACCAGATGATAGACACCATCATCACCGACCCCAAAAAACGTGAGCACTTGTTCAACACCGTAGATCAGCTCTTCGAACAGCTGAAGAGCATCTACTATGGCGTTTTCCTGATTCATGACCTGAGCGGGAAGACGATGGACGCTATTGAGAGCTATGGCGAGCGCCTGAGCTCGCACATCGTGGCGGCCTTGGTGAAGAACGGCAAGCGCATGAACGCGCGCGACTTCATCCGCACGGAGAAGAAGAACGGCAAGCACGCGCTCGACACCGACCTGACGGTACAACTGGTGCGCGAGGCGTTCGGAGAACTGTTCAACAACCCTGCCACTCAGAAGACCGTGGCCGTTGTGCCGGGTTTCATTTCAAGAGACCGCGACACCATGGAGACCACCAACCTTGGAAGGGGCGGAAGCGACTACACAGCTGCCATCATTGCCGCCGCGCTCGACGCTGAGGTGCTGGAGATTTGGACCGATGTGGACGGATTTATGACTGCCGACCCGAAGGTCATCAAGAGTGCCTACACCATCAACGAGCTGAGCTATGTGGAGGCCATGGAGCTGTGCAACTTTGGCGCAAAGGTGATTTACCCGCCTACCATCTATCCCGTTTGCATCAAGAATATTCCCATAAAGGTGAAGAACACCTTCAACCCTGAACACCCGGGCACGCTCATTAAGGAAAAGATTGACGACGACATGAAGCCCATCAAGGGTATTTCGAGCATCAAGGGCACCACACTCATCACCGTGACGGGCCTTTCGATGGTGGGTGTGATTGGCGTGAACCGCCGCATCTTCACCACCCTGGCCGACCGCGGCATTTCGGTGTTCATGGTGAGCCAGGCATCGTCAGAGAACTCCACCTCTATCGGTGTGCGCGACGAAGACGCCGCTGCTGCCGTGGAAGTGCTTAACAAGGAGTTTGCCAAGGAGATTGAGACGGGTGCCATGTTCCCCATGCAGGCTGAGAGCGGCCTTGCCACCATCGCCATCGTGGGTGAGAACATGAAACACACGCCGGGCATTGCCGGAAAGTTGTTCGGAACCCTGGGACGCTCGGGAATCTCGGTGATTGCCTGCGCACAGGGTGCTTCAGAGACAAATATTTCGTTCGTGGTTGACGGGCGTTTCCTGCGCAAGTCGCTCAACGTGCTGCACGACTCGTTCTTCCTGTCAGAATACAAGGTGCTGAACCTTTTCATCTGCGGCATTGGTACCGTGGGCGGCATGTTGCTTGAGCAGATTCGCACCCAGCAGAAATTCCTCATGCAGTCGAGACGTTTGAAACTGAATGTTGTGGGCATCAGCGATGTCTATAACTTCATTCTCGACCGCGACGGCATTGACCTCGACAACTACGAGAAGATTCTCCGTGCGGGTGAACCGGCCAATACAGAGAAGATGCGCGACGAGATTGTGAAGATGAACATCTTCAACTCGGTGTTCGTAGATTGTACTGCCAGCCGTCAGATTGCCGGGCTTTATCAGACTTTCCTTGAGCACAACATATCGGTGGTGGCTGCCAACAAGATTGCCGCCTCAAGCGACTACGACAGTTACCTGAAGCTGAAACAAACGGCCCGCGACCGAGGCGTTTGGTTCCGTTATGAGACCAACGTGGGCGCAGGACTGCCTATTATCGGCACCATCAACGACCTTTGCAACTCGGGCGACAAGATTCTGAAGATTGAGGCCATTCTTTCAGGTACGCTTAACTTCATTTTCAATGAGATAGCTGCCGACGTGCCCTTCTCAGAGACCGTGCGCAGAGCCAAGGAACAACGCTACTCGGAGCCCGACCCGCGCATCGACCTCAGCGGCACCGACGTTATCCGCAAGCTGGTTATTCTTACCCGCGAGGCTGGTTACAAGGTGGAGCAGGAAGACGTGGAGAAGCATCTTTTTGTGCCCGACAGCTACTTCGAGGGAAGTCTTGACGACTTCTGGGCTAAGTTGCCCGAGCTTGACGCTGACTTCGAGGCCCGCCGAAAAGTCTTAGAGGCCGAGGGAAAGCGTTGGCGCTTTGTGGCCACGATGGAGAACGGCAAGACAAATGTCGCTTTGAAGGAAGTGCCTTCCGACCATCCGTTCTTCCCGTTAGAAGGTTCCAACAACATTGTGCTGCTCACCACGGAGCGCTACAAGGAATATCCCATGCTGATTCAAGGTTATGGCGCAGGTGCTGCCGTCACCGCCGCTGGTGTGTTTGCCAATATCATGTCCATCGCCAACATCTAAAAGATGGAAGCCGGTTAACACTGATTTGGTATGAAACATATCATTATTCTTGGCGACGGTATGGCCGACCTGCCCGTTGAAAGACTGGGCGGGAAAACGCTGTTGCAATATGCCGACAAACCGATGATGGACATGCTGGCGCGCAAAGGGCGCACCGGCAGGCTCATCACCGTGCCCGAAGGTTTTCCTCCTGGCTCTGAGGTAGCAAACACCGCCATATTGGGTTATGACCTGAACAAGGTGTATGAAGGCCGCGGACCATTAGAGGCCGCAAGCATCGGCTACGAAATGGCTGACGACGATATGGCTATCCGATGCAACATCATCACCCTCGAAAACGGAAAAATCATCACCCACAACGGCGGTAACCTGGAAACCAAAGACGGCGACGTGCTCATACGTTACCTGAACGAACACTTGGCAAAGCCTGTGAACGAGCAACTTGGCATCGAACGAGTGAAATTCATCACGGGCATTCAATACCGTCATTTGTTAGTTATCAAGGGCGGCTCGAAATATATTGAGTGCGCCCCACCCCACGACCATCCTAACGAGCCTTGGCGACAGTTGTTGGTGAAGGCGGAGGAGAATGCACCCGTGGAGGAAGGGCGTATGACGGCACAAGAGACCGCTGACCTGATTAACGAACTCATCCTGCGCTCCCAACAACTGCTGGCCGAACACCCGTTCAACAAGGCAAGAGCTGCACGCGGAGAGCGTCAGGCAAACAGCATCTGGCCGTGGAGCGGCGGCTACCGTCCGTCGATGGAGACACTCATGGAGCAATTCCCGCAAATCAAGTCGGGCACGGTGATTTCGGCTGTCGATTTGATTCGAGGCATCGGTCACTACGCAGGTTTGAATATTGTGGAGGTTGAAGGTGCCACCGGACTTGCAGATACCAACTACGAAGGCAAGGCCGAGGCTGCCATCAAAGCCCTGCGTGAGGGTGACTTCGTGTTTGTGCATGTGGAAGCCAGCGACGAGGCTGGTCACGACGGTGATCTGGAACTGAAACTGAAAACCATCGAGTATCTCGACCAGCGGCTCATTCGTCCCATCTACGAAGCGGTTCTGACTTGGGACGAACCCGTTTGCATCGCCATTCTTCCCGACCATCTGACGCCCGTTGAGAAGCGCATCCACGTGGGCGAGCCGGTGCCTTTCATCATCTGGCACCGCGACATTGAGCCTGACAACGTGCAGCGCTACGACGAGGTGGCTTGCGTCAACGGAAGCTACGGCATGTTGCGCCTGCGCGAATTCATGGAAGAACTGATGAAATATTAAAAACATCCGAATATGCAATACTACAGCACCAACAAACAGGCCCCGATGGCCGACCTGCATAAGGCAGTAGTGAAAGGACTGGCCGAGGACCGCGGCCTCTATATGCCTGAAACCATCCACAAACTGCCCAAAGAGTTTTTCGACAACATTCAGGACATGTCGTTCCAGGACATTGCCTACAATGTGGCCAGCGCCTTCTTTGGCGAGGACGTTGATTTGGACGCATTGCAGGAGATTGTCTATGACACCCTGCGCTTCGACTGCCCCGTGAAGAAAGTCACCGACAACATCTACGCCCTGGAACTCTTCCATGGTCCCACGCTCGCCTTCAAGGACGTGGGCGCACGTTTCATGGCACGACTGCTGCAATACTTCATCAACATGGACGGCGAGCAACAGGTAAACGTGCTCGTGGCTACCAGCGGCGACACCGGCTCGGCAGTGGCCAACGGATTCCTCGGTGTGGAGGGCATTCACGTCTATGTGCTCTACCCCAAAGGCAAGGTGAGCCCCATTCAGGAATGCCAGTTCACAACGCTTGGAAAAAACATCACCGCCATCGAGGTTGATGGCGTGTTCGACGATTGCCAGGCTTTGGTGAAGGCAGCTTTCATGGACGAGGAACTCAACAAGCACATGAAACTCACCTCCGCCAACTCTATCAACGTGGCACGTTTCCTTCCGCAGGCATTCTATTACTTCAATGCCTACGCAAGGATGAAAGAAATTGTAAATTGCAAAGAGTCAGATTGCAAATCCTTGGTGATGTGCGTGCCCAGCGGCAACTTCGGGAACATCTGCTCTGCCCTCTTCGGTCATGCCATGGGACTGCCCATCAAACGCTTCATCGCCGCCAACAACGCCAACGACGTTTTCTACAACTTCCTGAAGACAGGTGAGTACAATCCCAAGCCCTCGGTACAGACACTCGCCAATGCAATGGACGTGGGCGACCCCAGTAACTTCGCACGCATCTACGACCTTTACGGAGGCTCTCACGAGCGCATCAGCGACCTCATCAGTGGCGCCACCTATACAGACGACATGATTCGCGAGACCATGCGCCAATGCTACGCTGAGACAGGTTATCTGCTCGACCCGCACGGCGCCTGCGGCTATCGCGCCCTGAAGGAACAACTTGCAGACGACGAGATTGGTGTGTTCTGCGAGACCGCCCACCCCGCCAAATTCAAGGAGAAAGTTGACGAAATCCTCGGCATAGACACCCCCATCCCCGACCGCTTAGCAGCATTTATGCAGGGCGAGAAGCAAAGCGTGCCAATGACCAAAGACTTTGCCGACTTCAAAGCCTATTTGATGAAACAATAAAGAAGAAAAAACGTCAAGGATTATTTGACAAGATACGACAAAGGCCACCCTGCATCTACGCAAAGTGGCCTTTGTTCTTATTCCAAAACCGAATGGACAAGCACTACACCAATTCCACCTTGTTGATGGCCTGTTCCATCTCGCAATAATGGCATTTGAGGATACCCTGTTCCTTATCGACAATATTGAAGACCGTGTTCATGGGTTCATTGTTGGTGATGCACTTGGGATTGTTGCATTTCACAATACCGACCAGTTTGTCGGGTGTCTCAACGGTTTTCTTCTCCACCACCTCATAGTCGTGGATGATGTTGAGCACCACCTTGGGCGCAACAACAGAAAGGCGCGAGATTTCATCGTCAGTGAAGAATTTGTCCTCCACCTTAATGATGCCCTTCATGCCCACCTTGTTCGAGTAGAGGTTATAACCGATAGTGACATGGGTTTTCATCTTGTCGATGTTCAACAGATTGACCACCTGAAATGTTTTCTCGGTGGGTATGTGGTCGATTACGGTGCCGTTCTGAATGGCGGCCACGAGCATTTCTTTCTTTGACAACATCTTTATAATTTACAATTTGACAATTTACAATTTACAATTTCTCATTTTTCATTTTACATTTCTCCTTTCACCTCGTCGAGCGTGATGCCGAGCACATCGCAGAAGATGGCCTCACGGGCATAGAGTCCGTTGCGAGCCTGCTGGATGTAGTAAGCATGTGGATTCTCGTCCACGTCGTAAGCAATTTCGTTGACACGTGGCAGGGGGTGCAGAATGCGCATGTTCGGACGCACGTTGCGCAACATATCGTTGCGCAGGATATAAACGTTTTTCACACGCTCGTATTCCATCAAGTCGCTGAACCGCTCTTTCTGCACGCGTGTCATGTATATAATGTCGGCATCAGCTATAATTTTATCGTTGAAGGCGGTATGCTCAGCGTATTTAATGCCATGCTCCTTGCAGTAGATTTTGTATTCGGCAGGCATGGCCAGTTCCTTGGGCGCAATGAAATGGAAGGTGGGGTTAAAATGGCGCATCGCCATGATGAGCGAGTGCACCGTGCGGCCGTATTTCAGGTCGCCCACTAAATAGATGTTCAGGTTCTCCAGCGTGCCCTGCGTCTGATAGATGGTGTAAAGGTCGAGCATACATTGTGAGGGGTGCTGATGGGCACCGTCGCCAGCGTTGACGATAGGCACGGGAGCCACCTCGCTGGCATATTGAGCTGCCCCCTCAATGTAATGGCGCATGACAATCACATCCGCATAGTTCGACACCATGAGCAGCGTGTCCTTGAGCGTCTCGCCTTTGGTGCCGCTGGTCACTTTAGGGTCAGCAAAACCAATCACCTTTGCGCCCAAGCGGTTGGCCGCAGTCTCGAAACTAAGTCGTGTTCGGGTGGAAGGCTCAAAGAAAAGCGTGGCAACGATTTTTCCTTTCAGCAGTTCCCTATTGGGTTGTTTTTCAAATTCATGCGCCATTTCGATTAAGTAGAGGATTTTCTCTCTCGAAAGGTTCGCAATGGTTACAAAATCATGTTTTTCCATGCCGTGAATTGGGGTTGGTTGATAAATCAGCCGCTAAGGTACAACTATTTTTTGATATAGAGAGGAGAAATGCAAAAAAAAAGAACGAGCAAAGGAAGTTTATTCAAAATGAATGGCAGAGCCCCTAACTGGGATTCTGCCATTCACTCTATTGTCTCTGTGTCAGTTGACAAGATAAATCTTTGTCAGTCCTTTGTAAGTACATGTAATGGTGGAACGACCCTCCACCACGGGGCTCACCTTGATATCCACGCCCGGCACGTCGGACGTTGCCTGGAGTTTGGTGCCGCTGTTCAGCGGGCCGTACACCTGATAGCGGATGGCGTCGGTCAGTCCGTTGCCATTGGAGCAGCGGATGGGGGTTGTGGGCACGTTGAGCCGCTTGCCGTCGGCAGTGATGGTAATCTGCGGCACAGGCTCAGGCTTGCAAACATCGTTGCCACGCGAGAAACCGATACCGTGAAGGTCGAAGAGTCCTTCGGGGCGCTGCGGCTGCTGGGGGCGGCCCCATTGGCGGCGGTTGTTGGCGGGCTGCTCAACGTCTGCACCCTCGGCAACGAGGTATATGGCGTGCTTGCCCTTGAGTCCTTCCACAGCGGGCACGGCCACTTGCCATACTTTTGCGGTGCGCGGTGCATCGGCAGGCACTTCAATCACGCCAATCTCGCGCCCTTTCCAAGTGCTGTTGGCGTATGGGCCATCTAGCATCACATGAATCTTGAACGCGCCGTGTCCGCCTGGGGTTAGGTTGAGGTTGAGCATGGTGCCGTCGCCCTTCTTGGTGCCGGTAAAGGCGTTGATGCCTTTCTGATGCTTGGCCAGTCCGCCGAATCCGAAGTACTTGAATCCAACAATACCTTTGTTGCTGATACCGGCAAGGTCCATCGAGTTGTTCCAAACGTCGTGATTGTCCTGCATCCACTCGTTGCTATTCGGGCCTGCCATATAGCAGGCCAGGCCTGCAGAGTAGTAAGCGTATGGGGGAAGTCCGAAAATCTGGAAGCCCTCGCTGGTAACCTCGGCACCGGTGTAGGTGTAGCCGTCTGCTGCTGCAGCTGTCCATTCGTTGTTCTTGGTGTATGGGTCATATGCAGTAATGCGCACCACACCACCATCGGCCACCTTCTTCTTGTCCCATGTGATTTTCACTGGAGCAACCATGGCCTGACGGGCATTGCCGAAGCCACGCGGCGGACGGTGATAGAAAACGTACCACTGGCCGTTGATTTCCTGAATGGAGCCGTGGGTGTTGTGGGCTGCGTTGGTGGTGGTGAGTTGCGAGCCGTCCTCATTGAGCACCACACCGCGCGAATCGACCAGCACACCTCCCGAACGCCAAGGACCGAGGGGCGAGTCGCCAAAAGCGTAGCGCAGGGCTGAGTTGGTGGCGTCGAGTCCGTATTCCTTGCCGCTATAGCCCGAGAACACCATCACATATTTATTGCCCACCTGACGAATGCTGCTGGCCTCGAAGAAGTTGAAGTCGAGCGGATTCTGGCCTTTGTAGAGTGCCTTGTACTCGCTACCCTCCTTGTCAAGCAGTTTGCCGTCGCGGCTACTGGCAGGGATGAAGGGGTCGATGAGCTGGGTGCCGGGACGCTGTGAGTACATGGTGTTCTGATCAAGCTCACAAGCTGTAGAGTGCTGGAATCCGTAGAACACGTAGGCACGGAAGCCACGGTCGTAGTCGGGGTCGTTCTTGTCGGTAATGTTCTCGATGAACACCGATGGGTCGAAGTCAATCAGCGAGCCGGGCACACAACGCCGACCGTCCTCGGTCATGTTGATGGGTGTGAAGGGACCGTCGGGGCGGTCGCTCTTGCAAACCATAGGCACACGCTGCCAACCGCGCGAATGGGGATACAAGTAGTAGGTTTTCTTGCCCGTTGCGCGGTCTTTCACCTCTACCAGGTCTGGGGCGAACATGGTGTCCCACTGTCCGTCAACGAAATACGAGAAGATGGGACCTTCGTCGCGCCATTGGCTGAGATTCTCCACGGGTGCCGACCACATGCGGATGTCGTTGCCGCAATAGGCAGAGTAGGTAATGTCGTGCGAACCGATGATATAGGCACGATACTTCCCGGGATTGTCGGGGTCTTCAAATACGCGGGGCTCGCCGTCGGGCAGATGCTCCCACAAAGGCAGGTAAGGATTCTGCGCATTGGCCGTGATGACAGCCAAGAGAAACAGAATGCTGGTTAGAATTCTTTTCATAATAATTTTAATGATTTACAATTTAAGTATTTACAATTTACAATTTTGGGGAGGTACGGAGGTACGGGGGTACGAGATATGCTCCTTTTTTCGCTTCGCTCAAGGAACTTCTCCTTTTCTCCTTTTCTCCTTTACTCCTTTACTCCTTTTCTTCTTTACTCCTTTACTCCTTTACTCCTTTTCATTTTGCAAAGATAACTCTTTTGGCATGAAAAGCCTTTGCGAAATGTTTCATGTTCTTTCATATTTGTTACGCTGACGCATCCGAAAGGCGTTCTTATGAACAAAAAAGAAGAAAAACATCTTTCTTTGCACCCACATACTCAGTTTTTTCTTATCTTTACATAGAATACTCACGTTCGAAAAAGAAAAACTGAAAAAATCTTTTTTTTCTCTTTCTTTTTTGCTCACTTAATCGTATCTTTGCACCGTAAAACCAGTTTTTCTGTCATGAGAAGAAAATTCATTCGCTTTCTTTGGATAGCCATGGCTTCCGTCGTGGGCATCATCTTGTTAGGATTCATTGCCATTTGGTTCGGATGGATTGGTTATATGCCCCCCGTTGAGGATTTGCAAAACCCCATCAGCCGCTCGGCATCCCAAGTGTACTCGGCCGACGGCAAGGTGATGGGCACCTGGAACTTCAACCGTGAGAACCGAATCATGGTGGATTACAAAAGTCTATCGCCTCACTTGGTGAAGGCGCTCGTGGCCACCGAGGACGAACGATTCTACGAGCATTCGGGCATCGACTTCAAAGCCCTGGGACGCGCCATCGTGAAGCGCGGCATCATGGGAAAAGCAAGTGCGGGCGGAGGCTCCACACTCACCCAGCAGCTGGCCAAGCAGCTCTATTCAGAAAAAGCCCACAGCACCCTGGAGCGACTTCTGCAGAAGCCCATCGAATGGGTGATAGCCATCAAGCTGGAGCGCAACTACACCAAGGAGGAAATCATCACCATGTATCTCAATTACTTTGATTTCCTGCACAACGCCGTGGGCATCAAGACAGCCTCTAATACCTATTATAATAAAGAGCCCAAAGACCTGAACCTCAACGAGTCGGCCACATTGATAGGCCTTTGCAAAAACCCGTCGCTGTTCAATCCCGTGCGCCATCCCGACCGTTGCCGAGAGCGCAGGGATGTGGTGCTCCAACAGATGTACAAGCACCGCAAGATTACCCGTGGAGAATACCTGCTGTGCAAAGACGAGCCCATCAAACTCAACTTCCGCCAGACCGACCATAAGGACGGCACTGCCACCTACCTGCGCGAGTTCCTGCGCAAATACATGATGGCAAAGAAACCGTCGCCAAGCGACTATCCATCGTGGAACAAAGGCCAGTATTCGGTCGACTCCACCGCCTGGGTGAACGACCCGCTATACGGATGGTGCAACAAGAACAAGAAGAAAAACGGCGAGCACTACAACATCTACACCGACGGCCTGAAAATCTACACCACCATCGACACACGCATGCAGCAGTATGCCGAGGAAGCCGTCTATAAGCACGTGGCCAAGTTCCTGCAACCCGAATTCTTCAAGGAAAACCGCCGCAAGCCCAACGCACCCTTCACCAACGCACTCACCAAAGAGCAGGTGCGCCAGATCATGAACCGCTCCATGGTGCAAAGCGAACGCTACCGTGCCATGAAAGCCGCAGGAAAGACCGAGGAGCAAATCAAAGAAGCATTCCAGAAGCCCATAGAGATGACCGTGTTCACCTACCACGGCGACCTCGACACCATCATGTCGCCCATGGACTCCATACGCTACTACAAGTCGTTCCTGCGCTCAGGACTCATGAGCATGGACCCGAAGACAGGAGCCGTGAAAGCCTACGTGGGCGGATTGGACTATACCCACTTCATGTACGACATGGCCATGCTCGGACGTCGGCAAGTGGGCTCCACCATCAAGCCATTCCTCTACTCGCTCGCCATGGAAAACGGCATGTCGCCCTGCGACTACGCCCCCAACGTGCAGCGCACCTACCGCGTGGCAGGCAAGCCCTGGACACCGCGCAACGGCAGCCGCAGCCGCTACGGGCAGAACGTGACGCTGAAATGGGGACTCGCCCAGTCCAACAACTGGATATCCGCCTACCTCATGAGCAAGCTCAACACCCAGGACTTCGTCCGCATACTCCGCGAGTTTGGCATCACCTCGCCCGACATACACGCGTCCATGGCACTCTGCCTCGGCCCCTGTGACATTTCTGTGGGCGAAATGGTCAGCGCCTACACCACCTTCGCCAACCACGGCATCCACTGCGCACCCATGTTCGTATCCCGCATCGAAGACCACGAGGGCAACGTCATCGTCAACTTCCAGCCACGCATGAACGAAGTCATCAGCGAGCAGAGCGCACTCAAGATGCTCGACATGCTCAAGGGAGTCGTCGAGCACGGCACAGCCCAGCGCATGCGCTCAAAATACAACGTCACCTGCGAGATGGGAGCCAAGACCGGAACAACCAACCGCAACAGCGACGCATGGTTCATGGGATTCACACCCGAGCTCGTCACCGGCTGCTGGGTGGGCGGCGAGGACCGCGACATACACTTCGACTCCACACGCATGGGACAAGGAGCCACCATGGCCCTCCCCATCTGGGCCTACTACATGCAGAAAGTGTTTGCCGACAAACTGCTCAACTACGACCCCGAAGCCAAGTTCGAAGTGCCCGACGACTTCAACCCCTGCGCAGCCGAGCGCGACGAAGGCGAATACGGCATCGAGGAAGTGTATGAATAAAGAAGACTTCTGTCTGGGAGTATAGAAGTAAAGGAGTAATGTAGTAAAGGAGTAAAGCAGAAACTCTGTTTTTGGAACTATAAGAACAAAGCATAGGTTTACGTTCAAATTCTCTAGAGAATTTATGCGTAAACCTATGCTTTGTTTATGTAAATGATGCAATTAGGGCGCTATAGCACGGTGTGGCTGTCGAGGAATGCCTGTACGTCGTCCTTGTAACTGTCTGAGATGGGAATGAGGATGTTGTCGAAGGAGATGCGCTGGTGGTCGACGACGCGTACTTTGCTCATGTGGACGATGAAGGAGCGGTGTGTTCGCATAAACTCGGGGGTGGGCAGATGCTCCTCGAGTTTCTTCATGCTCATGAGCGACATGACGGGTTTCTTGCCATTGTCGAGATAGACTTTGACGTAGTCTTTGACGCCCTCGATGTAGGTGATGTCGTCGAGGTTGATGCGCATGAGTTTGTACTCGCTCTTGAGGAACAGGAAACGGTCTTGCCCGATTCTTGTTCCCGCATTGGCAGCATCCGCCGACTGTTCATCACTTGTGAACAGTTTCAGGGCCTTGTTGCAAACTTCCTTGAACTCCTCGAATGCGATGGGCTTGAGCATATAGCCAATGGCGTTGACTTTATAGCCGTCGATGGCATACTGACTGAATGCGGTGGTGAAAATCACCTTGGTGCGTGCAGGCAGAATCCTGGCGAACTCCAGTCCGCTGAGCTCAGGCATCTGAATGTCGAGGAAAATCAAATCTACAGGATTGTCGCGCAGCTGTCGCATGGCAGCAACGGCACTATTGAAAGAGCCTTGCAGCTTGAGAAAAGGCACTTTCTTGGCATAACTCTCGAGCAGGGCCGCAGCCAACGGCTCGTCGTCGATAATGGCACAAGTGATAATCATAGGTATTTACAATTTGATAATTTGCAATTCTGGGGGTACGGGGGGACGAGATATGCTCCTTCTCTCCTATCTCTGTATTTCAATTCTTGAGCGGTATTTCTTTCCGTCTTCGGAAACGCCTTTGGTCCATTGGTAACGCTGAGGATAGACAAGAGCCAACCGTCGTTCCACCTGCTGCAGACCGATTCCGTGGCCACTTCTGTCCTGTGCGTCTTTCGGGAAATTAGAATTTTCTATGTCGCACACGATGCGCTGGTCATCAGAGCTTAGCTGTATGTCGATGAAACTGGGCTCTGTGGAACTAACGCCATGCTTGAAGGCATTCTCTACCAGCGAGATGAAGATGAGCGGAGCCACCGGCACGTCGGGTGAGTCGCAATGGGCGCTGAACTTCACATCTACATTCGCGGGCAGGCGAAGCTTCATCAGGTTGACGTAATTCTCCATGAACTGCACCTCCTGTGAGAGGCTGACGAGCGGCTGCTGATTGTCGTAGAGCATGTGGCGCAGCAGCTTGCTGAGCTCCTGAATGGCTTCTTGTGCCTTCTCTTTATCAAACGCAGTAAGTGCGTAAATATTATTCAACGTGTTCAACAAAAAGTGCGGATTGATTTGCGAGCGCAGGTTCTTCAGTTCAGCCTCTTTGGCTTCTGCCTCAGCATTCAGCTTTGCATCGAGACTTTCGTGCCATTGTTCGGAAAGCACAATGGTCAATGCGATTGCAGCAGCCATCGACAGGTTGAAAAGGTTGCGAAAAATGTAGACCAAATTCATTTTGACAGAGGAATCAGGGTTGGCCCTAAACTCCTCGTCCATCACCAGATACATCTTCCACAGAAAGAAATGCTCAGCAATGCCCACCGTCAAGATGAGCACAATGTTTACTATCCAGAAAAGGCGGTGGTTGCCCTCTACATACTTCTTGGGTATGAGCCAAAAGTAGTTGGTGTAGAACACCAGCATCAGCATGGACGTCAACACCCCAGCCTCCACGAAACGGACAAGACTAAGGGGCACGCTATGGTGGAAAGGCAACGCAGAGATGAAATAGAGTGCAATCCACACACATACGTGAAGCATATATGATGGGCGTCTATTCATGTCGGATGGCTTCAATGGGATCCATGTTGGCTGCTTTCTGGGCGGGGATGTAGCCAAACAGCACACCTATGCATACACAAACGAGGAACGACACGTAGATGCTCCACGCAGGCACACTACTGGGCATTCCAAACATGGGTACAAGAAACTCACTCACACAACAGCCCACAAAGACCCCTAATAGGCCGCCGGTGAGACTTATGAGCACCGACTCGATGAGGAACTGTAGCGAAATGACCAGCCCAGTGGCTCCCACAGCCATTCGCAGACCAATCTCCTTGGTACGCTCCGTGACGCTCACGAGCATGATGTTCATAATGCCGATACCAGCCACGAGCAGCGAGAATGCCGCAGCCACCACAAGGATGATGGTCACCGTGTCCATAGTGCTCGACATTGTCTCCATCATCTCTGCCTGCGAGCGGATGGTGAAGTCGTCATCGGCCTCGCCTTTCAGCTTGTGGTTCTCGCGCAGAATCTGCGTGAGTTCCTCAATGGCCGCGTCGCTCATCTCCTCGGTTACAGCCGAGCAGACGATGCTCGAGAAGTAGGTCTGCGCGGCTATGCGTTTCATGACGGTGGTGTAAGGAGCAATCATCACATTGTCCTGGTCCATTCCCCACGAGTTGTAGCCCTTGGACTTCAGCACACCCACAATACGCATGGGAATGCTCTTGAAGCGAATGGTCTTGCCTATGGGGTCGGTGCCCTTGCCGAAGAGCTCATCCACGATGGTCTTACCAACCACCACCACTTTGGCGGCTTTCTTGATGTCCTCGTCGGTGAAGCACTCGCCGTCCTCCACCTCCCATTGCTTGATGTCCAGGTAGTCGGTACTCTCACCATACATCGAGGTATTGGTGTTGTTGTTGCCATAAATCACCTGACCGCTGGCCGTCACCTCGGGCGACACCTTGGTAACAAACTTCTTGTTGGCAAGAATGCTCTCATAGTCGGCCATCTTCAGCGTCTGCATGCTCGACGGGTCTTGACGCACACCGCCACGCATGTCGGCACCTGGCCGTATGGTGAGCAGGTTGGTACCCATGGTTGACAGTTCCTTGCGGATGCTCTCCTTCGAGCCTTGTCCTATCGACATCATGATGATGACGGCGGCCACACCCATGATGATGCCCAGCATAGAGAGAAACGAGCGCATCTTGTTGCTGGCCACAGCCCGCAGGCTTACTTTAAATAGATTGAGTATATTCACCTTGTGTTATTTACGGATTTACTATTTACTATTTACGAATTATACTATTTGACAATTTTACTATTTCACAATTTTACTATTATCGAGATACCTCTTTTTTTCGCTTTGCTCAAGGAACTTTGAACTTTGAGCTATTCTCTCTCCTCTCTCCTCTTTTCTCTCCTCACTCATCCTGCACCACAGGCATAGCGGCCAGTGCTTCGGCAGCCGACTTGATGTTGGTGTTGATGGTGTCCTCGCGAATCTTGCCGTCGCGCAGGTTGATGTTGCGGCTGCTGTATTCGGCAATCTCGGGGTTGTGGGTCACGAAGATGATGGTGTGGCCCTTATGGTAGAGCTCCTGGAAGAGCACGAGCATCTCGAACGATGTGCGCGTGTCGAGGTTACCCGTTGCCTCGTCGGCCAGCAGCACGGCCGGATTGTTGACCAGCGCGCGGGCTATGGCCACTCGCTGCATCTGACCGCCGGACATTTGGTTGCTCTTGTGGTAGAGGCGGTCGCCGAGGCCTACGGCCTGCAGGGCCTTGATGGCAGCCTCGCGCCGCTCTTTGGCGCTGTACTCATTGTTATACATCAAGGGCAGCTCCACATTCTCCACAGCAGTGGTCTTAGCCAGCAGGTTGTAGTTCTGAAACACGAATCCAATCTTCCGGTTGCGCAGGTGTGCGCGCTGGTTTTTGGACATCGTGCGCACGGGGATGCCGTCGAGGAAATACTCGCCACTGGTGGGCGTATCAAGACAACCCAACTGGTTGAGCAGGGTTGACTTGCCCGAGCCCGAGGTGCCCTGGATGGTGACAAACTCGCCCTCGTAGATTTTGAAGCTGACGCCCCGGAGGGCTTTCACAGTTTCGCTGCCCACCTGAAAGTAGCGTTTCACGTTTTGCAGCTCAATGACGCATTTTCTTTCCATAATCAATTAGGCCGCGGGCCCTGTTGTTGGTTATTGTTACTGCCGCCACCAGCGTTGCCTCCAGCACTATTGCCGCCGCTGCCACGGTTGCCGCGGTTGCCTGGTCTTGGCATAAAGGGATTGCCGCCCTCGCTGTTCATCTGGGGCATGTCGCCACCACTAATCTTGAAGTCCACCAACACTTCGGTGCCTTCCTTCAGTCCGCTGGTGATTTCGGTCATCGAGCCGTTGCTGATGCCCGTCTCCACCTTGTGGGCCTTGAAGGTGTTGCCCTCCAGCGTCCACACCTTAGCCTTTGCCTCGCAGTCCTCAATCTTCTGGTCCTTCTTCAGGATGGCCGCGTTGGGCATGAACCGGAGCGCTTTGGCGGGCACAGCCAGCACATTGTTGCGCTCGAGGGTGAAGATGGTGACGTTGGCTGTGAGTCCCGGCTTCAGCTTCAGGTCGTTGTTGCGCGCCGAGATGACCACCTCGTAGGTCACCACATTGCTCTCGGTGGTTGCCTGCTGTCGCACCTGCGTAACGTGTCCCTCGAACGAGTCGTCGGGGAAGGCGTCGACGGTGAATGTGACGCGCTGGCCTTGCTTCACGCCGCCGATGTCAGCCTCGTCGATGTTGGCTATCACACGCATGTCGGTCAGGTCTTTGGCGATGACAAACAGCTCGGGAGTGTTGAAGCTGGCGGCAACGGTCTGTCCTTCCTCCACAGCCTTCGAGAGCACCACGCCGTCGATGGGCGACGTGATGGTGGCGTAGCCCAGGTTAGTCTGTGCTCGCTTCACGGTCTCGCGCGACTGTGCCACCTGATCTTTGGCCTGCTGGTAGCTCAGGCGTGCACTCTCATACTCGTCGGCGCTCACGAGGCCCTTGTTGTAGAGCGTCTTATACCTGTTGAAGTTGGCCAGCTGGTAGTTCATCGAGCTCTGAGCGCTCGAGAGGTTGGCCTTGGCGGTGTTGAGCTCGCTCATCAGGTTGGTCTTGTCGAGCTCGGCAATCACCTGCCCCTTTTTCACGATGCTGTTGTAATCAACATAGAGTCGGCTGACGATACCCGACACTTGCGTACCCACGGTGACGCTGGTCACGGGCTCGATGGTGCCTGTGGCGGTGATGCTATTGTGAATGTCCGACGACTTCACCACAGCGGTCTCAAACGTCACTTCCTCCTTTTTCTTTTTTCCCGAAAGCAGAAAGACTGCTAAGAGGGCCACAGCTACGGCTGCTGCCACAGCTATCCATAATTTCTTGTTTTTCTTCATATTTATTCCTTTTTTTTTTCCTAAACCTACAAACTCAACTTCTCTCCCTGGTAGAACTTCAGCATCTGCAGGTTGAGAATGGTGAGGTATTTGCTTTGCAGCTCGTTCTGCTGAGCGCTGAGCAGTTTGTCCTTGCCGGTCATCAGCTCGATGATGTTCTTCAGTCCCAGGCGGAACTGCTCGCTCAGCAGATGATAGCTTGCCTGCTCGCTCTGCACGCTGATGCGCGCTGCCTTGTATTTGTTCTGGTTGTTCAGGGCCTGCAGCCAGTAGTTCTCTATGTTGCTGTAGAGCGTTGTCTGCTGGTCGCGCAGGTCGAGCAGGGCCGACTCGCGCTGCAGCGTAGCTTTGCTGATGGCAGTTTTTGTCTTGCGTCCGTCGATGAGCGGGATGCTCAGCGTCACGCCCGCACCCATATTGAAATTGTTTTTCGACTGCTCGCCCCACGATGTGCTGCTCATGGTGGTCGTGTTGGTCGAGGCCGACGCGCTCACGCCCACGGTGGGCAGTTTGCCGGCCTTTGCAATCTTCATGCTGAGTTCGCTGTTCTGAATGTTGAGCTTGGTGTTCTGTATCTCAGGACGGTTTTCCAAAGCTGCCTCATAAACGCTCTGCATGGAGGGAATCTCTGCCAGGGCTTGTGCGTCGGTGGTTTCAGGAACAGCCACCTCAAAGTCCACGTTGTCAGTAATTTGCAGCAGTTGTTTCAACTGGCGCTTGTAGTTCAGCTCGTTACTCTCGGCAGCCACCACGTTGTATTCGTCCTGAGCCCTTTGGGCAGTAAGCTGTGCCAGGTCGGCCTTCGACATCTTGCCCACCTTCACCATCTCGCTACCGCGCTCCTCGTTTTTCATGCTCGTGGCCAGGCTTTCCTTGCTCACACGGATGGCTTCGTTGCTATAGAGAATCTGCACGTACAACTGGGCTATCTGCTCCTGAATATTGTTGGCGGTGATGGCCGAGTCGAGTTCAGCCTGCTGCCGTGCGAGTTTGTTCTGAAGAATGGCGTTGCGGTTCTGGTTGCCGTTCCACACCGTCCAGTTCATGTTCAGTCCGTAGTTGCCGCTGTAATAGACCTTGTCAACACTCGACTGCACATAGCCGTTGGACACGGTGCTCATGCCGCTGGCCACCCAGGGACGGTAAGTCAGGTTCTGGCTGGTGTTGGCGTTGAGCGTGGGCAGCAGGGCTGCTTCACTCTGCAGCACGTCCTGTTCGGCTGACAACCGGCTGATGCGTGTCTTCTGCAGTTGTATGTTGTTCTTCAGCGCATACTCTATGCAGTCGCTCAGCGTCCAGGCCTTTGCCGTCTTTGCGGGCTCTTGTGCAGCCTCTTTTGCCGGCTCTTGTGCGTTTCCGATGCCAATGCCCGTCAGCATCAGCACAAATATCAGTACTGTCTTTCTCATTCTTTATATGCTGGTTTATACAATCTATGTTATGCAAAAGTAAGAAAAAACCGCCAAACGTGAAAATGAAATCTATTTCCCTACGCGTTTAGTAGAAAAAAGCGGCTGTTTTGCCGACAACCGCTCTGCTCATTAACATTTATTTCAGTTCCTGCAGCCTGGCGATGTATTTGCCCAGGATGTCGAACTCCAGGTTCACCACCGAGCCCACACGGATGTCGCAGAAGTTAGTATGCTCCATCGTGTAGGGGATGATGGCCACCTCGAACGAATTCTCCGTTGGGTTGCAAACGGTAAGCGAAACACCATTTACCGTCACGCTGCCCTTATCTACTGTGAAATAGCCGCGACGCGCCATCACAGGGTCGTATGCATACTCGAACGTGAAGTACGTGCTGCCGTCGGCATCAGCCATAGCCACACAACGGGCCGTCATATCCACATGGCCCTGCACTATGTGGCCGTCAAGCCTGCCGTTCATCAACATAGACCGCTCCACGTTCACCTTGTCGCCCACCTTGAGCAGGCCCAGATTGGAGCGCAGCAGCGTCTCTTTCATAGCTGTCACCACATACTCGTTGCCCTCGATGCTCACCACCGTCAGGCACACGCCGTTGTGAGCCACGCTTTGGTCAATTTTCAACTCGCCCGTAAACGAGCACGTCAGCGTGAAGTCAATATTCTCCTGATACTTCCTGATGGCGACAACAGTCGCAAATTCTTCAATAATGCCAGAAAACATAAAAAGATTTACGGATTTACAATTTACAGATTTACTATTATATCACCCTCCCTTGGAGGGCTGGGGATGGGTTCCTTACAATATAAATCACCCTCCCTTGGGGAGGATTATGGGTTCCCTTTTCCATTACGGGCAGGAGGGCAAAAAAAAGAGGCCGTACCGTGATTGTGATGAAAACTCCGAGTATAAGAAGAGTTGAGTGCCCTAAGCCTTTGTAATCCACCGGCATATAGCTGTCCCTGTTGCCAAGGATGTGGCCCGCCATCAGCAAAAGAAGCGACCTCGGTTTTTCTGATTATTTGATGAGTATCCCGATCTAACCGATACGGCCCATATTTCTTTTTTCTGTTTTTCTTTCTGCAAAGATAATACTTTCTTACTTATCTTCCAAATTTTTTGGCATTTTTCTCATTCTCTCCGCATCCGCACACCCTGCTTCTCCACCCAAAATGCCATCTGGGGAAACAGTTCTGATACCCCGAGGAGACAAACCTGCACTTTGCGAATAAATTCTCTAGAGAATTTGAACGTAAACCTGCACTTTACGTTCGTAAAGCGTATGTTTGTTGAAACAAAGCGGATATTTAGCAAAACAAAGCGTATATATATAAAAAGAATCCCCCATACCCCACTCAGGGGGCAGGGGGACAACTATTGATTTGAGATTTACCGCAAATCGTGGTCGACCATAGCACAGACGCAGGAATCAGACCATACGTTTTCGGCTGTTTCCACCATATCGATGATGGTGTAGATGGGCAGGATGATGCCAAGGATGGCTACAGGTGCTCCGATGCCCGACATCAGCGAGAGCGTCAGGAAGAAACAACCCATGGGCACTCCGGCATTGCCGATGGCCGAGACGACGGAGATGAGTATCCACAGCAGTATTGTGCTGAGGGTGATGGGCGTTCCGCCATTCTGCATCACAAAGAGCGAGGTGACGAGTATGAAGGCCGCACAGCCGTTCATGTTGATGGTTGTGCAGACGGGCAACACAAAACGGGCGATGTCTTTGCGCACACCGAGGCGTTTTTCTGCACTCTGCATGGTGACGGGCAACGTGGCGGCGCTGCTCTTGGTGAAAAGTGCCATCAACACGGCGGGCATCATACGCCCCAGCACATGGATGGGATTCATACCGCGAGCCAAAAGGAACAGAGGGAGAACAACAAAGAACTGAATGACGTTGCCACCCAGCACAACTGCCACATACTTGCCTATGGAACCGGCCACTACTCCTGCGCTGACCTGTGCCGACAACTGGGCAGAGAAGGCCACGATGCCCAGGGGAAGCGTCCAAATAAGTCCACGAATCAGCACAAAGAGCAGGTCTTGCAGTCCTGACAAACCTTTCACCACCACGGCCTTGTTTTCCGATTCAGGCAGTTTGGATAGTCCAATGCCTACAGCAAAGGCTATCAACAACAGCGAGAGCACATTGCCCTCGAGCAAAGGCTTGATGATGTTGTTGGGAATCACAGAGAGAATGTGCTCGTAGTAGGAAGTTCCCCCTACTGCCCCCGAGGGGGCTTCTACAGCCATTGTGCTCCCTTCGGGGAGCGAAGAAGGCGCCACCACCACATACAGCAAAGCTCCTACAGCAGCAGCGGCTACGGTGGTCAGAAACGTGTATATTAAGGTACGCCCGAAAATCTTGCCAGAACCCTTTGAGCCAAACGTGGCAAACGTTGTTATCACAGCCAGCACGATGGTAGGCACCGCCAACAGTTGGAACAGTCGCGTATAGACTGTTGCCACAAACTCCATCAGACGGTCAAGCCAATGAATGCCCAACACTCCCAAAATGACACCCAACACAAGTGCCCCAATCCATATCATTATTTTTTTCATCTCTGTATGCAAATAGATTATTGAGAATTGAGAATTAACTTCGTTGATTTTTGTCGCGACTCAGCCAATCATGCAAGCATGTTGGCGTTCGCTGCTCCAAAAATTTACAATTTCTCATTCCTCATCCCTTATTTCTTACAACCTCTTTTCAAATTTGAAGAGTCCGTCTTCCTGGTCAAACTGCTCAGGCATATTTGGGTCTGGATAATGTTCGTTAAAGAACTCCACGGCATGGAAACCACAGCGGTTGATGTAGAAGTGTATGTTGCGTCGGTCGAAATACGGGGTGCAGGTTTCCCACACTTTTATCTCCGGGTGCATGGACTCTATGGTTTTCCAGATGGCCTGGCCGATGCCTTTGCTCTGAACACCCACCTTTACATAAAGGAAAGCGAGTTCGCCAAGACGGTCTGCCTTGCTTATCGACAGGATGGCACCACCCACCCGCTGGCCGTTCTCGTTGATGGCCTCGTAAGCCTCAGCACCTTGTGCCTCCAACGACTGGTAGAAATCCAGGTCAGGCAACACCTGCCATTGGTTGGTGCTTTCGCCACCTTCTTTGTTGTAGGCTTCGAAACCATATTGGAACGCCTCTTGCATCTCTTCTTTGAAAGCGATGATTTCTTCAGACCTTAAAGGCAACAGCAGAATTCCTCCTTTGTGCTTTCCGCATTTGAATTGCTGAATCTGCTCATTCATCACTATCCGCATCACCTCAAACACACCATCGCCCGTGCAATGGCTGGTATAAAACTGCGTATTGGGGTAATTGGCTTTCAGTCTTTGCGCCAATTCCGTTAATTCCTGATCAGACTCATACCCGTCAAGAAGATGGAATCCGCCCACAACGGTATTGACAGGCCCTGGACAAGCCGCAAGAATGTTTTCAATACCACTATGCGCACAACCCGTGAACAAGAAACCGTCGGCATATAGTGCCAGTTCGTGACGGAAATCGTCGTGGACATAATCCCCGTTGGCGTCTTGTACAAAGAGATTCTGGTTTCCCTTGGGCATCGGGCGAACCAGCGGGATGCGGGCAATGACATGAATGCCGTCGGCAATCTCCCTCGTTTCATTTACAAGCAGCAATCTGTCTTGCATATACCTTGGCCACTCTGTCGTAATGCTATGCAGGCCTCCACGCTTTGAATAAAACCTGCCGGTGAGGGCATCAGGCGAAACAACAATCTTGGCCCGATTGTTGATGTTCAGAAGGTGACTCAGCCCGCCCGCATGGTCGTTGTGCCCGTGAGAGATGAACACACAGTCAACCC
Source organism: Prevotella sp. (assembly GCA_017619445.1). GTDB lineage: Bacteria > Bacteroidota > Bacteroidia > Bacteroidales > Bacteroidaceae > Prevotella. Next base: position 56,285 of record JAFZSI010000017.1, read on the forward strand.
CACTCAAGTCAACACCCATACGCTCCGCATTACGGATAAAGACATCGCTGGCTCCTGTATCGAGCAAGACTCGATGGTGTTCTGTCTCAAACAGGATTGACAGCCCATGCTCTGTTTCAAGCCGGCTGTCAATACTCCTGTTGTCTGATAATACCGTCCACCTCATCGGCTTTGAAATCTTACATCTCCGCGGCGGCAAGAAGCACCTCGCTGAGCGTGGGATGGATGTGCACCATGTGGCGCAGTTGGCTGACGGTGGTCTGTCGGCAGATGAGCACACTTACTTCCTGCACAAGGTCGGCGGCATGTGCCCCGAAGACGTGGCAACCGATGATGCGGTCGTCAGCATCAGCAAGAAGTTTGAGCATCCCCTCAGACTCGTTCATGGCCAGGGCCTTACCGTTGGCGCGGTAGAAACTCTTGCGGCACGAGTAGGTGATGCCCTGCTCGCGGCATTGGTCTTCAGAGAGTCCCACGCAGGCTGCCTCGGGATAGGTGAAGATGGCTGCGGGAATCACCTCACGGCTGAGTTCCTCAACGCTGTTCATGGCGCACAATAGTTTGTCGGAAGGTGCCTGCAACTGTTCGGGCGCCGCTTTCCCACCCTTTTTCTCGGCCTCCGCACAGCGTTGTTTGAGGATGCTGCCCACCACATAGAGGGCCTGCATCTCGGCGGCATGGGCAAGCATGTGTCGGCCATTGACGTCGCCCACAGCATAGATGCCAGGCACGGTGGTCTGGAAATGCTCGTCCACGTGAATGCCGCTACGCTGGTCGTACTCAAATCCTGCACAGGCAAAGTCGGGACTGATGCGCGGTGTGCGCCCCACGGCCATGAGCACCATGTCGGCCTCAACCGTTTCTTCCCTGCCCTTGCGGGTGTAGGTGACACGGCGCAAAGGCTCTTCGCCAGAATCGGGAACGAAGGTGATGGAGTTGACGGCTGCCTGCATGATGAAACTCACGCCACGGCGTTCGAGTGTCTTGCGCAACCGTTTGGCAATATCGCTGTCGAGGGCAGGCAGACATTCCTTGAGGAACTCCACCACGATGACCTCCACACCAAAAGCACTCAGAATGCTGGCAAACTCCATGCCGATGACGCCTGCCCCAACGATGCACAAACTGCCCGGCAGGGTGTCCATGCTGAGCAACTCGTCAGACTGAATAGCAGCACCCTCGTCGTAGTGCTCCAGTCGCAACTGCTTGGGTTCCGAGCCTGTGGCCACGATGATGTGCGGGGCTGTGTATTCGTTGCCTTCGTCGTCGGCCACGGTATGGCTGTCTTTGAAGTGTGCAGCTTGTCGCACAAGGGTGATGTTGGGGTTTGAGAGCAGCGTCTCAATACCGCTGCGCAACGAAGCCACCACCTGTTCCTTGCGGGTCATGACACGCTTGAAATCGAGGCTGTAGTGCAGTCCGTCGAGCCCATAAGCCTCAGCCTCATGGAGCGTCTGCACCACCTCTGCATTACGGGCCAGCGCCTTGGTGGGTATGCAGCCGCGGTTAAGGCAGGTGCCTCCAAGCTGTGCAGGTTCAAACACCACAACCTTCAACCCGTGGATGGCGGCAAAGGATGCCGCACGATAGCCTCCGGGGCCTGCGCCGATAACGATGAGGTCAGTTCTGGTCATTTTTCATCTGTTTGTAGGTGACAATGGGATGCTTGGCGGCGAGCACGTCGTCCACACGTCCGATGGGTGTGTTGTGGGGCGCGCCCTTCACCACGTCGGGGTTCTCGCGTGCTTCCTGGGCAATGGTGCGCATCACGCTGATGAACGCGTCGATGGTTTCCTTGCTCTCGTTCTCGGTAGGCTCAATCATGAGGCTCTCGTGGAACAGCAGGGGGAAATAGATGGTCGGCGCATGATAGCCGTAGTCCAGCAGCCGCTTGGCCACATCCATCGTGGTGACACCCGTGGACTTGTCGGCCAGTCCGTCGAACACAAACTCGTGCATGCAAAGTCCGTCGATGGGCAGTTTGAAGTCATCCTTCAACTGTTCCTTGATGTAGTTGGCGTTGAGTGTTGCCAACGGTCCCACCATCTTGATGTTCTCGCGCCCGAGTGAAAGAATGTAAGCGTATGCACGCAGCACCACGGCGAAGTTGCCGAAGAACTGACCGATGCTGCCGAGGGTCTGTTCGTATTCGCCCGTCTCCACATGCAACATGCCGTTGGCCTGGTCGGCCACCACGCGCGGTGTGGGCAGGAACGGTTCCAGGCCTTCGCGCACGCCGATGGGTCCAGAGCCTGGGCCTCCGCCGCCGTGAGGAGTTGCAAAGGTCTTGTGCAGGTTGATGTGCATCACGTCGAAGCCCATGTCGCCCGGACGGCAAACGCCGAGCATGGGGTTGAGGTTGGCCCCGTCGTAGTACATCAGTCCGCCGCAGGCATGAATCATGCTGGCAATCTCGGGAATATCCTTCTCAAACAGTCCGAGCGTGTTGGGGTTGGTCATCATCATGGCGGCGATGTTGGGCCCTTCGGCCTCCACAAGACGCTTCAGGTCGTCAAGGTCAACCAAACCTTCGGAAGTGCTTTTCACCTCCAACACCTCCAGCCCACAGACGGCCGCCGAGGCGGGATTGGTGCCGTGGGCCGAGTCGGGAATCACCACCTTGGTGCGCAGCGCGTCGTTACGGCTGTTGTGGTAAGCACGTATGACCATGAGTCCTGTCAACTCGCCGTGCGCTCCGGCACAGGGATTGAGCGTGAACTCGCTCAGTCCTGTCAGTTCGGAGAGCAACTCCTGTATGCTGTAGTACACCTCAAGCGCTCCCTGACACGTGTCGGCAGGCTGCAGGGGATGAAGCGAGGCGAACTCGTTCATGGCGGCCACCTCCTCGTCAATCACGGGGTTGTACTTCATGGTGCAGCTGCCCAGGGGATAGAAACCGTTGTTCACGCCGAAGTTGTTGGCGCTGTGGTTGGTGTAGTGGCGCACCACGGTGAGTTCGTCGCACTCGGGCAGTTCCGCGTCTTCCGCACGTCGCAGGTTCTGGGGCAGCTGTCCGGTGGTGTAATCCTCAAAGTTGTTGCGGGGCAACGAGTAGCCGCGTCGTCCAGGATGCGACAACTCGAAAATCAGTTGTCCGTAAAGCTTGTTATTCATGGTGCTGTTCCTCCTTGGTTAAGATTTCTACCAGTTCGTCAATATCCTCCTTGCTGCGTTTCTCGGTAACGGCCAGCATAAGGGTGTGCTGGTCAATCTTCACGCCAGCCAGATAGCCGTATTCAAGACTCGTGCGCAACAACAAGTCAACATCGTCGTCGGAGGTGACGCAGAACTCGTTGAAGAAAGGCTGATTGTAAGTCAGGCGGAACTTGCCTGAAGCCACGAGACGGTCCATCAGATAGTGGGCGCCGGCGTAGGAAAGCTCGGCAGCCTCTTTCAATCCCTGTTTGCCCATGAGTGCCAAATAGATGGTGGCGTAGAGCGCCATGAGACTTTGGTTCGAGCAGATGTTGCTGGTGGCCTTCTGTCGGCGTATGTGTTGTTCGCGCGCCTGCAGGGTGAGCACAAAGGCGCGGTTGCCGCGGTTGTCGCGCGTCATGCCTACGATGCGCCCTGGCATCTTGCGGATGAGCTTGTCTGTGCAGCACATATAGCCCACGCCGGGGCCTCCAAACGACATGGGCATGCCCAGGCTCTGCCCGTCGCCGACGGCAATGTCGGCACCCCACTCTTTCGGGGTCTTGAGCACAGCCAGGTCGGCAGCCACGCTGTTGATGATGAACAGCGCCTTGTGGTTGTGGATGTCGTCGGCAAAGCCGCTGAAATCCTCCACGATGCCGTAGTAGTTGGGCATCTGCACCACCACGCCAGCCACGCCGCCCTCGTCGAGCAACTGCTGCATGTGGGCGCGGTCTGTTGTGCCCTCGCTTTGCCTGATGGTCTGAATGTCTATGCCCTGATAACGGGCGTAGGTGTCCACCACGCGGCGAATCTTCGGGTCAACGGTTTCGCTCACAAGCACACGGTTCACCTTCTTGCCTGCCGCCACAGCCATCATCACAGCCTCGGCGGTGGCCGTGGCACCATCGTACATCGACGCGTTGGCCACATCCATGCCGGTCAGTTCGGCCATCATGCTCTGGAACTCGAAGATGTAGTGCAGCGTGCCCTGCGATATTTCGGCCTGATAAGGCGTGTAACTTGTGAGGAACTCCGACCGCTGCACGATGTTCTGCACCACGGAGGGCGAATAGTGGTCATAGACACCCGCTCCGGCAAAGCAGGTTAGCTGGTCGTTCAGCATGCCGAGGGTCTGCATGAACTGGCGTATCTCCAACTCGCTCAGGGCCTCGGGCAAGTCGTATTCGCCGCGGAAGCGTATGCTTTCGGGAATGTCGGCGTAGAGTGCGTCGAGCGATTCGGCGCCTGCCACGCTGAGCATCTGGCGAATGTCGTCGTCAGTATGTGGAAAGAACTTGTAATTCATGTGGGTCTGTGTGTGTGAACCATAGATTCAATTCCAAGTCTTTCAGCCCTCTTTCTCGCAGAAGGCAGCATAGTCTGCCGCGGTCATCAGGTTGTCGAGCTCTGAGGGGTCGTTCATCTCCACCTTGATAATCCAGTTCTCAAAGGCATCGTTATTCACCAGTTCGGGCTCGTCTTCCAGGGCCTCGTTCACCTCGACCACCGTACCCGTGACGGGCGAGATGAGGTCGCTGGCAGCCTTGACGCTCTCCACGGCACCAAACTCCTCGCCAGCCTCCACTTCGTCATCCACTTCGGGCATATCCACATAGACAATGTTGCCGAGGGCATGCTGGGCATAGTCGGTGATGCCGATGTAGCCAAAATTGCCTTCAACGCGTACAAACTCGTGACTCTCGCTGTAATAGAGTCCTTCAATTACTTTTGCCATAATTCTTCTTGTTTTTATTGTTTGTTGATTCTTTTTATCTGCTCTTCCTTTTCTCCCCCCTCCTTTTCTCCTTTACTCCTTCTCTCCTTTACTCCTTCTTATACCTCTTCTCGTAGAACCGTTTCTTCACCACCACGCCTGCGAAGGTCTTCTTTCTGATTTGAATCTCCAGTTCGGTTCCCAGTTTGGCGAAGGGTGTTTCCACGAGTGCCATACACACGCTCTTGTCGGTACTGATGGTGTGGTAGCCCGTGGTCACCTCGCCCACCTGCCGTCCGTCTTTCAGCACGGGGTAGCCGTGGCGCGGAATGGCCTTGCCTGCCAGTTCGATGCCGATGACGCGGCGGGCCACGCCCTCCTGCTTCTGCTGTTGCAGGGCTTCCTTACCTATGAACTCGGGCTTGTCAAACTTACAGAACATGCTCAGCCCGGCCATCACAGGCGATATCTCTGCGCTCAGTTCGTCGCCATACAACGGCAGTCCCACCTCAAAGCGCAGGGTGTCGCGGCAACCCAGTCCGCAGGGCTTGCAACGTCCGCTTGCCATGAGTTTGTCCCACAAATCGCGAATAAAGTCGGCCGTGCCGTAAATCTCAAAACCGTCCTCACCCGTATAGCCTGTGCGGCTGATGATGGTCTCCACACCGCCCGGCTCGTCAACACGCGCGGACAGCCTGCGGCCCGTGTAGAACACCAGGTCCTTGCACCCGATGCCCAGCACCTCCTCCACAACAGCCTCGGCCTCTGGTCCCTGTACGGCTATCTGGGCGTAGTTGTCCGAGCGGTTCTGCAGGTCGATGTCAAAACCTGCTGCCTGTTGCTGCATCCACGCCCTGTCCTTGTCTATGTTGGCGGCGTTGATGACCAGGAAGAAATCCTGTACGCCCATCTTATACACCAGCAGGTCGTCCACGGTGCCTCCGTCGGGATAGCACATCATGCCGTAGAAAATCTGTCCGTCGGGCGCGTTGGTCACGTCGTTGGTGAAGATGTGGTTCACGTAGCGCTCCGCATCCTTGCCGCGCACGGTTACCTCGCCCATGTGGCTCACGTCGAACACGCCGCAGGCCTGACGCACCGCCGTGTGCTCGTCTATGATGGTGGAATACTGAATGGGCATGTCGAAGCCTCCGAACGGCGAGATGAGCGCGCCCAGGGCCACGTGTTTGTCATAAAGACATGTTCTTTTGTTCTCCATATATTTAAGGTTTGAGGTTTAAGATTTGAGATTTGAGGGTTATTTGTTATTGGTTATTGTTTATTGTTTATTGTCAACACTTCCACCAGTTGCTCGCGGCTCAGCCTGTGCACCACGTCGTCCACCCTTTCGGGCAGCGCCTCTCTGATGGCCTCCGCTTGCAGGGGCACACCTTTCAGCCGTTGGAGCAGCGCGCCCAGGTCGCCCGTGAGGAAGAAGTCGCCCAGCAGGTTCACCTCCTTTATAATATTGTTCTTCAGCTCCATCCGCGCCTCAAAGTCGCCCACACCCTCAATGCGGCGGCGGCGCACAATGGTGTAGCGCGGGTTCTTGCCGTAGATGAACGCGTCGCTCAGATACTCGTCGCGCATCTTCCGCTCAATCTGCTCCACGTCGGCCTCTGTCAGCCTCCGCTCACCCACACAGAGCTGCTGTCTCACAAAGCGCTTGAAGTCGTCCAAGCCGATGCTGATGTAGTCCTTCAGCAGGGCCACGTGCTGGCGTACACTCTCCACACCCTTGCTCAGCAGTTTCTCGTCGCTGGGCGTAATGCTGCCCACCATGTGGCGCATGTTCGTGTCGTAGAGCATGGTGCCGTGCACGATGCTGCGCCCCGGTATGTGGTAGAACGCGTTGCCCGACACCTTGCGGCCGTCAATCAGAATGTCGTTCCTGCCCGTGGCCTTCGCCTCCACGCCCAGCTTGCACAACACCAGCGCCACCATGTTCACGTAGCGGTTGAACGTGAAGTTCACATTCTCGTCCTTTGTCACATACGACATCATCACGTTGCCCATGTCCGAGTACACACACCCGCCCCCACTCTTGCGGCGGTACATCCTGATGCCGTGACGGCGGCAGTAGGCAGTGTTCACCTCGTTCTCTATCAGCTGGTTGCGCCCGAAAATCACCGAGGGTTCCGTCTGCCACATGAAGAAGCAATGCTCCTCGTCAACATGGCGCGCCACAAACTCCTCCATCGCCAGGTAGAAAGCCAGCGGGCGGCTCTTCTCCTCGGGCAGCGAAACATAAATCATGCGCCTTGTGTTTTTGCTGTGCAAATATAATAAAATATTATCATAACAACCATCTTTTTCCCGAAAAAAATCATGCCCCGGACAAAGATATTTTCACCCCACTTACAGTTTGCAGCAAAACCCGCGCCTTTGCTTTCTTTTTCATGCTTTACACCCTTTTCTGCTACAAATCCGTTTCCCGACTGGTTTTGTGTCAGGAGTTAACTGGAGTTATCTGAAGTTAAGAGGTCTTTGATCTCTGGAGTTATCGGACAAAAGCTTTTTCAAACCAAAACGAATGCTATTACATAATCCGCCCTGGTTTTTTCACGCAGAGGCACAGAGGTTGCAGAGAACCACATATTGATGACGCTGAAAGCTTCGCCACTCAGTAACCGAGGGTACGAGCGAAGCGAGCCCCCCCGGAAACAAACGGAGTAAAAAAAAGCACTCTAAAGGAGTGCCCCAATACTCAGAGATGTACAAGCGATGAGATGGGCGACCCCGATAGGGTCGGGATAAAGCTTGTCGGTCCCCTTATCCGCAGGTCCTTCGGACACTACGGTTACTGATAGGAGATGCTTTCAGCATCTTTCTGCCTCCGTTCCTCTGTGTAATCCCCCACCGGGGGGTAAGGGGGGCTCACCATGCTATGAGTTATTCTCTACAAAATTTGCTTGGCAGAAACACCATAATCCTTTACGTACAAATTCTCTAGAAAATTTCATAATAAACCTACACTTTGTTGTCGTAAAGCATAGGTATATGATTGCAAAGCGTATCTTTACAAACGTTACACACGGGTTTGAGGTTCAAATGTTAAAATTGAAAATTCTGTGCACAATTGTGCACAAAATTGGGAGAACTGCATTGTTATGGCGGGTTTACATGAGTGCAAGATTATTGTTTGACAGGAAGAAAACAAAAACGTGGAGGATATGGAACAGGGCTTTGCATGGGCATATATACAGTTTAGAATCATAAACCTGCACTTTACGATTGCAAAGTGCTGGTTTACGGTCGTAAAGTTTAGGTTTACGCATAAATTCTTTAGAAAATTTGAACGTAACTCTTAAATGTATGAAAACAATGCTAAGAGCTCTGAGAGCAAAGCAATGGTTTACGCGCAGAAACGGGCAACTTTTTCTGTTGGTGGCTCACCCCACCGACACAGGCGTAACATTCGGGTTACTGATTCGGGTTAATAGTCTGCAAACGCATCGGGTGGGTATCATTTTGAATTTGCCGAGTACTGGCAAGGATTGTTTCTGCAAAAAAACAGCGAAATAATTGTCGATTGAGTGGGTTATTCGGGATTTTTTCAGTACCTTTGCAAACCAAATAGAAACCAGAACAGATTTACAGAACAAAAACTCATTTTCAGGTTATGAAAAAAGACCAAGAGGTGTTTGACCTCATCGAGCGCGAGCATCAGCGCCAGCTCAAGGGCATGGAGCTTATCGCATCAGAAAACTTCGTGAGTGACCAGGTGATGGCGGCCATGGGCAGCTATCTGACCAACAAGTATGCTGAGGGCTATCCCGGCAAACGCTACTACGGCGGCTGCCAGGTGGTGGACCAGGTGGAGCAGCTGGCCATCGACCGTGTGTGTCAACTGTTTGGCGCCGAGTATGCCAACGTGCAGCCCCACTCGGGCGCTCAGGCCAACGCTGCCGTGCTGCTGGCTGTGCTGAAGCCGGGCGACACGTTCATGGGCATGAACCTCGATCACGGCGGCCACCTCTCGCATGGCTCGCACGTGAACACGAGCGGCATTCTGTATAACCCCATCGGCTACAACCTGAACCGTGAGACGGGTCGTGTGGACTACGACGAGATGGAGCAGCTGGCATTGGAACACAAGCCGAAGCTGATTATCGGCGGTGGCTCAGCCTACAGCCGCGAGTGGGACTACAAGCGCATGCGCGAGATTGCCGACAAGGTGGGCGCGCTGCTGATGATTGACATGGCTCACCCTGCTGGTCTGATTGCCGCAGGGCTGCTGGAGAATCCCGTGAAGTGGGCGCACATCGTGACCTCAACCACGCACAAGACGCTGCGCGGACCGCGTGGCGGCATCATTCTCATGGGCAAGGACTTTGAGAACCCGTGGGGACTGAAGACACCGAAGGGCCAGGTGAAGATGATGAGCCAGCTGCTGAACAGCGCCGTGTTCCCCGGACAGCAGGGCGGACCGCTGGAGCATGTCATCGCTGCCAAGGCGGTGGCTTTTGGCGAGGCTCTGCAGCCCGAGTTCAAGGAGTGGGCCAAGCAGGTGCAGAAGAACGCGAAGGTGCTGGCCGAGGAGCTGGTGAAGCGTGGCTTCCACATTGTGAGCGGCGGCACAGACAACCACTCGATGCTGGTTGACCTGCGCTCGAAATATCCCGAGCTGACGGGCAAGGTGGCCGAGAACGCCCTGGTGGCTGCGGACATCACCGTGAACAAGAACATGGTGCCCTTTGACACCCGCTCGGCTTTCCAGACTTCAGGATTGCGCTTAGGCACTCCCGCCATTACGACGCGCGGCGCCAAGGAGGACCTGATGGTGCTTATCGCCGAACTGATTGAGCAGGTGCTGAACGACCCCGAGAACGAGGAGGTAATCAAGGCAGTGCGCGCACGCGTGAACGACACGATGAAGGACTACCCGTTGTTTGCCTATTGATTCGGGGCAAGCAAAAATTGCACACCAACACACAAAATGAGCGAAACTGATGCGGATTTTTGCACAGTTTCGCTCTTTTTATGCACTCTGATTGTTCTGTTTTTCCATAAAAGTAGCAAAAAACACACTAAAAGCGCAGAAAGAGGCAAAAAACTGCACATTTTTTTTGGAAACGTGCATGGAAGTACTTATCTTTGCACAAAGTTTTTTGAATTGTGCAATGGAAGAACAATTAAGCTTCAATCAACGCATACAGAAAAGTATCATTGACAACTGGAACTTTGATGCGCTGACCGACTACAAGGGTGCCACGCTGCAATACAACGACGTGGCACGCAAAATAGAAAAGGTCCACATCATCTTTAAAAGCAGCGGCATTGAGCAGGGCGACAAGATTGCCATCTGCGGACGCAACAGCGCCCACTGGGCCGTGGCGTTCCTCGCCACACTCACCTACGGCGCCGTGGCTGTGCCCATCCTCAACGAGTTCAACGCCGACCAGATTCACAACATCGTGAACCACTCGGGGGCAAAATTGCTGTTCACAGGCGACTACGTGGCCAAGGACATCAACGCCGACAACATGCCGGAGCTGGAGGGCATCATCTACCTGCCCGACTTCTCGCTGACGCTGTCGCGAACAGAAAAGCTGACCTTCGCCCGCGAGCACCTGAACGAACTGTTCGGGCACAAATATCCCAAGTATTTCAGAAAAGAGCACATTGCCTACCACATAGACGAGCCCGAGGAACTGGCCATCATCAACTACACCAGCGGCACAACGGGATTCTCGAAGGGTGTGATGATTCCCTACCGCGCCCTGCAGGGCAACGTGGAATTCTGCCTGCGCAGGCTGAGCAACCACATGCCCCAGCATTGCAACATGCTGAGCATGCTGCCTATGGCACACACCTACGGCATGGCCGTGGAGTTTCTGTTCCCAATAGCCTACGGAAGCCACATCTTCTTCCTCAACCGCCTGCCCTCGCCTGCCATCATAGCACAAGCACTGCAGGACGTGAAGCCCGCTGTCGTGGTGGCTGTGCCCCTCATCGTGGAGAAAATCATCCGCAAGCGCGTGTTCCCGAAGGTGCAGAACAACTTGCTGAAACTGCTGCTCAACATGCCTATGGTGAGCAAGAAGGTAAAGCATCAGATTTGCGTCATGGTGCTGCAGGCCTTTGGAGGAAACATGTACGAGCTCATCGTGGGCGGCGCGCCGCTCAACCAGGAAGTAGAGCAGTTCCTCATAGGCATCGGATTCCCGCTCACGGTGGGATATGGCACAACGGAATGCGCTCCGCTCATCGCCTATAGCGACTACCACGAGTTTGCCCCAGGCTCTTGCGGACAGCCCGTGGACAACATGGAGGTGAAGATTGCCTCAGCCGACCCCGCCATCATTCCCGGCGAGATTATCACACGAGGCAAGAACGTGATGCTTGGATACTACAAGAACGAGGAGGCTACACAACTGGCCCTGGACGAGGACGGATGGTATCACACAGGCGACACAGGAACTATGGACTATCAGGGCAACATCTTCATCCGTGGACGCATCAAGAACATGCTGCTCGGTGCCAACGGACAGAACATCTACCCGGAGGAAATTGAGGACAAACTCAGCTCAATGGCTATGGTAAGCGAGTGCATCGTGGTGCAACGTGAGCAGAAACTCGTGGCGCTCGTCTATCCCGACTACGAGGAAGCCCGCAACATGGGATTCACAAACGAGGAACTGCAAGACATCATGGAGCAAAACCGAAACCAACTGAACACACAACTGCCCGCCTACTGCAAAATCACAGCCATCAACATACACGAGGAAGAATTCGCAAAAACACCGAAGAAAAGCATAAAGAGGTATTTATATCAGTAAAGGAGTAAAGAAGTAAAGAAGTAAAGAAGAAAAGGAGAGAAGGAGTTCTAATAAACTAAGTAAATCTCAAACCTCAATTCTCAAATCTCTTTTCTCTTTCCTCAACTCTCAAACCTCAAATAAAACGATTAGATATGGAAGTTCCCAGCTTTAATGCCATTATCGAAAAAAGCATCATCGACAACTGGAACCTTGATGCATTGACAGACTACAAAGGAGCAACCCTGCAATACCATGACGTTGCCCGTAAAATAGAAAAACTGCACATCATGTTCGAGAATTCGGGCGTGGTGAAGGGTGACAAGATTGCTCTCTGTGGGCGCAATAGTGCAAACTGGGCCGTGGCATTCCTTGCCACACTCACCTACGGGGCCGTGGCTGTACCCATCCTGCATGAGTTCACTCCCGACCAGGTGCACAACATTGTCAACCACTCAGACGCCAAGCTGCTCTTTGTGGGCGACATTGTGGCCACCACCATCGACGCCACCAAAATGCCGGCACTCGAGGGCATTATCTATATTCCCGACTACTCGCTCGTCATTTCGCGTACCGACAAGCTCACTTATGCTCGCGAGCACCTGAACGAGATGTTCGGACAGAAATACCCCAAGTACTTCCGCGCAGAGCACGTGCACTACTACCGCGAGGCTGACGGCAACGAGCTGGCCATGATTAACTACACCAGCGGAACAACGGGATTCTCGAAGGGCGTGATGATTCCCTACCGCGCCATCTGGAGCAACTACGACTTCGCTGAACAGGTGCTCGGCAAAACCATCAAGCGCGGCGACAACGTCATCAGCATCCTGCCCATGGCCCACATGTATGGCATGGCCTTCGAACTGACATTCGAGTTCATGCACGGATGCCACGTGTTCTTCCTCACACGTGTACCCTCGCCCGCCATCATCGCACAGGCATTTGCCGACGTGAAACCTTCCATCATCATTGCCGTACCACTCGTTATTGAGAAAATCATACGCAAGCGCGTGTTCCCAAAGATACAGAACAACCGCATGAGACTGCTCCTCAACATGCCCGTCATCAACAAGAAAGTGCAGGAGAAAATCTGCGAGCAGGTGGTGCAGGCATTCGGCGGCAAATTCTACCAGGTCATCATTGGAGGTGCAGCCTTCAACCAGGAAGTTGAGCAGTTCCTCCACCGCATCAACTTCCCCTACACCGTGGGGTACGGAGCCACAGAGTGCGCACCCATCATCACCTACGCCGACTGGCACGAGTTCGCTCCAGGCTCCTGTGGACGCGCCGTGGTGCACATGGAGGTGAAGATAGACTCTCCCGACCCGGCCAACGTGCCTGGCGAGATTCTCGCACGCGGACTCAACGTGATGCTCGGATACTACAAGAACGAGGAGGCCACACGCCAGACCATCGACGCGCAAGGCTGGTATCACACGGGCGACCTCGGCACCATCGACGAACGCGGCAACGTGTTCATCAAAGGACGCTCAAAGAACATGCTTCTTAGTGCCAACGGACAGAACATCTACCCGGAGGAAATTGAGGACAAGCTCAACTCCCTGCCAATGGTTGTGGAGAGCGTGGTCATACAGAAAGACGACAAGCTTGTGGCACTCATCTATCCCGACTACGACGAGGCGAAGAACATTGGACTTGCTTCCGACGACCTGCTGAAAATCATGGAGCAGAACCGACAGGAAATCAACCAGACGCTGCCCGCCTACAGCAAGATTGCAGCCGTGAAACTGCAGAAGGAAGAATTTGCAAAGACTCCCAAAAAGAGCATCAAGCGTTTCCTGTATCAGGACGCATAAACACTTGACACTCAACAGTCACAGAAAAGAACAGAAGGCACAAGCCCCAATCGGAGCATGTGCCTTCTGCTGTTTATCATCCCAAAGGACAATGTTCTTTTTGTATGGCAAAGGACGCGTTAGTCAATGAGTGTGGATGCACGTACACGGCTGAGCGTTTCGGGTGTCATCTGCAGATAGCTGGCAATATAAACCAGCGGGGAGCGCAGGATGACCTGCGGGGAGAGCTTGCACATCTTCTTGTAGCGGTCCTGTGCTGACTCAAAACGCACCAGGTCGGCATGTACCTGACTGAGGATGAGCGACTCCTCGAGTATCTTGCGGTAGAGAATCTGTATGTTGACGTTGTGGAGGGCCACCTCCTCGAGCCTGCGCTTGGGCAGACAATAGACGATGGTGGGCTCAAGGGCCTCAATCTGCAAATGCGTGGGTTCCTCGCGGAAAAGGCTCTCAATACACATGACAATGTTTCCCTCAACGGCCATGTATTCGGTTAGCTCCTTGGCGTTTTTGTAGTAGAACTGCCGCAGCATACCTTTGTGCACGTAGTAGATGTTACGGCAGGTGTCGCCCTCGCGGAGCACCGCCTCGCCCTTTGCAAACTTCATGGGCACGAGAACGCTCTCGAGAATGTCGAGCTCGTCGTGGGTCATGGTGCTGTACTTGCGTGCCAGTTCTCTGGCCACATCGCGGGTGGTGGTGGTTAGTTGTTCTTTCATTGTTTCTCCTTTCCAAATTATATGCTTGTAGTTTAATTGTCTGGGGTAAGGACTCCTCCTCTCTCCTCTCTCCTCTACTCCAAAATTAAAACTAATCCAACTTCAGTACGGCGAGGAAGGCTTTCTGCGGCACTTCCACGTTGCCGATTTGCTTCATGCGTTTCTTGCCTTTTTTCTGTTTCTCCAAGAGCTTGCGCTTGCGGCTCACATCACCTCCATAACATTTGGCGGTAACGTCCTTGCGCACCTGCTTGACGGTTTCACGGGCAACAATTTTAGCGCCAATGGCAGCCTGAATGGCAATGTCGAACTGCTGGCGCGGAATGAGTTCCTTGAGCTTCTCGCACATACGACGTCCGAAGGCTACGGCATTATCCTGATGGGTAAGCGTAGAGAGGGCGTCAACAGGCTCACCATTGAGCAGTATGTCGAGTTTGATGAGCTTCGAGGGGCGGAAGCTGTCGATGTGGTAGTCGAACGAGGCATAGCCCTTTGAGATGCTCTTCAGTTTGTCGTAGAAGTCGATGACAATCTCGCCCAGAGGCAGCATGAAATGCAGCTCCACACGGTTGCCGCTGACGTAGTCCTGATTGATGAGCTCGCCGCGCTTGTCGAGGCAGAGTGTCATAATGGGGCCGATGTAGTTGGCGTCGGTGATGATGCTGGCGCGGATATAAGGCTCCTCAATATGGTCGATGAGCGTCTGGTCAGGCAATCCCGAGGGGTTATGCACCTCGCGGCTGCCCCCCTGCTTGTCATACACCATGTAGGACACGTTGGGAACGGTGGTAATGACATCCATGTTGAACTCGCGGTCGAGACGCTCCTGGACGATTTCCATGTGCAGCAGTCCGAGGAAACCGCAACGGAATCCGAAGCCAAGTGCCACAGACGACTCGGGGGTGAACGTAAGCGAAGCATCGTTCAACTGGAGTTTCTCGAGCGAGGCACGGAGGTTCTCGTAATCCGTAGGGTCAATGGGATAGACGCCGGCAAACACCATGGGCTTCACCTCCTGGAAGCCGTCGATGGCCTCACTACAGGGGCGCGCCACATGGGTAATGGTGTCTCCCACCTTCACTTCCTTGCTGTCCTTGATGCCGCTGATGATGTAGCCCACATCGCCTGTGCCCAGCTCCTTGCGGGGAATCATGTCCATCTTCAGTACGCCCACCTCATCGGCATCGTATTCCATGCCGGTGTTGAAGAATTTCACTTTGTCGCCCTTGCGGATTACTCCGTTCTCAATCTTGAAATAGGCGATGATGCCGCGGAAGGAATTGAACACCGAGTCGAATATCAGAGCCTGCAACGGAGCATTCGGGTCACCCTCGGGGTGCGGGATGCGCTCTACCACGGCATGAAGAATCTGCTCAACGCCCTCGCCCGTCTTTCCGCTCGCACGGATAATGTCGTCACGGTTGCATCCGAGCAGGTCCACGATTTCGTCTTCCACCTCCTCGGGCATGGCGCTGGGCATGTCTATTTTGTTGACCACTGGAATAATCTCCAGATTGTTGTCAATGGCCATGTAAAGGTTGGAAATGGTCTGTGCCTGAACGCCCTGCGTGGCATCCACCACGAGTATGGCCCCCTCGCAGGCGGCAATACTGCGCGACACCTCGTAGGAGAAGTCAACATGTCCCGGTGTGTCAATCAAGTTCAGTATATACTTCTCACCGCCCTCTGTGTATTCCATCTGTATGGCGTGGCTCTTAATGGTGATGCCGCGCTCCTTCTCCAAGTCCATGTCGTCGAGCATTTGGCCCTCGGTAATCTGAATGGTCTTGGTGTACTCCAGCAAACGGTCGGCAAGGGTTGACTTACCGTGGTCTATGTGGGCAATGATGCAGAAGTTACGTATGTTGTTCACCTTTATATTTCGATTTACGGATTTGCTATTATTTCTATATTTGAGTTCTGAGGTTTAGACGTATGAGAATAGTTGAGAGGCTCTTGTCCGAACTCCTATACTCCTTATACTACTTTACTACTTGTATATTGGTTACAAAAATACAACAATTTATTCCGTTAAGCAAAAAAAAACTGTTATTTTTGCTTTCACTCACTCGTTTTTTTTTCATTTTTTTTGGAGAAAAACGCAACAAATACGAATAATATGTTTATTTTTGCACAGAAATCATTGAGTAGTTAACCTCAACGTGAACGTGAACATCAACAAAAAGACCTGAATATTATGAGAAAAGTATTTGTTTTATTGATGGCAGGCATGCTTTTTACCGCATGCAACATCAGCACAGAAGACTACGCCAAGCAACAAGCTAAGGCGTACACCGAGAAGAACTGCCCCACCCCCATCAGGGGCAACATGCGCACCGACAGTCTCGTATATGACGAGGACACTCGCACCATGCACTATTATTACTCGCTCTATGGCACTTTGGACAATCCCGACAGTCTTAACGGCCGCGGCGATGGTATGCGGGAGCGTATGCTACAAGCGCTCAAAAATGCCGGCAGCATGGAGCAGTTCAAGAAAGCCGACATGAACTTCACCTACACCTATCACTCCAGCAGCAACCCCGACACCGTGCTCTTCGAGGTGACATTCCGCCCATCGGAGTATAATAAATGATTGGAAGGAGTAAAGGCTTCAATATGAAAAAACTATTGATACTTGCTTGCCTGGCATTGTTTGTGGCATCATGCCAGGAGAGTCTTGAGGAAAGGGCTGAGCGCGAATGTAAAGAGTTCACACAGCGCATGTGCCCGACACCTGTGGTCAACAACACGCGCACGGACAGCGTGACGTTCGACAAAGCCACAAAAACCTATACTTACCATTGTTCGTTCCTCAACGAGCTGGACGACTCTGCGGCCATCAACCGTGTAAGGGGTCAGCTGCACGACGCTCTCAAGAAGGGTGTCATGGAGGACACGCACACCAAGGCTTACAAAGAGGCTGGCTTCAAATTCCGCTACCTCTGCAGTTCAGCCAAGAACCCGAAAACAGTTCTGTTCGACGACACATTCACAGGCAAGGCAGAGTAAGTAAACAAGAAGAAGAACCCACCCCCGCCCTCCCAAAGGGAGGGAGCTTTTAATACCTTTACTATTACAGTAGTATTATTGGCTCCCTCCCTTTGGGAGGGCGGGGGTGGGTTGTTTTTGCCTTTCTTCTTCCTATTCTACCTCTGTCAGTCGAGCTGGTCGAGCGCCCGCGCCAACTGGTCGGGGCAACTTGTGGGCTTCAATCCACAAGTTATTCCCCTGAGTTTCTCTTTAACTTGCTCCACGCTCATGCCTCTCACCAGCGTGCAGATGCCTTTCAGGTTGCCGTTGCATCCGCCTGTGAAATACACTTGCTGAATGATGTTGTTGTCATCCACGTCAATGTCGATGAACTGGCTGCAAGTGCCTTGGGTTTTGTAACTGATATGACGCATCAGGCTTCCTCCGGCTTCATGTTGGTATAGACGGTCTGCACGTCGTCAAAGTCCTCCAGCTTCTCCACCATCTTGTCGATAGTCTCACGCTGCTCGGCGGTCACGTCCTTCAAGTCGTTGGGGATGCGGGTGAACTCAGCACCAGTCACTTCGAAGCCGTTTTCCTCGAGGTATTTCTGAATGGCACCAAACGACTGCGGGTCGCCATAGATGGTGATGCTCTCTTCTTCCTCGTCCTCGTCGAACTCGTCTTCCACGCCAAAGTCAATGAGTTCCAGAATCAGGTCGTCCATGTCCAGACCGTCCTTCTTCTTGAAGGTGAACACGGCCTTGTGGTCGAACAGGAATGCCAGGCTGCCCTGCGTTCCCAGGTTGCCATTGAACTTGTTGAAAACTGAGCGCACATCACCCACGGTGCGGGTGGTGTTGTCGGTCAGCGTCTCCACAAAGATGGCGATGCCGTGGGGGCCGTAGCCCTCATAAGTCACTTCCTTGTAGTCGGCATGGTCTTTTCCCATTGCGTTTTTGATGGCACGCTCAATGTTGTCCTTCGGCATGTTCTCGCGCTTGGCATTGGCAATAATGGCACGAAGCGTGGGGTTCATGTCGGGGTCGGGACCGCCAGCTTTTACGGCAATGGCTATCTGCTTGCCGATTTTGGTGAATGTCTTGGCCATGTGGCCCCATCTTTTCAGCTTTGCTGCTTTACGATATTCAAATGCTCTTCCCATATTATTTACTATTTACTGATTTACAATTCACGATTTTTTATCTAAGTTCAGCATTCAACTGCTTTTTCAAGTTCTGGATAAGTTTCTGCATGATGGCGTCAATCTGTTTGTCGTTGAGCGTTTTGGTCTCATCCTGCAGAATGAAGTTCACGGCGTATGATTTTTTGCCTGCGGGCAGGTTTTTGCCCTCATACACGTCGAACAGCTCCACGCTCTTCAGCAGTTTCTTCTCGGTCTGACGAGCAATGGCCTCTATCTGGCTGAACGCAACGCTCTCATCGAGCAACAATGCCAGGTCGCGGCTCACAGCGGGATACTTGCTCACCTCGCTGAACTCCACTTTGTTCTTGCGAACCACCTTCATCAGTTGTGTCCAGTTCAAGTCGGCATAATAGACGGGGTTGTCGATGCCTGCTTTCTTCTGCTGCGCACGGCTCACCACACCCATCTCGCAGAGCAGTTTGCCGCCGCGGCTCTCCAAAGCCAATGCCTTGTCGAAGATGTTGTTCTCGCTGGCTTTCATCACCACTTGTCCCTGCAGCAGACCAATGCGGCGCAGAATGTTCTGCACATAGGCTTTCAGCTCATAGAAGCTGCTTTCCTCGTTGGGATGAGCCCAGCTGCCTTCCACGCGCTTGCCTGTAACCCACAGCCCAAGGTGTGTTTCCTCTTTGTAGGCGCGCATGGGTTCGTCGTCGTTCTGTTTCTCGGGGTCCAGCTCGTAGCAGTTGCCGAATTCAAAGAAACGCAGGTTGGGATTCTTGCGATTGGCATTGTGGGCAATGCTCTCCAGTCCGCCAAACAGCAGCGACTGGCGCATGACGTTGAGGTCGGAGCTCAGCGGATTCATGATTCTCACCAGACGCTCCTCAGGATAGCTGTTCAGCCCGTCGTAGTAGGCAGCCTTGGTGAGCGAGTTGTTCATAATCTCGTTGAAGCCGCATCCAAGGAGCTGCTCGCCAGCCAGGTTCTCCAGCTTGTGTTTCTGGTCCTCGTCGCCTTTAATCACAAGCGAGCTTTTCAGCTGTGTGGGAATCTCCACGTTGTTATAGCCATAGATGCGCAAGATGTCCTCCACCACGTCGCAGGGGCGCTGAACATCCACACGGTAAGGCGGCACGAGCAGCTTGAGCCCCTCGCTGTTCTCCTCCACAATCTTCATTTCCAACGAACTGACGATGCTCTTGATGGTTTCCGCACCAATTTCCTTGCCGATGAGCTGGTGAACATAGTCGTAGCGCAAATCCACCTCGAAGTCCTGCATCGGGTTGGGATAAACATCGTTGATTTCCATCGAAACCTTGCCGCCAGCCAATTGTATGCAAAGAATGGCAGCCTGTTTCAGCGCGTAGATGGTGCCGTTGGGGTCGATACCGCGCTCAAAGCGGAACGACGAGTCGGTGCTCAGACCGTGGCGGCGCGCACTCTTGCGAATCCATGTGGGATGGAAGTAGGCACTCTCAAGCACCACATTCTTCGTGGTCTCGTAGGTGCCGCTACCCTTGCCTCCAAACACGCCGGCAATGCACATGGGCTCCTCGGCGTTGCAGATGGCCAGGTCGTGCTCGCCCAGCGTGTGCTCAACACCGTCGAGGGTAACGAACAGTTTGCCCTCGTTCTTGTCTTTCACGATGATGTGGCGGCCGGTCACCATGTCTGCGTCGAAACAATGCAGCGGCTGTCCGTAGGCCATCATCACGTAGTTGGTGATATCCACGATATTGTTGATGGGACGCAGGCCGATGGTGGTCAGTTTGTTCTTCAGCCAGTCGGGACTCTCCTTCACCTCGCAATCCGTGATGCTCACGCAAGCATAACGCTTGCAGGCCTCGGCATTCTCTATGGTTACCTCGACGGGCAGGTCGTGATTGTCCACCGTAAACGCTTCGCAGTCAGGGCGGTGCAGGCTTGTCTCGTAGCCGTTCTGCACTAACCACGCATACAGGTCGCGGGCCACACCCCAGTGGCTCAGCGCGTCGGCACGGTTGGCAGTAATGTCAACCTCAATCAGCCAATCGCTCTCCAAATGATAGTATTCTGCAGCGGGCTGGCCCACGGGCGCGTCGTCGGGCAAAACAATAATGCCGTCGTGGCTGCTGCCCACGCCAATCTCGTCCTCTGCGCAAATCATGCCGCACGACTCCACGCCGCGCAACTTTGACTTCTTAATCAGAAACTCCTTGTCGCCGTCGTAGAGCACACAGCCCAGGTCGGCAACAATCACCTTCTGGCCCGCAGCCACATTGGGCGCGCCGCAAACAATCTGCGACGGCTCACCATGACCAAGGTCAACGGTCGTCACATGCAGGTGGTCGCTGTTGGGATGGGGCTCGCACGTGAGCACGTGGCCCACAAACAAGCCTTTCAGACCACCACGGATGCTCTGAACTTCTTCGAGCGCGCCAACTTCCAAACCCTCGGAAGTCAGCGCGGCGCACACTTCCTCGGGACTAAGGCTGAAATCAACATATTCCTTCAGCCATTTGTAGGATATATTCATCAGTATATAATGATTTTAAGTAATTACTCCTATTTTCGAAAATTCGGATGCAAAATTACTAAAAAAACACCTTATACACAAAAAATTCTCTAAAAAACTTACGAACACATGCCTCGGACAGACACTCGCCACTTTCCTCGCGTCTTTCAGGTTTGCCCCCATCCTCTTGGCTATGCCAGCGTATTGTTCTGGAATCGGCAAGCAAAACGCCCAAAA
The DNA here is from genome assembly GCA_017619445.1 of Prevotella sp. Lineage (GTDB taxonomy): Bacteria > Bacteroidota > Bacteroidia > Bacteroidales > Bacteroidaceae > Prevotella. The sequence goes on from JAFZSI010000017.1 coordinate 77,291, forward strand.
CACAACTCATTGCTTTACGCGCAAATTCTCTAGAAAATTTGTGCGTAAAGCATCACTTTAGCATCGCCATTGCCACATTTACCGAAATAAAGCGATGAGTTATGGCTCCAACACGCAGGTTTATGGCTATGAAACCCACGGTTTTGCTGCCTGCAAGTCAATTTGTGCACAAAATGTGCACAGCCGAAATGTTAAATCCGAAAAAACTGTGCACAATATGTTCACAAATTTCCTGTGAACATATTGTGCACACCATCAAATCGTCTCTCTTGGAACGATTTCTCTATGTCTTTCTGTCGAGTTCCTTTGTCTCTCTGTCGAAAGACTCTGAGTCTCTCTGTCAAAACCACTACTCAATCAGCCGCATGATGTAGTCAACGGCCCCGTTCACACCGAAGCGCGCCACATTGAGCGTCAGGTCGTAGTTGCGTGCATCATAGCGGTCCTGCCCCGTGAAAGTCTTGGTGTAGAGTTCGCGCGAAACGTCGTTATCCACGAGCATCATCTTCGCATCGCCCGGCGTAACGCCATATTTCTCCACAATGCGGCGCACACGCACCTCGTCGGGACTGTGGACAAAAATCTTCAGCGCATTGGGATGGTCGCGGAAGATGTCGAACGCACAACGGCCTATCACCACGCACGACTCCTCGCTGGCAATCTTCTTGATTACCTGTGCCTGCGCGTCAAACAGCTGCTGCGAGGTAATCTCGTTGCCCTCAGCGCGATAGTCGTTCTCGCTCATATAGCCTTGATAAAACTCCGTGAAATCGTCTTGCCACGACTCGTTGCGTGCCTCAAGTTTCTCAACAGCCTCCTCAGACACGCCAAAATAGTCGGCCATCGCCTTCAGCACCTGCTTGTCGAGCAGTTTCACGCCCAAGCGCTCGGCCAACGCCACTCCTATCTCATGGCCGCCTGTTCCAAACTGGCGGTTGATGGTAATAACAAACCTGTCCTTCCTGTTCATAAAGCATCGATTCTTTAGTTAACAATGTTTTTCGGCTTCAAGCCTGCTACGGCTTCTTTTCCCTACAAAGATAAAGATAATTTTTCAAACATGCAATAGGCAGGCAGATAAAAAATAAATTTTCATGTAATTATTTGGATTTCCGCCAAAAAAGAATTAATTTTGCACCCGATTTTCTAAGAAGGCTGGTTCCGTAGCTCAGCTGGATAGAGCAACTGCCTTCTAAGCAGTAGGTCTTGGGTTCGAGCCCCAACGGAATCACATACAACAAAAGAGAGTTCAAACGAGCCCTCTTTTTCTTTTGATGGCAGGATAGCTCTCCCACCAAAGCGCAATATGTCTTGGGAATTGAGCCCCAACGGAATCACATACAACAATTATCTCACACAGAGGAACAGAGTATAAAGAGTATTTCAGAAAAGAAGGAAACTCTTTTGCCTCTGTTCCTCTGTGTGAGATAATTTTTTACCCGTCTCTCAAGAATCAGCGCACAACAACTTTCCGGCCGCCAGTAATGTAAAGACCGGCGGGCAGGTTTTCAAGACTGTTGCCGCAGCGACGGCCGTCGGGCAAATAGACGGAAGTGTTTTGCGACTTTGAAGTGGTAATGATTGTTGGGGATATGGCTGAAGGGTCGAATTGATAGCCCAGTTTGTTGTCCATCCAAGCAATACGCTCCTTCATATAGCGGCGCACGTTCTGTACCTCGGCCTTATAGCTGCCCCAAATGTGAGGATTCTGGTGAACATAGTCGTTCATGATGGGCCAGCGCATGAAATTGAGCGTTTGCGACTGCTGCAGTTTCTGTTCCATCTTGTCGATGTAGTCCGTCATGTATTCCTCGGTCAGTCCGGCACGACGTACCTCATCCCAAATCTCAAGGAGTTGGGCGCGGGCTTTTGTGTCGTTCACCACAATGCGGTCAACAAATGACTTCATATTGCCCGCGCAGCTACCGCCGCTCCTGTAGATATAATCGCCCTTGTCCATAATGGGATAAGTGCGGCTGTCGTTTTCGAAGGCAAGGTCGAAATCCCACACAGGGCCCGTGTAAACGAGGTCATCATCACGATCTTTGTACATATAGACACTCCAGTAGGTGTCGGTGTTTCCCGACAACTCCCCCACCAGGAAATGGCGCAGGAACGTGTTCAAATCAAGAATGGACCTCCATTGGCTCTCCATTTTGTTGAAATAATTCTTGATGTATTTCGTTTGCTCTTCGGTAATCTCATCTTCATCGGGCGACTTGATGGTAACCGGGTTACCCTGAGCCGAGTAAAACATCGAAGCCTCCTCGTAAGCGTATGCATCAATCTCGAAGAAATAACCGCCCGTAAGGGCACTCCCGCTTACGTCATCGGGCGTCATCTCGGTAATCTCCACACGCCCAGGATTCACCTCTACTTGGTCGCACAACTGATAGCAACCTTTGTACTCGCCATTGAGCAGCACGTCAACCGCCGTACCATACGGAGTGTAGGGCATTCCCATGCGGCGACTCAGCTCAAAGGCCAGCAAATTGCGCATCAGCGTCTTGTCGCCGTAGTTATTGATTAATGTCCACTTTTTTGCCTTGGCTGGAGCATCCAGCACCCGCTGTTTCTTGTCGAACTTAATGCGATAGGGTTTCTTCGGGAAAGTCCGCGAGAAATTCCCTCGCTCGCGCACACCTCCAGGCTCCGACATCAGCGTCTGGCCATCGTCTGAAATGATGGTAATCTGCGAAGCAATATCGGTTTCTTTATCGTATGGAATCACACCGTCCTTCGTATGGATGCTCACCGTCGGCAAGTTGGTCAGTTGATAGAGATGCGAGTTGTCGCCCGCGCCCTCATAGCCGTAGAACTCCAGCTCGGCTATGTTGCAACGTGCGTCTGACGGGCCGATGTAGCGAACATAGCGGAACCCCGCGGAGCAGTTGACATCGGCATACGACATCTGCCCAATGGTGCCTTTCTCAGTAATGACATAAATGGGAAGCGCGTCCATGAAATCCTCACGGTTGGCACCTTCAAACACACCCAGCACCACGCGTTTCTCACCCTGGCTGTCGTTGCGCGGCGACCATCCTACTCTCGTTATCACATGCTTTGAGCCGAGGTCGAGCCCAGTCCATGTGTAGCTGCGCTCCCAAGAGGCGAAGCATGTGTTCAGGTTGCCGTCGAAAGCCATTTCGCGCGTGTTTGCGGTGGTTGACTTCTGGAAAGTTGAATAATCCACGGTCTCAGTCGTGCCTATTACCGTTCCGGTAAGTTTGCTGCCACCGTCGGCCAACGCAGAAAGTGCCGACAGCTGTAGCAGCATCAGAAAAACAATACGAATCATTTTTGAATTCATCATAAAAATGGGAAATCTTTGATATAACAATAAAAACCTTATAGAAAAGATATTCTTTCATAAAAAAAGGTAGCCCTCGGGCTACCATCTCCTGGCGTTTCTAAACATTTGCCGGTGGAAGCTGTCCTCTGCCTTAATGACATCGTAAACCTTGCTGGCAGGCAACACCTTCATGAATTTGTTGTGATAGAGTTGCTGCAGTTCTTTCATCTGCAGTTCAATCTCGTCGCGCCTTTTCAGATTCTCCTTACATTCTTTTTCCGTGGTGGGTTTGATGCGCTTCAGGTTGTGAAGCTCGCCAAACAGCGCACGAACCTTCTTGTTCATCTCGTCGTAAAGGGGAAAGAACGCTTCTGCCTGCTGGGGCGTTAATCCCGCCTCACGGGTAATGTACTGCTGAAGTGCAAAATTGAACCTCGCAGGATCGAACTTATGGTTCCTCTGTGCTACTGCCGCAGTGAACGACAGGGTGACAAGCATGAACAGAATGCATATTTTCTTCATAGGTGCTGATGTTGAGACTGTTGTCTTTAGAACTGTAGGCTACGATTCCTCACTCGCCGACCATGAGGGCATACATTTCGGCATTGTCTATCATGGCGTAGTCGGCAGCCTGGTCAAGGGTGTAGTCAGAAGTCAGCTGCTGCTGATGGTCAACGGCTGCTGTAGAAACAGAAGGCGTTTCGCCCTGCCAAGGGCCAAACACAGTACCGAGCACGAACATCGCGCCACAGAAGCCTGCGGCTGCGTATGCCCACGGACGCCATCGCATCCATTTAGTGCGTGGCATCTGCACCTCTTTGGCTGTTTTCCTTTCGGGCAGGTTTTCCATCAGCGATTGCTCGATGGACTGGAAATATCCCTCGGGCACCTTGAATGGAGCCTGCTTGCCAAAGCGCTCAACCAATGTTTCTTCTTCAATTTTCATACGTGTAATTTGCTTCTTTTATCTGTTAGACGATAGTGTTTGTTGAAAGTTTAATCGTGTTTGTTAAAAAACTCTGAAATTTTCTGAACAGCAATGTGATAGGATGCTTTGAGGGCCCCTTCGGTGGTTCCGAGAATCTTGCTGATGTCGCTGTACTTCATTTCGTCGTAGTAGCGCAGCGTGAAAACGGTGCGCTGCACGTCGGGCAACCGTGCTATGGCTTCCTGAAGCAATGCCTGCGCCTCGTCGCCGTCGAAATACTGGTCGGCCATAAGCGAGTTAGCCACGCTGAGGTCGGCATCGGCACTTATTTTGTTCTTCTGCCGCCTCACGAAGTCGAGTGCCTCGTTCACGGCAATGCGGTAGAGCCATGTGGAGATTTTTGATTTGTTCTGGAAATCGTCCAGATTGTTCCATGCTTTGAGGAAAGCGTTTTGCAACACGTCGTTAGCATCCTCGTGCGAGAGCACAATACGGCGTATTTTCCAGTACAGCGGCTCGCTGTACTGGTGCACCACTTTTCCGAAAGCCTCGCGCTGTGTGGCGGGGTCGGACAGCAGCCGTTGCACTTCGTTTTCCTCGTATGTCATGTTGTTTTTTTGCTTGTGAAAGTTTGCTCTTTGCCAATTTCCTTTCAGCGGTTTCCTACTCCAAGTAGTTGCGCAACTGACGATAGATGACGCGGTCGTAGCCATAAACGTCGGGATAGTCGCGCAGCTGGCCCTCCAAGTCGGGATAGATGGTGTAATAGGCAATGAACAGCGGCACCTTAGGCTCCACGTTCACCGATTTTATGAGCATCGAGCGGTCGATGGGGTCGTCATCCATAAAGTCGTCCTCACCGTCGCCGTCCTCGTCGGCTTTCAGATGGCGCCGGTCGAGTTTTGCCGTTATCGAATAGGTCACCTTCTCAATGGTCTCGTAGTCCTGTCCCTCAAGCAGGAACAGGGCAAGGTCGAGCGGCCGCTCCACACGCACACACCCGTGAGACACGCCTCGGTTGTCGCGCGAGAAGAAAGCCCGCGACGATGTGTCGTGCAGGAATACCGAGAAATTGTTCTCGAACCGGAAGATGACACGTCCGAGCGAATTGCCCTCGCCACCTTCCTGGATGACCAGATAGCGGTTGTTGTGCAACATGCCCCAAGTCACAGCGTATGGGGGTATGCGTTTGCCGGTATGGCGGTCGCGAACATACATGCGCTGCCGCTCGAAATAGCGCACATTGCCCGCATGGCGTGCCACGTCTTTCTCAATGATGCTGCGGGGGACTATCCACTCGGGGTTAATGTCCATGCGCATGATTTCGCTTCTCAGCAATGGCGTCTTGGTCTTGTAGGTTCCGCAACCCACGCGCATCTCCATCGTGCTGTCGGGGCATACGGCGCGCAATTTGAAGGCGGGAATGTTGACCAGCACATAGCGATTCAACTTGTCAATGTCGGCCCCTTCGCGCCATCGGCACCGTTCCATGTTGCAGAGCAGTTTCACCCGTTCGGCTGGCGTGACATCGGCACTCTGCAGCCGCCGCTGCAACTGCTCGTAGAGCGAGCCGTGGGGCTGAATGGAGCGCAGGAACAGGCCAAGGCTGTCGTGAGCCACCTTACCAATGGCACTGGCATAGAACTGGTCGCCCGCGCGGTCGATTTTCACGTCGTAGAGCTTGTGATAGGTTACTCGCACCGAATCGGAGTCGCGCACATCGTAGGTGTTCAGCACCTTTGCGGGATTGACAAAGCCGAAACTCAACCCCGAAGCATAGCGGAAATAAGCCTTGGTGAGGTTATACTCCAGCCGTGCCAGCACGCGGTTGATGTTTCTCACGCTGTCAGAACTGCTAACGTCGAGCGTGCGAACACGTTGCAGGTCTCTCTGCATCTGCGACAGCCGGAATTTCTCTGCCGAAAAGCCCATGTCGGCCACCTGTGCTATATAATATAATAAGGTGTCGGCCCTGTGGTCAACGCCATGACGGTCAATCCACATAAAACTGTTGCGTTCGCGGTAGTAGCCGCGCGTACGCTGGTCGGGCGACATGGCATCGTTGTCGGCCCGCACCATACCCTCCAAATACTCACGTATGCGATGGGAATTCACCGCATAGTCCGAGGTGCTCAACGACTGGAAATCGTCAAGCGAAATATTGGTATATGGATTTTGTTTTTCTTCCTGACACGATATCAGGCATGTGCACATAAGGATAATAGTGGAAATAAACAGCAGCCGCACGGACAGGCAATGTTTATAAGGGGAAACAAGATGCCTACTTGATGGAAATCTTTCTCACCACCTTGCCCACCTTCACAATGTAACAACCCTTGGGAAGGTTCAGCTCAATCAGTTTGTCGGCACCCTCAATCTTCACGCTCATCACGCGCACGCCAGCCACATTATAGACAAACAGCGTCTGGCCGCTGGCACCTGTCACACGCAGCGTGGTCTCGTTCACGCTGATATTGATGTTCTGGAAATCATTGTCAATGATTTCCACCGACTGCGAGGCATACAAGGCCACTGGCGTACCGAGCAGTAATGCCGCAGAGAATATGAGTAAAAAAAGTTTCCTTGTCATAATATGTGCACTATTTATCCGTTGCAAAGATATGTTTTTTCCCTGAAACCTCCAAACTTTTCGGCAATTATTTTGCGCCGAGCCTCATTTTAGCGTTTTTTCATTCTGTTTTCGCTAAGCGGCACATAGAATCAATGGTTTTCTGGAACAGCACCATAATGCCGCGCCCCATACGCAAATTTTCTAGAGAATTTCGTCGTAAACCTAAGCTTTGTTGCCGTAAAGTGCCACTCTGTTGCAGTAAAGTGCCACCCTGTTGCAGTAAAGCGATGCTTTACGCGCAAATTTTCTAGAAAATCTGAACGTAAAGCAAAGAGTTGTATTAGCAATGTTTAGAATGGTGGAAATAACTCACGGTGCGAAGGACAGGAATCTGCACCGGAGTGTGCAGTTACTTCTCGATGAGCGTGCGGTTACTTCACGCTGAACGTGCGGTTCTCTGTTGAAAGGAGGGTGTTTGGGAAAATCTGCCGCGCTTCGTTGAGCAGAAGCTCCTCGTTCTCGTATCGGGCTGAGTAGTGTCCGAGCAGTAGGGTACCAACGCCTGCATCGCGGGCCACGGTGGCTGCCTGGGCGGCGGTGCTGTGGTGGTAGAGCTCGGCACGGTCGGCATGGGCGGTGTCGTAGGTTGACTCGTGGTAGAGCATGTTGACGCCATGCAGCTGCTGGTGCAGGTTGGGCATGTACTTCGTGTCGCTGCAGTAGGCATACGAGCGCGGAGGATGGGCAGGCGTGGTCAGCTGGCTGTTGGGCACAACTGTGCCGTCTTCCAGTGTCCAGTCGGCTCCGGCCTTGATGTTGTTAATCTGGCTGACTGGAATGCCGTAGAAGTCAATCATGTCGCGGCGGATGTGGGGCATAAGCGGTTTCTCGCGGAACAGAAATCCGCAGCATGGAGTGCGGTGGTTGAGCGGAATGCTCTCAACCGTGAGGCTGCGGTCTTCATAAATGACGGTGCTGACGGTGGTGTCTATGGGATGGAAAACCACCTCGTAGTCGAGCCCGTTGCAGAACATGTCGAGCTGCGACTGCAACATGGGACCGTACTCGGCGGTGGCGTAGATGTGAAGCGGAGCGGTGCGCCCCATCATGCCGAAAGTGGAAATCATGCCAATGAGCCCGAAGCAATGGTCGCCGTGCAAATGGGAAAGAAACACGGCTACGATGCGGTTGAACCCCACATGCGAGCGGCGCAACTGCATCTGTGTTCCTTCGCCACAGTCAATCATGAAGAGTTTTTCACGAATCTCCACCACCTGCGACGAAGGATTGTGCTTGGAAGTGGGCAACGCACTACCACAACCAAGGATATGGATGTTGAAGGGCTCCATTGGGTTATTTCATGCGCTTGTAGGCAAAAATGCCGTTCTCGTTCTCAAGATAGAGAGAGTCGGCTCCGAGGCTGTAGATGCTGAACGTGTCGGCAGAGAGCACCAGATTGGCGTTGCATATCTTCCATTCTGTGAGCGGTTTAGGCTCGGTGATGGTCGATACCACTACCCCGCCCTCCTGAATCTCAAAGTTCTTGTCTATGCTGCTCCATTTGCCGAGCAACGTGGTGAGGTTGACGGCATTGTCGGCGGTCCAAAAACCTTCGGCGTCTTTGTGGCCCACCACAGCCATGCGGTCGCCCACGGTCATGCCGCCCTTCACTTCGCCAGCCTCCTCGATGTTGACCCTGAACGTGAGGGTGTCGCCCTCGGCAGTCACGAGTTCCAACATGTGCATGGAGCAACCGTCGCCGCAAACTCCATAGATGGTTGAGTCGGGAACTTCTTCCACAAGTATGGAATCAACCACGGGAACCACCACTTTGGTAGGGGCTTTCTTTTCGTCACAGCCCACCATCACACAGACGGCAAGCAACGCACATAAGATGGGATTAAGAATTTTCTTCATATAGCTTTGCTTCATTCCATAATTTATCCATTTCTTCCAAAGTCATATCTTTCAGCGGTTTACCTTCTTTAATGCTGTGCTGTTCAATATAGTTGAACCGCCGAATGAATTTTTGGTTTGTATGCTCAAGGGCATTGTCGGGATTGAGTTTGTAGAGGCGCGCGGCATTGATGACGCTGAACAGGAAATCGCCCAGTTCGCGGGTGCTCTGCTCCTTGTCTTCGCGTGCCAGTTCGGCCTCCAGTTCGCGCAGTTCCTCGTGCACTTTCTCCCACACATCCTCGCGGCGCTGCCAGTCGAAGCCCACGTTGCGCGCTTTGTCCTGAATGCGGTAGGCTTTGATAAGACTGGGCAGGGAATTGGGCACTCCGCTGAGCACAGACTTGTTGCCGTCTTTCTCCCTGAGCTTGATTTGCTCCCAGTTCTGCAGCACTTGCTCGGTGGTCTTCGCATCGGCAAACTCGCGGTGCTCCTGCTGCTCGCCGTATGGCAACGGCTTGGGCTCGGGGGCACCTACCTGTGACGGATGATAAACATGGGGATGGCGGAAAATGAGTTTGTCGGCCTGAATGTTGCAAATGTCGGCCATATCGAAATCGTCGGTCTCGCTACCGATGCGTGCATAGAATACCACATGCATCAGCACGTCGCCCAGCTCCTTGCAGATGTTTTTCGTGTCGTTGTTCATCAACGCGTCGCATAGCTCAAAGGTCTCTTCGATGGTGTTGGGGCGCAGACTCTCGAAAGTCTGCTTCTTGTCCCACGGACACTTCTCGCGCAACTGGTCGAGCACGTCGAGCAATCGGCCAAACGCCTGCAGTTTTTCTTCTCTTGTGTGCATTTTATAAAGATTTATGATGCAAAAGTACAATAATTTAATGGAAATTTAGTAATTTTGCAGCGTTTTTCTGCGCCAAGGGCGTCATTTTCTCAAGAAAACATAAAAAAACATCATCATATACAAATGGAATTAGCAAGTAAATACGATCCGCAAAACGTTGAATCGAAATGGTATCAGTACTGGCTTGACAACAAGCTGTTCGCAAGTAAGCCCGATGAGCGGGAACCCTATACAATAGTCATTCCGCCGCCCAACGTGACGGGTGTGCTGCACATGGGCCACATGCTTAACAACACCATTCAGGACATCCTGGTGCGCCGTGCTCGCATGGAGGGCAAAAACGCATGTTGGGTGCCGGGCACCGACCACGCCTCTATTGCAACCGAGGCCAAGGTGGTGAAGAAACTGGCTGGCGAGGGCATCAAGAAAAGCGACCTCAGCCGCGAACAGTTCCTTGAGCATGCGTGGGACTGGACTCACGAGCACGGAGGCATCATTTTGAAACAGCTGCGACGTCTGGGAGCCAGCTGCGACTGGGACCGCACAGCCTTCACCATGGATGAAAAGCGCTCTATGAGCGTCATCAAGGTGTTTGTTGACCTCTATAACAAAGGCCTCATCTATCGTGGCCTGCGCATGGTGAACTGGGACCCGAAGGCTTTGACTGCCCTTTCGACCGAGGAAGTGATTTACAAGGAAGAGCACTCCAAACTATACCACCTGAAATACTACGTGGATGGCCTTACCACGCTTGAGAACGAAGAACAGCTGAAGGCCGACGGCAACGTGATTCACAAGGATGAGAAAGGCTACTATGCCGTGGTTGCCACCACACGACCGGAAACCATCATGGGCGACACCGCCATGTGCATCAACCCCAAGGACCCCAAGAACCAATGGCTCAAGGGTCGCAAGGTGATTGTGCCGCTGGTGAACCGTGTCATCAAGGTGATTGAAGACCGCTACGTGGACATTGAATTCGGTACAGGCTGTCTGAAAGTCACTCCCGCCCACGACACCAACGACTACATGCTGGGCAAAACCCACGACTTGGAGACCATAGACATCTTCAACCCCGACGGCACCATCAGCGACCAGAGCCCTCTCTATGTTGGCATGGACCGCTTCGACTGCCGCAAGCAGATAGTTGAAGACTTGCAGGCTGCAGCACTCATGGAGCGCATGGAAGAATACACCAACAAGGTTGGCTATTCGGAGCGCAATCCCGATACTGCCATCGAGCCGAGACTCTCGCTGCAGTGGTTCCTCAAGATGAAGCACTTTGCCGACATCGCTCTGCCTCCCGTGTTGAACGGCGAAATGAAATTCTATCCGCAGAAGTATGTCAACACCTACAAGAACTGGCTTGAGAACATTCAAGACTGGTGCATCTCGCGTCAGCTGTGGTGGGGTCACCGCATACCGGCTTACTATATTGAAACCTCCCCCAACCCCTCCCAAGGAGGGGAGTCTGTGATTCCTGAGGGTAGTTTCGTTGTGGCAGAGAATGAAGAGAAAGCTCGCAAACTGGCGATAGAGAAGTTCCCCTCCTTGGGAGGGGTTGGGGGAGGTTTCACCCTGCGTCAGGATGAGGACGCGCTCGACACGTGGTTCTCATCATGGCTTTGGCCAGTGTCGCTGTTCGACGGCATCAACAACCCCGGCAACGAGGAAATCAACTATTACTACCCCACCAGCGACCTCGTGACGGCTCCCGACATCATCTTCTTCTGGGTGGCCCGTATGATTATGGCCGGTGAGGAATACATGGGCAAATATCCGTTCAAGAATGTATATTTCACAGGCATCGTCCGCGACAAACTGGGACGAAAGATGTCCAAATCGCTCGGCAACAGTCCCGACCCCATCGAGCTGATTGAGAAATTCGGTGCCGACGGTGTGCGCATGGGCATGATGCTCTCCGCTCCCGCAGGCAACGACATTCTGTTTGACGAGGCTCTCTGCGAACAGGGACGCAACTTCAACAATAAAATTTGGAACGCTTTCCGACTGGTGAAAGGATGGGCTGTTACTGACAGTCCTGTTAGTGACGATACAACCGCAACAAACCAGACGGCTGTTGCCTGGTTTGAAGCCAAGCTTAAGCAAACCAACGCCGAAATTGACGACCTGTTCAAGAAATACCGCATCTCAGAGGCTTTGATGGCTGTCTATAAACTGTTCTGGGACGAGTTCTCGAGCTGGTATCTGGAAATGGTGAAACCCGCCTACGTCAACGGACAGGCACAACCCATCGACAAAACAACCTACGACGCAACCCTGAATTTCTTTGATGCTCTGCTCAAGATGCTGCATCCGTTCATGCCGTTCATCACCGAGGAACTGTGGCAGGCTCTCTATGAACGCCAGCCCGGCGACAGCATCATGCGCGAGAAACTGGAGATTGAAGCACCCACAGAGGCCGACGCCCAACTGACGGAGGCCATAGAGCAGGTGAAACAGATTGTCAGCGGTGTGCGCATGGTGCGCAACCAGAAGAACATCGCCCCCAAAGAGGCTTTGGAGCTGCAAGTGGTGGGCAGCAACCGCCACGAGCGGTTTAACGCCGTTGTTACCAAGATGGCCAACCTGAAAGCCATCAGCGTGGTGGCAGAAAAGAGTGCTGATGCCAGTGCTTTCATGGTGGGCACCGACGAGTTTGCCGTTCCTCTGGGCAACCTCATCGATGTGGCTGCCGAGATTGAAAAGCAGGAAGCACAGCTGAAACACCTTGAAGGCTTCCTCACAGGCGTCATGAAGAAACTCTCCAACGAAAAGTTTGTTGCCAATGCTCCCGAAGCAGTGGTGACACTCGAGCGGAAGAAACAGAGCGACGCAGAAGAAAAGATTGCTGCCCTGAAAGAGTCAATCACCGAACTGAAAAAGAAACTATGAACATCATCCAAACCATCCTGGGCGCACGAAAAAGTGCGTCCATGATTCTTTTCATCCTATTGGCAAGCATGGTGCTCACAGCCTGCAACGACGAAGCTGAGAGCATTGACGAGGTCAACAAGCAAACCGTGCTGGTGTTTCTTCCCTGGTCGGGTTCAAACACTCACACTGGCCTTCTGCCAGAAATCAAAGCCAACCTCGACAGCATTGAGACATCCATTGTAGGCGGCAAGGGACTTGACGGAACACGGGCACTGGTGTATTTCTGTGAGACGGCCAACTCTGCCACACTCTATGAGATTACCTTCAACGAGCAGAAAAACGTCTGCGAGCACACCACGCTGAAAACTTATACTGGCCACGACTATACCACCGCCGAAGGAATGAAGGCCATCTTAGAGGACATGAAATCCATGGCTCCCGCCCTGAACTATGCCATGATGGTGGGCTGCCACGGCACAGGATGGACCTATACCGACAGCTGGGAGAAATACCCCTACTATGCCAAGCCTTTCAGCTACGAGGAAAATGACGGAAGCCCCCAGACACGTGCATACGTTAGCAATGGCGAAGACCCTGAGACACGTTTCTACGGCAGTGTGGACGACATCAAGACCTTCAGTACCGACATTCCCACGCTGGTAGAAGCCATCAAGCTGGCAGGCATCAAGATGCAGTTCATCATGTTCGACGACTGCTACATGGCCAATGTGGAAGTGGCCTACCAATTGCGCGATGTCACAAACTTCCTTATTGCCTCCACCTGCGAGGTGATGGCCATTGGATTCCCCTATCAGACCATGTTTCCCAAGCTTGCCAATTGGCAGCCCAATTATACAAGCGCCATCGATGCCTTCGGGGACTTTTACAAGAACTACGTCTATCCTTTCGGCACCGCCGCTGCCATCGACTGCCGCAAGATGGAAGAGCTGGCTGCTGCCATGAAGGCCATCAACAACAAATACACCTTCGACGAGACATTGTTAGACAGCATTCAGGTGCTCGACGGGTTCAAAACCCACGTCTTCTACGATTTTGGCGACTATGTGGACCACCTGTGCCCAGAGCGTGCATTGAAAAACCGCATTGAGTCGGCGCTGAGCAATGCGGTTACAAGAAAAGCCTGCACCGACGAGTTCTACACCAACCTCTATGGGTATGGCTACTCGGTGAAAATAAACAAGTTTTCTGGCCTGACCATCTCCGACCCCAGCCAAAGCAGCGTGGTGAAGAAAAGCATCCAGCGCACCGACTGGTATAAGGCCACACACTGATTTGATATTGAAACCTCCCCCAACCCCTCCCAAGGAGGGGAGTCTGTTTTTCTCCCTCCCTTTGGGAGGGTTGGGGTGGGTTCCTGGGGTGGGTTCCTCAGAACGTATAGTTGAATCCCAGCGACAGATATTCTTTCAGCTGCCAGTAGCCGTGGTCGCCGTCGCGCTTGGCACCGTCGTCAAAGCGCGGATAGATGAAGAGGTTCGACGAGATGTATTTGTTGAACTTGAAAGTAAAGGTGTTTTCCCATTCCCACTCCACGCGCTTGTAGGACGAGAATCCGTACATGCGAGTTTTCCAGTTGATGTTTTCAGAAATCTTCCATTCCAAGTCAATGGTGAAAAGCGAGCCAAGCTCGTGCAACACGTGCTTTCCCTCTTTCAGGCTGTTGCGCGTGGCCAGTGCACCACGGTCCACATAAATCATGTTGTAGGCCAACGGGCTGAGGTGAATGCTTCCGGTGAGTTTCTTGTTCAGCGCCTCCACGGCATAGTCCATACCAAGCGACACGTTGAGCTTGAAGGGCGAGAGGAAGTCGGAATACACAAACAGGTCGTTGCTCTTATAGCCTCGCACAAACTGCGTCTGCGCCACCACCTGCAGCGTGTAGTACCACCGTTTGGTGGCCTGCAAGCCCAGTTTACTCGTCAGACGCAACAAGTCGTCCGTGCTCTTGAACTCATGCAGGCTGTCGCCCTTACTTGTCATGAATCCCAGTTTCATTTCCAGCTTGTTGTCCCACTTCACCTTCTGTTTATTGTTGTAGTTAGCCTCCATGGTGATGCTTCCCAGCATCGAGTAGTTGCTTTCGCCACCCTTATACCAGTTGCCACTGATGTAGTTTTGCAGGAACTGCAGGAAGTAGTCGCCCTTATGAGTCCAGAACTTCGGTTTCTGCACCTCAATCTCCAGGGGCACCGTGTCCTCGGCAAGCGGCTCGGGTGCGATGCGCTCAACCAGGTCAACCGAGTTCCTGATGGGCTCGTCGGCTCCCCGTCGAATGCTCCCGGCCTCGCTGAGCCTGTTCTGGCTGTTCACAACCAGGTCAGGGCGGTTCATATACACGCGCATCAGCGCACGGTCTATCTCATCCACCACCGCATCCTTGCCCGACAGATTGCCATCTAAGCGCAGCAGTTTGTTCGCCGCCGTATGATAGAACGTGGTGGGGCCAAACAGCCTGTAGAACCTTGCGTTTGCTGCAGGCTGACGGTTTTGGCCGATGTTCACTTGCTGAATGGAGTCCAGCCTCTGCTTCAGAATGGCCAGCGAGTCGGCATAGTTGCCCATAGCCGTGGCCATTGTCGTGCTCAGCAATGCTGCTGAAAGAAAAAGATAGCGTAGTTTCATATCGTTATTGTTTTTTGTTGTTTTCTGTATGAATTGCCACCGCACCCCCGTACCCCCGTACCTCCACACCTCCAGCGTTTCTTGTGGCAAAGATAGCAAATCTTTTCTTTGCCAGCAAATATGCGGCAACATTTTTCGCAGAGAAGCAACCATTGCATGGGTTTTGACACGCAAAGCATCACTTTGTGATGCCAAAGTGCAGGGTTACGACAACAAAGCATTGCTTTACCACAGCAAAGCATAGGGTTACGGTGAAATTCTCTAAAGAATTCATGCGCAAAGCATGGGTTTACGTTTCTGACTGCAAGCACAGTTTTTGCAAAGTGTAGGTTTACGATGAAATTCTCTAGAAAATTCAGCTCTAAAGTGCGGGTTTATGAGAATGAGGGCAGACCATGCTGCCGTGAAATAAAGAATTGCGGTGTTCCCGCACGGAAATATAATGTTCTCATGCGAGAAAAATGAAAAATAAAAGCCTTCTATTTTCATTATTTGCTCACTAAATCGTACCTTTGACTTCGTCGAAGGTACTCACGCTCGAAAAAACTCAAGATTCTCTTGGTTTTTTACTCGCTTAATCGTACCTTTGCACCTTGTATAATTGTAAACACCCCTAAAAGAAAACCAAACAACCAAAAGAAATGGACAAGAATACGATTACAGGCTTCATTCTGATAGCCCTTGTGATGATTGCTTTCAGCTGGTGGCAGCAACCTTCGGCCGAGGAGATTGCGGCTCAGCGCAAACAGGACTCCATCGCTCTGGCTGCCAAGCAGAAGGCTGAAAAGGAAATGAAAGCGGCAGAGGCCGCCAAGAAAGACTCTGCAGAGAGGGCACAGCAGGACTCAACAGCGGCTTTCTTCCAGGCTATGAACGGCACGGCTGCCAACGTGGTGCTGAAAAACGAGAAGGTGGAACTGACGCTCTCCACCAAGGGCGGCACCGTGACGAAAGCCTTGCTGAAGGACTTCAAAAACCATGAGGGCAAGAACGAGGTGACGCTCTTTGAGGAGAAAGACCAGAAACTGAAATTCATGCTGGCGGGAAAGGAGCAGAACATCATCAGCACGGACTTGTTCTTCACCCCATCGAACCAGACCGACTCCACCGTCACCATGACGGCCGATGCGGGCAACGGACGGCAACTGGTCATCGACTGGCTGCTGGGGCGCGACTATATGCTGCACATGAAGATGCAGGCCGTGGGTATGGAGGGCATGTTTGCGCCTAACTACTCGCAGATGGACATAGAATGGACCGACCAGGCAAGGCAACAGGAGCGCGGATTCAACTTTGAGAACCAGCGTTCGTCGCTCACCTACCATCTGACCGAGGGCGGCACCGACTATCTGAACGAAATGAAAGAGGCTGTGGACAAGCCCGTAGAGGAATCCATAGACTGGGTGGCCTTCAAGAACCAGTATTTCTCGGCCGTGATGATTGCCAAGGACAATTTTGCCCAGAACGCGCTCATGACCAGCCTGCCGCTGAAGAAAGAAACGCACTACCTGAAGCAATACGCAGCCAAGCTGAAAACCGCGTTCGACCCCACGGGCAAGAAACCTTCGGAGTTTGAGTTCTACTATGGTCCCAACGACTTCCGTCTGTTGCAGAAGGTGGAGAAACAGAGCACCTTCGGCAAGAACCTGCAGATGGAGCGGCTTGTTTATCTGGGTTGGCCGCTCATTCGCATCATCAACCGCTGGTTTACCATCTATGTGTTTGACTGGCTCACAAAATTCGGCTTCAACATGGGCATTGTGCTCATTCTCATCACACTGTTGCTCAAGGTCATCACATTCCCCCTGGTGAAAAGGAGCTACATGAGCTCGGCCAAGATGCGCGTGCTGAAACCAAAGTTTGACGAGGCCACCAAACAGTTTGACAAGCCTGAGGACCAGATGCAGAAACAGCAGGCCATGATGCAGATGTACTCGCAGTATGGCGTAAGCCCGCTTGGCGGATGCCTGCCGGCCATCATACAGATGCCCATCTGGATTGCCATGTTCAACTACGTGCCCAACGCCATTCAGCTGCGCGGCGAGAGTTTCCTGTGGATGAAGGACCTTTCCACGTTCGACCCGATTATTCAGTGGGGTAAGGACATCTGGCTCATAGGCGACCACCTCTCGCTTACCTGTATTCTGTTCTGCGTGGCCAACTTGCTCTACTCGTGGCTCACCATGCGCCAGCAGAAAGACCAGATGGTGGGTCAGCAGGCCGACCAGCTGAAAATGATGCAATGGATGATGTACCTCATGCCCGTCATGTTCTTCTTCATGTTCACCGAGTATTCATCGGGACTTAACTTCTACTACTTCCTCTCGCTGTTCTTCTCTGCCGCCATCATGTGGACACTGCGCAAAACCACCAACGACGAGAAGCTGCTGGCCATCCTCGAAGCCAAATACGAGGAGAACAAGAAGAATCCCAAGAAAACCGGAGGACTGGCTGCCCGTCTGGA
This sequence comes from Prevotella sp., assembly GCA_017619445.1. Classification (GTDB taxonomy): domain Bacteria; phylum Bacteroidota; class Bacteroidia; order Bacteroidales; family Bacteroidaceae; genus Prevotella. The sequence continues at coordinate 94,825 of JAFZSI010000017.1, forward strand.
AGCCATGCAGAAGCAGGCTGCCGAGCTGCAGAAGCAGAACGAGAAATTAAAAATGAAAAATTAAAGATTAAAAATTCAGATTATAAAATGA
>JAFZSI010000018.1 GCA_017619445.1 Prevotella sp.
GCTCAGGGTGGTATCAACGCTGCCAAGTGCTATCAGAACGATGGTGACTCTGTTTACCGTCTGTTCTACGATACCGTAAAGGGTGGTGACTATCGTGCTCGCGAGGCCAACGTCTATCGTCTGGCTGAGGTAAGTAACAATATCATCGACCAGTGCGTGGCTCAGGGTGTTCCTTTCGCACGTGAATATGGCGGCATGTTGGCCAACCGTTCGTTCGGTGGTGCCCAGGTGAGCCGTACGTTCTATGCCAAGGGACAGACGGGTCAGCAGCTGCTGCTCGGTGCCTATAGCTCACTGAGCTGTCAGGTGAAGGCAGGCAAGGTGAAACTCTACACCCGTTATGAGATGGAAGATGTGGTCATCGTTGATGGTCGCGCCCGCGGTATCATAGCCAAAGACCTCTGCACAGGTAAACTGGTTCGCTTCAGCGCCAATGCTGTGGTCATCGCTACTGGTGGTTATGGCAACACCTACTTCCTCTCAACCAATGCCATGGGATGTAACTGCACCGCAGCCATCCAATGCTATCGCAAGGGTGCCTACATGGCCAATCCCTCTTACGTGCAGATTCACCCCACCTGTATCCCCGTTCATGGCGACAAGCAGTCTAAGCTGACGCTCATGTCAGAGTCGCTGCGTAACGATGGCCGCATCTGGGTTCCCAAGAAAATTGAGGATGCCAAAGCCCTGCAGGCTGGTACAAAGCAGGGTTGGGAGATTCCCGAGGAAGACCGCGACTACTATCTGGAGCGCCGCTATCCCGCTTTCGGTAACCTCGTTCCCCGTGACGTTGCTTCACGTGCCGCCAAGGAGCGTTGCGACAAGGGCTTCGGCGTGAACAACACCGGTCTGGCCGTGTTCCTCGACTTCTCTGAGTCTATCAACCGTCTGGGTATTGATATTATCATGCAGCGCTATGGCAACCTCTTCGAAATGTATGAGGAGATTACCGACGTATTCCCCGGCGACGTGGCCAACGAAATCAATGGTGTGAAATACTACAAGCCCATGATGATTTATCCCGCCATCCACTACACCATGGGTGGTATCTGGGTTGACTACGAGCTGCAGACCTCTATTCCTGGCCTGTTTGCTATCGGTGAGTGCAACTTCTCTGATCACGGTGCTAACCGTCTGGGTGCCAGTGCTTTGATGCAGGGTCTTGCTGATGGTTACTTCGTGCTGCCTTACACCATTCAGAACTATTTGGCCGACCAGGCTGTATGGCCGAAGGTCAGCACCGATCTGCCTGAGTTCGATGAGGCAGAGAAGAAAGTTGATGCCGAGCAAGATCGTCTGCTGAACATCAAGGGTAAGCGTTCTGTTGACTCTATCCACAAGGAACTTGGCCACATCATGTGGGAGTATGTAGGTATGGGCCGCACAGCCGAGGGCCTGAAGACTGGTCTGAAGAAGATGCACGAACTGGAGAAGGAGTTCGACTCTAACCTCTTCGTTCCTGGCACTAAGGAAGGCCTGAACATCGAGCTCGATAAGGCTATCCATCTGCGCGACTTCTTCACAATGGGCCAGCTCGTAGCTTTCGACGCCCTCTCTCGTAACGAGTCCTGCGGTGGTCACTTCCGTGAGGAGTATCAGACCGAGGAAGGCGAGGCTAAGCGCGACGATGAGAACTACTTCTACGTTGGCTGCTGGGAGTACAAAGGCAAGGGCAACGAGCCCGAGCTCATCAAGGAGCCGCTGGAGTACGAGGCAATTAAGGTTCAAACCAGAAATTATAAGAATTAAGAGATGACGTTGAAAGAGCTTTTTTCAGAGTGGCAAGATCAGAAATGCCTATTGATTGCTTGTATCATCTTAGATATAGCTATGATTGGTATGGGAAAGAGTTTATCTGTAGCAATCTCTGGGCTGTTGATGTTATTGTGTTTGATTTTAGCTTTACGCATCACTTATAAAAATAAATAACTATGGCAAAAAATATTAGTTTTACAATAAAGTTCTGGCGCCAGAACGGCCCCAAGGACCAGGGTCATTTCGATACTCACGAAATGAAGGACATCCCCGATGATACCTCCTTCCTTGAGATGCTTGACATCTTGAACGAGGAGCTCATCAACGAAGGCAAGGAGCCCTTCGTGTTCGACCACGACTGCCGCGAGGGTATCTGCGGTATGTGCTCACTCTACATCAACGGCACACCGCACGGACTCACCGAGCGCGGTGCCACCACCTGTCAGCTCTACATGCGCCGCTTCAACGATGGCGACGTGATTACCGTTGAGCCTTGGCGCTCTGCAGCCTTCCCCGTGATTAAGGACTGTATGGTTGACCGCAACGCCTTCGATAAGATTATCCAGGCTGGCGGCTACACCACTATCCGCACCGGTCAGGCTCAGGATGCCAACGCCATCCTCATCCCCAAGGAGGATGCCGACGAGGCAATGGACTGCGCATCTTGCATCGGCTGTGGCGCTTGCGTAGCAGCATGTAAGAACGGCTCAGCCATGCTGTTCGTCAGCTCAAAGGTTTCTCAGCTCGCCCTCCTTCCCCAGGGTCGCGTAGAGGCCGCCAAGCGTGCCAAGGCCATGATGCTCGCTATGGAAGAGGCCGGCTTCGGTAACTGCACCAACACCCGTGCATGCGAGGCCGTCTGCCCCAAGAATGAGACCATCGCCAACATCGCCCGCCTGAACCGCGAGTTCATTAAGGCAAAGCTGGCTGACTAATGTATGTATTAGGTTGTGAGGTTATTTTGCCTCACAACCTTTTCTCTCATCTCCATCGCTCCATTGCGGTGGTTGCTACCTTTATTATTTCTTACAGATTAGCGTTTCTGTTCGTACTTATATATAGATATTGAGCTTTTGCTCTTGTTCTTAGCATTCGAATACCGCCAAACATTCATCGCAAGAAGAACAAGCTGTTGAGAGTTCACGCTTGATAGGCGTGGACTATTCGTGCTTGTTTTTGCGAGAGGTCTACTTGGCGGTAACCAGAGTGCTGATAAGCATCGAATGGTTCCGCCTTTTGATTTTCCATAAGATGAAAAAAAGTATTTCCTGTTTATTTCTGATGTTGCTTTTCTCTGTTATTTTTTCTATATCAGTAAAAGCAGAAAATAATGTCATTATATCATCTATTTCTACTAACGGTAACGATGGGGATGATGAGTATCATATAAATGATGTGATAGTAGAAACTGTTGATGGGGTGGAAATGGGGTTTATTGTAACATGTTTATCGCCAAAAACGGTGCAATTTGGAGGCTCTAAGTGTCAAGCCTTTAATCTAGGTAGCGGTATCAATCAGGAAACCTCTGGAAAAGTACGAATTCCGAGTGAAGTACGAGGTTTTCAAGTTACCCGTATAGCAGGTGGTGCTTTTTTTTGGTGTGAGAACGTTACTGAAATAGAAATACCAGAAACAATTATAGAAATTGAAGAGAATGCCTTTTATTGTTGCGCTGGATTAAAATCATTGCATATACCCGCAAGTGTTGAGATAATAGAGGGAGCGAGGACTTTTTGGAGGCTTGCGGAAATTGAATCAATTACGGTAGCTGACGAGAACAAGTATTATAGTTGCCCACCGGGCAGTAATTGCCTTATCGAAAATGCTACAGGAACATTACTTCTTGGTTGCAAAAATTCGGTAATACCTAATAGTGTCAGGATTATTGGCCCATCTTCTTTTTCGCATCAAAAAGGAATAAATTCTATTGATATTCCAGAAGGTGTCAATACAATTGGTGATGCTGCGTTTTATGCCACAGGGCTTCGCCGTGTTGGACTTCCTAATAGTCTGACAACTATTGAAAGCATTGCGTTTGGCTGCTGTTTTAGCTTGAACCAAGTTAATTTGCCGCAATCATTAGAGTATATAGGAGATGGGGCATTTCACAATTGTATATTATTGGGGAGCATAATAATACCCGCTAAAGTCAATTATATAGAGCAAGACGCTTTTTTGTACTGTCCACTTAAAGAGATTATATCTTTAAGGCCAGAACCTATAGAAATATCAGATAAAGCATTCGTATATGATTATGATGATGACGAGGTACTTGATTATAGAACACAAGATAATGCCACTTTATATGTTCCCATTGGAAGTAAGGAAAAATATGAGCATGCAGCAGGGTGGAAGCTATTTAAGAACATCGAAGAGATGGATTTTTCGGCTATCAATTCAGTTTTGAAAGAAAAAGAAGATGATGAAATGTATTATAACCTATCTGGTCTTCGTTTGCAATCTATCCCTAATAAAGGTCTGTATATTTACAATGGGAAAAAACTATATGCCAAATAGTGTGTTTCACATAGGGGGAAATCACTTCGGGCGGATTCAAATCCGCCGCATACTGTGAAATCAGAAAGAAAAAGAGCAGGAAAGGATCGCAACTCCTTTCCTGCTCTTACTTTATCAATTTGGTATCCTCTAAACTACCATAAGGCGACACGCCCCAAGCTTCCCAAGTCGAGACTTGCGGTTTTTACGCCAAGAGCCTTGAATGCCTTGACGATGGTGGCGAAGGTAATACTTCGACCGCTTTCTATTTTGGAGACCTGAGCCTCTTGTACTCCCATTCGTTCACCAAGTTGTTTCTGGGTGAGTTGCTGTTGTTGGCGAGTATATTTGATGGCCATGCCAATTTTATATGCCTCAATTTCAGACTTTAATTTAGCCTCAAATTGGTCACGTCTTTTTGTACCCTTTTCGCCGACAACGGTGTCAAGCATTTCCTCGTGTGTATAAAAATTTTTCATTTCTTTTCCTTATTCTTTTCGTTAAAATACTCTTTTCTTATTGCTTTTGCTTTTGCAATCTCCTTGGCTGGGGTCTTCTTGGTTTTCTTTATGAACCCATGGGTGGCTACAACCAGTGTGTTCTCATCAGTATCCCAAAATGCCAAGAGACGATATTTGATACCATTATAGAGTGAACGGAACTCCCAAATGTCTGAACCTTCGAGCTTTTTAAACAGTTCATTGTCTGTAAAAATCATGCTCTTAGAGATGTTATAGACAATCTTGTCTTTTGCTTTCAGGGGTAACGATTTGAGAAAATCAATAGCCTCTTTGCTATATATGATTTTAAATCTTTCTTCCATTTCAATGTTCTTTGACAGTGCAAAGATAAACAAACTTTCCGAAAATGGAAAGAATCCTTCGTTAAATTTGTTTTCTATTGCTATTTTTTTCTTTATACTTTTTGCATTCGCAATGTCATGGAGTTAGGGATGTTTCTCTGCCCCAACTTATTTATTCTTTTTTCGGTTTTCGTAATTAGTTGTTTGGGAGTCGTAAAGTGCCTCTTTAGGACAATAACCTACGTTCCTTCGTCCAAACTTCAAGCTAATCTTCCGAAATCATCTGAAACTTCAATTTATCACATTTTTATCTCTTTTTTATTTGTCAGTTCAAAAAAAAGTGTTACCTTTGTGTCATCTAAGGCGGTATCCAAAGGCTCTGTCTCACAGAGGCCGATGCTGGCGGATGAAAAGGGAATTGGGTGAAAATCCCAAACTATCCCCGTAGCTGTAAGTTCCCCTATTAAGGAAAGGGCTCTGCACAGACAAAAACGTCTAAGCCACTGAAAGATTTTGAGAAGTACAAAGTACAATCCTCAATAACACTTTCGGGAAGGCGCAGTAGCTTGGAACAAGTCAGAAGACCTGCCACCTCAGAATTATCATCCAGGAGCTTTCGGGAGAAAAGATTCTGTTGTTGTTTTTTTCAGCCATCCATGTGTCTGGAAATGAACTTCTGACCGTTCTTCTTTCTGTTTGCCCCTGTACTTATCCATGAAACGACAAACAGGAATACAGAACAACAATGAAAAATGCCATCTTTGCCGTCTTTCTGTTGCTTTCTGCAGCTAAAGTAGCCGCCCTGTCGCCCTACATCTATAAGGTTTGGGAATACTGCCCGGCCTCTCTTGGGGGGCATGGGAGGCTCTAGATTCGTTCCATATTTTGGGTAAACTATTATTTTAATATTTATGACTATGAAGAAGATTTTTACTTTTGTGATTTGTGCCCTGTTGGCTACTGCTGCATGGGCCGACGTGATTACGTTGGACATCAACAAGCCGATGAATCCAGCGAGTTTGGAGTTTGACGACAACGGCATATGGACCGGGTGTTACAATGACGAGGACTACACATGGCTTGAATTCGGCGGAGAAGATGGTGAGTTCATGCTTTCACATCTCATTGACGGTGAGGGAGCCTCGTGGGGCGGTTATTATTGGGACGGTTTTACGCCTGCCATCGGTGGCGACCAGGCAGACCATTCCGACAGCTGGACCACAAAGTTTGGCGGTTGCATGGCTGGTGGCGGCTGTGTCATCAATGAGGACGGCACCGTGTCGGCAGACCCAGAAAAGCCTTATTTCGTGGCTTACTACAGCTCATGGACCTACGAAGGGCCCAGCAACCAGGTGATGTTTGTCGATAAAGACGGCAACACCGAGTTCGAGCCTGTTGGTGTGTATGTCTGCAATCATCCTTGGCCCTATTATGGGTGTGTGCATGGTGATGGTTTTGGCAGTCCATTTGTTGAGGGCGACTACTTTGAGATTATTGCCCATGGTGTTGCCAGCGACGGCAGCGAGACCACCGTCTCGATGAACTTGGTTGAGTTTACCGATGGTGAGCTGAAAGCCGTAAACGACTGGACGTTCTTCGACCTCTCAAGTCTGGGCAAGGTTGAGTCGGTTTATTTCACGCTGAACTCCACTGACATAGGAGACTATGGCATGAACACCGCCGCCTACTTCTGCATGGACAATTTCCAGGTGAAGGTTGCTGATTCGGGCGTTGAGCCTATTGTCACCACGGGTAATATTCTGGACGTGACCAAATCGTTAAATCCCGAGACCATTGAGTATGACGAAACCGGCATGTGGACTGAGTGCTACAACGACGTGGACTACACATGGCTTGAGTTTGATGCTGAAGATGGCGAGTTCATGTTGTCGCATCTCATTGATGGTGAGGGAGCCTCGTGGGGCGGCATGTATTGGGACGGCTTTACGCCTGCCATTGGTGGCGACAAAGTTGACCATAGCCGTACATACGACGGAGGCTGGACCAAGAACTTCAGCGGTTGCATGGCAGGTGGCGGCTGTGTCGTCAGTGAGGACGGTACCGTGACGGCAGACCCCGAGAAACCCTATATTGTTGCTTACTACAGTTCATGGACAACGGAAGGCCCCAGCAACCAGGTAATGTTTATAGATAAAGACGGCAACACCGAGTTCGAACCCGTTGGCGTGTATGTATGCAACCATCCGTGGGCCTATTATAATTGCTTGAATGGTGACGGTGCTGCCCGCGCCTTTGCCGAGGGCGACTACTTTGAGATTACCGCCCATGGTGTTGCCGCAGACGGCAGCGAGAAAACTGTCACAATGAACCTGGTTGAGTTTACCGATGGTGAGCTCAAGGCTGCCAACGACTGGACATTCTTCGACCTCTCAAGTCTGGGCAAGGTTGAGTCGGTTTATTTCACGCTGAACTCCACCGATACTGGAGATTGGGGCATGAACACCGCCGCTTACTTCTGCATGGACCGGTTTGAGGTGAAGGTTGGTGAGTCTGGCGATCCGACAAGCCTCTCAACGATGAAGGCCGATAAGGTGGTGACCGCTGTCCGCTATTCTAATCTTGCCGGAATGACCAGCGACAAGCCATTCAACGGTGTGAATGTTGTTGTGTTTACCTACAGCGACGGCACCAGCAGCAGCAAGGTTGTAATCAAGCGCTAATTCTTCATGCGGGCGGATGCAAATCCGCCCGCATTGTTTATAAAGACCTTAATTCTCAAACCTCAAATCTAACCAACAAAGGAAAATGAAAATGAAAAAATTACTGTTTATTCTTGGTGCAGCCGTCGTTTTGCTGGCTGCCTGCGACCCCAAACAAACGAACAAGGGCGCCGACTTCGAGTTGCCCGCAGTAGATGACATTGCCATGTATCAGGTGAATCCCCGTGTGTTTGCCCCTGAGAAATCGCTGAATGCCGTTGCCGCCCGCATTGACAGCATCCGCGACTTGGGTGTGAATGTCATGTGGGTGATGCCCATCTATCCCATCGGCATTGAGAAGGGAAAGAACTCGCCCTATTGCATCAGCGACTACAAGGCTATAGCCCCTGAGTTTGGCACCATCGACGACTTCAAGAACCTGGCCATTGTCTGCCACGAGCACGGCATGGCCATTATCCTCGACTGGGTGGCCAACCATACGGCGTGGGACCACCCGTGGGTGAAGGACCATCCCGACTGGTACACCCACGACGAGAAAGCCGATACCATTATCCACCCGCGTCCGTGGGATTGGCTTGATGTTGCCGACCTGAACTACGACAATCAGGACATGCGCAAGGCGATGATAGACGCCATGAAATTCTGGATTGTCGAGGTGGGTATCGACGGTTTCCGATGCGATGTGGCCGATGGCGTGCCAGCAGACTTCTGGAAAGAGGCCATCGACGAGTTGCGTGCTGCCGCCGGAAAAAGGAAGATTCTGATGCTGGCCGAGGGCAAGAATGTGGATAACTTCACGGTGGGCGGCTTCGACATGAACTACGGCTGGGACTACAAGGACTCGCTGGTGCACGTGTTCCGCGACGGACTGACCGCAGAAAATCTTTTCAAGGCCGACAAGGCCGAGTACGACAGCCTGCCTGCCGGCAAGAAGAAACTGCGCTTCACCACCAACCACGACCATTCCACCGAGGCCACGCCCTGTAAGGAGTTCACCAACGACCGCGGAGCCATGGCCGCCTACGTGGCAAGCATCTTCCCCCACGGCGGTGCCCTCATCTACGGCTCCCAGGAAGTAGGCTACCCCGAGCCCATCAACTTCTTCAAGTACGTGCCCGTGGACTGGACCGCCAAGCCCGAGATTTTCAAGGAGTACAAAGACCTGATAGGGCTCTACAACGCTCATCCCGCGCTGCGCAAGGGCACGATGACCGCTTGGCCCGACAAAGATGTCATGGTGTTTGAAAAGAAACAGGACGACGAGCGTTTCCTCATTCTTGTCAACGTCCGCAACGAGCCCAAGACGGCGCAGATTCCCTCAACGTGGGCAGGCACGGAGACGACAGACATGATGACAGGCGAGAAAGCAAAGCTTGACACCACCCTCAGCCTGCAGCCATTCCAGTACTGCATCCTGAAATAGCGTGCCCGCAAGCACGTTGGCGTTTGCGCCTCGCTGTCACGGCCGATTGGCTGGCCAAATGCCCGCTTTAATTTCCTATAACTAACAGTTAGTTTCATAAAGCATTGCTTTGCGCATAAATTTTCTAGAAAATTTGGAGCTAAACCAATGCTTTGTGAAACGGGTGTGAAACGTGGAAAATACAACTCGCAGCTTTACGTTCAAATTTTCTAACCTGAATTATTCTTGGAGTTATCTGGAGTTAACTGAAGTTATCGCGGTTTTCAACCGCTCCGGGAGTTAACTGACAATACTCTAGCTATTGTCCGCTAACTCCCGCTAACTCCCGATGAATTCGCAGAATTCATATAACTCCCACTAACTCCCGTGAATAATATAAGCTAAAGAATTTCAACGTAAAGCTGCGAGTTATGTTTGTGGCCTGCGGGGCCCGGAATCTGGTGTTGGGTGTTGGGGGTTAGGTGATGGGGGTTCTGCTTTCACCTCAACCCCTGTGCTCCTCTGTGCAACCGTTTCGGGTTTTATTTTGCGCCGAAGAGCTGGTCGAGCAGGGTATAGAATTCGGGATCTTCGCCAACAATGGTCTTAACGATTTTTCCGTCGGGGCCGAGGATGATTTTGGTGGGGAATCCCTGAATGCCGTAGTCGGCAAGCACCTTCGAGTCGCGCGGGTTATAGACGTGGAGCCACGGCAGCTCGTTTTTAGCCACGGCGTCGCGCCATTTCTGCTCGGGATCGTTGCAGTCGATGCCCAGGATTTCGAACTGTCCTTTGTATTTGTTGTAGTATTCTTTCATCTGCGGGAAGCCTTTGATGCACCATCCACACCATGAGCCCCAGAAGTCGAGGATGACGTATTTGCCGCGCAGGGAGCTGAGCGCGAGTGGGCGGCCGTTGATGTCGTTGAGGGTAAAGTCGGGAGCCTCACGGCCTGGTGCCTGCAGCTGCGACGACTGTTCCTCGGCCTTCTGTTGAGCCTCGTATCTGTCAATGATACCCTGGTAGAAGGGTTTCATGCGCCCGTTTTTCACATCGTTGCTGAGTAGCGCCACGGCCTTGCGCATCTTGTTTGCCGGCAGGTAGGTGATGGCGGCGGCAGCGGCCTCAGAGTTGCTGTGGGTACGTATGAAGTTGGTGACGGTCTGCTCCATCTCCTCGATGATGGGCTTGTTTTCTTTCTGGAACACCCGCGCTACGGAGTCTTGGGGTGCGCCGTTCATCAACATTGCGTTGCAGCGTTTTCCGAGCTCGTTTTGCTTGTCCATGACGGTGCGCCGTGCCTTGTCCAGCTCGTTGAAATCCTTGTAGAACTGCGAGCCGCTTATGTCGTAACTGCCGTTGGCATCGCCGGTGAGCGTGACGCTCTCGCCGGGCACTGCCACGAAGTTGATGTTCACGCCATCCTGACCACGCATGAGTGCGGGACTGATGCAAAAGAGGCGGTCGATTTTGTCGAGTTTGAAGTCAAACTCAAACTTGCCGTCATTCACGACAACCGTCTGCGGGTTGTTCTCGGTGTCGGCGGTGAGCACGAGCAGCGTGTCGCCCGTGTTTTTCATGTTTCCTTTCACGTGGATGTTGTCTTCGGCAGCGCATCCAGTCTGAATGGCCGCGAGCATGGAAATGCTGATGATGATGTTTCTGATTTTCATTTGTGAGGTTTGAGATTGTGATGTTTCTGCACGCAAAATTAGTTTAACATTCTTTATTTCGGGCAGATGTTATCATTTATTAATCTATTTGGCGCATGAAGTTTGTTTTTTTAACACAAAAAACGTTTGACGGGTGTTATTTTATGTTTTTTCCTTCGCTATTTCATTGGATTGCAGTATCTTTGCAAAGATTTCTAATTCAGATACATTATGAAGATAGCTTTAATCGGCTACGGCAAGATGGGCAAAATGATTGAGCAGATAGCCCGCAGCCGTGGTCACGAAATTGTGAGTATTATTGACATAGACAACCAGCAGGACTTCGACAGCCCGGAGTTCGCAAGTGCCGACGTGGCCATTGAGTTTACCGCGCCACAGGCCGCCTACGGCAACTACCTAAAGGCGTGGGCTAAGGGCGTGAAGGTGGTTAGCGGCAGCACAGGGTGGATGAAAGACCATGGCGACGAGGTGCGCCGCGCCTGTGCCGCGGAGGTTGAGCCCGGTGTTGCCAATCCCAACCAACAGACGCTGTTCTGGGCCTCGAACTTCTCCATCGGCGTGGCCATTTTCTCGGCAGTCAACCGCTATTTGGCCTCGATTATGAACCAGTTTCCACAGTACGACGTGGAAATGGAGGAGACCCACCACGTGCACAAGCTCGACCATCCCTCGGGAACGGCCATTACGCTGGCCGACGAGATTGTGGAACGCATAGATCGCAAGCAGGCCTGGGCAGAGGACACCACCGACCCCTCGTTGCTGCGCGTTGACCACATCCGCCGCGGTGAGGTGCCCGGCATTCACACCGTCCGCTACGACTCGGATGCCGATATCATTACCATCAGCCACGACGCCCATTCGCGCAAGGGCTTTGCCTTGGGTGCTGTGCTGGCTGCCGAATACACCTGCGGACATCAGGGCCTGCTCACCATTAGTGACATGTTTAAATTCTAAATAAGGAAGTTGAGATGATGGTCTAGATTATCTAGAGCCTCTAGAATATCTAGAACTTCTAGAAAAAATAGAAAAATATGATTGACAAAGAAAAACAAAAGCTGAACCCCAAAGTGCAATGGGCAAAGTTCATTGTGGTGCTTGTGCTCTACCTGCTGTTTCTCTACTGGGTGAAAAGCTGGTGGGGACTGTTGGTGGTTCCATTCATCTTTGATGTTTATATCACCAAGAAAATTAAGTGGCAGTGGTGGAAAGAGAGCGAAGGCCCTGTGCGCTTCATCATGTCGTGGGTTGATGCGTTGGTGTTTGCTCTCGTGGCCGTCTATTTCATCAACCTGTTCTTCTTCCAGAACTACGTCATCCCGTCGAGCTCGCTTGAAAAGTCGCTGCTCACGGGCGACTACCTGTTTGTAAGCAAGGTGAGCTACGGCCCCAGAATCCCCGAGACACCGCTCACCATGCCGCTGACTCAGCACACGCTGCCCGTGTTCGAGTGCAAGAGCTACATCAGCTGGCCCCATTGGGACTACCGCCGTGTGAAGGGATTGGGCAAGGTGGAACTGAACGACATTGTGGTGTTCAACTATCCCGCCGGCGACACCATCTGCAGCAAACCGCAGTACCAGACGGAGTATTACCAGATGGTGTATAACTTTGGCGAGGGCATCTACCAGCAGAACGTGGGAGCACCCGACTTTTCGGTGCTCAACAAGGTGCAGGAGTACGACCTTTTCAAGGAGGTGTATGCCATGGGCCGCCGCTACGTGCAGAACAATGCCATGGAGTTTGGCGAAATAGGCTGGCGTCCTACTGACCGCCGCGAAAACTACGTGAAACGCTGCGTCGGTTTGCCCGGACAGACGCTTGAAATCAAGGACCGCATCGTTTATCTCGACGGCAAGCCCAACAAAGAGCCCGACAATGTGCAATATACCTACAAGGTGAAACTGCGCCAGAACCTGCCCGACGATGTGATGAAAGACTTGGGCATTTCGATGGAAGACCTGACGAGTCTTAACCAGTTGGGTTACATGCCGCTCACCAAACGGGCCGTTGCCACACTTGCCGCAAGGAAAGACCTGGTGGAGAGCATTGAACTGAACACCGAGGCACGCCTGCAGGAGGTCTATCCGCGCAATGCTGTAACAGGATGGACGCGCGACAACTACGGACCTGTGTGGATTCCCAAGAAAGGAGAGACCGTGAAACTCAGTATGGACAACATTGCCATCTACGAGCGGCCCATCAAGGTGTATGAGGGCAACGACCTGAAAGTAACCAACGGACAGATTTTCATCAACGGCACATTGGCCACCGAATACACGTTCAAGATGGACTATTACTGGATGATGGGCGACAACCGCCACAATTCTGCCGACTCGCGCTATTGGGGATTCGTGCCCGAAGACCACATTGTGGGCAAGCCCATCTTCATCTGGTGGAGCAGCGACCCCGACCGCGGCGGCTTGGGCGGCATCCGCTGGAGCAGGCTGTTCAGGTGGGTAGATAATATCAAATGAATACATCAGACACACAACGCCGATGGTTGCTGCGACAGGCATTGTTGCTTGTCGCCACCTGTGCAGTGCTTGTGTGTCTGATGTTGTTAATCAGGGCATACGCCTTCACCATCTTTGCCGACAGAACGACGGGCGAGCGCGTGATTGTTAACCGGCTCAACCGCCAGCCTTTGGAGCGTGGCGACCGCGTGGTGTTTGAGCAGAACGGAGTCAGTTTCATGGGACTCGTGGAGGCTGTGCCAGGCGACACCATCACGCTTGACAACCAAAGCTATGTGATTCCCACCAAGTGCGTTTGTCAGAGCACAGAGTGCGCGGGCTGTCGCTTTTTCTTGATAAAGACAGCCCAAGGTAAAATGCTGACCAACTCATTGCACGTCACCGGCAAAGCGTATAAGATTTATTGAACGGCAGGCGCACTGAACAATGAACACAGCCATTCTTTCTTCGGCCTATTTCGGCCCCGTACAGTGGTATCAGAAGTTAGCACGCTACGAACGTGTGCTTATCGACCCGCTGGAGCCCTTTCAGAAACAAACCTACCGCAACCGTTGCATCATTGCCACCACCAACGGAACGCAGGCGCTCACTGTTCCCATCGTGCATCAGCCGTTAACCGACACTAATCAGCTGCCAACCATGGAAGATATTCGTATCAGCGACCACGGCAACTGGCGGCACTTGCATTGGAACGCGTTGGTGAGTGCCTATGGCGAGTCGCCTTTTTTTGAATACTATGCCGACGACCTGCGTCCGTTTTTCGAGCAACGCTGGGAGTTCCTGTTCGATTTCAACCTGCAAATCACGCTGAAAATGTGCGAACTGCTCGACATCTCGCCGAACATTTCTTCTTGTACGTCTTCATTTGTTCAAGAGAATTCCCAGATTTCCGACTTTTACGCTGGAAACGACTTCCGCCAGTCCATCCGTCCCAAGCACCCGCTGCCCGACGCTGAGTTCCAGCCCAAGCCTTATTACCAGGTTTTCAGCCATAAACATGGCTTCTTGCCCAATATGAGCATTCTTGACCTGCTGTTCAACATGGGCAACGAAAGCATTTTTTACCTTATGTGAGGGTTTTTGCCACAACAATCGTTAAAAGTGGTTAATTGTAGTGCTGGTTTATACACTTTTTCTGAATTTTTGACAGGGTATAAGCCTTTTTGCAACTATCTTTGTGCAAATTAAATAAATATTTATGCTTTCAGAAAAGCTTAAAGCTATAACCAGTGCTTTCTCCTATAAACAGAAAGTGGCTGTTGTCGTCATCTTGGGGGTGATAGTCGGCTTGGGTGCATTGTTTATGTACCTCTTGCGGGCTCATACCTATTTCATAGGCGACAATCCGTCGGCCTGCGTCAACTGCCACATTATGACGCCCTACTATGCCTCGTGGAGCCATTCCTCGCATGGGCGAATAGACGACAAGTCAAACGGTGCTACCTGCAACGATTGCCACGTGCCCCATCAGAACCTTGCCGCGAAATATGGTTTCAAGGCTCTTGACGGAATGAAGCATACCATCTATTTTGTGACCAATAGCGAGCGCCAGGCTCCCATGGCAGAAACGTTGACAGGCAAAGTGGTTATGGATAACTGTATTCGCTGCCACACCCAGCTGAATCAGGAATTTGTGAAAACGGGCCGAATTGACTTCATGCTGGCTCAGAAAGACGAAGGCAAAGCCTGCTGGGATTGCCATCGCAATGTGCCCCACGGAGGCATGAACTCGCTCAGCTCAACACCAAATGCAGAGAGCCAGACTCCACTGCCGCCAAGCCCGGTGCCTGAATGGCTGCAGAAGATGATGAACTGACAACAGGCTTGAAGCATTGACATAAACAGCAAATAAAGATAATCATAAACGATATGGAAAAGAAATTAAAGAAATGGCAAGGATGGGCTTTGTTCCTTGGAGCAATGGTCGTTGTTTTTCTGCTCGGCCTGTTCGTTTCGTCACTGTTGGAACGGCGTGCAGAGGTTGCGAGTGTGTTCAACAACAAGCGCACCGTGTTTGAAGACAGTATCATCGCCCAGAACGAGAAGTTCAAGGCCGACTATCCGCGAGAGTACGAGACGTGGGCAATGACCGAGGACACCACGTTCCACTCAATGTATAACGCCAGCAACGAAACCGACGAGCTGGCCGACAGGCCTGAGATGGTCATTCTTTGGGCTGGATACGCTTTCTCGCGCCACTACAACACACCAAGAGGCCATAAGCACTGCCTGGAAGACCTGCGCAAAATACTGCGTACGGGCAACCCTGGCGTAGATGGCGACGAAGACATGCAGCCAGCCACCTGCTGGACATGCAAAGGCCCCGACGTGCCCCGCATGATGCGCGAGATGAGCGGCTCGAAGTCGGTGTTCGACCCCGCTAACTACTATGCGGCCAAGTGGAGCGACCTTGGTGGCGAAATCATGAATACCGTCGGATGTGCCGACTGTCACGACGCACGGACCATGGACCTCCGCCCAGCCCGCCCAGCCCTCTATGAGGCATGGCAACGCGCCGGAAAGGATGTGCGCAAGGCCAGCCACCAGGAAATGCGCTCGCTGGTGTGCGCACAGTGTCACACGGAATACTATTTCATAAAAAAAGACGACCCCGCCAATCCCGGCAAGGCAAACTACCTGATGTTCCCACAGGACAAGGGGCTCACCTGTGAGGCAGCTGAGGAATACTACGACAGCATAGGTTTCTACGACTACATCCACCCGCTGTCGAAAACACCCATACTGAAAGCACAGCATCCCGGCTACGAAATGGCCCTGCAGGGCATCCACGGACAGCGGGGCGTGTCGTGCGCCGACTGCCACATGCCCTACAAAAGCGAGGGTGGGGTGAAGTTCACCGACCACCGCGTCACATCGCCGCTGGCCAATATCGACCGCACCTGCCAGACTTGCCACCGACAGGATGCTGAGGTGCTCAAGAAGAATGTTTATGACCGCCAGCGCATGACACGCGAAAGCCGGACAAAACTTGAGAAACAGCTGGCCGCAGCCCACATAGAGGCCAAGTTCGCTTGGGAGAAAGGAGCTACGGAGGCCGAGATGAAACCCATTCTGCAGCTCATACGCTCCAGTCAGTGGCGGTGGGACTATGCCTTTGCCAGCCACGGCGCGTCGTTCCACGCACCACAGGAGGTGCAGCGACTGTTCAGCGACGGACTGGTGCAGGCTCAAGAGGCTCGTCTGAAGCTCTCGAAGGTTTTAGCCAAGCATGGATTCATCGGCGATGTGCCCATGCCCGACATCTCCACCAAGGAGAAGGCCCAGGCCTACATAGGCCTTGACATGCCCAAGCTGAAGGAGAAGAAGCAGAAGTTCCTTGAGCAGGTCGTTCCCAAATGGATTGATGATGCCAAAAAGAACGGCAAGCTCATAGAAATCTGAGAAGAATGGAAGAATCCTAAGAAAAAATGATTACCTTTGTCGCGTAATGGCAGTGATTGCTGCCTCATGGCAACGCGGCGTGCCTTTGAACCAAGCAGAAGCACAAGGCGCGCCGCGTTGGCTAATCTGTAAATACCCCCTGCCTATGTGGAACAAACCATGGACAATGAAAGAGGGCCTGACCATCGGTGCCGGCTTGATATGTGCGGGACTGCTGCTCGAAATGAGTGTCGGTGGAGTTGACTGGGATGCCTTTGCCTGGCCTGTCAACATCGTCGTGCTGGCAGGCTTCTTGGTTCTCATTACCGTCATTCACCTGCTCAGGCGCAAAGTCTATGCCTTCCGTTTCCTGAGCACTTATCAGGCCGCCATTCCCACCATGCTCTATGCCGTGGTGCTCACCACCATCATGGGACTCACACGGCAAACCGTCAACGGACAGTGGATTAACAACATGCTCAGCTTCTGGCCCTTCGTGCTCATCTATGTCTATATGGCCATGCAAGTGGGCTTGGTGGTGCTGAAAAGCCTGCGCCACATCAAAACACCCGGCAAGATAGTGGCCGCACTGTTCCATCTCGGCCTCTTCGTCGCCATGACCACCGCCACACTGGGCAATGCCGACATGCAGCGGCTGAAAATGATTACCGTTGCAGGCCAGCCCGAATGGCGCGCACTCAACGAGCAGCAACTCATCGTGGAGCTGCCGCTGGCCATCGAACTGAAAAAGTTTATCATGGAAACCTACGACGACGGTTCGCCACGCCGCTTTGCCTCAGACGTTCAGATACTTACCAAATCGGGCAAAAACCTGCAAGCCACCGTCGATGTCAACAAACCCGCCAGTGTGGAGGGATGGAAAATTTATCAGTACGGCTACGACACTTCGATGGGCAAGCAAAGCAACGCCAGCATTCTGGAACTGGTGAGCGACCCCTGGCTGCCTTTCGTCTATACGGGCATCTACATGATGCTTGCCGGTGCGCTGCTCATGTTCATCACAGGAGGCAGAAAAAAGAGGAGGGAGGAGAGAGAGTAGCATTTGTCCGCTAACTCCTGTTAACTCCCGCTAACTCCCGTTAACTCCTAAAACACCCAAACCCAACACCCGTAATCATGATTTCTTGGCAGCATTTCATCTTCTTTGCAGCGCCCGCCGTACTGCTGTGGGCGGCCGGAGCTTTTGTGGCCTGGAAAAACAAGCCGCGCACGGCCTATATCACTACCGTTGCTGGTCTGCTCGTGTTTTTCGCGTTCATATTGGCACTGTGGATGTCGCTCCAGCGCCCGCCCTTGCGCACCATGGGGGAAACGCGCCTGTGGTACTCGTTCTTTCTGCCAACGGCAGGCCTGATGGTTTATTCGCGGTGGAAATATAAGTGGATTCTCGCCTTTTCCTCCGTTCTTGCTTTGGTGTTTATCTGCGTCAATCTTTTCAAACCCGAAATCCATTCCACCACGCTCATGCCCGCATTGCAGAGTCCGTGGTTTGCACCCCATGTCATTGTCTATATGTTTGCCTACGCCCTGCTCGGCGCAGCTACTCTCATGGCCCTCTACCTGCTCTTTTTCAAAAAGAAAGACATCACCAACGACGAGCTTTCCATCACCGACAATCTCATCTACATTGGTCTGGCCTTTATGACCTTCGGTATGCTCTTCGGAGCATTGTGGGCCAAGGATGCTTGGGGACATTACTGGGCTTGGGACCCCAAGGAAACATGGGCAGCCATCACATGGTTCGCCTATCTGGCCTATATCCATTTCCGGCTCGGCTATCCGCAGCGCGTCAGGCCCGCCCTTCTCTGGCTACTTGTTGCCTTTGTGCTGCTGCAGATGTGTTGGTGGGGTATCAATTATCTGCCAGCCGCTCAGGGCACCAGCGCGCACACCTACACCTCCTGATTTCCATTACCTATCACCCATCACCTATCACCCAACAGCCATCACCCAACACCCGTTATTGCCTGTTCAAGTTCCTCCAAGTTGTTGACAACAATCAGATGGTCGCGTAACGAGCTGCGTATAACGCCCTGTTGGTTCATCGTTTCGAGCATGTTGATGAGCGGATTCCAGAAACCCTTCATGTTGTACAGAATCACACGCTTCTGGTGATAGCCTATGCTGGCTGAGGCTAACTGTGTGAACACCTCGTCGAGTGTGCCCACGCCGCCCGGCAGAGCTACGGTCACGTCGCTGTGCAGCAGCATCAGGTCCTTGCGGTCAGAGAGGTTGTCGCAGCGAATCTCAATATCCACATAGTCCGACTTACGCCCGTTTTTCTCTATGATGCTTGGAATCACCCCGATGGTGCGCCCGCCAGCCTCGTGCGCCGCCTTGGCCACACATTCCATCAGTCCCATGTTAACCCCTCCAAACACGATGGAATGGCCGTTTTTTGCCGCCCACCGTCCCAATTCCTTGGTTCTTTCAAAGTATTCAGGCTCCAGTTGCTCGTTTGCCGAGCAGAAAATACAAATCTTCATTTTGCTTTATGTTTTTTCTTGTTTTGTCTTCAGCTCTTTGTGCTGCAAAGGTACGATTAAGTGAGCGAAAAACAAAAGGAAAGTCCCTTTTCTTTTGCTTTTCCGAACGTGAGTACCTTCGACGAAGTCAAAGTATGGATTAAGTGAGCGAAAAACAAAAGGAAAGTCCCTTTTCTTTTGCTTTTCCGAACGTGAGTACCTTCGACGAAGTCAAAGTTATGTATTAAGTGAGCGAAAAACAAAAGGAAAGCCTTCTTTTTATGCGCCCCGTTTTCACAGAATCGCCATTTAGATTTCCAAAGCATTGCTTTACGAATGCAAAGCGTAGGTTTACGCATAAATTTTCTAAAGAATTTAAAACTATTGTTTGGGTTGCTATCAGATTCTCTAGAAAATTTGAATCCAAAGTATAGGTTTACGAGCGTAAAGTGATGGTTTGTGAGCATAAAGTGTATGTTTACGGAAATATAGCAAAGGATGAGTTGTTGCCAAGCATGAAAATAGGCTTAGGAGTTTGATAATCAAATATTTTTGCGTAGCTTTCACCTTGTCAGTACTGCGTCGTAGATACTCACATTCGGAAATATCCAAATAAATTTGGTTTTTCTCTCACTTAGTTGTACCTTTGCAGAAAATTTAAAATCATTCCACTTGAAAACGTTTGAAGAATTGGGCGTTAGCGAACAGATTCGCCGCGCCATTGAGGAACTGGGCTTCGTCAGTCCGATGCCCGTACAGGAAGAAGTAATTCCCCATTTGTTGGAAAACAGCGAGCAAGACCTTATTGCACTCGCTCAGACAGGCACGGGCAAGACCGCTGCCTTCGGACTGCCGTTGTTGCAGCGCTTAGACGTGGACGACAGGGCTACACAGGCGTTGATTCTTTCGCCAACGCGTGAGTTGTGCCTGCAAATCACCGACGACCTGCGCGACTTTGCCAGGTATATGCCCGAGGTGCGCGTGGTTCCTGTGTATGGAGGCACCGACATCATGCTGCAGATCAAGTCGTTGCAGCGCGGTGCGCAGATTATCGTGGCCACACCTGGCCGTTTGCTCGACCTGATGGGACGCGGCAAGGTGCAGTTGGACAAGGTGCACAACGTGGTGCTCGATGAGGCCGACGAGATGCTGAACATGGGCTTCTCGGAAAGTATCAATGCCATTTTCGAGGGTATTCCTACTGACCGCAACACGCTGTTGTTCTCGGCCACCATGAGCCGCGAGATTGAGAAGATAGCCATGAACTATCTGCACGACCACAAGGAGATTGTGGTGGGTAGCCGCAACGAGGGCGCTGAGAACGTGAACCACGTTTATTACATGGTCAATGCCAAAGACAAGTATCTTGCGCTGAAGCGCATCGTGGATTTCTATCCGCGAATCTTCGCTATTGTGTTCTGCCGCACGAAGATTGAGACGCAGGAGATTGCCGACAAGCTGATAAAGGACGGTTACAACGCCGAGGCTCTGCACGGTGACTTGAGCCAACAGCAGCGCGACCTGACCATGCAGAAGTTCCGCCGCCACTTGACGCAGTTGCTCATTGCTACTGATGTGGCTGCGCGTGGCCTTGACGTGGATGACCTGACGCACGTGATTAACTACGGCCTTCCCGACGACATTGAGAACTACACACATCGCTCTGGCCGCACGGGCCGCGCGGGCAAGAAAGGCACGAGCATCAGTATCGTTCACTCGCGCGAGAAACACAAGATTCGCAACATTGAAAAGGAAATCGGCAAGGAGTTTGTGGAGGGTGAAATGCCCACAGCGCGCGAGATATGCAAGAAACAACTCTACAAGGTGATGGACCAGATACTGAAAACCGATGTCGATGAAACGCAGATTGAACCGTTCATGGCCGACATCAGCCGCTATTTCGAGTATGTGGACAAAGAGGACCTCATCAAGAAGATTGTCTCCTTGGAGTTCGGCAAATTCCTGGCCTATTACGCCAGTGCGCCCGAGATAGAAAAGCCCGTTTCAGGAAAAAAGAGGAGAGAGAGTGCTGGGGGCAGGGGTCGCCGCAAGGTAGAGTCGGGCTACACACGCCTGTTCATCAATCTGGGCAAGGACGACGGCTTCTATCCCGGCGAGGTGATGCAGATGCTCAACCGAACCATGCATGAACGCCAGGCCGTTGGCCACATCGACCTGCTCGGACGGTTCTCCTACATCGAAGTTCCCTCAAAGGACGCCCGTCGTGTGATGAAAGCGCTGAACGGCATTTATTATAAAGGCCGCGAGGTGCGCTGCAACGAGGCCGACGGACCGCAGTCTTCTCCCAATTCACCGATGAAATCAGGAAAAAGTACGCGCAAGACCCGTCGCGAAGACGATTTCGCTGCCAAATACCCGACAGATTTCACGGGCGGTCGCAGGAATGCACAAAAGAAAGCCAAACCAACAAAGAAAACTAAACAAAAATCCACAGCAAACGACGAATTCTTCGATGAAACCGGCAAAAAGTACGACTGGCGCGCACTGATGAACGCCGGCAACCCCACCTTGCGCAAGAAAGACAAAAAGGAGTAGGGTTGGCGAGTGGAATAAAAAGCTGAGTATGAAACTGTTCAGAAGTTCAACGATGATTATGCTGTTTGTTCTGATGGGACTTACAGCATTAGCAGGTCCTTCCCGCGCTTTGCCGCAGGTGTTTCCTGTTGCCGTTTCCGACAGCGACAGTGTGGCCGTGAGTGCAAAGAAAGAAGAATCTGCAGAGAAGAAGAAGGACGACAAGAAGAAGCCTTCGGAATACGAAACCCTCATGAAGAAGAAAGGCACCGTGTTGCCTGGCGTGATGACCACGCGCCACATTGAGGGCAAATGGTATTTCGAAGTGCCCGACACGCTGCTCGGCCGTCTGTTCCTCGTTGTCACGCGATTCACTGGCGTTCCGCAGGACTTTGGTAAGTTCAGCGGTGAGGAGGTTAGCCGTTCGGCAGTTTATTTTGAGCGTCGCGACGACAAGTCGTTGATTCTGCGCAGCTACGTTCTGTCACAGCTGGCCGACAGTACCGACCGCATAGCAAAGACCTTGCGGCAGAGCACCGTTGACCCCATCGTTGCCTCTTTTCATATCATTGGCCGCGACTCCACTAAGACCTACTCATTGGTGGAAGTGACGTCGCTGTTTAAGAAAGACAACAACCTGACTGGCGTTCCCTCGGCGCAGAAAACACGCTACAAACTGCAGGCACTGGCCGATGACCGTACCTTCATTGACACGATGAAGGTGTTTCCCACCAACATTGAAGTTATTACCACCCGCACCTATGGGGCACAGCCAACGCGCGCAGAAGCCTCGCAGACGGGCAGTGTGACCCTTGGCCTGAACACCAGCATTGTGCTGTTGCCCGCCGTACCCATGCGTCCGCGCTTCTGGGACAGTCGCGTGGGGTATTTCACCGACCGGGTGACCATCTTCAGCGATGAGCAACAGAAGTCGCAACACGAACAGATGGCCGCCCGCTACAGGCTTGTGCCGAAGAATGTGCGCAAATACATGCGTGGAGAACTCACCGAGCCCGTCAAGCCCATTGTCTATTACATCGACCCCGCCACTCCCAAACAGTGGGTGCCCTATCTGATTCAGGGCATCAACGACTGGAACGAGGCTTTTGAGGCAGCGGGATTCAAAAATGCCATTGTGGGGCGCGAATGGCCCAACGACCCGACGATGAGTGTCGATGATGCGCGCTTCAGTGTATTGCGCTATTTACCCTCAGAGACAGAAAACGCCTATGGACCCCGCATTGTTGACCCTCGCAGCGGTGAAATACTGGAGGCACACGTGTGCTGGTATCACAACGTGATGAACCTGGTGAAGAAATGGTATATGGTGCAGTGCGGAGCTGTTGACAAGCGTGCCCGCACCATGAAATTCGACGAGAAACTCATGGGTCAGCTCATACGGTTTGTGTCTTCCCACGAGATTGGACATACTTTGGGATTGCGTCACAACATGGGAGCCAGTTCGGCAACGCCTGTCGAGAAACTGCGTGATAAGAAATGGGTGGAGGAGCACGGCCATACCGTATCTATCATGGACTACGCGCGTTTCAACTATGTGGCACAGCCCGAGGACGGCATCAGCGAGCGCGGTCTTTTCCCACGCATCAACGACTACGACAAGTGGGCCATCAAGTGGGGCTATCAGTATCGTCCCGACTTTGATGACGAGTATAAGGAACTTGAGGGACTGAAGAAAGAAACAACCATTGTCCTGCGCGACAATCCGCGCCTGTGGTTTGGCGGTGAGGGACGCAATGGCGACCCGCGCGCACAGACCGAGGATTTGGGTGATGATGCCGTGGCGGCCAGCGATTATGGCGTGAAAAACCTGCAGCGCGTGCTGAAGTCACTGCCCGAATGGACCCGTCAGGAGAACGACGACTATACCGACCTGAACGAGATGTACAAGGCTGTGCGCGACCAGTTCCAGCGCTACACCGGCCATGTGCTTACCAACATTGACGGCCATTATGTGAACAATCTGCCAGGCCGCGAGCCTGTGGAACCCGTGCCCGCCGCCAAGATGAAGAAGGCCATCGGATGGCTTGACCGTCAGTTGTTCGACGCTCCCATGTGGATGTATCCCGACAATTTGGTGTTCAAGACAGATATGAGCGTCTTCGGTGACATCACCCGCCGCTATACTTCGGTGCTCACAAGAGCACTCTCTGCCACTACCCTCAACCGCATTTATAACACCTCGTTGCTACGTGCTGACGCCTACAAACTCGACGCTTATCTTTCCGACCTGGCTGCTGCTGTGTGGAAAGAAGCAAAGAATGGTACAAATCAGAACGCAATGCGCGAGGAATGTCGCCGTGCCCTGCAGCGCATTTACTTGGACAAACTCAACGAGCTGATTAACCCAACAGAACCCAAACAACCGGCAGCTACCACCACACAACCTCAACCTTCGACACCCTCAACCAGTGGGGCAGCAGTGCTTCCACAAGGTAGTGCGGTGCTCTTTGCCATCAAGCACTTGGACATTATCGAGGCGTTTGCCCGCAAGCAGCTTGGTAAATGCGCAAGCGGTTCTGTTGAGGCTCTCCATTATGACGATGTGCTGCAACGTATCAAACTCATCCGTGAGCGTAGGACAACGGTGAAATGAATTGATAATTGAAATTGATAATTGACAATAGACAGAACTCAGATTAAATAACCTCAAAAACTCAAAACCAAAAGAATATAAACAATGAAAAAAGCATTTTTCATCGCAGCGGCATTCACCATGAGTATGTCTGCCTCAGCTGCAAATACCGACACGCTGACGGTGCGCATCAATGGCATGCACTGTGAGCACTGTGCACAAAAAGTGAGTAAGACTCTCGAGAACACACTGGCTCTCAACGATGTTCAGTTCAACATGGAACGCCACACAGCCACTATTGCATTCGACCCGGCAAAAACCTGTGCCGACAGCATTCGTGCCGTGCTCGATGCTACAGGGCGCTACAAAACGTCGCCCTACAGTCGCGCTGATGTGATTCGGAACAAGATTGCCTTCAAAATTGCTGACATGCACTGCGGCAAATGCGCCAACAGCATTATTGATGCCATCACTGCCATCGAGGGCGTTGACACCATTTCGCCCAACATGGCCGAGCAGTATATGACGTTCAGCTACGATGCCAACCGCACTGAGCGCAACATCATCCGAAAGACAATTGTCGATGCGGGCTTCACTCCCGTAAATTATTACGAAAGCGAGCAAGCATCCTACGTCTATTTCCTGCTGCCCGAAACGCAGGCCACAGCAGACACCGAGTCGCTGGCACTGGCTATCGATGGTGTTGACGACACCTGTGTCAACCCACTCAAGAAGGCACTCGCCGTCACCTTTGATAATAAAGAAACCAGTCAGGAAAAGATTCTTGAGCAACTCAAGGCCGATGGTATTGATGCCGCGTTGCCCGCACCCCACGAGTGCAAGGAAGAAGCAGAATAGACATCAGTAGCGTCAACAAGCCGTTTCTCACCTTAACGATGGGAAAAGGCTTGTTTTTTGTTTCTGCCCGTGTCAATAGGGCGAAATGTTGTTGAGTTCTTCCAACTGTTGTTCGTCTGTTGCGTTGGTCATCATGCTTTTCAGTTCGGAGAGCGACACTTGCGCCTTTGGATTGAAACTCTCGCTGTGCATATACTCGAGCACACTGCGGTAGAACTGTCGGCCCTCGGGCCAGCGCGCGGCCTCTTCCAGTTTGCTCATGCACACCAGCAGCCGGCCTTTGCCCACGCTAAACTCCATGACAAGCCCCAGCTTGTGGCTGCGCTCAATGTTGTCTATCACCTGTACCATGGGGAAATAGTTCTGGGGAAACGCATCGAG
Organism: Prevotella sp.; assembly: GCA_017619445.1. Taxonomy (GTDB): domain Bacteria; phylum Bacteroidota; class Bacteroidia; order Bacteroidales; family Bacteroidaceae; genus Prevotella. The sequence continues at coordinate 25,518 of JAFZSI010000018.1, forward strand.
AATCAGTGGGCGCGAGAATGTGATTACCGGCCACCACTGCCAGTTGGTGTGCTCATCGGTGGGAAAAGCGTTGAACAGCGCGTGGCGCGGATTGCACAGGATGCCCATGGTGCCAGGAGAAACCGTTTTTTTGTTGTTCTCGCAGATGGTGCGGAACATGCGGTAGTTCCAGTAGTCGGTCTGGAACAGCGGCCCCAGCGTATTGTCGGCCATTTCTGCAGAGTCGGGCATCCAGAGCACACGTGCGCCCCGTTTAAGTTTTTTGCCGATTTCATCGGTCATTCGGTTGGTAACCACAATGTCTTTTTTCAGTTTTTCCAACGACGGATTCTGCGGATACGACCACAGGTCATAGTGGTTCCAATGGTTCCCTTTGTCAATCGTCAGGCTAAGTCTCAGCTGCTTGGCCTCACCGTCATCAGTCAGTGGCAGGCTGATTTGCTGCACGTTGATGAGCCCTTCCTCGTCGCTGTCAATCATGAAGGTCTGTTCTTGCAGCGGTTTGTATAGATACTTGCCGTTGCTGTCATCCACCGCCCGCTGTGCAAGCACCAGCTGCAGCGTTTCACCGCGAAGAGAACGGCCACCGTAGTTGGCCACTTTCAGCGTGCCACAGATAGCCCCTTGTTCCCCGGTGGGGGTTGAGCTGCTCGTGAAGCAAAGACTGTCTGCCACGAACAGCGGCACCACATCTGCACAGAATCCGCTCCATGTCTCGGCGCTCATCAGGTGTTTTGTCTCCATGAAAGCGTCGAGAATACCCACATAAGCACTGCCCTGACCAGGATAATCCTGCAGGTCGAGCAGCTGAAAACCTGCCATCCGCTCGCTGCGCAGGTTCATTTCAATGTCAGCCTTGTACAACAATGCGCTCCAACGGCCCGATGCACGGTGGAAAGCCTTCGATTGGTTGGCCATACCTTTGGCGCGCAGCCGCCGTTGAAACTCCTCCAGGTTGTAGGGAGCCAGCACACCTTTATACTTTTTTATCTCATCGTAGTCGGGATAAATCTGAAACTGCCCAGTTTCATGTCCAATGACGGGAATATTGCACAAAGCCGCCGCATCATCGAAATTCGCCGATGAATTGGGGCGGAAATGATTCAATATGCCGCCCTCAAAGGCATCCGCAAACGAGAAAGAGGCGCGTGTGTGGGTGTTGTAGCTTCCCCAGGCCTCACCACCAACACGGCAGGTGGTGAAGTAGTCCATACCGGGCTTCGCACCCTGATAGCCCAAATAGAAGTTCGAGCCGAAAGTGTAGAGCTTGTCGGGTGCTATGCGTCGGAAATCTTCGATGAATTCGCCCATTTTCTCAATGCTTCCCCACAGTTCGTTGCCCAAAGCAAACATCACGAACGACGGATGATGGCCATACCAGCGCAGAATGTTCTCGCCCTCTTTGTGAAGATAGGCCATGAGTGTGGTATCCTTGGCATTGAAGTCACCCCAAAATGGCAGTTCGGGCTGCAGATAGATGCCCAGACGGTCGGCCATCAGGAAACAGGCCTCTGGAGGGCACCATGAGTGAAACCGTATGTGGTTGATGCCGTACTGCTGACAGGTTCGCAGGTATTTAAACCACGACAATGTGTCCATCGGCACGTGCCCCGTCAGTGGCCAAACACAGGCATCGTGCTTGCCGCGCAGGAAGATACGGTGGCCATTGGCATAGATATGCTGCCCACGTATGGAGAGCTTTTTACAATGTGTGGGTTTAGCATCAAATTCTCTAGAAAATTCAACGCTAAACCTATCCTTTGCGATGCTAAAGTCTGCTGTTATGATTTCAATGCGCCCAATTATGCCGTTCCAATTGGTCTGTGTGTCTTCGGTGCAGGCGTGTGAATTGGCGAGAATCTGCTGCGGCATGTGGGCTGCGCTGTTGTCGATGGCAATGGTCAGCGTGTGGGTGCCGGGTTTAAGCCCTTGGCCAAGCAGATAGACCTGCGGGGTGCTGATGTCGGTGCTGCTGCCAGCCTCATGGCCGTCAATCCACACGGTGGCGGGCTTGGTGCGCTCCAGGAACAGATAGACGTACTTCTGTTTCCAGTTTTTGGGAATGTCAAATGTGCGTCTGTACCAAGCACGCCCCACATAGCTGTAGCGACGCGACAGGTGGGTGGTCTCAACCCCTCCTGGCCTCCCCAAAGGAGAGGAAATCTTAAGGTTTGTACACGGTGTGCCTTTAGATAATCCGCTCACGCTCGGCCAACTCCAAGCAAGCTTGGTTGGCTCTCGCTTAATCGCGGATTTCTGGTTGGTGTCGGTAGTACCAGGCAGACGCACAGTGTCGTCGAGCGGAGACGTAAAAGAAAGTTGACCTTCCGGGTCAAGGGCAAACTGCCACTCTCCCGAAAGGTCAATACGTTGTGTGCTGTTAACCCCTCCTGGCCTCCCCAAAGGAGAGGAAATGTCTTGTGCCGCGACGGCAGTGGCAGAAAGCCACGCCATCAGCACAAGCATAATACTTCTAAAAACTCGTCTTTTCATCCGCGAAGATTACTTCACTACCTTCTTGCCGCCAATGATATACACTCCGCGCGGCAGTGTGGCGGTGGTGGTCACCATCTGGCCGTTGATGTTGTAAACCTTTGCACTTTGAACTTTGACCTTTGAACTTTCAATGCTCTCAATGCCGTCGCCGGGGCTTTCCGAGGTTTGGATGTAGAGAGCCACAGGCTGCTGGCTGCTGCCCTGCTTGTAGCAGCGGAAGCGCATCTGGTCGTTGGCTGTATTGAAGCGGATGGCATACGAGGTCTTCTTGTTGATGATGTCGGCATTGCCGTCACCGCCGATGCTGATGCTCCATTGTGCAGAGGTGTCATCGCCCGAAGAAGCCGTCTCAATGTTGTTCTTCGTTGCACTGTGTGCCAAGTAGGTGTCGCCACCTGCGCAGATGGTCCAGTTGTCGTTGCTCAGCTTTGTGAGAACCAGCGGCAGGCTGCCCTCCTCGATGGTTTCATCGGTGATAGTGACGCTCTCACCGTTGTTTGCCTGGTCGGCGGCAACACTCATGGCATAACCATTCGAGCTGCTTTCCTCAAAGACGAGCAGGTAGTTGGCTCCGCTCACCAGGTCGTCGGTGCTGTTCACACGCACATAGCTGCCGTCGCCAGCAGGTGGATTGTCGCCACCCGGCTTAATAGTGAACTTCTGCTCGGCTACGGCACTTTGACCTTCATCGGTCACGGCAATGGCCTTGACAGTGGTAGTTTCAGTTATGTCGAACGGCTCTGTGTAGAGCTCGCTGTCAGTGGTAGGTGTGCTGCCGTCGAGGGTGTAGTAGATGCTTGCGTCATCGGCGCAGCTGATGGTGATGGTGATACTGCCGTCCTCGTTTGTATAGCTGTCGAAGGTGGGCTTAGCCAGGTAGGCCACGCTGCTGTCGTAGTTGTCGTAGCTGAACGGCTGGTCAACCTTGTCGCCCCAGATATAGTCTTCCAACCCCGGGTAATCCACGAAGGGGTTGCGGTTATTCTGCACCTCATAAACAGCGTTGTTTCGGGCAATCTCAATTTCATCTACGGGATCCAGTTCCGACCAGCGTAGTAGCATGTCAAAATACCACTGTTTGTAAGGCTGGTATTTTGTGCCTCCGTTGTGGTCAATCACGACTGCAGCCGTTGCTGAGGCGTCGTTTTTGCCCTTCCAGTTCAGAATGAGATTCTCGTAACACGTGGCCATGTAGAAGTAGATGCGGGCAATGTCGCCCTTAATTTCGTCGTTCGGCTCAAACACAGTGCCCGTGTAGCCAGGTGTCTTGCACGTTCCCTTCAGGCAATAGGTGTATGACCATCCGCTATTCACGCTGCCCACCTCGGCAAGAGGCAAGTCACCGCGCAAATTGTTCAGTTTAGAGTCCGTGGGCACCACATGCACGATGTCGCTTTTCATGGGCGATGCTTCCTTGAACCAGCTCTGTGGAATGAGGTGCTCCTTGTTCCAGCCACCGCTGTTCCAGTCGTAATTGGAGGTGTTGTCATACCAGTCGCGCAGCTTGCCATCAGCCCGCTTGTCGGTGGTTTTGTACTTTTCTTCCAGATTTTTGTAGGGAATCGTGGTGTGATTCTTAATGATATTGAAAAGTGCAGTCTTCAGTTCTGCACCGCTCAGTCCGTCGGCGTTCATGTAATACGAGCCGCTGCCATTGGGTGCGGCCTTATGAACGGTCGTGTTCTGATGGGAAAACGCCGAACTCTTTGAACCGCGAATGTCCTGGGCGCAAACAATTACGCCTAACAGTCCAAAGAGGATTGTGGTAAAAAGGTATTGTTTCTTCATAATTAGTATTATTTTGGTTATTCTCTGTTTTAGTTTCAGTGAAACACCAGTCACAAGACGGCGAAACGTGCATTCATGTTGCAAAAATAATCAGAAAAACAATAACTTCAAAGGAAAATAACCGAAATATTTTGTAGATATCAATCTTTTATATACTTTTGACTACCAAAAACTGAATAAAGACTATATTTTATGGCATATTCAGGTGAACTGATTTCTATAGGTGTGGCGTTCTCATGGACAGCAACGGCACTCTTGAGCGAGTTTGGCAGCAAGCGGCTGGGCAATCTTACGCTCAATGTGTTGCGCATGGCCTTGGCGCTGCTGTTCTCGTTGGTGCTGTTTGGTGTGGTGACGGGTAGCCTTTTGCCTCCTGGCGCTTCTGTTGAGGCTGCGGGTTGGATGCTGCTTTCGGGTATTGTGGGCTATGTCATTGGCGATTACTGCCTGTTTCAGTGCTACATCATCATCGGTTCGCGGTTTGGTCAGCTTTTCATGACGCTTGCCCCATTGTCGGCAGCCCTGACGGCGTGGGTGGCTTTAGGTCAGCAGATGTCGCCGATGAGTGTGGTGGCCATGTTTGTTACGCTTTTCGGTATTGGCATTTCTGTGCTTGGACGGGGTGAGCATCACAAGGTTTCCTTGAAATTGCCGTTGAATGGTGTGCTGTTTGCCATTGGAGCCGCAGTATGTCAGGGCGTGGGACTGGTGCTGAGCAAGATAGGCATGGACCATTACGAAGCAACCGCCAGTATGCCCGAGTGGCTGGTTCCTTTCAGTGCCAATTTCTACCGTTGTATTGCAGGCATCATCGGTTTTGGATTATTGCTGTATTTTCGCGATGGATTCGCCCCTTTGCGCGAGGCCATGCACGACCGCAAGGGACTGACCGCAGCCACAGCAACTACCATTTTTGGTCCTTTCGTGGGCGTTGGTTTCTCACTCATGGCTGTGCAATATACGGCAGCAGGCATTGCCTCCACGCTGATGGCAATGACCCCCATTATTATTCTGCTGCCGTCTTATTGGCTTTTCCACGAGAAGATTACGTGGCGTGCAGTTGTTGGTGCAATTATTTCTGTCGTTGGTGTCAGTTTGTTTTTCCTCGCATAGCCCTCGCTTTTTGCATAAAATCTTCACGTTCGGCAAAGAAAACAAGTTTTCTATGCTCTCACTTACTCAGATTTTTCAGTTCCGCTTTTTCTGCATCGGTGATGAAAGCATGGTTGATGGCATTCAGCACCATTGTCTCGGCCTGAGTGGCAGTCAGGATGCCCGCTTCATGGAGCTTCTGTAGTTCGTTTGCTACGGTGGTGTCTGAAACGGTCATGTTGTCGGTGTTGATGCAAATGGCAACACCGTCGTTAAGGAACTGCTGCAACGGATATTGGCTGAGTGTGGTCACTTCTTCGAGTGCTTTTGTCTGCATGTTGCTGGTGGGGCAGCATTCCAGACAGATGTCCCTCTGCTTAAGCAATTCCTTGGTCGTTGGGTCGTTGTAGGCACGAATGCCGTGGCCTATGCGCCGCGCTCCATATTCTATGGCCAGTTGCATACTCTTCACACCATCGGCCTCACCGGCATGGATGGTGAAAGGCAGACCCAAGTCTCTGGCTATAGCAAAGAGTTCGCGGTATTTGGAAGTGGGGTAGAGAGCTTCGGCACCTGCCAGGTCTGTGCCACACACACCTTGTCCTAAGTATTTCTTTGCCAGTCTGACGGTCTCTGTGTTGAGGGCATCGTTTGTTTCACCGCGCATGCAACTTAGAATGATGTTAGCCTTGATGCCGTTCCGGCTATTGGCCATTCCCTTTTCAAGTCCTTGCAGTGAGGCGCGTACCACCTCATCCTGTGTCAGTCCTTTGCGCAGGTGCTTCTGTGGTGCATAGCGAATCTCGGCATAGATGATTCCCTGACTGTCAATCCTTTTCACGAGGCTTTCCATCGCGTATGCGATGGTCTCATGGCTTTGCATCGTAGAGCCAGCCAGGCGGAAGCATTTCAGATAGCTGTTGAGGCTCTCGCAATGGTCAGGACAGGTGAGGTTTTGCCTCAATTCATCGGGATTTTGGGGCACTTCCACCCCTTCCATTGCTGCCATGTGAACAATGTCATCAGGAGTGAGTGAGCCGTCGAGATGCAGGTGCAGGTCAACCAGCGCATAGTCTGTAGCTTTAAATGCATTTGTATTTTTCATCGCAAAGTAGGTTTTAGGTTGTTGTTGCAAAGGTACAAAAAATAATGAATATGTGGGCGAACAAAAAAGGTTTAGTTTTTCAGACTGTTTCCAGTTCGCGTGCAAAGCCGTGGAGAGTGTTACGGATTTGTGCCACCCGTTGTTCGCTTGGCTTGGAGATGCCGTAGATGTAGCGGGCCAAAAGGCTTTTGTGGATGCCCATAGCCCTGGCAACTTCCGAAATGTTCAGCCAAGGCAGGCGTTTGAACATCTGTGCCACCTCGTTTTGGTCGTTGGGTTCTGTTGTGTCGTAGAAGCTGGAAATGTGCATGTCTGCGTCTATGTCCTCCCACCTGATTGCTCTCCCTTCGTCCTCAATGGTGTAGTTGTTGCGCTGTTCGGAAGTGGCCTCTTGTAATTCAGGGTATGCCTCTAACGGACGGCTAAGCACATTGCCTTCCGTTGTTCTCATGTAGATGCGGTTTCCCTCGAACCACAAATTCTTTATTGTTTCCATATCTTATTTGTCTATTGGTTATCAAATCTTTTATACCATTCTGCAATGAACATTTCTCTGTATATTTTGCAAGTTTCTACTGCCATTCGCATTTCGTTTTCTTTCAGTCCATGATTATAGACGACAGTTATTTCTGGCTCCAGTTCAATCTTGGCCAGCTTGCCGCTATGCTCCACATGGACATGAATGGGGCGATGCTCGTCTAAATAGAAAAAGAATCTAAGTCCGAATATTCTCAGCAATGTTGGCATGGCTTCTTTTTGTTCGCAAAAATAGGTATAAATTTTTATACTTCCAAATATTCTTCGCTTAAATCTGCTTTCACTGGGGTTGTTTTTTATAAAAAACCCTCACACTCCACAAAAAACTTTCGTCTTTCATCTTTCGTCTTTTACCTGTTGGTTGAATTAGAATAATGCATACTTAACTTGCCCTATGGGCCTATGATTGAGAAGATTGAAATACTGCAACATGGTGAAGGCCGCGACCTTAGCAGCCATTCTTGCGAAGAGACCAGCAGGTTTCTTTGCGTA
>JAFZSI010000019.1 GCA_017619445.1 Prevotella sp.
AAAACATCTAAAAGACAGCGACATCGATGAAATCACAACGAAAATCAACACAAGACCAAGAAAAAAACTCAATTTCTCAACACCAATGGAGGAGTTTTTCAATTACTTGTTGTAAATTTGCACTTGCTTGTTGAATTCGCATGAAACAATAGAGATTAGAACTTCAGATCGCCGCTGGGTAGGCCATTCTGTGCGTGGGGTAGAAGGTTCACTTTCCCCCGACGACATTGTCATTAATGAGGAGAATTTCCCCGACGAGGCATTCCGCAATTGCTTGCTTGACAAAGACAATGACGGTGTGCTGACAAAAAAGGAACGCGAGGAGAAGACCTCGGTGAGCTTTTATGGCTTTGCATCAAACACCTTCAAGGGTTTGGAGCTCTTTCCGAACCTCAAATTTTTGTATCTATTCGATGTAAATACCGATCAACTCGAAATACCAGCTCTTCCATCGCTGACTGGAATGAGAATCCTTGGCACCAGCACGGTTTCCTCGATTGACGTGTCAAAATGCCCGGCATTGACAGAGCTTTACTGCAAAAGGTGTCAGCTGACATCACTCAACGTGTCGGGGTGTACTGCCCTGCAACATATTGAATGCTACGGCAACCAGCTGACATCGCTCGACCTGTCGGATTGTATTGCCCTGCAATATTTTTACGGCTACGAGAACCAACTGACGTCGCTCGTCTTGCCACAGAGCACGGAATTGACAGAGCTCATTTGCTACGACAACCAGCTGACACAGCTCGACGTGTCGCAGAACACGGCACTGGTGTATCTTAACTGCTACAACAACCAGCTGACGTCGCTCGACGTGTCACAGAACACGGCACTGATGTATCTTAACTGCTCCAACAACCAACTGACTGAACTCGACCTTTCGAAGGTCACTGGACTGCAGACTCTTTACTGCTACGAGAACCAGCTGACTGAACTCGACCTTTCGAAGGTCACTGGACTGCAGACTCTTTACTGCAACGACAATCAGCTGACAAAACTTAAAGTTTCGAACAATTCAGCGCTCGCAATGATTGCCTGCTATTACAACCAGATAAGAGACGCTGACATGGATGCGTTGGTTGAGAGCCTTCCAACCAAGGAAGAAGGCCAATATGGTTATCTCTATGTCTTTGTTGAAGACGAGTATGAGGGCAACCTGATGATGAAAGCCCAGGTGGATGCAGCAAAAGAGAAAGGATGGTATGCAGTATACTGGCCGGAAGTAAATGAAGATAGCAAATGGAAACTCTACGACGGCCACAGCCACGAGCTGGAATATGTGGAAGGCACTTCGCCGGGCTGCGAGAATCCAGGAACGGAAGCATACTGGAAGTGCAACTACGCATACTGCGGCAAGATGTTTGCCGACGAGGAAGGCAAAGAAGAAATCAGCGGGCCGAGTGAGATTCCGCCACTGGGACACATGTGGGGCGATTGGGAGGTTACACGCGACGCTGAGGCAGGCACACCGGGCGAGGAAACCCGAACCTGTTTGCGCGACCCGTCGCACATAGAGACAAGACCCATCTATCTCATCACCGTTACTGGCGGCTCGGCATCGGCCACCCAGGCTGCCGAAGGCACGGCCATCACTGTGAAGGCTGACGACGAGAGCTTCGAAAAGTGGAACGTCATCGAGGGAGATATCACCATCGACGAGACATCTGCCGAAGTGAGCTTCACAATGCCCGCAGGGGAGGTGAATCTCGAGGCTGTCTTTATTTCTGACGGCATCCGCTCATGGGGCAACGATGCCACACGCAACGGGAAGCCTCTCTACAAGCTCAACGGACAGCGGGCAAGAAGCACCGACAAGGGAGTCGTTATCCGCAAGGGCAAGAAGGTCTTAGTGAAATGATGCTTTTGTTTTGATTTAGGAAACGAATTAGAACCGGTTCTAATTCGTTTCCTATTTCCTTTTTAAATTCACGTTCGGCAAAGAAAACGCGCTTTTCTTTGCACTCACTTACTCATTTTTTTGGTATTTCTCTCGATTTGCACTATCTTTGCACACAAATTAATAAATCGAGGTATTATTTTTTTTGAAACTTATGATTTTTTTCTTCAGAACTCCGCAGCAGAGCCTCATTGCCACACAGGCAGACCATAGGCTCTCGACAGACGAAATCAATGAACTTTGTTGGCTCTACGGCAACGCCACACTGATAGACGCAGAGTGTCTTGACGGTTTCTTCGTGGGACCGCGCCGCGAGATGATAACTCCATGGAGTACGAATGCCGTTGAGATTACGCAGAATATGGGCCTCAGCGGCATTTCGCGTATTGAGGAGTACTTCCCCGTGGACAGCCGCGACGCCGAGCACGACCCCATGCTGCAACGCATGTACGACGGGCTGAACCAGAATGTGTTCACTGTGAACATCAAACCTGAGCCCATCAAACAGGTGGAGAACCTGGAGGAATACAACGAGCAGGAAGGACTGGCCTTGTCGCCCGAAGAAATAGAGTATCTGCACAAGATTGAGAAGCAGAACGGACGGCCGCTGACCGACAGCGAGATTTTCGGCTTTGCGCAAATCAACTCGGAGCACTGCCGTCACAAGATTTTCGGCGGCACCTTCATCATCGACGGCAAGGAGATGGAAAGCTCGCTGTTCCAGATGATAAAAAAGACCACGCAGGAGAATCCCAACAAGATTCTCTCGGCATACAAGGACAATGTGGCCTTCGCCCAGGGACCCGTGGTGGAGCAGTTTGCTCCCGCAGACCAATCGACTGCCGACTGGTTCCGCGTGAAGGATATTGAGAGTGTCATCTCGCTGAAGGCCGAAACGCACAACTTCCCCACCACGGTGGAGCCGTTCAACGGTGCTGCCACAGGTACCGGCGGCGAGATTCGCGACCGCATGGGCGGCGGCGTAGGCTCGTGGCCCATCGCAGGCACGGCGGTCTATATGACGGCCTACCCGAGGCTGAAAGAGGAGAGAGGAGAGAGGAGAGACGAGTGTGCCCGCGACTGGGAGGACATTCTGCCCGTGCGCGAATGGCTCTACCAGACTCCTGAGCAGATTCTCATCAAGGCCTCGAACGGTGCCAGCGACTTCGGCAACAAGTTCGGACAGCCGCTCATCTGCGGCTCGGTGCTCACGTTTGAGCATCAGGAACGTCCCGTAAGCTGCGCTAATAGCGCAGCAGACTCAACAAAATACGCCTACGACAAGGTCATTATGCTGGCTGGTGGTGTGGGCTACGGCACCAAGCGCGACTGCCTGAAGAAAGAACCGCAGAAGGGCAACAAGGTGGTTGTGGTAGGCGGCGACAACTACCGCATCGGATTGGGCGGCGGCTCGGTAAGCTCGGTGGACACGGGCCGCTACAGCAACGGCATTGAACTGAACGCCGTTCAGCGCGCCAACCCTGAGATGCAGAAACGTGCCTACAATCTGGTGCGCGCGCTCTGCGAGGAAGACAACAACCCCGTGGTGAGCATCCACGACCACGGTTCGGCCGGCCACCTGAACTGCCTCTCGGAACTGGTTGAGGAGTGTGGCGGTGAAATAGACATGACGCAGCTGCCCATCGGTGACAAGACGCTCTCGGCCAAGGAAATCATTGCCAACGAGAGCCAAGAGCGCATGGGACTGCTCATCGACGAGAAACACATCGACCACGTGCGGCGCATTGCCGAGCGCGAGCGAGCTCCGCTCTATGTGGTGGGCGAAACAACGGGCGATGCCCACTTCTCGTTCCGTCAGGGCGACGGTGTGAAACCGTTCGACCTCGACGTGGCGCAAATGTTCGGTCACTCACCGAAGACTATCATGCGCGACGAGACCGTTGAGAACCATTATGCACCAGTGGAATATCCGAAAGAACCGCAGGAAGCACTGAGAAAGATTGACAACTACGTGGAGCGCGTGCTGCAATTGGAGGCCGTGGCCTGCAAAGACTGGCTCACCAACAAGGTTGACCGAAGCGTGACGGGAAAGATTGCGCGCCAGCAGTGCCAGGGCGAGATACAGCTGCCGCTGAGTGACTGCGGCGTGGTGGCACTCGACTACCGCGGACGAAAAGGCATTGCCACAGCATTGGGACACGCGCCCCAGGCAGGCCTGGCATCGCCCGAGGCCGGTAGCGTGCTCTCCGTGGCCGAGGCACTGACCAACATTGTGTGGGCACCGCTCACCGAACGGCTCGGCAGCGTCAGTCTTTCCGCCAACTGGATGTGGCCTTGCCGCTCACAGAAAGGCGAGGACGCCCGTTTGTATGCTGCCGTGAAGGCACTGAGCGACTTCTGCTGTGCCCTGCACATCAACGTGCCGACTGGTAAAGACTCGCTGTCGCTCACCCAACAATATCCCAACGGCGAGAAAATCATCTCACCGGGAACTGTCATCGTGAGTGCCGGCGGCGAGGTGTCTGACATCCGCAAGGTGGTGTCGCCCGTGGTTGTCAACGACAAGAACAGCAGCCTCTACCACGTCGATTTCTCTTTCGACGAACAGCGATTGGGCGGTTCAGCCTTTGCGCAGAGTCTTGGCAAGGTGGGCGACGACGTGCCAACGGTGAAAAACGCCGAGTACTTTGCCGACTGCTTCAACGCCATTCAGGAACTGATAGAGAAAGGATGGATTATGGCCGGCCACGACATTTCGGCAGGCGGACTCATTACCACCCTGCTTGAAATGTGCTTCGCAAACACGCGCGGCGGTATGCACATCAACCTGCACAACCTCAACAGCAACGACATCGTGAAAATGCTCATGGCCGAGAATCCGGGCATCATCATTCAGGTAAGTGACGAACACAAGTTCAAACTGCGTGAATTCTTCGAGGACCGCGGCATCGGTTTCGCTAAAATTGGATATCCAACCCCCAATGACCGCACTATCGTGGTGAAGAACGGTGACTTCGAGCATACTTTCGACATCGACCACCTGCGCGATGTGTGGTACAAGACCAGCTACCTGCTCGACCGCAAGCAGAGTTTCAACGGCAAGGCCCGCGAACGCTTCGAGAACTACAAGCAACAGCCGTTGGAAATGAAATTCCCAAGAGGTTTCAGCGGAAAACTCGCTCAGTATGGTCTCACCCAACACCCAACACCCACCACCCAAC
>JAFZSI010000020.1 GCA_017619445.1 Prevotella sp.
TGCCGAGGTAATGGTAATGCCGCGCTCCTGCTCCTGGGCCATCCAGTCCATCGTGGCAGCGCCGTCGTGCACTTCGCCGATCTTGTGCGTCTTGCCCGTGTAGAAAAGGATGCGCTCAGACGTGGTGGTCTTACCGGCATCGATATGTGCCATGATGCCGATGTTGCGCGTCAGTTGCAAATCTTGTTTTGCCATTCGTTTCTCTTTCTCTATATTTGTTATCCTGTGTTGGTCTCTTTCTACCCTGAAAATACCCTGGACTTCTGCTTTGTTGCTCGCATCACTGAGAGGATTCAAGGTGCGGGGGAAGCCTGCGGGGCCTCCCCCGCACCTTTACGTTGCAGAAGCAAATCCAACAATAAATTTAGAAGCGGAAGTGAGCGAAGGCACGGTTAGCCTCGGCCATGCGGTGCATGTCTTCCTTACGCTTGAAAGCGCCGCCCTGATTGTTGAAGGCGTCCATAATCTCTGCCGAGAGCTTCTCAGCCATCGACTTGCCACTGCGCTTGCGGGCGTAGTTGATCATGTTCTTCATCGAAACACTCTCCTTACGGTCGGGACGGATTTCGGTAGGCACCTGGAAGGTTGCACCACCAATACGGCGGCTCTTCACCTCCACCTGCGGAGTGATGTTGTCGAGGGCCTGCTTCCAGATTTCCAGAGCAGACTTCTCCTCGTTCTTCATCTTTTCCTTCACGGTTTCCAGTGCTTTGTAGAAAATCTCATACGATGTATTCTTCTTTCCGTCATACATCAGGTGATTCACAAACTTCGACACTTTCTTGTCGTTGTAAACGGGATCGGGCAGGATCACACGCTTCTTGGGTTTTGCTTTTCTCATTTTGGATTTTGAAAAAATTAATTCTGCATGGGGCTGTTCTTTCTTGTGTCTTCAACGCCCACTCTCGGGCATTTACTCAACCTTTATAACATTTCTCCAGCAAAACGGTGAATAAATAATCTTTGTTTGTTTTTTGAAAAGACTCACGGCTCATTGCCATCTCCGGATTCGAGCCGTCAGTCTTTGTGTCCTTGTGGTTGGCTCGGCTTACTTCTTGCTGGCCTTAGGACGCTTGGCACCATACTTCGAACGGCGCTGATTGCGGTTTGCAACACCGGCGGTGTCCAATGTACCGCGCACAATGTGATAGCGCACACCGGGAAGGTCTTTCACACGACCGCCGCGCACCAGCACGATGCTGTGCTCCTGCAGGTTGTGTCCCTCGCCGGGAATGTAAGAGTTAACCTCTTTCTGGTTTGTCAAACGAACACGGGCAACTTTACGCATTGCCGAATTAGGCTTCTTCGGGGTTGTGGTATAGACGCGAACACAAACACCGCGGCGCTGAGGACATGAGTCCAGCGCGGGCGACTTGCTCTTATCTACCAGTACCTTTCTGCCTTTTCTTACCAATTGTGAAATTGTAGGCATAATTGTTTTTGTTTTTTTGTTATTTATTTATGTTATTGTATTTATAATCATACGGATACAATGCGCCTACGTTGTCCACATAGACGCAATTGGGCTGCAAAGGTACAAACATTTTCCCTAACTACCTAATTATATGGCAAAGAAAAAACCTACACCTTGCAAAAATTTGCAAGATATAGGCTTTATTAACATTCTTTTAACCACACTCTGCGCACTTTTGCGCATTTGTGCAGGTTTTCAGTCCATTTTTTACATGTCGAACTTGTAGCCAAGTGTCAGCATAAATACGCTGTTGTAGGCGTCAGTCACATATTCATAGCCATGATGATTGTCTTCTTTGGAAACTTTCGACAGTCCGAAGTTGTAACGGGCATCAATGGTGAAGCTATTGTTGATTTCGTAGCTAAGGCCTACAGGGATACTTAAATCAATAGATTTCATGTGGTCCTTAATGTCAACATTTTCCTCAACACCTTCATATTTCGCTTTGGCTTTTGCCTTAGTGAGCAAGCCGAGCTGCACACCGGCTTTCAGGGCAAAACCCTTGGCTACATAAATATTGGCCAGGACGGGAATGTTCAAGTACTCAGTGTTCAACTTAATGTCAAAACCACTGTCAAACTTGCAGCCTTGCATAGAATAGAGCAGGCCACCCGAAACGGCAAACATGTCAGACAGCTGGTAAATGCCTTCGGCACCTGCCACGATGCCCACCTTCATCTTGTTGTCTTCAAGGTCGCTGCCACGAAAGTTCGCCAGGGTTGCACCCACCATTGGCTTAAGTGAGAACGTTCCCGGTTCACTCTGTGCACTCACACTCAGTGTAGCCAGCATGGCCACAGCAATCAAAAATAATTTTTTCATACGCTTAATGGTATTAAATGGTTAATAAAAGGGAAAATATTTACTATTTACTATTTACGATTTACGATTTACAATTTACAATTTACGATTTACGATTTACTATCCCATCTCCCTCCCTTTGGGAGGGTTGGGGTGGGTTTTGGGTTCTTGGGGTGGGTTTTGGGTTCTTAGTTTTCCCCTACGCCTCGCCCTTACCCATGTTGAACGGAGCAATGGTGCGCTCGCCCTGGTTGGGAATCTGAATCTTTCCGAACTCGCGCTCATAGCGCATGATGTTCTCCTGCAAGGCCATCAGCAGACGCTTGGCATGTTCGGGAGCCAATATCACGCGGCTTTTCACCTGCATCTTAGGCACGCCGGGCAGCATGCGCGCAAAGTCGAGCACAAAGTCCGAGCTTGAATGAGTAATCACGGCAAAGTTTGCATACTCACCCTGAGCAATATTCTGGGGCAGTTCAATCTGCATCTGTCCCTTCTTCTGATTCTGGTTGTTGTTGTTATCCATATTGCATAAATTAATTATCAGTTAAATAGAAGCACCGGCACCGGCCCGCCGTCACTTCTCGCCGCAAAAATAGGAAAATTTACCGTAACTTCCAAATAATTTACAAACAATCTTCGTGAAAGCCCGCCTCATAACGGCTTTTAGCACCTTTTTATATATACGCGCGCGCGAAATCCCGACAAAGAGAGGCTTTCTGACAAAGAGACAAAGAGAATACGGACAAAGAGATAAAGAGACTTTTGAAGGACTGACTGAGAAGAATCTGCTGAGCAATAAAAATGCTGGAAATACAAAACGTACTTCCAGCATGTAAAAAATCATTTATTGTCTCCAAACGACTACTTTCTACCTACAACCACTTTCTTGCCGCCCACGACATACACACCCGGGCGAAGGCTCTCAAAACCGCTGTTCACGCGGCAGCCGTCGAGCGTGTAGATGGCCTGTGAGGCAGGACTTGCTGCGGTGCTCACGGTGCTGATGCCGCTCACCGCATCCTCCTCAATCTTCATCTGCTGGTTACCCCAGCTAATGACCTCCCACTTCGAAATGTCGTCGCTCTCGAAGTTGCCGTTCACCACCATCTCGTTGTCGGTACCTTTCTCCTTACACGACACGTCGTCGAAATACACCATGCCGCCAATCTTGCCGAAGGCAAACGAAAGCTTGTTGTTCACATACTGGGCCGTAAACTCCCACGTAAACTCCTGATAGGTGGATGTCACCTTCTTGGTGTCAAGATACTGCACGTCAGAGCTGTTGCCCCACTGGTCGCGGTTCGGGCTGTCGGTCCAGAGGGCCCACAGAGCGCAGTCGCCGCCGTTGTCAGCCTTAACCCATGCTTTCACCACATAGGTCTTACCTACGGTCATCTGCTTGTTCAGCATTGTACCCAGCTGTTTGTCCCACGGGTTCGAGCCGGCCTGGTTGTTGTTCACGGCCATCACGTGGTTGTTGCCCTGCAGCGTACCCTCCACATGGAAGGCGGCCGTTACCGTGTTACCTGTCATGTCGGTAAACGACACCGTCACGTCGCCGCTGCCCTCAGCCGTGGCCGTCAGCTTGCCGTTCTCTAATTTCAGGAATGAGGGCAGCGTGAATTTTGCCTCGCTGCTCACATTCTCCTTATGGTTGTCCTGGAACACGGCCTCCACATTCACGCTCTTCGTGCTGCCCACGCGGATGCTCACGCTTGAGGGCACGTTCAGGCTCTTCACCGTCAGGAAGTTCTTCAGGTTGTTGGGCATTGTGTAGTTGGCATTCACTTTCGGCTCAGCACCCATCACCTTCAAAGCCTCAACTGCATAGCGGCGGCCAAACATGCGGTAGCCCAACGCGCTGAAGTGCCATCCGTCACGACCGTTGCCGGGAATATTCTCCGAGCTCACCACATGAGCCGTGGGAATCACGCTCGGCACCTTGGCCACCACCGTATTGTGATACGAGCAGCCGCCACCCATTTCCTCGCGCTCCGTCTCGCCCACAAACAGGGGCACGTCGGCAGCCTGCAGGCCCAGGTCGGTCAGCATGTCGTTGTATATCTTCTTCACCATGTTCGGCCAGTTCGGGTCGCCGCAGTTCGAGCAGCCCTGATGCAGCAGGATGCCCTTGATTACGCCCACCTGCTGCGCTTTCTTCGCCATCTCTACCAGACGGCCGTAGGGGTTGCCGCCATAGTACTGGTTAGCCAGCGACACCCACCACTCGCCGGGGTTGTCCTTCATCTTTTGCTGATACTTGTCCTTGTCGAACATCTCGATGGGACTGCCGCCCATGGCAACAGCCACCACACCAATCTTCACGTTCGTCGGCATACAAGCAACCATCGTGCGGCCAAAATAGTCCGTAGGACCCAGCTTGCCCGCAGGGCTCACAATCGGGCAGTTGGCCGTGTACCAGTTGCCCAACGAGCGGTTCGGGTTCGAGAAGTTGCACGTGGCAAGCATCTGAAAACGGCTGTCAACCTCATTATCTACGCTTTCCCACTGCGCGTTGCCCTCCATGTTCGACTGACCGAAGCACAGGTAAATGTGGAAATTCTCGTCAACTGCGGCATTGGCTCCAAGGAGCGAGGTGGCCAGCAGCACCCCAGCAATCAGCACTCTTTTCATCATTGCGTTGTCTTTTTTCTGTTTTGTTTTGTTTAGATTACATTATTAACGGGAGTTAGCGGGAGTTAATGGAAGTTAGCGGACAACAGCCTTACTAATGTCCGTTAACTCCCTGAGCGGTCGCAGACCGCGATAACTTCAGTTAACTCCCGATGACTCCATGAATAAATCTGTTCAGATTGGTTTGTTTTCCTGACAGCGAAAAATCTTGTCCGCTGCCTTTGCGGCTGCAAAGGTACAACTTTTCCGCGACATACGGATTACGAAAAATCTCATAAACTTTCAATAATCTATCACACGCGTACATTTTTACATTTTTTGCGCCCTTTCACACCCAAAAACTGTTCAGAAGACAATATTGTTACCATTCGGAAAACTTTTGTTACAACACACAAAGAACAATTCATGCGAAACCCTTAACTTTGCAAACGATTAAAAACCTCGAATTTGACTATTATTAATTTCTTTTATTAACTAACAATTTTAAACCAAAAAATTATGAAAAAAATTTTTACGCTTATTGCTGTGGCTCTGATGGCCATTAGTGCTAATGCTAAGGAAGAAATTTCCGTAAGTGATTTCGCTCCTTGGGACAATTGTACCATTGAGGGTAACGTCATCACAATGGGTGAAAACTGGAAAGGTGGTGCCATTGCCATTGGTCGTGACATGACGGAATACGACTATGTTTGGATTAAGTTCTCAAACGCTACAGGTGCTCCTAATTTTGGAATCAACTATGATGAGTGGATGTATCAAGCAGACTGGGGTCCCGTCTTCGCTTCTTCAGCAGCTGTGATGGATGGATCAGGTATAGTCGGTATTAAGATTGACAAAAAAACTGTTATGACTCATGGAAATGCCGAGACTGATGGTGTTGGTATTGGTGATGTCTATGGTCAACACGTTCAGCAACTTTTTATTCAGGGATCAACAGCTGCTGCTGCTTCAGTTACCGTTGAAGGCATTTGGTTTGGAACTACTGAAGAATTTGTTGAAGACGGAGGTGATGTGCCTGTACGTCCTGAAGCTGGAGGCTCACTGACCATGTGGGAAGGTGAATTAGTTTATAACGGATGGGGTGTTTCTTCAACTGTTGATGTGAAGTACTTCGAAGTTGCTGAAGTTGGTGATATTATTTATTGCACAGTAACGGATGTAGGTGAAGATTACAATCCTATCTTCAAGTATCAGAACTGGCAGGATTTCACTGAGTTAATGACTGAAGGTGACTTTGATAAGGATGAAAATCATTTCCAAGCTACCATTAACGAGGCTGCCCTTGAGTATTTGCAGGTAAATGGACTCCGCTTCCAAGGACTTGGATTTACTTTGACCAAGGTAGAACTGCTTGTTCCTGGAGAAGTTGATGGCATTAACCTTATTACAAATTCAAAGCAGAATGATGTACGCTACAACCTCGCCGGCCAGAAGGTTGACGCTGCTTATAAGGGCGTTGTCATCCAGAACGGCAAGAAGTACATCCAGAAGTAATTCTAAACCCCGAATAAGCAGAATCAACACACTGATTGCAGTAAAAGCTGAATCTTTAACTTATTCAACTATATTCATTCTCCCTGTCACGGCATTGCCGCGGCAGGGAGACTCTTTTTGTAATCCATACAACATCATACGGGCACAAACCACAGCTTTGCCTCCCCCATACCTTGCGCCACCATCACAAAGCATCACTTTACAACTAAATTTTCTACAAAATCTGAACGTAAACCATTGCTTTGCTTCCCCCATACCATGCGCCACAATCACAAAGCATCACTTTACGACTAAATTCTCTACAAAATCTGAACGTAAACCACAGCTTTGCCTCCCCCATACCACGCGCCGCAATCACAAAGCACCACTTTACATCTGAATTTTCTAGAAAATCTGAACGTAAACTATTGCTCTGCCTAAGCCATAGTTTATGCCACGATTGCAGAGCTGCACTTTACATCGGAAATTGCACATGGAAAGAAAATGATTTAAGTTTCGGATGAAATGAAAGCTTATATCTTAAACATTTCGCACACGACTGTTGCTCGCAAAAACGCCCTATAGGGGCAAAAGAAATTAGCCCAAGGCATCGCCTTGGGGCATCAGCGTGCAGCAGTACGCGCCCTGAAAGGGCAAAAGCTTTATATGGAGGTTGCGGTTCCTACTAATGCTTTTGCCCTTTCAGGGCGCGAATTCTTTGCACGTCATAGACCCAGGGCGATGCCATGGGCTATGTGCTTACTGGCCTTTCAGGCCGCCTACAACGGCACATCCAATCTTCTGTTTTCAAGAATTTGATAATTTAAGTGAGATTATTGTACCTCTGTGTTTGGCTTTCCCCTACTCCACGACGCTCTCAGAGAAGTAGTATTCGCGGAGGGGTTTGCTGACGGGCTTGCCCTTGAGCGTGATGCGCTGCTGCAGACGTATGTCGGCAAAGGAGGCACCGACCTTGACGACGAAGGTGCCAGGGCTGATGTTCCACTGGCGCTGGTTCTGATGGCTGTAGTAGCCGAACTGCTCGGTGTAGAGTTTCACGCGCACGGTGCGTGTCTCGCCGGGTTTCAGCGACACACGCGCAAAGCCTTGCAGCTGTATGGGGTTGAGGTGCTGCGCGTCGTCGGTGGGCGACAGATAGACTTGTGCTATCTCGTCGGCAGCCATCTGGCCGGTGTTCTTCACCTCGAACGAGAGGCTGACAGCGGTGGCATCGGTGGCAGCCTCACTTTCCACCTTCAGGTTATTGTATTCGAAGGTGGTGTAACTCAGACCGAAGCCGAACGGCCACTGCACGCGCTTGTCCTGCTCGCCGGTGTAGTTATAGCACATTGGCTCATACACCTCCGTGTTGGGATAGCTCACCGAGAGTTTTGCCGACGGCGACACGCGGCCATAGAGGATGTCGGCCACGGCGTGACCGCCCTCCTCGCCCGGATACCACGCCTGGATGACGGCGGCGCAGCGTTCGGCAAGGCCGGAGATAACCTGCGCACGGCCTCCGAAGATGACCAGCACCACGGGCTTGCCCGTGGCAATCAGCTCGTTGACAAACTGTTCCTGACGACCGGGCAGTCGGAGCCCCTGACGGTCGCGGTTTTCACCGCACAGCATCACATTCTCGCCCACGGCGGCCACGATGACATCGCTCTGGCGAGCCATGGCCAGCGCCTCTGCTTTGTCGGCTTTCTCGCCCGCATCCACCTTACGGTGAAGAATATCGTAATCCCACGCGCGCTCATCACCTCCCTTGCCGTATTTGGTCTCAATGGTCTCGGTCCAGTCGCAGCCGCGCGAATACATGATGCTCATATTGTCGGCCTTGCGGTCGGTCATGCCCTCAAGCAGTTTGACGATGTGCGGATGCTCGAGGTCGTTCTCCACCATTTTCCAGAAATAGCTCATGGCGGGGAAAGAATAGTCGCCGCACATGGCCCACATGGAGTTGGCATTGGGGCCAGTGAGCAGAATATTGAGCTTTGCGCCCTGCGGCTTTGCCTTCAGTGGCAGGATGCCGTTGTTCTGCAAGAGCACCACCGACTGCGCGGCAATGTCATAGGCCGTCTGCCGTTCTTCGGGTGTGTCGAGCACAATCTGCTCCTTGGCGTAAAGATAGGGCTCAGCGTCCAGCAGACCGGCACGTTGCTTGTAGCGCAGCACGTTCTTCACGGCCCGCTCGAGCACCTCGGGTTTCACCAGACCCTGGTCAATGGCCTGCTGCAGGTACTTGTAGTTGGCACCGTGGGGAAAATCCACGTCACAGCCGCCGTTGATGGCAGCCGCTGCCTTCTGCGCCGTTTCTGTGAGGTTGGGCAGCTGGTCGATGGCTGTATAATCGCTGACCACCATGCCGTCGAAGCCCAGATAGCCGCGCAGGATGTCGATGAGTATCTCACTGTTGGCGGCACAGCTGGTGCCGTGCACGGCATGATAGCCGGGCATGACGGCCAGGCTACCGGCCAGGCGTATCATGGTCTCATGAGGCAGCAGAATGTCTTCCATCATCTGTTTCTCGTCGGCATCTCCGCCGCCACCATAGCCCAGATAGTGCTTTGAGCAGGCGCCCACGCCCTTGCGCAAGTCGCCCTGCTGCAAGCCGCGCACGAAGGCCGTGCCCATGGCAGCCGACAGATAGCCGTCCTCGCCGTAGGATTCTTCTAAGCGGTTGAAGCTTGGGGTGCGGCACACATCAACCATGGGCGAGAGCGACAGCACACCACCCATGCGGCGCATGGCCGTACTTGTCTGGCGCGTCTTCAGCTCGGCCAGTTCCGTGTTGAACGAGCACGCCTGGCCAATCTGCTGCGGATAGATGGTGGCACCGCGCGTGTTGATGCCCGAGAGCACCTCCTCGTGAAAGAGTGCCGGGATGCCGTTGGGCGTGTTCTGCATGAGCCACTGCTGCACGGCGGCCACGCGGTCGCGAAGCACGTTGGGGTCCATAGGTTTCTGACTGGCATACTGCGAGAAATGCCCGATGCCGTTGGGAATGAGCTGGCGGCACTTGGCCGTGTCCAACTGTCCCTGGTCGTCGAACAGCTCGTCCATGTACATGCTCCTGAGCTGGGCGATGCGCTCTTCCTGCGACATCTTGCCGTAAAGCTCGTCTATCTGCTGCCCGTTGTCGTCAACGGCAGCGGTGCAACCTGCCAATAGTGTGGCTAAACACATCATTTTGATTCCTTTCATAATTTGATATTAGGTATTATTCGGTCAAAGCTTTTCTATCTTACCATGAACTTTTTGCCCTGGCGGATGTAAAAGACAGGGAAAAACCATAATTCTCTGTATTTGGTTTTTCCCTGTCATATTTTGATACCCGACATTGAGATAAGATAAATCTCTTTGTCTCTCTGTCAAAGAATGCTCTTTGTCAGAAAAATGCTCTCTGTCGGAGAAGAAGAATGGTTTTTACTCCTCAGCTTCGCGCTCTGCAAAGTCGAGCACATTCTTCTTGTTCGCCTGCATGCGGTCGTACTCCTCCTTGGAACCGACGATGACCTTGTCGAACTCGCGCAGACCAGTTCCGGCGGGGATGAGGTGTCCGCAGATGACGTTTTCCTTCATTCCCTCCAAGGTATCCACCTTGCCGCGGATAGCAGCCTCGTTGAGCACCTTGGTGGTTTCCTGGAACGATGCGGCCGACATGAAGCTCTTGGTCTGGAGTGCGGCGCGGGTGATGCCCTGCAGAATCTGTGTAGATGTTGCGGGCACTGCGTCGCGCACCTGCACCAGTCTGAGGTCACGGCGTTTGAGGCTTGAGTTCTCGTCGCGCAGCTTGCGGGCGGTGACAATCTGACCTTTCTGGAACACCTCGGAGTCGCCAGCGTCGGTGACAACTTTCTTACCCCAGATGCGGTCGTTCTCCTCAGCGAAGTCGAGTTTGTCCACCACCTCCTGCTCGAGGAACGTAGTGTCGCCGGGGTCGTTGATCTGCACCTTGCGCATCATCTGGCGAACGATAATCTCGAAGTGCTTGTCGTTGATTTTCACACCCTGCAGACGATAGACGTCCTGTACCTCGTTGACAATGTACTCCTGCACGGCCGTGGGGCCTTTGATGGCAAGAATGTCGTTCGGGGTGATGACACCGTCTGAGAGCGGTGTGCCTGCGCGCACGGCGTCGTGCTCCTGCACCAGAATCTGCTTGGAGAGGCTGACGAGATATTTCTTCTGGTCGCCGGTTTTTGAGGTAACAACAATCTCGCGGTTGCCTCGTTTCACCTTGCCCATGGTCACCTCACCGTCGATTTCGCTCACAACAGCGGGGTTGCTCGGGTTGCGAGCCTCGAAGAGCTCCGTGACACGGGGCAGACCACCGGTGATGTCGCCACCCTTAGCTACAGAGCGCGGAATCTTAACCAGTGTGGTACCTGTGCGGACGGTCTGTCCGTCTTCAACCACTACGTGTCCTCCCACGGGGAAATTGTAGGTGCCGACTACGCGGCCCTTGGCATCAACAATATCGCAGGTAGGCACGCGCGAGCGGTCCTTAGAGTCAACGACAATCTTCTCGGTCAGACCTGTAGTGTCGTCGGTCTCTGCCTTGTAGGTGACACCCTCTATAACGTCGTTGAACTTCAACACACCGGCATATTCGGTGACGATGACGGCATTGAACGGGTCCCAACGAGCCACGAGGTCGCCTTTCTTGACGGAGGCTCCGCTCTTGAAATAGAGCGATGAACCGTAAGGCACGTTGACTGTTGAGAGCACGATGTTGGTATGAGGCTCAATGAAGCGGGCCTCAGCCAGACGGCTGACCACCATCTCGCAATTCACCTCACCGTTGTCGCCGTCCTCAACGAAGGGCACGGTGCGCAGCTCGTCGAACTCCACTTTGCAGTCGTTCTTGGCCACAATGCTGGCATTGGCTGCAGCATTGGCAGCCACACCACCGGCGTGGAACGTACGGAGGGTGAGCTGTGTACCCGGCTCACCGATGGCCTGTGCAGCGATGACGCCCACGGCCTCACCCTTCTGCACCATGCGTCGGGTGGCCAGGTTGCGTCCATAACACTTCATGCACACACCTTTCTTTGACTCACAGGTAAGCACCGAGCGAATCTCCACACTTTCGATGGGCGACTCCTCAATGACCTGAGCCACGTCCTCGGTAATTTCCTCACCGGCAGCAAGGATGAGCTCGCCTGTGACGGGATGGATGATGTCGTGCACCGACACACGGCCGAGGATGCGCTCGTAGAGCGATGAAATGACTTCGTCGCCACTCTTGAGGGCTGTGCAAACCAGTCCGCGGAGTGTTCCGCAGTCTTCCTCGGTAATGATGACATCGTGCGACACATCAACCAGACGACGGGTAAGATAACCTGCGTCGGCCGTCTTCATGGCCGTGTCGGCCAGACCCTTACGGGCACCGTGAGTGGAGATGAAGTACTCAAGCACCGACATACCCTCCTTAAAGTTAGAGAGGATGGGGTTCTCAATGATCTGGTGTCCTTCGGCACCAGCTTTCTGAGGCTTGGCCATCAGTCCGCGCATACCTGAGAGCTGGCGAATCTGGTCCTTAGAACCACGGGCACCAGAGTCGAGCATCATGAACACGGCGTTGAAGCCTTGGTCGGCCTCGGTCATTTCCTTCATGAGCACATTGCCCAGGTCGTTGTTGACATGGGTCCAGGTGTCGATAACCTGGTTGTAGCGCTCGTTGTCGGTAATGAAACCGTTGTCGTAGTTGAACTGAATCTGTGCCACTTCCTCATTACCTTTCTTGATGAGTCCTTCTTTCTCCGCGGGCACGATGATGTCGTCGAGGTTGAACGAAAGACCAGCCAGATAGGCCATGCGGTAGCCCAGGTTCTTGATGCCGTCAAGGAACTCGCAGGCCTCTGCGAAGCCCACGTTCTTGATGACTTCGGCAATGATGTCACGGAGGCTTTTCTTCGAGATGACTTTGTTCACGTAGCCCACCTCGTCGGGAATGATGCCGTTAACAATGACGCGACCCACCGAGGTTTCCACAGCGTGGCTGATGGGATTGCCCTTGTCATCACGGTCATCGACCACCACTTTCACCTGAGCGTGCAAGTCACACTTGCCCTCGTTGTAGGCAATGATGGCCTCCTCGGGACCGTAGAACGACAGGCCCTCACCCTTGGCACCCGGACGAATCTTGGTGATATAGTACAGACCGAGCACCATGTCCTGTGAAGGAACAGTGATGGGCGCTCCGTTGGCGGGGTTGAGGATGTTGTGGCTCTGCAGCATGAGCAGCTGAGCCTCAAGAATGGCCTCGTTGCTCAGGGGAAGGTGGACAGCCATCTGGTCACCGTCAAAGTCGGCATTGAATGCCGTACATGCCAGCGGGTGCAACTGAATGGCCTTACCCTCGATGATGCGGGGCTGGAATGCCTGAATACCCAAGCGGTGAAGCGTCGGCGCACGGTTGAGCAGCACGGGATGTCCCTTCATCACATTCTCGAGAATGTCCCAGATGACGGGCTCGCGGCGATCGACAATCTTCTTGGCCGATTTCACGGTCTTCACGATGCCGCGCTCAATGAGCTTGCGGATGATGAACGGCTTGTAGAGTTCAGCAGCCATGAGTTTGGGCAGACCACACTCTCCCATCTTCAGTTCGGGACCAACCACGATGACCGAACGGGCAGAGTAGTCAACACGCTTACCGAGCAAATTCTGACGGAAGCGGCCCTGCTTACCCTTGAGCGAGTCGCTGAGAGACTTCAGCGGACGGTTGGAGTCGCTCTTCACGGCACTCGACTTGCGGCTGTTGTCGAACAATGAATCGACAGCCTCCTGAAGCATACGTTTCTCGTTGCGCAGAATCACCTCGGGAGCCTTAATCTCCATAAGGCGCTTCAGACGGTTGTTGCGGATGATAACACGACGATAGAGGTCGTTGAGGTCGCTGGTAGCGAAACGGCCACCATCGAGCGGTACCAACGGGCGCAGCTCTGGCGGAGTGACGGGGATAATCTTCATGATCATCCACTCGGGACGGTTGATGTCCAGGCTCGAGCGGAAGGCCTCAACCACCTGCAGGCGTTTCAGGGCCTCGGTCTTGCGCTGCTGGCTGGAGTCGCTGTTGGCTCGGTCGCGCAACTCATAGGAGAGCGCGTCGAGGTCGAGCGTGGCCAGCAGGTCGTAAATGGCCTCGGCACCCATCTTTGCAATGAACTTGTTGGGGTCGCTGTCCTCAAGATACTCGTTGTCCTTGGGCAGGTTGTCAATGATGTCGATGTATTCCTCCTCGGAAAGAAGATCCATCCTATGGGAACCGTTCAACTCGTTGCCCTCTCCATCCTTGCGGCCTTCCATCACACCCGGCTGGATGACGATGTAACGCTCGTAATAGATGACAGCATCAAGTTTCTTGGTGGGCAAACCAAGCAGATAGCCCATCTTGTTGGGCAGGCTGCGGAAGTACCAGATGTGGGCCACGGGTACCACCAGCTCAATGTGGCCAGTGCGCTCGCGACGAACCTTCTTCTCAGTAACCTCCACACCGCAGCGGTCGCACACGATGCCTTTGTAGCGGATGCGCTTGTACTTGCCGCAGGCGCACTCGTAGTCCTTGGTAGGACCAAAGATGCGCTCGCAGAACAATCCGTCGCGCTCGGGCTTGTAGGTACGGTAGTTGATGGTCTCAGGCTTGGTCACCTCGCCATAGGAACTTTCCTGAATTTCCTGTGGAGAAGCCAGACCAATGGTAATTTTGGTGAAATTACTCTTTATTTTTGATTCTTTCTTGAAAGCCATATTTCTATTTACTATTTACGAATTTACGATTTACCATTTCGCTTAGTCGAGTTTCACACTCAGTCCGAGACCGCGAAGCTCGTGGAGAAGCACATTGAGCGACTCGGGAATGCCTGGTGTAGGCATGGGTTCGCCCTTGACAATGGCCTCGTAAGCCTTGGAACGGCCCACGACATCGTCGGACTTAATGGTGAGAATCTCCTGAAGAACATGGCTGGCGCCGAATGCCTCCAAGGCCCAGACCTCCATCTCTCCGAAGCGCTGGCCACCGAACTGTGCCTTACCGCCAAGCGGCTGCTGGGTGATGAGGCTGTACGGGCCAATGGAGCGGGCGTGCATCTTGTCTTCTACCATGTGGCCGAGCTTGAGGAAGTAGGTGATACCCACTGTAGCGGGCTGGTCGAACTTCTCGCCTGTCTCACCATCATAGAGATGGGTAGAGCAGAGGCGGGGCAGACCGGCCTTGTCGGTCCATTGTGAGAGGTCATCGAGCTTGGCTCCGTCGAAGATAGGCGTAGCGAACTTAACGCCCAGACGCTTGCCGGCAGCTCCAAGAATAGCTTCAAAAATCTGACCAAGGTTCATACGCGAAGGCACGCCCAACGGGTTGAGCACCAAATCGACAGGACGACCGTCCTCAAGGAACGGCATGTCTTCCTGACGCACCACCTTCGAGACAATGCCCTTGTTGCCGTGACGGCCAGCGAGCTTGTCGCCCACGCCAATCTTACGTTTCTTGGCAACATAGACCTTGGCCATCTGCTGAATGCCTGAGGGCAGCTCGTCACCAATGGTGATGGCAAACTTGCGGCGCTTGAGCTCAGCATCAAGCAGTTTGTACTTCTTAATGTAGTTCATGATGAGCTGCTGAATGAGCAGGTTAATGTGCTCATCATTTGTCCAGTTGTTGCTCTGGATACCATCGTATTCCAGATTCTTCAGGGCAGCGGTAGTGAACTTGCTGCCCTTGGTGATAATCTCGGCACCAGTATAGTCTTTCACACCCTGAGAGGTTTTGCCCTTGGTGAGGGTGAGCAGCTTATCAACAAGGATATCCTTGAGGTCGTTGTTCTTTGCCTCATACTCCTCGTCAATCTTTGCAAGGATAATCTTGTCCTGCTTCTTGCTCTCGCGGGTCTTAACTGCACGCGAGAAGAGTTTTTTGTCGATAATGACACCAGTGAGCGAAGGATTGGCCTTCAGCGAGGAGTCTTTCACATCACCTGCCTTATCACCAAAGATGGCACGAAGAAGTTTCTCCTCGGGCGACGGATCGCTCTCGCCCTTAGGCGAAATCTTTCCAATCAGAATATCGCCTGGCTCTACTCGTGCACCGACGCGGATGATACCGTTGTCATCGAGGTCCTTGGTGGCTTCCTCGCTGACATTGGGAATGTCGGCGGTGAACTCCTCCATACCACGCTTGGTCTCACGAACATCAAGCGAGTACTCATCGACATGGACGGAAGTGAGGATATCCTCACGGACAATTCGCTCGTTGAGCACAATGGCATCCTCGTAGTTGTAACCCTTCCAAGGCATATAAGCAACAAGCAGGTTGCGGCCCAATGCCAATTCACCATTCTCAGTGGCGTAACCCTCAGTAAGGATGTCGCCTTTCTTGACGCGCTGACCTTTGTCACAGATAGGACGCAGGTCGATGGTCATATTCTGGTTTGTGCGGCGGAACTTAGGAATACGGTATTCCTTCAGTGCGGGCTCGAAACTCACAAACTCTTCTTCCTCAGTGCGGTCATAGAGAATGCGGATGGTTGTGGCATCAACATACTCGATAATACCATCACCCTCGGCAGTAATCATGGTGCGGGAGTCAACACACACCTGACCTTCAATTCCTGTGCCCACAATGGGGGCTTCATTGTGAAGCAGGGGCACAGCCTGACGCATCATGTTGGAGCCCATCAACGCACGGTGAGCATCATCGTGCTCAAGGAAAGGAATCAGACCTGCGGCAATAGATGCAATCTGCTGAGGTGCCACGTCCATGAGATCAACCTCTGAGGGCGGAACCACAGGGAAGTCGGCATCCTGACGGCATTTCACCACGTCGCGGATGAAAGTGCCATCGTCTCTCAGAGGAGCGTTGCCTTGACCGATGATGTGGTCTTGCTCTTCTTCGGCAGTAAGATAGACTACATCCTCGTTCTTAAGATTTACTATACCGTTCTCAACCTTGCGGTAAGGAGTCTCAATGAAACCAAGCTCATTGATCTTTGCATACACGCAGAGCGAGGAAATAAGACCGATATTCGGACCTTCCGGGCTCTCAATGGGGCACAGACGGCCATAGTGAGTGTAGTGTACGTCGCGGACCTCGAAACCGGCGCGCTCACGCGATAGGCCACCAGGGCCAAGGGCTGAGAGACGACGCTTGTGGGTAACCTCGGCAAGGGGATTGGTCTGGTCCATAAACTGGCTCAGCGGATTGGTGCCGAAGAACGAGTTGATGACACTCGAGATGGTCTTGGCATTAATGAGGTCTGTGGGGGTAAACACCTCATTGTCGCGAACGTTCATACGCTCACGAATGGTGCGGCTCATACGGGCCAAGCCAATGGAGAACTGGTTGCTCAGCTGCTCCCCAACCGTGCGGACGCGACGGTTGGACAGGTGGTCGATATCATCGACCGTTGCATTTGAGTTGACCAGCTGAATGAGATACTTGATAATCTCAATAATATCTTCTTTGGTCAGGATACGAACGTCCATGTCGGTATCAAGACCTAACTTCTTGTTGATACGATAACGACCTACATCGCCCAAGTCGTAACGCTTGTCTGAGAAGAACAGGTTCTGAATAACCTCTCGTGCACTGGCATCATCGGCAGGGTCAGCATTGCGGAGCTGACGATAGATGTAGAGCACGGCCTCTTTCTCAGAATTGCTTGAGTCCTTCTGCAAGGTGTTGAAAATAATGGCATATTTGCTGGCTGCCTCGGCATCCTTGTGCAATAAGATAGTGGAAGTGCCGCTGTCGAGAATATCCTCAACGTTGTCCGCAGTAATCTCTGTTTCGCGATCCATTATCACCTCGTTGCGCTCAATGGATACAACCTCGCCTGTATCCTCATCGACAAAGTCCTCGTTCCAACTCTTCAGCACGCGGGCTGCGAGCTTACGGCCTATGACTTCTTTCATATTCTTCTTATTGACCTTCACTTCTTCGCAGAGGTCGAAAATCTGAAGAATATCCTTGTCGCTCTCAAAACCAATGGCACGGAGCAACGTGGTTACGGGCAACTTCTTCTTACGGTCGATGTATGCGTACATCACATTGTTGATGTCAGTGGCAAACTCTATCCAAGAACCCTTGAAAGGAATGATACGGGCTGAATAGAGCACGGTGCCGTTGGCATGAATACCCTGGCCGAAGAACACACCAGGAGAACGGTGCAGCTGGGACACGACTACGCGCTCAGCTCCGTTGATGACAAACGTTCCGTTCTGCGTCATGTAAGGAATAGTGCCCAAGAATACGTCCTGAATGAAGGTGCCGAAATCCTCGTGGTCGGGATCCGTGCAATAGAGTTTCATCTTGGCCTTCAAAGGTACGCTATAAGTTAGGCCGCGCTCCAGACACTCATCAATGGTGTAGCGGGGCGGGTCGATATAGTAGTCCAGGAACTCAAGAACAAAATTATTACGTGTGTCGGTGATGGGGAAGTTCTCGGAGAACACCTTGTACAAACCGTCGTTCTTGCGTTCCTCAGGCGGAGTATCTAACTGCAAGAAGTCCCTGAAAGACTTTAACTGCACATCGAGGAAATCCGGATAAGGCATCGGATTCTTCACGCTGGCAAAATTTACTCTGTTGTCAACAATTTTTGAAGCCATTCTTCATTCATTAATAATATTCTTTATAGGTAGGAAAAGTCCTATGCGCTAACATAGAACCAAGAGAGTTTGTGCCAAAAGACACAAAAAGGTTAGGAACTGCCGACTGGGCAAATCCTAACCTGATATGAATCAGCAAATGCTATTATTTGAGCTCAATCTCGGCACCAGCGGCCTCGATAGCCTTCTTCAGGTTCTCAGCCTCGTCCTTTGACAGGCCTTCCTTGATGGTAGCAGGAGCGCCATCTACGAGATCCTTAGCCTCTTTCAGGCCAAGTCCGCAAGCCTCTTTCACTGCCTTCACAACCTGGAGCTTAGCAGCTCCTACAGACTTCAGGACAACATCGAACGATGTCTTCTCCTCAGCTGCCTCAGCCTCGCCACCAGCAGGAGCAGCAGCAACAGCAACAGCTGCAGCA
>JAFZSI010000021.1 GCA_017619445.1 Prevotella sp.
ACACAGAGCGAGTAAAGGCCGGTACTATCAAGGACTTTATCTATGCTATGGAGTATGACACCAGCACAGCACAGGGCATGCAGTGGGGTCGTTCACACTCTTACAAGGACATCAAGAAGCTCGACCCATCCATGTTCGGTGAGTTCCTCAACAACTCTGGAGGTGCTTACATGACTCTTACCCCTGAGTGCGTAAGTCGTTTCAACCTTAAGGGCGACCAGCGCAACTGGCTCATATTCGGTCTTGAGGACAAGGACCACAACCCCGCAAATGGCCAGGTTTATGTATATGATAAAACAACTCTGCTCCCAACAGATGTTAAGTGTCTTGACCGCGATGGCAATCCTCTCGTGTTCACAAAGGACATCAATGTCACAGGTGAACTTGCATCTGTTGATGTAGGCGATGACCTCGAAGGTTGGCGTCAGGGTTACCGTTCCTCAAAGTGGTTCGTTTGCAACAACGACTACTCCAATGGACGCAACCAGTCAAACGACGTTCCCATCTTCCGTTATGCAGACATTCTCCTGACAAAGGCCGAGGCTATGGTTCGCGCCGGTAAGAGCGGTTCAAAGGATCTCTTCAACCAGATTCGCACCTATGTAGGAGCTCCTACACTCGCTGCCGACCCAACCCTTGACGACATCTATATGGAGCGTGGTCGAGAGTTCTTCGACGAGCTCTGGCGTCGCAACGATATGATTCGTTTCGGTCACTATGAGGATGAGTGGTTCCCGCACTACAAGAACAATCCAAATGCTAACTTCGAGAAGACTCGCCGCATCTTCCCCATCAAGAAAGGAGACCTCGATGTTAACGAAGGATGGACACAGAATGCAGGTTATTGATTTAAGAACAATTGCCATAACACTATTTGTCTGGGCAGTCACAGCTGTGGCTGCCCAGAGCACTATTGAGACAGAGGTCCAGCGCACGGCCAACACTTTGACTCCTGAGGTAACCTGCTCCCCCTCTATGATTAGAGGGGGCAGGGGGGCGTTGACTGTCAGCTTTTTGAATACTTGCGCTTTGGCCCCTGAGTTTTCTTCCCTCCCTATGGGAGGGCTGGGGTGGGTTCCTTATACACTCTACACAGACCAGTTGCAAGTTCCCGCTGATGGAAAAACGCTTTGCACTCAGAAATTGCAACAGGCCATCGACACGATCAACAAAAAAGGCGGCGGCAGGTTGATATTCACCAAGGGAACATATCTTACCGGTGGTTTGATGTTACGCTCAGGCGTGGAGCTCTATCTCGAAGAAGGCGCGACACTCCTTGGCAGTACGAATCCCTACGATTATAAACCTATCAAGGAAATAACAACAGACGACACTCGCAACGACAATGCCTCAATGGCGTTGTTGATGGCAGACGGTGCTCAGCATATCAGCATCATGGGCAATGGGACGATTGACGGACAAGGCCTGCAATTGGCGTTGAACATTGACAGTCTGCACCATACCGGCCAGCGAGTTGACCCCAATTACAATCAACGCAGACAACGACCCAGCGAGACCGCCCGCCCCAAATTATTGTTCTTCCATGGATGTAAAACCGTGCAGGTTGACGGTGTCAGTTTGCGCAACAGCGCCAACTGGGGGCTTTCCCTTCACCTATGCCAGCATGTGCGTTTAAGCCACTTGGATATCCAGAATCGTGCCTATTGGAACAACGACGGCATCGACCTAACCGACTGCAAGCATGTATTCGTGGCCGACTGCAAAATCAATGCCGCAGACGATGGCGTCTGTCTGAAGTCATACCATGCCGATAGCGAGTGCTACGATGTCGAAGTGGCGCGTTGCCATATCCGCAGCAGTGCATCGGCAGTGAAGTTCGGAACAGCTTCTTGGGGAGGCTTTCGTAAGATCTACGTGCACGACATAAAGGTACAGGACACCTTCCGGTCGGCCATTGCCATTGAGAGCGTTGATGGCGGTATGGCAGACAGTATTCTTGTGGAACGAATTGAGGCCAAGAACACTGGCAATGCTTTCTTTCTGCGTTTAGGCCAGCGGGCTGGCCATCGACCCGGCATCCTGCGCAACGTTACCATACGCCAGCTAAAGTGCGAGGTGCCCTTCGGCCGTCCTGACACCGACTACGACCTGCGAGGCCCAGAGGTTGATTTCTTCCACAATCCCTTCCCTGCCAGCATCTGCGGCGTCCCTGGCCATTATATTGAAAACGTAACACTCGAAGACATTCAAGTCTCCTACCCTGGCCGCGCCACTAAGGGTATGGCCTATATGCCATTATGGCGGATTAAGGATGTTCCGGAACAGATTCAGAAATACCCTGAATTTTCTATGTTTGGCGAACTTCCCGCCTGGGCACTCTATCTCCGTCACGTCAAAGACCTTCAGTTGCGAAACATCCGTTTCTCTCTTCGCGACACCGACTACCGGCCCGCTTTTGTCTTTGACGATGTGAAACGTTTTCAGTTGTATGAGGTGGAACCCCAAGACGAAAGTCAGATGTTCATAAATAATTCAGAATGAGGTGCATGTCATTGTTACAGCGTTTTCGAGTTTTCTTTCTGTTTTGCCTGCTTCCTACAGTGTTGCAGGCGCAGCATTGGCAGTACGTGGACCCTCGCATAGGTAGCGTGGGTGTTGGGCGTACGTTTCCCGGGCCGAGCATGCCCTTTGGCATGGTGAAGCCTGGTCCCGACTGCGGAGTGCTGCCCAATGCAGGGTGGGCTCCGATGCCTGCAAAGGTAACAGGCTTTTCTCAGACACATGTCAGCGGCACGGGTGGTGGTCAGAAATATGGCAACATTCTTATTCAGCCCGGTGCGACACCGCAGCACAGGCAAAGTGAAGACTTTTCCTTGGGCTACTATTCCACAACATTCGAAAACGGAATCCGTACTGAGGTGACTGCTTCGGAGCGGTGTGCTTACTATCGTATTCATTTTCGTAATAGGGGAGGAGTGGAGGAGAGAAGGAGGGAAGGAGTTGAGGAGAGAGGAGAGACCGGGGGTTCCCTTTTCGTTGATGTCACCCATTTCTTAGGAAAGGACTCCGTGCCCGATCTGCGCGAACGCCAGCAGTTTGTGGGAGGAGAACTCGAAGTGGTCAACAATCATGAGGTGCGGGGTTATACAAGTGTGCGCGGCGGCTGGAACAATGGCGATGCCTACACCGTTTATTTCTGCTTGCAAACCGATAAACCGATAATTGAAGCTCCCTCGGGCCTTCAGAGGGGGGAGAACCCAATGCAGACGGCCCTGCTGTTGTTTGATGACTCGTTGGTGAATGTGAAGGTAGGCATATCGTATGTGAGTACCATGCAAGCCCGTAGAAACATTCCTGCCGTTGATTTCGACACACAACTGCAACTATTGAGAGATGCCTGGGAACAAGTGCTCTCTCGCATCGACATCAGCGGCACCGACAGCCAGAAACGAATGTTCTACACCGCGCTCTACCACACTATGCTGATGCCCGTTGACAAAACGGGTGAGAATCCCAAATGGACCGACATTCCTTATTATGACGACTATTATGCCATTTGGGACACTTATCGTACCAGCACCCCTCTTATTACACTTCTTGACGAACAGCGCGAGGCGGATATTGTGAACTCGCTGCTGAACATATACCGTCGCGAGGGCTACATGCCCGACGCGCGTAGCGGTGACTGCAACGGGCGCACACAGGGCGGCTCGAATGCAGAGATTGTGATTGCCGACGCATTTGCCAAAGGGCTGCAAGGCATTGACTACGAACTGGCTTTGGAGGCCATGCTCAAGGATGCCGACGTGCCGCCGGGCGGCAACGAGGAGAAAGAGGGCAGGGGGGGGCTGCAATACTACAACCGTCTGGGCTACATTCCTTACGGCATTGACCGTGCTGGCACGCGAACCGTTGAATATGCCTACGACGACTATTGCATTGCACAAGTCGCCCGTGGCTTGGGACGCACAGACATCTACGAGCGTTTCATGCGTCAGTCGCGCAACTGGAAGAACCTGTGGCGCGCCGACTACGAGTGGGGTGGTATGCGTGGCTTCATTATGCCAAAGGATGCCAACGGCCAGTGGCTTGACAGTGTGCCCTGGGGGCACTCCAAGGTAATCCATCCCACCATTCCCTATACCCCAATCACTAAGGTGGCACCCTGGTATTTGCCGTGGTGGAGCACGTTTTTCTACGAGGCATTGTCGGCCGAATACTCGCTGAGTGTGCCCCACGATGTGCCGTCGCTGATAGAAGCCTGCGGTGGTGCCGATGCTTTCCGCCGCCGTCTTGACATTTTCTTCGACCAGGGGCACTATAATGTGCAGAACGAGCCTTCATTTCTTACCCCCTGCTTGTACCACTGGATAGGAAGGCCAGACCTGAGTGTCAGCCGTGTGCGTGAGATTGTTGAGCAGAACTATAGCGATGCTCCCGACGGGCTGCCCGGCAACGACGACTCGGGAGCCATGTCGTCGTGGTTGGCGTTCCACATGATGGGCCTTTATCCCAATGCCGGCCAGTCGTATTATTTGCTTTTGGCCCCGATGATTCCTGCCTACACGCTGCAGTTGTGCAACGGGCGGCAGCTGCATGTGTCGTGCAAGGGCGAGGGCACAGCTGTTAAGCGTATTCTGCTGAATGGCAAGCCCGTTGTTGATGCCCGTTTGGAGCACAGCCAGCTGGTGGAAGGCGGCAGTCTTGTGTTCGAGATGAAACCCACCCTCAATCCCTCCCCAAGGGAGGGAGGTAGAATAGCCTTTTGTGATAGCAAGAATCAATCCGTGCTCCCTCCCTTAGGGAGGGCTGGGGTGGGTTCCTGGGGTGTTTTCCACTATACCCTCAACCGCCAATTCCGTTTCTGGCCTGTAAGCATGGAGTGGCAGGGCGACACATTGCTCCTGTCATGCAACAAAGCCCTCTATCGCATTCCGCGCAGCGTGGTTGACCATACCGAGGATTTCTGTTGGCTTATACCGGCCGACGGCGCTGACTATCATGACGTTCAGGGTACTTTTGGCTTCATCTCGCGGCAAGCTTTGCGCAGGTTGCTGGCCACTGGGGAGTTTGTCTATGATGGCGTCACATGGCGCAAAATGGATGAGAATGGAGGGACAATACATGTGCGTGCCGACATCGACCGTACTGAGATGTGGATTCTCAAGGACGAGTCCATGCCCATCGTCCTCGAAATGCGCAACAATCCGCTTGGCATCGACTGGCGGGCAGAAAAACAAAATGATTGAAAAGCCATTCAATGATAAGACACTACATACTAACCCGTTTCAACATCCGTCTGTGGAGGGCGGACAAGCATCTGCAGCCTACCCTCGACGAGGAGTGGCTTGCGTCGCGTTTTGAGCTCTTTGAGAAATACTGTCTGCCCAGTGTGGCGGCGCAAACCGAGAAGAATTTCAGTTGGATTGTGCTCTTCGACCGTCAGACACCCCTGCAGTTCAGGGACAGACTGAACAGCTGTCGTGAACAATGCCCGCAGCTGCTCCCCATCTTTGTGCGCTCCGATGGGGGAAGGCTGTTCCGAAAAGTGTTTCGCGAGGTCATAGCACATGACTTAGACGAGAAGAATGGAAAGAACGCACAGTCTGACTCTAACCCCCAACACCCAACATCTAACACCCAACACCTCAAAGTCATCACTACCTATCTCGACAACGACGATGCCATCAGCACCGACTATGTAGAGCGTGTGCAGCAGGCGGCTCAGAGTCTGGGCGACCGCACCTACATTACGTTCTTCTACGGCCTGCAGTATTTCACCGACCTGAACATTGCCACGCGTGTGAGCTACAAGGAGAACCATTTCAATTCGTTCGTGGAAGTTCCTGGTCCCAATAACGAGGTGCTCACTACGTACTGCTGCTCTCACGCCTTGATTCTCAAGCAAAAACAGTTTGCCGTGCATTGCATCAAGACCAGCGATGCCCCTGCATGGATTGAGGTGGTGCATCCGCGCAACGCCATGAACGACATCCTCCTGCGCCGTGCCACCGTGCTGGTGACCGACCGCAATCTGTTGCGCAAGCGGTTCAATGTTGACATCGTGCTGCGCAAGAATGCGTGGAAGACCTTCACCACCACTTTCCTCTGGCGTATGCTCAAAGCCTACGTCCACTATGCCGTGAAAAAGTGGCGCGGCTATTAGTCGGCAGCACGGTTCGTTAATCTGCTGGTTTTTATCGTGGCGCAGGCAATGGGTTGAGTTCTTTCCAAATTTTCTAGAGAATTCTGTCATAAACCTATGCTTTGCAATCGTAAAGCATAGGTTTGTTGTTGCCAAGTGTAGGTTTACGATTGTAAAGCATAGGTATGAGCACAAATTTTCTAGAAAATTCGGATTTATGACTTCGTCGAAAGTACTCACGCTCGAAAAATCTCAAGATTCTCTTGGTTTTTTACTCGCTTAATCGTACCTTTGCAAAAACTAAAATATATTTGGTGATAGCAATGAATGTTTTTAGAACGATGGCGACGTTGACGTTGGCGTTAACGTTGCCGCTAACTGCGGTTGCGCAGAAGAATGGGCAGCACACGCCGGAGCAGACGGGTGGCGTTTATTACGCCTATCATTTCAAGGACAGTAAGCTGACGGCTCCGCCGAAGGGCTATGAGCCGTTCTACATCAGTCACTACGGACGGCATGGCTCGCGCTGGCTGACGAAGAAAGAGCGCTATGAGTATGTGTATGACCACTTCTTGGAGAGCGAGAACCTGACGAAGGAGGGCATTTCGGTTCGCCAGAAACTCTACAAGGTGATGACGGATGCCGACGGCAACGCAGGGCAGTTGTCGCCTGTGGGAGCACAGCAGCAAAGGGAGATTGCGGAGAGGATGATGAAACGGTTTCCCGAGGTGCTGAAAGGCAAGAAAACGGTGGTTGCCCGTTCGAGCACGAGCCGCCGCTGCGTGAAAAGCATGAACGCGTTTGCGGGCCAGTTGAAAAAGATGAACGAGGACCTGTGGATTACGCAGGATGCTGACGAACGTCACATGGCTTACATTGCCTATACGTCGCCCGAGGTGGAGGAACTGTATGCTACTTTAAAGCAGCCGTTCTTCGGACAGACGGACCGTCTGATGCGCGCATTGTTCCGCGACCCCACACGGGTGAAAGACCCCGTCAGGCTGATGGAACAGCTGCACACCATTGCGGCCGACATGCAGGACGTGGGGCTGAAGGTGGATTTGTTCGACATTTTTACCTATCAGGAGATGCAGGACCTGGAGGACTGGCACGACCAGCGCATGCGGCTCATCAACGGTGAGGATGCGGCCAACAATGACGCGCCGGAGATGTCGGCCACGAGCTTGTGGCAGAATATTGTGGAGAGTGCCGACGCGGCCATTGCGGGCAACGCCATCGCCGCTGACCTGCGCTTCGGCCACGACACATGCCTGATGCGCCTGCTGACGCTCCTGGGCATCAACCTGGGCAACGACATGTTCAACATCGTGCCCATGGCGGCCAACCTGCAGATGGTGTTCTACCGCAACGACCGTGGCGACGTGCTGGTGAAATTCATGCACAACGAGACGGAGGTGAAGCTGCCCATGCCCACGACCTTGGGATACTACTACCACTGGAACGAGGTGAAGGCTTACTACAACAAATGGCAGAGGCTGGCCCGTCGGCGCGACCGCGTGACGACGCTCAACACCATGGTGGGAACTGACAGGACGAGCATGGCGTCGGCCAGCATTTATGCGCAGGGCACCGAACGCCAGGGGCAGACCATTCCGGCGGTATTGGAGCCCAACGGCATGAACTTCTGGACGCCGCAGACAAGGGACACGGAGCAGAAGTGCGTGGCACCCTACTACTATGGCGACACGCGCTGGATGGGATTCCGCAACAGCCACTGGATGAACGGCGGCTGCACGCAGGACTATGGCTCGTTTACCGTCTCGGTGCTGGGCGACTCGCTGCGCACCACGCCTGAGCAGCGCGCAACGCCGTTTGAGCACGCGCAGGAGACATCGCACCCCGACTACTACTCGGTGAAACTGCCGTGGGAGCATATCACCGCCGAGCTGACAGGCCGTTCGCACTCGGCCATCATGCGCTTTACCTGCGACGGACCGTCGAAGACGTATCTCGTCATCAATCCCAACAGCGACGAGGGCGAGGGTTTCATTGCCATCGACACGCTGCGCCACTATGTGTATGGGTTCAACCCCGTGCACCGCATCTATCAGGGCGATGGTGAGAAGGCCGGCTTCAGCGGTTTCTTCGTGGTTCACTACGACAAGAAGCCGAGCAGCTATGGCACGTATTGCGGCAATCAGGTTTATACAGGGCAGACGGAGATTGGCTATCAGAAAAACATTGGGTTCTGGCTGTGCTTCGACACGAAGCGCGACGAGCAGATTCTGGTGAAGGCCGCCTCGTCGTTCAACGATGTTGAGGGCGCTGAGCGCAATCTGCAGAAGGAGATTCCCGACTGGAACTTCAACAAGGTGCGGAACCAGCTGAACGAGATCTGGCAGCAGCGACTGGGGCTCATTGAGGTGGAGACCGACGATGCCGATGCGGAAAACCAGTTCTACGGCGCACTTTACCGTGCCTCGTTCCTGCCGCGGGAGTTCAGCGATGTGGATGGCCGCTATCCGGGATTCAACGCCACGGACACGCAGCAGGCCTACCGCGGTGCGAAGTACTACACCGACTTCAGCATGTGGGACACCTACCGTGCGCTGCATCCGCTGCTCAACATCATTGCGCCAAAGACCAACGGCGAGATGATGCAGAGCCTCGTGGATATGTATGAGCAGGGCGGATGGCTGCCCATATTCCCGTGCTGGAACAGTTATACGGGTGCCATGATTGGCGACCACTGCATCTCTGCCTTGAGCGACGCTTACATCAAGGGCGTGAAGAATTTCGACATCACCAATGCCTACGATGCCATGGCCAAGAATGCCTTCCGTACATCGGCCACCATGCGCGAGTTCAAGAACGGAAACGGCCGCCGCGGCATCTCATCTTACCTGAAGTTGGGCTACATTCCCGTGGAGGAAGTAATCCGCGAGGCCTGGCACGGCGACGAGCAGGTGAGCCGCACCATGGAATATGCTTACGACGACTTTGCCTTGGCGCAGGTGGCTCAGCTTCTGGGCAAGGACGAGGACTACCAGCGGCTCATGGCACGCTCAAAATATTACATGAACGTCATAGACCCCAGAACGGGCTATGCCCAGGGCCGTCACAGCAACGGCAGTTTCTTGACTGACAATAACTTCGACCAGCGAGTGAAGTTCATCACCGAGGGCGCTCCCTGCCACTACACATTCTATGCGCCCCACGACCCCTACGGGCTGATGCAGGCCATGGGCGGCAAGCTTTACTATGTGGCGCGCCTCGACAGCACCTTCCAGCACCACCGCTACTGGCACGGCAACGAGCCTTGCCACCAGATTCCTTACATGTACAACTTTGCAGGCGAGCCTTGGAAGACGCAGCGCGAGGTGCACAACATTCTCACCTACGAATATGCGAATGTGCCTGGCGGTCTTTCTGGCAACGAGGATGCCGGCCAGCTGTCGGCATGGTACATCTTCTCTGCCATGGGATTCTACCCTGTGTGCCCCTCCACGCCTTACTACATGCTCGGAACCACGGCCTTCAAGCGTGTGAGCATCAACCTGCCCAACAGCAAAACGTTTACCATTGAAACCGACAACCCCTGGTCCGACTGCTTCTACATACAGCGTGCAACGCTCAATGGTGTGCCTTATACCAAGAACTATATCACCCACCAGGATATTATGAATGGCGGCACGCTGCACCTCACCATGGGGGACCAGCCCAACTACGACTGGGGCAGCAGCGAGTTTGACTGCCAGCCGCGTTGACAAGGGCTATGCGCCTGTCATGACAAACCCGGACATAGAAAGAGCCTGAGCACCGCGCGGTGCCCAGGCTCTCCGGTTTTTGAGAGAGAATGGTTTAATATGTAATTATCCGATTGCTATTTCTTCTTCAAGGTTACGTTCATTTTGATGTGCGAAGGGTTTGACTTGTCGATGCTGATGGCTTCAATTTCTTCGGGTGACAGTATTTTTTCCATTTCCTCCAAGCCCATGCTCTGGCCATTGACAAACACTTCCACGTTCGCTTTTTTTACCTCAATCGTTTTTTCCACGTCCGAGCCTTCGGCCTTCATTATAACCGTGGTTCTTTGCTTGTTGCCCCTGTCCGAGGCCATGGTTTTGCGGTCGGTGACAAAGGTGGCGGTGCCCATGCCCACGTACATCACTTCAATGGTGGCACCGTCGGGAGCCTCAATGTTGAAGTTGCCGTCTGTGTCGGTCACCGTGCCTTGCTTAGTGCCAAGAATCTTCACGACGGCACCAATCACGGGCTTGCGGTTTTCGTCAACCACCTGGCCCCGCACCATTATCGGTTCGTGTCCTTTCTGGTTCGGGTGGTCTTCTATCTCCACTATCACCACGCCGTCTTTGGCCTTCTCGCCATATTTCTCTGTGCTTGCCTCGTCTTTGAGCACCGTGATGCTTTTAATGATTTTGGGGCTTATTTTCACAAAACTCTCGTAAGGCATTTCAGTGCCGTTGACCAGCACCAATGGCCGCACACCGTTCTTGTTCTCGGCAATGGTTTCGTCATCCCACTTCACGCCGCCTGGGTTGACAATCTTAATGCGCTCGTAGTCGTTGTCTGCGATGGTGTCGTTGCCGGTGACTGCCGTCTCCGCCGCGGTTGTCTTCATGCTGGGCGAGGGCGGCTGGCTGTTCTCAGACACTGTGCTGTAGTCGTAGGTTGTCTCAGGTGTGTCTGCCATGTGGTAGTCGGTCACGGTGCGTGCGCTGACGGCTATCGAGACGGCAACCACGGGAACTATATACAGGGCACGAAGCCACTGGCGGGGATTGGTTTTCTTTCTTATCATCATGTTGATTCTTCGTTTAAGGGTACTGTGACTCAGGCTGTTGGCAACAAAGTACCCGTGAGTTGCCACAGCTTTTTTGACTAACAGATATTGATATTGACGTGCATCGATGCCTTGAGAGAGTACGGCTGCGTCGGCCTCAAACTCGTGGATGGTGCGCAGGTCGCTGCGCAACAGCCACAGGGCAGGATTGAACCATTGCAGCACGGTGAGCACACTCACCAGCAGAATGTCCCACGAGTGTCGGGCACTGATGTGTGCGCGTTCGTGTGCCATGATGGCGGCATCGGGGTGATTGTAGTCGCTACGGCTCATCACAATGTAATGGAAATAACTGAAGGGC
This sequence comes from Prevotella sp., assembly GCA_017619445.1. Classification (GTDB taxonomy): domain Bacteria; phylum Bacteroidota; class Bacteroidia; order Bacteroidales; family Bacteroidaceae; genus Prevotella. The sequence goes on from JAFZSI010000021.1 coordinate 11,233, forward strand.
GACAACTCGCGGTTGCTGACGGCCACCACCGTGCCGTCGGCCTGGTGATGGTGCTCGCAGCTGCGGATGAGCAGCACCACACGGACCATTGACAGCAGGGCATGGCCCAGCGTCAGCACGGCTCCGGCAACAAACACCACCGTGGCTGCCACCAGCAGCCAAGGCGTTGTTTCTGCCGCGGTTTCCACCGTCGCCGGAACTGGCGGGGCGGTTGCCGTTGTGGGCTGTGCAATCAGCACACTGCGGTGGAAAGTCACCACACACAGTGGTAGCACAAACGACAACACTGCCGTCGTCAGCAGCACCGCGCGGTTGAGCCGGTGCAGCGTCTCGCGGGCGAGCAGCAGTCGCCAGAACAGGTAGAATGTGGCAATGAGTGCCGCCACCTTGAGGTCGTAAATCAGAAATGCTTCCATTGCGACGGGGCTTGTTAAGCGTGTTCCTTGCCTGCCGTTTCCGCGGTGTTTTTCTCAATCTGGCTGATGAGCTCTTTCAGCTCGTCAACGCTGATTTTCTCCTCCTTGACGAAGGCGGAGACCGCGCTCAGGTAAGAATTGTTGAAATAGTTCTTTATCACGCCGGCCAGCGAGCTCTTGCCATACTCCTTCTCGCTCACCGTGGCGAAATACTGGTAGGTGTTGCCATACTGGCGGTGGCCCAGGAAACCGTTTTTCTCCAACAGCCGCACCATGGTGGAAAGCGTGTTGAAGTGGGGACGCGGTTCGGCGTAGTGCTCCAGCAGTTCGCGTACGAACATAGGGCCGTGCTGCCAGTACAGCTCCATAATTTCTTTCTCCTTGTTTGTCAGTTTCTTCATTTTTAGTTATGTTTTTTTTGTTTCAATTCTGATTGTCATCAAATACACGTCCTTGTCAATATCTGCCGCAAAGATAACTAAAAAATCTTTTCAAACAACTAAAACTTTTAGTTATTTAAGAAAATTAATTAGTTTTCCATGAAAATTTACCAAAATTAATAGTTTGGAGTAAGAAAAGCCTCTTTTTCGCCATCTCTATACACTATGTTTCCGTAAACCATTGCTCTGTTTTCGTAAACCTACACTTTACGTTCACAACTCGTAGGTTTACGCTCAAATTATCTAGAAAATTCAATCATAAACCCGTCATTTGCATTTAGCCGCGTTACGAGTTGTCCGCGCCATGTTATGTGTTGCAGAGCCGAAGCATTACGCTAACGGAGTGAGTTTTGGAAATGCAAATGTTTTTTTCGATAAAATAGAACGGCTACGCACGAAAACAAACGAAAAAGCGTTATTAAAAAAGGATATAAGGAGTTAGGAGTTAAGAGTTAGAAGTTAGGAGCTGAGCAAAACGAAAGAATAAAAAGCAGTGCTCAGCGTGTAACAAAATGCTGATTATCACGTCTTAATAGTAGTACCAATCGATTGGATGGACCAAGCGGAGTTTAAGCGACTCTTTTTGCCGTGCAGCCGGAAGATGTTCAGCGTTGCATGGCGGCTGACGGGTAACGACCTGTCGGCGGAGGATCTTGTACAGGATACTTTCCTGCGCCTGTGGAACAAACGCGGCGAGCTGGACCATGTGCTCAACGCCGAGGCCTACAGCATTACGGCACTGAAGCACGTCTTCTACGACCAGCAGCGCAAGGCTCACCTAAGTGAGGCTGATCCGCCGCCAGACGAACTGAACATGGCGGCAGACGACGACGTGGGGCGCGATGTGGAAAACCGCGATGTGGCCGCGGCGGTGTTCAGATTGATTGAGCGGCTGCCAGAGCCGCAGCGCACGATTATTCAGATGCGCGACGTTGATGACATGGCCTACGAGGATATTGCCACCGTAACGGGCCTCTCGCAGGTGAACATCAGGGTGTTGCTCAGCCGGGCGCGCAAGCGAATACGGATGGAGTTGGGAGTTAAGAGTTAGGAATCAGGAATTTAGTTAATGTTCACAGCTATGGAACAAGAGATAAGACAATTGCTGGATAAGTTCTTCGACGGCCAGACGTCAGAGGCCGAAGAAGAGCGGTTGCGCGGACTGATGGCAGACGACGTGCCCGAAAGTCTATCGGCAGAGAAAGCCATGTTCGGCGCATTTTCCCGGATAGACAGTACAGCCGAGACAATGGCCGACGCAAGGGTGGCAGAGGCCGTTGAGCACCGCATGAGCCGCATGGTTGACCAGTGGAGCCGCGTGGAAACTTCCACACGCCGAGACAGTCGCCGCAGGGCCATCCGATGGATGGCGGGCATAGCGGCGAGCATGTTGCTGATAGCGGGCTACAGCTTCTATCTGGGAACCACGCACGAGCAGGCACAGACGGCAGCCATGCCACAGGACACTTATAACGACCCGCGCATGGCCTACAAGGAGACGGAAAAAGCCCTGAACATGCTGTCGGAAAAATTGAACAAGGGCATTGACGAAATGGAGAAACTTAAAACAAACTGACACGATATGAGAAAGACATTGATTATTGCCATGCTCATGCTCATGGGCATCACGGCCCGCGGACAGGATGCGCTGTTCAAGAGTTTCGAGAATGTGAGCGGCGTATCCACCGTGTATATATCGAAGTCGTTGCTGAGCATGATGCCCAGCCTAAAGGTGAACAACCGCGACCTGGCGAAAATGGCCGGCAAATTGGACCACATCCAGATTCTCAGTGCAGAAAAGGCCTCGCTTGTCAGTCGCCTGAAAAAACAGACCGCTGCCACCTACACGGCCAAGAACGGATACGAGGAGGTGATGCGGGCCAACGAGAGCGGGCAGAAAGTGTTTATCTATCAGAAACGCTACAAAAACGGCAAACACGAGTTTGTGCTTGTCACCGATGCCATGGGGCATCTCAGCGTTGTGAATATCCTCGGCACACTGACGCTCAAGGACATTCAGTCGCTGACGAAGTAAGGTGTAGTTGCGAGATATATGTCACGAGTTCAGAGGTGTGATTACTATTCAAAAAACGAAGGTAATCATAACTCTGAACTCGTAACCTTTTTATTCTGAACTCAAATCTACGGGTTGTATTTCAGCAACATGCCTTTCACCAGTTTACCATATTTCTTTATCACATCGTCGGGCCAAGGGCCAGTGGCGTTGGCGCGCGGCAGAAGCATGGAGCAAGTCTCGTCCTTGTCGGAAAGCGACCAGCAAACCCAGCTAATCTTGTACTTCTCCATGCGGTCAATCCACAACTGCTCAGATTCAGCGTCTAACCGGCCGTTGCCTGATGCCTCGCATGCACCCGACTCAGAAACGAAGATGGGAATGCCGGCCTTCGCGGCATCTTCCATACGTTGGCGGAGATAATCACCATGTGTGGCGGCATAGAAATGAACCGTGTACATCAGATTGTCAATGCCCTTGATGGGGCTTTCGGCCACCAGATTGATGTCCTGGTCCCAATGGGGGCAGCCCATCAGAATCACATTATCGGGGTCGTACTTGCGAATCTCGGCACTGACGGCCTGACAATATTCTTTCAGACTCTCCCAACTGTCGTTAACGGGTTCGTTGTATAGCTCGTAAATGACGTGCGGATACTTTCCATACTTCTGTGCCATGCGGCCGAAAAACTCTACGGCTTTCTGGGTGAGCATCTCGTGAGAATGCCAGTCGATGATGACATATACGTTGTTCTTGATGGCGGCATCGACTACCGTCTCGATGCATTTGATGGCAAACTCAGGATTGTCCTGATAGTTGTCCTCAACGGTGCTAACACCCATGGCAGCACGGATGACGGTGGCATGCCAGTCGTTTTTCAGCGTTTTGACAGCCTTTTTGTTGTAGAAGCGAGGCCAGATGTTGTGCCATCCGAAACTGACACCACGCAATACAACGGGATTGCCCCGATAGTCGCACAATTGGGCACCTTTCACTTGCAGTTGTCCCCACTGTTTTACGGGGTCTGCGGCATGTGCATTGGCCAAGGTCAGCGCAAGCACAAGGGTAAGAAGGATTTTTTTCATGGTTGTTGTTTTTTTAAAAGATTTAGTTAGTCTATGTATAGTTTTCGTGGATACGGGGGTACGAGATATGCTCCTTTACTCCTTTATCTCCTTTTCTCCTTTACTTCTTTACTTCTTTCTCTCCTTTTCTTCCCATAATTCTTTTTAAACCAGGCTCACCGTGTAAAGATAAATCACCGCTGCGGGCAGGGCCATGAGCGACGAGTCGAAGCGGTCGAGCATGCCGCCGTGCCCAGGCAGAATGTTGCCGCTGTCCTTGATGCCCAAGGTGCGTTTGAACAGGCTCTCCACCAGGTCGCCCCATGTGCCGAATATGCAAACCGTCAGCCCCAAGCCAATCCATTTCCACATGGGCATGAGGGAAGCAGCCTGCATGCCCGACTCAGAAAGGTTGGAAGTCTGAAGTTGGTCGAAATAGCTGATGATGCAGGCGGCTGCCACCACAAATACTCCTCCGCCAATGCTGCCTTCCCAACTCTTGCCCGGCGAAATGCGCGGAAACAGTTTGTGTTTGCCGATGAGTGAGCCCACGCAGTAGGCGCCAGTGTCGCTCACCCAGAGGAAAATGAAGACGCTGAGCGGTATGAGATAGTTGAAATGCACGTTGCCGTCGGCACCGCTGTTGAAGGCCAGTACGCCAACCATGCTGAATGGCAGCGCGATGTACATCTGCGAGAACATGGTGTATGCCCAGTTGTTGAGTGGGTTCTTCTGTTTCAAGTAAAGTTCGCTAATAAACAGATAGACAATGGTGAGCAGGTAGGGAATGAATACGGCCGATGTGGGAGTGAGTCCGCTGACATATCCGCAAACGGCAAGGAAGAAATAGACGGCAGCCACGGTGCAGATAAGCCGGTTGATGGAGGTTTGTGCCACGCGGTCGTTCACCAGTCCGCAGAACTCCCAAGTGGTGAGGGCGGTGATAAGTGCGAAAAGCAGTATCATGGCCTGTGGTCTGAGGAAGCAGCTCACGATGGCCGCCACGAAAATCACGCCTGTAATGGTTCTGACAATAAGATTTTTCATAACTTATTCTCCTTTCTTTTCTGCTTCTTTTTCGTCAGCGTCTTTTGCTTCTTTCTCTTTCTGTTCGCGCTCAAGTTCCTCAGCACGCTTTGCTGCCATTTCCTCGGCCATGGCGCGCTGGTTTTCCTCGATAATCTCCTGTGCGCGGCTCACCCACGGACGTTTGCCGAAGATTCGCTCCACGTCCTCGGTATAGATTACCTCGCGGGCAATGAGCAGCTCTGCCAGCTGGTTGTGACCCTCTGCGTGTTCGGTGAGGATCTGCTTGGCGCGGTCGTACTGCTCGTTAATCATCTTCAGCACCTCCTCGTCCATGATGCGGGCGGTGGTCTCAGAATAAGGTTTCTGGAAGCCGTACTCCTGGTTGTTGTAGTAGCAGATGTTCGGCAGTCGGTCGCTCATGCCGGCGTATGCAATCATGCCGTATGCACTCTTTGTGGCGCGTTCCAGGTCGTTGGTGGCACCCGTGGAGATGTGGCCGGTGAACAGTTCTTCTGCCGCACGTCCGCCCAGGAGCGAGCACATTTCGTCGAGCATCTGTTCTTTTGTGGTTATCTGGCGTTCTTCGGGCAGATACCATGCTGCGCCGAGAGCTCGTCCGCGCGGCACGATGGTCACCTTCACCAGTGGCGCCGCATGTTCGCAGAACCACGAGATGGTGGCGTGTCCGGCCTCGTGCAGGGCAATGCTCCGTTTCTCATCGGCGGTCATCACCTTGGTCTTCTTTTCCAGTCCGCCGATGATACGGTCAACGGCATCAAGGAAATCCTGCTTGCAAACACTCTCTCCGTTGCGGCGGGCAGCTATCAGTGCGGCCTCGTTGCACACGTTAGCAATGTCGGCACCCGAGAAGCCCGGTGTCTGTCGTGCAAGGAAGTCTATATCGAGCGTGTCGTCGGTTTTCAGTGGTTTCAGGTGGACTTGGAAAATCTCTTTGCGCTCAGCCAGGTCGGGCAAATCGACGTGAATCTCTCGGTCGAATCGTCCGGCGCGTAGCAGTGCCGAGTCGAGCATATCCACGCGGTTTGTGGCTGCCAGGATGATGACACCGCTATTGGTACCGAAGCCGTCCATCTCGGTGAGCAAGGCATTGAGCGTATTCTCGCGCTCGTCGTTGCCGCCCATGGCGGGATTCTTGCTGCGGGCGCGGCCCACAGCGTCAATCTCGTCGATGAAAATAATGCAAGGCGACTTCTCCTTGGCCTGGCGGAACAGATCGCGCACACGGCTTGCGCCTACGCCCACGAACATTTCCACAAAGTCGGAGCCGCTCATCGAGAAGAAAGGCACACCGGCCTCTCCGGCCACGGCCTTGGCCAACAATGTCTTACCAGTTCCCGGAGGTCCCACGAGCAATGCGCCCTTGGGAATCTTACCACCCAGGTCGGTGTATTTCTGCGGGTTCTTCAGAAACTCCACAATCTCCTGTATCTCCTGTTTGGCGCCAGCCTGTCCGGCCACATCCTTGAATGTGATGCCCAGGTCGCCGCCTTTCTCATACATCTTGGCCTTGCTCTTGCCCACATTGAACACGCCACCCGGACCGCCGCTGCCACTGCCCATGCGGTTCATCAGGAATATCCAGAACAGGATGAGCAAGGCAAAGGGGGCAATGCTGATGAGCAGGTTCACAAAGTCGTTGCCCTGCTTATTGTCGTAGCTGTAGTCGCCATTGAACTTCCCTGCCTCCTTCTGGGCGAGCAGATATTCCTCCACCTTGTCGATGGAGCCAATCTCCACGGTCAGATAGGGGTCGGGTCCCACCTCCTTGGCCGTGGCCTTGAACACGTCGCGGATATGTTCGGGCTTCACATACATCTTGAGCATGCTTTCGGGCTTGTTGATGACCACTTTCGAGGCATAGCCCTGCTCAACAAATACCTTGAAGTTGTTGTACGACGATTTGCGCTCCACGCTTCCGCCCACCTGCTGTCCTTGCATGAAGTAGAAGCTGATGAGCGCAACAATTACGAGGCCGTAAATCCACGTCATGTTGAATTTCGGCATCTTGGGGTTGTTGTTATCTTGTTTCATTGAATGCTTGGTGTTGAGTGTTCTGTGTTGTGTGTATAGCTTGCCGGGCGTTCTTGGCTGCCGGCTCATGGTTGTGATGCTAATCCAAGTCGGCGATGGCCGTCTGCGGCGCATCTTGCCACAGGTTCTCCAGATTGTAATATTCGCGCACGTCGGGCAAGAAAATGTGAACCATCACATCCACATAGTCCATGGCCACCCATTGGGCGTTTTCAAGTCCCACCACCTTTACTGGCCGCTCGCCAGCATTAATGCGGGCATACTCCTCCACAGAGTCGGTAATGGCCTCTACCTGCGTGGGCGAATTGCCTTGGCAAATGACGAAATACTTGCAGATGGCGCCGTCTATCATGCTCATGTCGGCCACCACGATGCGCGAGCCTTTCTTCTCTTGAATTGCTTTTACGATTGTTTCAACAAGTTTCTTGATTTCTTCCATTCAATTAATGCTTTGTTTAACATGCAAAGTTACACCTTATTATTTAATATCACAAAAAATGAGCGTTTATTTGTGTTTTTTTTGCTAATTTGTTTGGTAGTTCGAAAAAAAGCAGTACCTTTGCATCCGCAATCTTCGGAAACAGGTTGCAAACAAAGGCATTGGGGTATGGTGTAATGGTAACACTGCAGATTCTGGTCCTGCCTTTCCTGGTTCGAGTCCGGGTACCCCAACACCAAAAGTCGCCAAGCAGTTGAGTTCAACCGCTTGGCGACTTTCTTATGTCTCTATGTATTCTTAGTTGGCCACGGTAATGTTGTAACAGGCTGATTCTTAGCTACAAAGCAAAGCTTTGACTTTGCCGTTCTTGACTTGACGAAATGAAAGCATTGCTTTACACATAAATTTTCTAGAGAATTTGAACGTAAACCTGACATTTGCGTACGCAGTGCTATGAGTTATTTTCGCCACACAGCTCTTTACGAAAATAATGCTATGCTTTACGATGAAATTCTCTAGAAAATTTGGGCGTAAACCCGGCAATTGCATTCGCGGCCCTAAAAGCTGTTTTCGCAAAGCCAAGTACGAAGATTCTGAGTGTTGATTTTTTGATGACGCTGAAGGCGTCGCCACTTAGGATTCCGAGGGTACGAGCGTAGCGAGTACCCCCGGCCAGACATTAACTTGCTTTACTTCGTGCGTGTGAGTGTAAATTTGATGGGTTTTTTCTTTTCTTTCTTGTCGCGTTCGAACACGCCATAAATTTGTTTGCCGTCGGCGCTGATGTGCAGCGTGTCGTAGCCCTCCTTCGCGTCGCCCATAATCACGAGGTTGCCTTTCACCTGGTATTTCGACTTCTCCGATTCAGGGGCAATAGCCATGGCTGCTTTCATGGCCTTGCGCTTGAGCCAGGGAACACCAGCGGCCTTGAGAGCAGCGTCGCTGATGCTTGTCTTTGATTTATAAACAACGTCAGTGGGGCTTTTAAACTCTACGGTGATGCCTATTTTCATGCCATCCTTTATGGCTTTGAGCTTCGTCTCGCCATCTTTTACTATCTTGTCAACATCTTTCAGTTCGTTGGCTGTCAGTTTGCGGCCTTTCTCTTTCTCTGCTTTAGCAACGGCCTTTGTTTTGACGTCGGCCAGTTCCTTGTCAATATCGCGCATTACTCCGGCCATGATATTGGCATTGCTGTACACGCGCCCTGTCAGGTTGGTCTGTGCGTTAGAGCTCAATGTGCCGCAAAGGGTCATGACGACTGCGAGTATCCAAATTCTGTCCTTTCTCATGTTGTTTGATGATTTCTTTAACTTCCAACTCTTAACTCTTAATTTGTATCTCCTACCAGTCCTCGTCCTCGTTGCCGATTATGCCGTTCTTCACAGCCTCCTCCACCTTGTCCATAATGGCGTTGGAATAGGCGTGGGTCATGACGAGGGCCTTTGCGCAGGTGCGTTTCTGAGGGTCTTTTTCAACAAAGGGGTAGTGGTGGGCAATTTCCCACTGCTGGTCGTAGAGCATTGCGTTGGTCTTGTCGTCCTTCTTGCGCTTGGAGTCGCCGAAGGTTTTGTTGTCTTTTTCAAAGGGACTGAGCCATCCGCCGCTGAGGTCGGCCAGCACGTCGTAGGTCTGCACGGTATATGTGACGCGCACCTTGCCGTCCTTGATGTCAATGCGTATGACGGGCGTGATGCTCACCGCATATCTGTTGATGGTTCCCATGTGCTCTGCGATGTCGGGGATGGTAGAGGTGATGATGATGCAGCCAGCCTCCTTGTCGTTCAGCGTGATGGCCTGCTTGTCCTTGAAAGTGGCTGTTGCCCAGTAGTTCAGGGCTACATAGAGTTGCTGCTTGGTTTTTCCTGGAGCCTCAATCACTTGCTGGTATGTAAGACTTTCGTTTTTGTCGAGGGTAAGCCCTTCTGCAAGGTTCCTGGCGGCGTCGAGCCATTTGTCGCCATATCTTTCCTTGGCATATTTTTCCAGGTCGGCGCCCTTCATTACTTGTGCCTGTGCACCAATTGCGCCGCAGAATGTGAGGATGGCGGCGAACATCCATAATTTCATTTGTTTCATAGATGAGTGTTTGTTATTTTTCAATTTACGATTTACTATTTACTATTTACTATTTTCGGGGGTACGGAGGTACGAAGGTACGGGGGTACGAGGTATGCTTCTTTAACTCCTTTTCTCCTTTATCTCCTTTATCTCCTTTACTTCTTTACTTCTTTACTTCTTTACTCCTTTACTTCTATACTCCTTTACTCCTTCTCTCCTTTATCTCCTTTTCTCCTTTACTCCTTCAGCTGTTTAACAGGGAAGTTGAAGTATGTGTCGGGGAACGGTTCGTCGCGCAGGGTGAAATGCCACCACTCGCTTTCCAAGGCTTTGAATCCGTGGCGCAACATGGCTTCCCTAAGAATCATACGGTTGTTGAACTGTTGTGGGGTAATGGTTCTGCTGGCCGGGCTCTTGCTGTTGTCACCAGTAAACTCGCCCGTCTGTGTATTGCCGCAGAAGTCTGGATGGCTCTCCGGGCCAAACCAGTCGAAGGTGCCGCCCATGTCGAGTTCTTTCTCTGTTGCCATGTCGAAGAGAGTCAAATCCACCGTTGAGCCGCGCGTGTGTCCGCTTTTCGCAGCAATGTAGTCTTGCTCGAAAAGCACGCTTTTGTCAAGGTCGGGATAGAAATACTGCTTCATCAGTGTGTCTCCTATGTTCTCAGCCCACCGCACGAAGTGGTCAACAGCCTGCTGTGGGCGGTAGGCATCGTAGATTTTCAGTCTGAAGCCCTTCGCCCGCACGTCGTCGCTCACAGCTCTTAGGCTGTCGGCAGCTATTTTGGTCAGGAGTGCTGTGGGTTGGATGTAGCCGTCAATGCGCTGGCCTACAAAGTTGTAGGTGCCGAAATAGCGTATTTCCAGTATGGCATCGGGCACGGCGTCGGTGAGCGTCACGAATTGGCTCGAGTCTTCAGTCACGCTTGCCAATTCGCTGTTTTTGCTTGTTGAGCAACGATTGGCAATGAAGATGATGCCGCAGAAAAACAGGATGATGGCCAGCATCCACACACTGTCTTTTTTCATTGTAGTAACTAAATTATTGACTCTAATTGTATGGTTCTAAAAAAAGGGCTGGTGAGAAATTAACCTCTGCCAGCCTCTGTTTTTGTCAGTTTTTTCCCGATGGGGTTATTCTTCTTTCTCGCGGTTTTCGGCATCGATGGCCTTGATTTTCTCGCGCACCAGGTTGCAGTCGTCCTTGAGTCGCTGCACCTTGCGGTTCATCTCGTCGATGAGCGAGTTACCTTTCTTAGACGATGCGTTGAGGAATCCGAGGTTGTTCTCGTAGGTCTGTATCTCGGCCTTCATGCTCTCGTAGCGTCTCATCAGGCGGCTGCGCTCGTTGTCGAGAGCATCCTCGCCGCGGCGGGCCATATCCTTGAGGTTGTTGCGGAAGTTGTCGAGCCTGCGTCGTGCGGTAGAAATATTGAGTTCTTTGTAGAGGCGGTCGAGCACTTCGTGGTATTCCTTATACACCTTGTCTTTCTCTCTGAAAGGCACATGGCCAATGGCCTGGTATTCGTCAACCAGCTTCTGCACGGTTTCCTGCGCGTTGTCAGTGGCCTCGTCGGCAACAGCCTTGAGCTTGGCAATGATGTCGCGTTTTTTCTGCAGGTTAGCGTGCTCCTCGTTGCGTGTGCCTGCTGTAGCAGCGTTGCGTGCCTCGAAGAATTTGTTGCATGCGCCGAGGAAGTCGTTCCACAGCTGGTCGCCCAATTTCTTTGGCACCATACCGATGGTCTTCCATTCTTTTTGCAGAGCGATGAGCTTGTCGGTGGTTGATTTCCATTCGGTGCTGTCTTGCAATGCTTGTGCCTGAGCCACGAGGGCGCGTTTTTTCTCAGCGTTTTCAGCGAATCGCTGTTTGAGGTCTTTGAAGTATTGTGCTTTTTTGCCGAAGAACTGGTCGCAAGCAGAGCGGAAGCGCTCAAAAATCTTGACGTTCATCTTCTGCGGTGCGAAGCCAATGGTCTTCCATTCGGCCTGTATGTCCATAATCTCCTTGGTGCGGCGTTCCCACTCGCTTGCACCCTTGGCATCTTCTTGTGCGATGGCCTCCACGCGTTCGCAGAGAGCTGTTTTCTTCGCCAGATTTTCTTCCTCACGAGCCCGCAGGTTTTCAAAGTACTGCTGGTGGCGCTTGTTGATGACTGTGCTTGCAGCCTTGAAACGTGCCCATATCTCCTCGCGCTGCTCTTTGGCCACGGGACCCGTCTCACGGTACTCCTGATGCAGTTTCTGCAACTGATGGAAAGCACTGATGACATCCGACTCGTTTGCCAGGTTCTCAGCGGCCTCACAGAGTTTGGTCTTCAGTTCAAGGTTTTTGCGGAAATCATATTCGCGTGCCTCGCTGTTGAGCTTCAGCAGGTCGTAGAACTGCTCAACGTAGAGCTGGTAGTTGCGCCACAGTTCATTAGCCTTGTCTGCCGGAACATTTTTGATTTCTTTCCACTCGGCCTGCAGTTTTTTGAATTCCTGATACGAACGATTAGCCTCTTCGGGCGAGGTGGCCATGTTCTTCAGCCGGTCGATGATGTTGAGTTTCTTCTTCAGGTTTTCCTGCTTTTCTGCTTCCTGTTCCTGGAACAGCTTTGCTCTTTTCTCTTTGATGAAGCTCATTTCTGCCTTGAACACCTCCTCGTCCTCGTCGGGCTGTACCTGATATTTCTCGGGGTCTCCGCCATTGTCGAGATATTCTTTGAGGTTGGCTTCGCGCTCTGCTATGTGCAATTTGTAGAAGATGGTCTTCAGGTTGTCTATTTCCTCCTTGCCAGGGTTCTCGTCACCGTGGGCCAGTTGCTTGATTCTGTCCAGAATCTCGGCCTTTGTCTTATAGACCTTCTTGGTCTCATCGGCTTTCGGCTGGTTGTCTTCGGCAGGCTGCTCGGCCACGGGCTCCTCAACTGCAGGTGCTTCTTCTGCTGCTGGAGTTTCTTCGGCCACAGGTGCTTCCTCAACTGCGGGCACTTCCTCCTCAGCGGCAGGCACTTTTTCTGCAACGGGTTCTTCCTGAGCTACAGGTGCTTCTTCCTCGACAACGGAAGCCTCCTCTGCTACAGCAGTTTCTTCCTCTGCGGCAGCGGGAGTTTCTGGTTCGGGCTGTACGGCCTCTGTTTCAGCCTGGATGTTTTCAACTTGAGAAACCACTTCCTGAGCAGCTTCTTCTACATTCTGTTCAATGTTTTTTGCCTGTTCAAGGGCATTGTCTTGAGAGTTCATCGTTTGGGTTGTTTTGTTGATGATAGGTTATGATAAAGCCAATGGTTGTGAAAGCCAAAGGCTTACACGCATTATGGGTTGCAAACTTAGGTAAAAAAAACGAAAAAACGAAATTTTTTGCTAACTTTTTTTACAAATTCATGCTCAAATAAGCCTTTTGTGGCGGAAAATCCACCAAATGAGCACCGAAACGAGCACCGAAATAACCAATGCGATGATGAATCCGAAAGGCGAACTTTCCATTCCGTTGACAAGGTTCATTCCGAAAAGCGACGCAATGAGCGTTGGGAACATCAAAAGAATGGAGACGCTGGTGAGCGTTCGCATTACGGTGTTCATGTTGTTGTTGATAATGCTCTGGTAGGTGTCCATGGTAGATTCCAAGATGTCTGAGTAGATGTTGGCCGTTTCTCGCGCCTGTGTCATCTCAATGGTCACGTCCTCGATGAGGTCTGCATCGAGCTCATCCACCTGTAGCTTGAACTTCAGTTTCTGCAACAGGTTCTCGTTGCCGCGGATGGAGGTGACGAAATATGTCAGTGAGTCTTGCAGCCTGGATAGTCCGATGAGGCTTTCGTTGTTCACCTCGTGGTCCAGATTCTGTTTGGCTTTCTCAATGAGTGTGTTAATTTGTTTGAGGCGTTTCAGATACCATACTGCACTCGACAGGAACAGACGGAAAATCATGTCCACATAATCGGTGAAACCGTCGCCGCGTTTCTGTTGGAAACTGACGAAGTCAATCATCATGTTCGTCTCGTAGTAGCATACGGTGATGGTCACGTCCCTTTTGTGGATGATGCCAAGGGGCACGGTGGTGTAGGGGGTGCGCGAGCGTATTTCCTTCACATAAGGTATGCGCAGGATGATGAGCATCCAGCCGTCGTCATACTCATAGCGGGCACGCTCGTCGGTGTCGCTGATGTCGGGGAAGAAATAGTCGGGAATGTTGAAACGCTCCTCCAGTTCGCGTTGGTCTTCGTCTGTCGGACACGTCACCTGTATCCAGCAGTTGGGCTGCCACTCGTCGAGCTTCTTCAGGCAGCCTGTGGTGTTCCAGAATGTCTTCATTGTGCTAATCCTTTTTTCCCACCCTTCCTGAAGGGAAGTGGCTGGGATGGTTTGTTGACTTAGAAAAACTGCAAATGCGGCAAAGGGATTAGCAGCCTTGCCGCCCGTCCCCCGCCTACGGTTTGTAACTATCCGCCGGGTAATCGTCCATAATTCTGTTGTTAATAATTTGGTTTGCGGCTGCAAAGATAAAAAAAAAAGTGTAAAAGAGTGCAGCGTAGGCCTGTTTTTTTGCTCGAAGTTCGTTTTTTTCAGAAAAAAGACATGAGAACAGGTGTTCCCGCCAAATTATATGGTTAGAAACCTGTTCTCATGCACCTTGAGATTACATGTTGCAGAAATCTATTTCTCGGGAATGTCCTCCAGGGTCTTCTTCAGTAGTGTCCAGAACGGCTCGACGCTGGCAATGAGTGCGCGCTCTGTGGTGGTGTGCGGCGATTTCATGGTTGGGCCAAACGAGACCACGTCCAGGTGTGGGTATTTGCCCAGGATGACCGAGCATTCCAGTCCTGCATGATCTACCTGAATAATGCCCTGGCCTCCAAAGAGTTCCTTGTACTCGCGTAGCAGCAGGTGCAGAATCTCCGACTGCGGGTTGGGGTCCCATCCGCCGTAGCTTCCAGCCGTCTCAACCTTCATGCCGGCCATGTTGAAGCAGCACTCCAGCATGCCCACCACGTAGTCTTTCATGTCCTCGCGGCTTGAGCGGGCCAGGATCTTCAGCGCGGCCTTGCCCCCCTCGATGTCGATTATAGCCAGGTTGCTCGATGTCTCCACCACGTCGGGATAGGAGGGAATCATGCGCACCACGCCGTCGTGGCAGGCGTAGATGGCGCTCACCAGATTGTCCTGAATCTCCACGGGAACCTCAGTCTTGGGTGTCTCCACGTCCTCTGCGAAGAACTCAATGCCACTCTCAATGTTCTTGTACTGGTCGGTGAAGTCGGCCTTCCAGTCATCGACAAGCTCGCGCAGGGCCTCTACGTTCTCCTTGGGCAGCGTGAGAATTACCTCGGCTTTGAACGGGATGGCGTTGCGCATGTTGCCGCCGTGCCAGCTGGCCAGTCGTGCCTCGCATTCCTCGATGGCCTCGCGCACGAAGCGCACCATGAGCTTGTTGGCATTGGCGCGGCCCTCGTGAATCTCCAGACCAGAGTGTCCGCCGCGCAGCCCTTTGAGCGTAACCTTGACGGCCACGTCGTTGGGGTCTGTTTCAGCCTCTTTGTAGTCCAGTGTGGCGGTGACGTCAATGCCACCAGCGCTTCCAATGACAAATTTGCCCCAGTGTTCTGAGTCGAGATTAAGCAGAATGTCGCCGTTCAACTCGCCCGTAGGCAGTGCGTTGGCGCCGAACATACCTGTTTCCTCGTCGGCAGTGATGAGTGCCTCCACGGGTCCGTGCTTCAGCGTCTTGTCTTCCATGATGGCCATGATAGAGGCCACGCCCAGACCGTTGTCGGCACCGAGTGTGGTGCCCCGTGCCTTCACCCACTCGCCGTCAATCCACGGTTCAATGGGGTCGGTCTCAAAGTTGTGCTTGCTTTCAGGAGTCTTCTGCGGCACCATATCCATGTGGGCCTGCAGGATGACGCCCTTACGGTTCTCCATGCCTGGAAATGCGGGTTTGCGCATCACGATGTTGTCGGCAGGGTCTTTGAATGCTTCCACGCCTGCTTCTTTTGCGAAGTCAAGCAGGAACTGCTGGATTTTCTCTAAGTGTCCGCTTGGGCGCGGTACCTGGGTTAGCGCATAGAAATTCTTCCATACGCATTGGGGATTTAACTTTTGGATTTCGTTCATAGTGGTTAGGTTTTTTTAGAGGAGAGAGTTCTTCGGGGGTACGGAGGTACGGAGGTACGAGGGTACGAGAATACTCTTCTCACTGGTTAATGTTATGATTGTTGTTGTTTATTTAATCTTTCTTGTAAGGATTTCCCACGTACCTTCGATGTAAAGTTTAATGCCATCCACGCATAAATGCCCAAAGCGATGACCAGCATGGTTTGCACCGTGTGGACGATGAGCACGAAGTAGAGTGCCTGCTCGTCGGCCACGCCGTAGAGGATGAGCATAGTCTTCACGGCGAAGTGCCAAGGGCCGGCCCCGTTGGGCGTGGGCACAATGACGGCGATGCTGCCCACCACAAAGGTGACCAGCGCACAGGCAATGCCGAGATTCTCGGTGAAGGGGAAGCAAAAGAAGGTGAGGTAGTAGTGCAGGAAATAGCACACCCAGATGCCGATGGTAAAAAAGAGGAACAGCGGGATGTTCTTCACGTTCTTCAGCGACACGATGCCTTGCCAGATGTCGCGCAGCGTGTCTTTTACCTTATTATATAATGAAAGCCTTCGCAGCAACCAAGCCGCTAACAGCAACACTGCCACACCGCAAAGGGCGGTGACCAGATAGCCGGTGGCGGAGAATTGCGTGAAAAGGCTGTCGATGCTGGTGCCCGTGCGGTCGAAAAAGGTTCCGAACACGCTCATTTGAAAGAGCAGCGTGAGGCCCGTGACGAGCAAAACCACCACCGTGTCGATGGCGCGTTCGGTGACAACGGTGCCCAACGCTTTGGAGAACGACACTCCGTCGTAGCGGCTGAGCACGCCGCAGCGCGTAAACTCGCCGATGCGGGGCACAACCAGGCTGGCGGCGTAGGACAGGAACACGGCGTTGACGCTGGTGCTCGTGCGGGGACTTTCGCCCGTGGGCTGCAGCGTCTGCCGCCAGCGCCATCCGCGGAACACCTGTGCCATGATGCCAAAGGGAAACGACAGCAGCATCCACGTCCAGTCCATTTCGTGGAGCAGCACGTGCTCAATGCGGCGGAAGTCGAATCCGCGGTACATCCAATAGAGTATTCCTCCGCCCAAAACGAGCGGAAGCGCTATTTTCAGCAGATTGTTGACGGTGTGTTTCATTTATTAGATTGCAAAGCTACGGTGTTTTTGCGTAATGGCAAAATAAAAAGGGTTAATTTTACTTATACTGATTGACCTGCGTCAAAAAAACGGCCCGTTTGCCATGATAACCCTCGCATTGCTTGTTCGCCAGACAAAAACTCCGTACCTTTGCAGCGTTTTCAGAGGAAAACAACATGGAGACTTATAAACAACATATTTTCAGGTAACATTTTTAGGATAACAATTAAAAGTAAAGAAAGGGTAAAAAGATGACAGTTACAGTTATGATTCTGGCCGTGGTGGCCATTACACTCGCAGAGGCAGTGAAAGTCAGCAAAGACATTGACACAGATGCCCAAAAATGAAAAAGCAGGCAGCGGACGAGTTCCGCAACAGAAACAATAAATAATGGAGATGGCGGGTCGGCATTGCGCTGATCCGCTGTTTTTTTCGCCTTTTTGCTTGGTGCGTTGTGGCAAAACCACTATCTTTGCAGCAAAATAGTAGTTAAGGAGAATCCATGAGACAAGTAAGACCCAAAAAGAATCTCGGACAGCATTTCCTCACCGACTTAGGCATTGCCGGCCGCATTGCCGACACCGTGGATGCGTGTCCAGGGCTGCCCGTGTTGGAGGTGGGCCCCGGCATGGGCGTGCTCACCCAGTTTCTGGTGAAGAAAGACCGCCCCGTGCGCGTGGTGGAAATTGATGCTGAGTCGGTGGCATGGCTGCACGAACATTTTGCGTTCATGGCCGAGGACATCATTGGTGAGGATTTCCTGCGCATGGACCTCACGCGCGTGTTCGACGGCAAGCCCTTCGTGCTCACGGGCAACTACCCCTACGACATATCTTCTCAAATATTCTTCAAGATGCTCGACAACCGCGACCTCATACCCTGCTGCACGGGCATGATTCAGCACGAGGTGGCCCTGCGAATGGCCTCGCAGCCTGGAAACAAGCAGTATGGCATCCTGTCGGTGCTGATTCAAGCCTGGTACGATGTGGAATACCTGTTCACCGTCGAGCCTTCGGTGTTCAACCCGCCGCCTAAGGTGCAGAGTGCCGTCATCCGCATGACGCGCAACAGCGTTGAGCACCTCGGTTGCGACGAACAGTTGTTCCGCCGACTGGTGAAAACCGTGTTCAACCAGCGCCGCAAGATGCTGCGCGTCAGTCTGCGCCAGCTCTTTGCCGACAAGATGCCCCCGGCGGCATTCTTTGAGCATCCGTTCATGACGCGCCGCCCCGAGCAGCTCAGCATTCCCGAGTTTGTGGAGCTGACAAACATGGTGCAACAAGTGTTGCAATCTTAACAATCTCTTTTTCATGGACAAAAAACAAACCTACGAGCAACTGCTGCCGCAGATTGCGGCACTCATTGAGGGCGAGACCGACGAGGTGAGCGTTCTTGCCAATGTTTGCGCCGCCCTTCATCAGGCCTTCGACCGCTTTTTCTGGACCGGTTTCTACATGGTGCGCCAGAATGAGCTGCGTTTAGGCCCCTTCCAAGGCCCCGTGGCCTGCATGCACATCGCCTACGGGCGCGGTGTGTGCGGCACGGCGTGGAAAGAGGCGCGAACCATTGTCGTGCCCGACGTGGAACAGTTTCCCGGACACATATCCTGCAGCTCGCAGAGCCGCTCGGAAATCGTTGTGCCGTTGCTCAGGGCCAACGGCACCGTGGCCGGTGTGCTCGACATCGACAGCACCGACCTCAATGCCTTCGACACTACCGACCAGCACTATCTGGAACAGCTTGCCGACCGACTTGTGCACAATTTGTTCACAAAATAGATTCCCCTTTTCAGTTTGTGCACAATTTGTGCACAAACCAGGAATCACAACATGCCGTTTTTAACATTTAGCATGCAGAACTGTTGCTGCCATTGCCGACAGCACAAATACAAAGTGCGGCTTTACGATGAAATTCTCTAGAGAATTCTGTCGTAAAGCCGCACTTTGCAATCTTAGCTTTCAGATATGCGGAAACAACGCGCCATGTTATGACGCTAATAGCTGGCTGTGCAGTCGATGCCAGCAGCAATGACGCGGTCTCGAATGCTGTTCAGCTCGTCGGGCGATGCCTTTAGCAGCCCGCTGACGGGTGTCTCGCGGTCAATGGTGTAAATCATCACCTGCTGCGGGGCAATCTGTTTGACGGCTTCGAGCCATGGTGCCACAAAAGTCTCACCCATGTTGTTCACGTCGAAAGTCTCGCCGTCGATGCTGGCCGTGCCTTTCATGAACATGGTCTGAATGATGACATGTCCCTGAAACCGTTTCAGCTGTTCTATGACCTGGCGCACGTCGTAGGCATGGCTCACGGGGCGGTTCACCTTGTTAATATAATAAGGGTCGATGGTGTCGAGCTTCTGTATGTTGTTATCCACGCGCATCAGCGCGTCGTGGATGTGCAGGCGCCCGGTCATGGTGGCATTGCTCAGTACGCTCACCTTGGCCTCGGGGCAATAGCGGTCGCGCAGGCGTATGGTGTCGTCAATGATGCTTGCGAAGTGCGGGTGGGCCGTAGGCTCGCCGTTGCCGGCGAACGTGAGCACGTCGGGCAGCTGGCCTTCGGCGGCCATTTTCTGCAGCTGCAGCTCCAAGGCCGTGCTCACCTGCTCCCGCGTGGGCCGCGGCAGGGTGGGTCGGTGGTCGCGGTTGAGTCCGCACTCACAGTAAATGCAGTCGAACGAACACACTTTTCCGTCGGGCGGCATGAGATTGATGCCAAGCGAAATGCCCAGACGGCGACTGTGGATGGGGCCGAAAATGGGCGAGGGATAAATCACTGTACTCATGGGTGCAAATGTAGCAAAACAATTGGAGATAGGATGGTGTGCGGGCGTTTTTTTTTGTGTCGCATGTTAATAGTAGTTAAATCCTCGTTTTGATGTCTTTTTTTTGCTACATTTGCACCAAATTTGGTGTATTATAGCCTTTTTAGAAATGGGAAAAAAACGTAAGAAGTCCGGCAGCCGTTCTGGGTTGCAGGTCGTGACGCTTTGCATAAGCACCGCCATGGTGCTCATTTTGTTGGGAATGGTGGTCTTTTCGGTGCTTAGCGCACGAAATCTCTCGACATACGTCAAGGAAAACCTCACAATAACCCTTATTTTGGGTGAGGATATGACAACGCCAGAGGCCCGTAACCTCTGCAAAGAACTGGCCAAGCAGCCCTACATTCATCACCTGAACTTCATCAGCAAGGAAGACGCGCTCAAGGAGCAGTCGAAGGAAATGGGTACCGACCCCACAGAGTTCACCGACTTTAACCCCTTTGTGGGTTCCGTGGAGGTGCAGCTCAAAAGCGACTATGCCAACAACGATTCCGTAAAATGGATTTCTTCACAGCTGAAGAAAAATCCCCATGTCACCGACATTGTATATCCGCAGGAACTGATGGACAGCGTGAACAGCAAGCTCAAGAAGGTAAATCTCGTGTTGCTGGTGCTGGCCGTGCTGTTAACGTTCGTGTCGTTCTCGCTTATCAACAATACGGTGCGACTGGGAGTCTATGCGCGCCGGTTCTCCATCCACACCATGAAGCTCGTGGGAGCGTCATGGGGATTCATACGCCGCCCCTTCGTCAAAAAAGCCATTGTAGCTGGCATTGCAGCAGGCGTGATTGCCGATGCGGTGCTGGCCGGTGGAGTCTATGCACTCTATAACTACGAGCCCGAGGTGACAAATGTCATCACGTGGGACGTGCTGCTCATTACGGGTGTTTCGGTGTTGCTTTTCGGCATTATCATCACCATGCTCTGCTCCTGGTTCTCGGTCAACAAGTTCCTGCGCATGAAGGCGGGCGACCTGTATAAGATATAAGCAGAGCCAAAGCCCCGAAGTCAGGGCGTTATCAGTGGGGATGTGCTTGCGCACCCGTCATAATGGAATTAAGAAAAATACAATAAAATGGACAGAAGAAATTACGCTTTCGACAAAGTCAACTTCATCTTACTTGCTGTCGGTATGGTCATCGTGCTGATAGGTTTCGTACTGATGAGCGTTTCGGGTTCTACCGAAAACAGTTACAATCCGGAGATTTTCAGCCCGCTGCACATCAAGGTAGCGCCCGCGGTGTGTTTTGTAGGCTTTGTTTCGGTAATCTACGCCATCATACGCAAACCCAAAGACTGAACGACCAAACAACTAAAGAGAAATGGATTGGTTAGAAACTATCATCATTGCCATTGTTGAGGGGTTGACAGAATTTCTGCCCGTATCATCAACAGGTCACATGATTATTGCCCAAAACCTCTTGGGCGTTCCCCAGGGCGACGCTTTCGTCCATGCTTTCACATTCATCATTCAGTTTGGTGCCATCCTGTCGGTGGTGTTCCTTTACTGGAAACGTTTCTTCCGGTTCGACAACTCCCCGGCACCGGAAGGCAGCAGCCTGTTGCAACGGCTAAAGCATAAGTATTATTTCTATTGGCTGCTCATCGTGGGTGTGCTGCCGGCTGTGATTATCGGGCTGTTGGCAAAGAAGTCGGGGCTGCTCGACTGGCTGCTCGACAGTGTTGAGGTGGTGGCAGTGATGCTTGTGTTGGGCGGAATCTTCATGCTGTTCTGCGACCGCCTGTTCAACAAGGGCAGCGATGACAATAAGGTGAACGAACGTCGTGCATTCAACATTGGCCTTTATCAGTGCATCTCTGTCATTCCGGGCGTGTCGCGCTCAATGGCAACCATCGTGGGCGGCATGACGCAGGGACTGACGCGCAAGCGCGCTGCCGAGTTCTCGTTCTTCCTTGCCGTGCCCACCATGGCTGGTGCCACGCTGCTCGACTTGCTCGACTTGTTCAAGGAAGACACATCGTGGGCCACGAGCCACAACATTGCCATGCTCGTGCTGGGCTGCGTGGTGGCTTTTGTGGTTGCGCTGCTGGCCATGAAATGGTTTGTCAACTTCCTCACCAAATATGGGTTCAAGGCCTTTGGCTACTACCGCATCATTGTTGGCGGCATCATCATCCTCTTGCTGCTGACCGGACATTCACTCGCAATGGTTGACTGATGAACTTCAAAGAAGGCGAAATCATTCCCATCAACAAGCCCTACCGCATGTCGAGTTTCGGTGCGCTGGCCCACGTCCGTTTCCTTATTTCCAAGAAAGCGGGTGTCAAACGCGTGAAAACAGGCCATGCAGGAACACTTGACCCGCTGGCTACAGGTGTTCTGATTCTCTGCACCGGCAAAGCCACCAAGCAGATAGAGCAGATGCAACTGCAAGTGAAGGAATACACGGCCACCTTGCAGCTTGGCGCCACCACGCCGAGCTACGACATGGAGCACCCTGTGGATGCCACCTTCCCGACAACCCACATCACGCGCGAACTGATTGAGCAGACGCTGCCCCGCTTCATAGGCGAGATTGAGCAAGTGCCGCCAGCCTTCAGTGCCTGCATGGTTGACGGGCACCGCGCCTACAAAATGGCGCGCCGAGGCGAGAAAGTGGAACTGAAACCCAAGACGCTGCGCATTGATGAGCTCGAACTGACCGCCTTCGACCCAGAAACCATGCAGATGAGCATCCGCGTGGTGTGCGGCAAAGGCACTTACATCCGCGCCCTGGCCCGCGACATTGGCGAGGCATTGGGAAGTGGAGCCTACCTCACCGCCCTGTGCCGCACCCGAGTGGGCGATGTGAGAATTGAAGACTGCATCGACTTTGACCACCTGCAAGAATGGCTCGACCATCAGACCATTGAGGATTAGCCCGTCAGGCGACTTCCGTCAGTCCCATCCCTTCCCATAATTCCCATCAACTCCCATAACTCCCAACAATACCCAGAAAATCCCATCAACTCACATAAAAACATGAAACTATCGCAATTCAAGTTCAGACTGCCCGACGAGCAAATAGCTCTTTACCCGCACAGCATTGAGCGCACATTCAAAAATGAGAACGGCGAAGACGAAGTGTTCAGAGTGACACGACGCGACGAGTGCCGCCTGATGGTGCTCCACAAACAGTCGAAAACCATCGACATGTTCCGCAAAGACGAAAACGGGAAACCCATTGAGGGCGATTACCTCGATTTCCGCAGTGTTCTCGACTATTTTGAAGAGGGCGACACCTTCGTGTTCAACAACACAAAGGTCTTTCCTGCCAGACTGTATGGCACCAAGGAGAAAACCGACGCGAAGATAGAGGTGTTCCTGCTCAGAGAACTTAATGAGGAAATGAGACTGTGGGACGTGCTGGTGGAGCCGGCACGCAAAATCCGCATCGGCAACAAGCTGTTTTTCGACGACAGCGGCACCATGGTGGCAGAAGTCATTGACAACACCACCAGCCGTGGACGAACGCTGAGGTTTCTCTACGACTGTCCGCACGAGGAGTTTAAGCGCGAGCTGTATGCACTCGGCGAGGCTCCCCTGCCACACTATATTGTTGACCACAGACCGGCAAATGCCGACGATATGGAGGATTTTCAGTGCATTTTCGCCCAGAAAGAGGGTGCTGTGACCGCACCGGCTACCGGTCTGCACTTCAGCCGCGAGCTGATGAAGCGCATGGAAATACGTGGCATCAACTTTGCATACATTACGCTCCACTGCGCGTTAGGCAATTTCCACGACATTGAGGTGGAAGACCTCACAAAGCACAAAATGGACTCCGAGCAGATGTTTATCGATGCTGAGGCTTGTCGCATTGTCAATGCCACCAAAGCCGCCGGACACAAAGTGTGCGTGGTGGGAACGAGCGTGGCAAAAGCCACCGAGACCGCCGTGGGAACAGACGGACAGCTGAAAGAATATGAGGGTTGGACCAACAAGTTTATCTTCCCGCCCTACGAGTTCGGACTGGCCGACACCATGATTGCCAACTTCTACCATCCTTTCTCCACGCTGCTCATGTCAACTGCAGCCTTCGGAGGCTACGACCTCGTCATGGAAGCCTACGACCTGGCCATCAACAACGGCTACAAGTTCGGCTGCTATGGCGATGCCTTGCTCATTGTCAACGACTGATGCACACCGTTTATCTCAGTTTAGGAACCAACTTAGGCTATCGCAAGCGAAACATACGCCGCGCGATTGTAAAAATAGAAGAGCAGATTGGCCACGTGGTGCGCCAGTCTGCTCTCTACGAAACTGAGCCTTGGGGATTCAGCTCTGCCAACAAATTTGTCAATGCGGCGGTGTGCGTGGAGACACGGCTCACTCCGCAAGAACTGCTCAAGGCCACACAAGCCATAGAACAGCAACTGGGGCGCACCCACAAAACCACCAAGGCCCAGGACGGGCGGCCCGCCAAGGGAACCAGTTATCAGGACCGCCTCATTGACATCGATATACTGCTCTACGACGACATCACTATCGACGAACCAGACCTCAAGATTCCCCATCCGCTGATGCAAGAGCGCGAGTTCGTGATGGTGCCATTGGGTGAAATCATGCCCAGCACCGGACGTTAGCATCACAGACTGCCCAACGGCAACAACAACGTCGCACTTTACGTTTCGCAAAATGCAGGTTTACGTCAGAATTTTCTAGAAAATTTGAACGTAAAGTGCCGCTTTATAAAAACAGTGGCGCGCATTGCGATTGCAACGCGCGCCACTGGCAGTTTCATCAGTCATGTTATTCCGTTTGCTGGCTGCGCTGCCTGCGCAGTTGGAAGAAGGCCACGCCAAGAATGGCGAGAATGAGCAGCGCGGTGGATATGTAGGCGAGCGTCTCGGTGGTCTTCACCGACTTGGGGAAGAACTGCAGCACCACCTTGTGCTTGCCTGGCGCCACATTGAGCGCGCGCAGGATGTAGTTGACGCGTCCCAGCTCGGCCGTCTTGCCGTCGATGGTGGCTGTCCAGCCGGGATAGTAGATTTCAGAGAACACTACGACGCCGCCTTTGTCGCTTTCCACGTCATAACTGAGCTGGTTGGGCTCGTAGGCCGTGATGGTGACCACGGAATTGTTCTGTTGCGTGCTCTGTCCGAGCTGTTGGCTGAACTTGCGGTCGGCCACGGCCTCATGGCGCAGGTCAATCTTGCCCACGCCCTCAATTTCCTGGTTGGCATTGTCCACATAGCTCACCTTGTCCACGAACCAGGCGTTGCCGTATGCGTAAGGATTGAGCAGGGGCACTGTCTGGCCGCCTTGCAGGGGCATGATGACGTATTTGGTGTTGAGCATGTTGAGCACGGGATAGATTGAGTCGCCGGCCACGTTGGTCATGTCGCCCTGCGCGTCGGCCACTGCCTCCATCATTGCCTCCATCTCGGGCATGATGTGTGCGTCAATCATTTCCTGGTAGCGGCGTAGCTTGGCAGCATGGTAGCCGCCGATGCTCTTGTGGTAGTACGATGTCTCGTTCTCGTTGAATGTGTTCGTGGCAAGGTTCAGCACGCGGTAGTCGAGGCTCTTGTCCTGCAGAATCTGCTCGTCGGTGGGTGTCAGAGGCTGCGGGGCGTCGCGCTGGCTCTTTGCCACAAACATGGCGTCGTTCAGGTAGCGCTTATCTATCATCCACATGTCCACGAGGCAGAGCACCAGCATGGCTCCGATGGCATATTCCTTCTTCAGTTTCTTCATCAGGGCGGCCAACAGCAGGGCCGCACCTATGACGATGATCCAGAACGAACGCCAGCTGTCGGCGGTGAACATGGCCCGACGCACCTCGCGCAGGTTGTCGAGCAGTGGGTTAAGCTGTTCGGGCGGGAACTGGCGCAGGGCCTGCATCTCGGCAGAGGAAACGAAGTCGGAGAAGAACATGCCGGGCATGACGGCAAACAACGCGCAAATGCCTGCGGTGACGGCAAAACTCGTAATCAGCGGCGTGCGCAGTTGTTTAAGTGTTAGTTTGCCCGAGAACACCTCTTTGAGTGCCATGACGGCCAGAAGGGGAATGGTGAACTCGGCAATGACCAGGATGCTGGCCACGGTGCGGAATTTGGCGTACATGGGCACATAGTCGATGAAGAAGTCGGTGAGCCCCATGAAATTCTTTCCCCATGAGAGCAGCACGGACAACAGCGTGACGGCCAATAGTGCCCACTTCATAGGGCCTTTGACCACAAACAGCCCCAACACAAAGAGGAACAGCACGAACGCACCCACATATACGGGGCCGCTGGTGCCGGGCTGCTCGCCCCAGTACTGCCCCAGCTGCTCATAGATGGGCAGGTAGTCGTTCTGAGCGTGCTTCATGGCGGTTTCGTTCATGCTCAGCGGGATGGAGGCGCCGCCTTTGGTGTTGGGAACCAGCAGTGTCCAAGTCTCACCTATGCCATAGCTCCACTGGGTTATATAGTCGCGGTCCAGACCGCTATTAGTCTGGTTGGCGGCGTTGGCTTTCACCAGTTCACTCTTGCCTCGCATGGACTCTTGTCCGTATTGCCAGGTGTGATACAGGTTCGAGGCGTTGATGCCGATGCCCAACAGGGCACCCACAACGCAGGCCGCGGTGGCCTTTGCAAAGTGGACCAGGCGCTTTTGACGGATGGACTCAATGAACCACGCAATCACCATGGCTGCAATGACAAAGAGATAATAGTAGGTCATCTGCACATGGTTGGCATTGACCTCGAAAGCGGCGAACAGAGCCGTCACAATCAGTCCCCAAAGGTATTTGCCGCGGTAGGCCAGCACAATGCCCGCGATGAGCGGCGGCAGATAGGCCAGAGCCATCACCTTCCAAATGTGACCCGCTGCAATGATGATGAGAAAATAGCTGCTGAACGCCCAAATCACCGAACCCAACGCCGCCAACTGCCAACGGAAATCAAAAGCCCTGAGCAGGATATAGAATCCCAGCAGATAGACAAACAGATACCACACATTTTCAGGCAGCCACAAGTGGTAGGCCTTGATAACCTGTCCAAGGCCGTCGGTGCTGTTGTACGAGGGCGATGTCTGGTACGTAGGCATGCCGCTGAAGGTGGAGTTTGTCCAGCGGGTGCGCTCTCCTTTCTTCTGATAGTACTCCAGTGCCTCCTGGCCGGCGCCTCTTCCCGCAGAGGAATCATGACGGTAGAGAATGCGTCCCTCCATGTCAGCAGGGAAGAAATAAGCAAACGAAATGACGGCGAAGAGCACCACTACGAGCACTTCGGGCAGGATTTTTCTCAGTTGTTCTTTCATGTTGGCGTTTGTGAGTTCTGTTCAAAAATCTGAGTATGCGAGAACAAAGAAAAGTCTTTTTCTTTGCCGGGCGGGAAGATTTCTTGCAATTTTCTGCAAAAATACACAAAAAACACGATGCAGAAAAGTTTTTTTGCAAAAAAATGGCCGTCGCAAGTTCCATTGTTCGCTAATCGTGCGATTTGCGGCGGCTGTAGGGCATGGCGCGGCTTGTTCTGAAGGTGGCCAGTGCCATTCTGAGAATTATCAATATCCTTTGTTCTCCGCGCGCAGACGTTCCTGCAACTCTTTTGGCGTGCATCCCTCAAACTGCCGGAAACACCGGTAGAACGAACTGGACGACGAGAACCCCACCCGCATGTAGAGTTCGTTCATCTGCAGCTCGGGTTTCTGTTCAATCATCTTCTTGGCATAGTCAACGCGCTTCTTGTTGATGTACTCGGCAAACGAGGTGCCCATTTCCACGTTGATGGCGCGGTAAATGTAGTTGCGGTTGCAGCACAACAGTTCGGCCAGGTCGCTGATTTTGAGGCCGTTTTGCAAGAATACCTTCTCCTCGTCCATCAATTTCTCTATGCGGTCGCGCAATTCGCGCATGCGCTCAGCAGCCTCCTTGCGCGCCTGCCGCTCCTTGTCGCTGGTCTGCGTCTGTGGTATGGCTGCTGCGGCGTTCGCGAGAAGGTCTGTCGCTGTTTCCTTCATACTGCTTTCCGCCACGATGGCCGGATATTTGTATCGGATGCCGATATACACCTGAAGAAAAATCAGCAGGGCAAACATCATCGAGGGGAAGGCCAGCATGAGCGGGTCGTCAACAAAACGGTGGCGGCCTAACATGTTGCTGACCGCCGACAGTGCGGATGTGATGAGGAACAAAACGAACATGAGCCTCACCATGACGAGCTTGTGCTGGTCAACATCGGCATAACTGCGCGATACAAGGGTGTTGTAATAATTGATTTTGCGCGCGCCAAGCGCGGCAAGGGGCAGAATCTGCAAACCGAACACCCACTTCACGGCCTGATGGGCATAGACCGAGGCGAGGGCGTAGCCCGAAAGGCCCTCGGAACTGTTCTCATAGAGGAAGGTGTTGATGAAATCGTGCTGCTCATTGGCACTCATCAGCAGATAGCAGACCGTAACGGCCAATCCGCAGAGCAATGGCGGCACTAACCATCCTAAATGTGAATACCATCGGGGACGCGAATTGCTCAGCTCGCACACATAAATGTAATATAAGGGATAGACTGCCGGACTGCAGAAGCAATACAACGAGTCGGTGAGGGGAATGCTTTCGTAATTGCACATGAAATAAGTGGCATGGCCCAGGTAGAGAAATACACAGGCCACCACAAACACCAACAGGCATACTTTCGTTCGCAACACGTAACGGTTGTGCTCGTCGAGCAGTTCCATGGCTATGAACACCGAAAGGACAAGCGTCACAAACAAAGGCAGAAAAATGACAAAAGCATTGAACATGCGGCAAAGATAAACCAAAAATGCGAATTTGGGAATACCTAGGAAAAGAAAATGTGAATTTGGGAATCATTTCTGCAAATATGGGAAAGACTTCTGCTAATTCGGGAACAGCATTTGCCGAAATGTGCTTATCTTTGCAGAAATTAAACCAAGTATTCATCATTCAAGAATTAACAACCATGAAAACAAAAATTCTTTTCACATTCATTGCCTTGTTCTTGGCAATCTCTGTGTCAGCTCAACCGCCGCGCGCCAGAGAGGAAGCACGACGACTGACCAACCACATGGACCGCAAAGTGGGACTAAGCCGCGGACAGTATGACGAAATCTACCGCATCAACCTGCGCTACGCATTGCGCGAGATAGGTCCGGAACGCCGCGACAGAGCCTACCAACGTGTGCTCACCCCACGCCAGTGGGACGATTATATGATTACCAGACCGCGCCATCCGCGTGGCCCGCGTCCCGAGGCAGGTCCTCCACCTCCCCGCCGCGACCGTGGCCCACATCATAGAAGAGGTTCACGTGCGCGCAGGCGCTAATACTTATTGTTTAATACTAATTATCAGTAACCATGAAATCAAGAATCCTATTCACATTCATTGCCCTTTTAGTGGCAATATCCGTGTCAGCGCAACCGCCACGCGCCAGAGAGGAAGCAAGGCGGCTGACCAATCACATGGATCGCATGGTGGGACTGAGCCGAGGGCAGTATGACGAAATCTACCGCATCAACCTGCGCTACGCATTGCGCGAGATTGGTCCCGAGCGCCGCGACAGAGCCTACCGCCGTGTGTTAACCCCACGCCAGTGGGACGATTATGTAATCGGCCGTCCGCATCATCACCGCCCAGTAGCTGGTCCTCCACCTCCCCGTAGAGGTCCGCGTGCCACACCTCCTCCCCGCAGAGGTCCCGGCCCAAGAACGGCTCCTCCTCCCCGTAGAGATGCAGGTCCAAGAGCTGCTCCCCGTGGCAACGGACCAAGCCGTAACAATGGCAATAACTTCCGAGGCAATGGCCCAAGCCGCAATAATGGTAATAATTTCCGCGGCAACGGAGGTGGAAACCGTGGCAATGGCAACAATTTCCGTGGCAATAACGGTGGCAACCGTGGCAACGGCAACAACTTCCGCGGTAACGGAGGTGGCCAGAACCGTGGCAACGGCAACAACTTCCGAGGCAACAACGGTGGCCAGAACCGCAACAACGGCAACAACTTCCGCGGCAACAACGGTGGCCAGAACCGCGGCAACGGCAACAACTTCCGCGGCAATGGCGGAGGACAGAACCGCGGCAACGGCAACAACTTCCGCGGCAACGGCGGTGGCAACCGTGGCAATGGCGGCGGAAACCGCGGTGGTGGCAACCGCCCCAACGCAAACTGGCAATAACAGCATTTGCCTCGACGTTGGAAGATGTAACTCTTGCGGTTTCATTCTTAACAACAAAAACGGCACGGAACGTTCAGGCGTTCCGTGTCGTTGTTTATATGCGTGGTTGTCATAAAGCCAAACGTGGGAACAATAACCTCGCGGCCTGTTTTTCTAAACCTGTGCATTGCGTTCAAATTTTCTAGAGAATTCATTCGTAAAGCAATGCTTTGTTCTCACCACGCAAAACGTGAGAAATACAACGTGATGCTTTACGCTGAAATTTTCTAGAAAATTTTGTTGTAAACTTATGCTTTGCGTCAGCAAACCGATGCTTTGTTTTCGCAAACCGATGCTTTACGATTGTAACACGCACAGTTGGGTTCATATACGTGCGTTTGGCTGGTGTAACGCGGATAACGATTGCCACGACTATGAAGGATGAGAGGGGCAAAAAAGCGGCCAATGCGCTCAGACTTGAAGCCTGAATCGCATTGGCCGTTGTCATGCATGAAGCTTTGCTGTTCTTTACTCGTTGCGGTCGCGACGGTTGCCGTTAGGCCGGTTTCCTTTCTGACCGTCACGGTTGCCATGGTTGCCGCCCTGATTGGCATTGGGCTTACGGTCGCCGCCGTTGCCACCCTGGCGCGCGCCCTGCTGACCGTCGCGGTTGCCACGGTTGCCGCCCTGATTGGCGTTGGGCTTACGGTCGCCGCCGTTGCCGCTTGGGCGCGTTCCCTGCTGGCCGTCGCGGTTGCCGCGGTTGCCGCCCTGATTAGCGTTTGGCTTACGGTCGCCGCCGTTGCCGCTTGGGCGCGTTCCCTGCTGACGGTCACCGCGGTTGCCACCCTGTCCGGCACGTGCGTTGTTGCCGCTTGGCGGACCGCCCTGTTTGCCTTGAGCCTGGCCGTTTTTACTGCCCTGTCCGTTCTTTCCAGGCGGTGGACCGTTCTTGCCTTTGCCGTTTTTGTCGTTGTGGCCACCCTTGCCGCCCTTCGGGCTGGGGCCGCTCAGCGCGTCGGCTACTGCTCCAACAGCCACAACACCGCCAATAATGCCCGCCCAGGTGTTCGTGGAACGTTCCTTGGCCTTGTCCCACCGCATGTAGGCCTCGTCTATGTAGTCCTCACTGCGGTCGCGCAGGTCGCGTGTGGCATCGCTCGAACGTGTGACGCGCTCGAAGTCCTCGATGGCCTTTTTCCATTTCTTCATTTGGAAATAGCACACGCCCCGCGAGAAGAATATGGGTGCGGAGGGGCCGCGGTCGAGCACCTTGTCGTAGCATTTGACGGCCTGTTTGAACTTGCCCATCTGCTCAAGCTGGCGAGCCTCGTCGAGCAAGGGGTCGCCATAAGGTGCCGAGGGTGCTTCGTTCATTTCTATGCGGTCGTCAGCATATCCGTCGTCGCCATAGTCATCGGCGTAATCGTCGGAACGGCTGTCGCCTCGCTTGTCTCTCACCAGTATTAACATGCCCGCGTAGCAGTAGCTCAGGTCGTCGTTGATACGCTTCAGCTCGCTTTCGGTCATGCCGAACTTTCGGGCGATGGATGCGAGTGTCTCGCCTCGCTGCACGCGGTATTTAGTGGGCCGCTGCGCACTCATGGGAATAACCACGAGTGCCAGCAGCAACATCATCAGAAATCGTCTCATAGTTGTTGGGGTGTGGGTTGTGGATTAGTCGCACTGCACGACGAGATAGTTGCTCACGCTCCAGAATTGTGTGGGATCGAGAATCTTCAGCTGGTTTCCATTCTCGGTTTCCACGAACTCATAGGAGCCGTCGGGCGCAGGCGAGATGAGTTTCACCTTCTTGCCAGGCAGGTCAAGCGAATTAAACTTGCGGATATCGACGGGGCGGAAACGGTCCTGCGGAATGTTGCCCATATCCACCTTTCCTTTCTTAAAGAGGTTGCCGCTGGTGAGAATGCCGAGTTCTTTCAGCTCGCTCTTGGAGCCTACGAGGTAGTAGCACTCGTTGATAATCTTGTCCTGAGCCTTCATCACGCGCTGCTGGTCCTCAATCTTGCGGTCCTTGCGCCACAGGTGGTTGCGCAGGTGGTCCACATCGAAGCTGGCGTCCTCCAGTTCGTAGCTCATCTCCTCAATTTCAATCTCTTTAGTGTCCAATTGGTCGATAAGCATGCCTATCACCTTGCCCAACTGAGCCTCGCTGCCCGTGCTCTGCGCGAGTTTTTTCTGCAGTTCCTTCAGTTTGGCCTTCTGACGGCCCATCAGCTGTCCGTATGCAGCCAGGTTCTGCTTGATTTGAGCGCGGTCTTTGAGCACCTCTTTGTTCTTGCCCACAAAGAGCAGGCCTTCCTGGGCCGCCATGCTGTCAATCATCATCGAAATGTCGTCGAGCACGGCATTCACGCCGCCAATCACGGTGTCTCTGACGCCGATTTCAGCTGCCAATGAGTCTGCTATTTCGTCGCCAGGACCAGTTTTACTACCATTACAGGCACTCAGGAACACGATGGCTGCTGCGCCTGCCAAGAAAAATAAAAATTGCTTTTTCATGATACGAAACGTTTTTATGATTAATTTGTTTTGTATTGATTTGTTGCTTTCTCGTGTTTTGTCGTTTCATGGAAATGATTTACAAAGATAACGCCTATGGAGCGGAACTGATTCCCAAATTCACAGAAATCGCAAAAATGCCCATCTTTTTGCGAATTTGGGAATCGGATAGCTTTTTTCTGTGGCAGCAATGAGCGTTGAACATGGGTCAAACCACTTTTTTATGCCAACAATACGTTTTCGGGAACAAAAAAGCATAAGCGTCTGATGAAGTGAGTGCAAAAAAACTTCTTGTTTTCTTTGCCCAGCGGGAAGATTTTAATTAATTTTGCATCGAAAACGAAATCAACAAAAGATAACACAGACAAACAGATGAAAATAGGAGTCATCGTGGCCATGGAGAAGGAGTTTGTGCAGCTGCGCACCCTGCTCGACAACCCGACAACGGAGCGCCACAACCGTAAGGACTTTGTGATTGGACAGCTTGGCGGCAACACCATCGTCATGCAGCAGTGCGGCATTGGCAAGGTGAACGCGGCCATCGGTACGGTGGAGATGATTGACAACTTCCAGCCCGACCTGATTATCTCTACAGGCGTGGCTGGTGGTGGCGATGTGAGCATGAACATCATGGACGTGGTAGTGAGCACCGAATGCACCTACCATGACACCTACTGCGGTCCGGATGTTGCCTACGGTCAGCTCATTGGCACCCCCGCACGTTTTCGTTCGCCGAAAGAATATGTGGAAAAGGCTCTCAGTATTCAGGGACGCCCAGTGCATCCTGGCCTGATAGTCACTGGCGACTGGTTTGTGGATAAGAAAGAGAAGATGCAGGCTATCCTGGAGCATTTCCCCGAGGCAAAGGCTGTGGATATGGAAAGTTGCGCCATTGCCCATACATGCCATATCTACGGGATTCCATTCATCTCGTTCCGCATCATCAGCGACATTCCCCTCAAAGACACCGACGCCAGCCAGTATTTCGATTTCTGGGCGCGAATGGCAGAAGGCTCGTTCAGCGTAACCAAAAAATTCCTGGAGAGTATAGATAATGCATGATGCTTAATGCATAATAACTTTGAACTTTGAACTTTGAACTTTTTCTCTCCTTTACTCCTTTATTAATTATGAACAAAATTCCCAGTTTCACCATCGACCACGAACATCTGTTGCGTGGCATATATGTTAGCCGCAAAGACCAGATTAGCGGTGACACCGTCACCACCTTTGACATCCGCATGAAGGAGCCCAACCGTGAGCCCGTGCTGCATCAAGGTGCTATCCATACTATCGAGCACTTGGCAGCCACTTTCCTGCGCAACCATCCGATATGGAAAGACCGCATTGTCTATTGGGGGCCAATGGGTTGTCTCACGGGCAACTACCTGCTCATGCGTGGCGACTTGGAACCGGCGGACATTGTGCAGCTCATGCAAGAGACATTCCGTTTCATTGCCAACTTCGGAATTGCAGAGGAAACGGCTGCTTCCAATGCACAGATTCCCGGGGCTGCACCCCGCGATTGTGGTAACTGGCTGCTGCACGACCTTCCCATGGCGCGCTTTGAGGCACGCCGCTTTTTGGAAGAAGTGCTGATGAATATGAAACCTGAGAATATGGTCTATCCATCCTCTGCTCAGAGCTGATGGTTAGGAGATTTGTCGTTTAGTCGTTTAGTCGTTTAGGAGATTTTTCAGAGTCCTGAATCAGAACTCCTCGCGCAGAAACATATCGAAGATGGTTTTGGTAATCTGTGAAATGACGAAGCTGTTGGTTTCGTCATTTTCTTTTGAATCTTTGATAAACACAACGATATAACATTGTTTTCCGTCGGGCAAGTTGACAATGGCCGCATCGTTATAGGCCACTCTCACCCCGTTGAGCATAGGTCCGGTGCCCGTCTTATGGCCCATTTCAGCCCAGAAGGGCAACCCAGCCTTAATGCGGTCGTTGCCTGTATTTGCATTGTCCATGACGCGTGTCAACAGCTCATGGTTGTAGGCCATGAAAAGTTGGGCCATGGCTGACGGTGAACTCCAGTTGTCGTAGCAGAGCTCTGGATTGTCGTGCATTTGCGCCTCCGTGTAGTTGAGGGAAAACTCGCCAATGCCCAGTTCTCTGATAATCTGGTCAACACGCGCAATGCCTCCGCATTGGCGTATGAGCAGGTCGTTGGCGTTATTGTCGCTTTCGCTTACACTCCAGCGCATGAGGTCGGCCATGGTGATGCGGAAATCGGCACCGGGATGGATGAGGCGCAACGGGCTGTAGGTGTCGGCGCGCATGTCTTGTGCGCTTACGTCGGTAAGCGAGTCCATGGGCAGTTCCTGCAGCAGGGCCGCCACTGCAACGTGATACTTGAACACGCTTGCTAACGGGAACTGCTGGTCGTTGTTGTATGCGAATTTCTTACCGTCGTAGGCGAAAGCCACGCCAATGGTCATCTGCTTTCCTTTGGCAATATGGTCAATCTTACGCGTAAGCCGCTCCTGCCAACCCGCATTCGCGCTGCTGGTCAGCATCACTAACGCAATCAATATCAACCCTATGCGCCGCATACCAAAGTCCCCCAACTCTTAGTTTTCCTTCATCGCCTTCTTGCGCTGGTCGTGGTCAAGAATAATCTTACGCATACGCATCGATTTGGGCGTAACCTCAACCAGTTCGTCGGCTTTGATGTATTCCAGGCATTCCTCCAACGACATGACGGTCTTTGGAATGATGCGGGCTTTCTCGTCGCTGCCGCTGGCACGCACGTTTGTCAGCTGTTTTGCCTTGGTTACATTGATTACCAGGTCTTTGTCGTGCACATGTTCGCCAACCACCTGTCCAATATACACTTCCTCGCCCGGGTCGATGAAGAATTTGCCACGGTCCTGCAGCTTGTCAATGCTGTAAGCGAATGCTGTGCCCGTTTCCATGGCAATCATCGAACCGTTCACGCGTCGCTCAATGTCGCCTTTATAAGGTTGGTACTCCTTGAACCGGTGGGCCATGATGGCCTCGCCCTGGCTTGCCGTGAGCACATTGGTGCGCAGTCCGATGATGCCGCGCGAGGGCATGTCGAATTCAATGTTCACACGCTCGCCCTGGCTTTCCATGCTGGTCATCTCGCCTTTGCGGCGTGTCACCATATCAATCATCTTCGAGGCAAATTCCTCCGGCACGTTGATGGTCAGCTCCTCAATGGGCTCGCACCGCTTGCCGTCAATTTCCTTGTAGATTACCTGTGGCTGACCCACCTGCAGCTCATAGCCTTCGCGGCGCATGGTTTCTATGAGCACACTCAGATGGAGCACACCGCGGCCGCTGACTATCCATTTGTCGGTGGAATCTTCGAAAAGTTCCACGCGCAGGGCCAGATTCTTCTCTAACTCGCGCTCCAGACGGTCGTTGATGTGGCGCGAAGTGACATATTTGCCCTCCTTGCCGAAGAAAGGCGAGTCGTTGATGGTGAACAGCATGCTCATCGTCGGCTCGTCGATGGCAATGGGCGGCAGCGGCTCGGGCGACTCGAAGTCGCAGATGGTGTCGCCAATCTCGAAGTGCTCCAGACCGATGACAGCACAGATGTCGCCACAATCCACCTTGTCGGTGCGCACGTGGCCCATGCCCTCGAAGGTGTGTAGCTCCTTGATGCGCGTCTTCTCCATCGAACCGTCGCGGTGGACAATGGTCACCTGCATTCCGTCGGTCAGGGTGCCACGGTGCACGCGCCCCACGGCAATTCTTCCCGTGTAGCTGCTGTAGTCGAGCGAGGTGATGAGCATCTGTGGCGTTCCTTCTATCTGCTTCGGTGCGGGAATCACCTCAATAATTTTGTCGAGCAGATAGGTTATGTTGTCGGTTGGGGTGTTATAGTCTTCGCCCATCCATCCTTGCTTGGCTGAACCATAGACCACAGGAAAGTCGAGCTGGTCTTCAGTGGCGTTAAGCGAGAACATCAGGTCGAACACCATTTCATATACCTCTTCGGGACGACAGTTGGGCTTGTCCACCTTGTTTACCACCACAATGGGCTTCAGTCCTATCTCTAAGGCTTTCTGCAGTACGAAACGCGTCTGGGGCATCGGACCCTCAAAAGCATCAACCAACAACAGGCAACCGTCGGCCATATTGAGCACACGCTCCACTTCACCGCCGAAATCGCTGTGTCCCGGGGTGTCGATGATATTGATTTTTACACCTTTATAATTTATGGAAACGTTTTTCGAAAGGATGGTGATGCCGCGCTCGCGCTCCAGGTCGTTATTGTCGAGCACCTGGCTGCTCAGGTTCTGTCCTTCACGAAACAGATTGCCGGCCAGCATCATCTTATCTACGAGTGTAGTCTTGCCATGGTCAACGTGTGCGATAATCGCTATATTCCTAATGTCTTGCATATTTGATTATTATCCTTGATTTCGGGTGCAAAGGTACGATTAAGTGAGCAAAAAAACAAAAGAATCGCCGTTTTCTTTTGTTTTTTTCGAACGGCAGTACTTTCGACGCAGTTCAAAATTACTAATATAATAGAAGAATGAAGAACAAAGAACAAAGAATAAAGCAATATATCCACAAAAAAAGTTAAAATCGAGGAACAGCCCCAAAATACTTCAGCTTTCATTCTTCATTCTCCACGAAAAAGCAGTACCTTTGCAGCCGATTTCGGAAAATCCGATGCATTTGACGACGTAATCCGCGCATGTGATTAAGTGTGCTGCGCTATGCGGCAATCCATTCGCCACAAGGAGAATGCGCGCGGCAAGCGTCAGAAAGATGTAATGTTTCAACAATTTAATCACAACAAAACACATGTATTTAGACAAAGCTAAGAAAGCTGAGATTTTCGAGAAGCATGGCCGCAACGGCGTAGCCGACACCGGTTCTCCCGAGAGCCAGATTGCCCTGTTCTCATTTCGCATCGCTCATTTGACTGAGCACCTGAAGCAAAACCACAAGGACCACGTGACAGCACGCTCTCTGACCAAGCTCGTTGGTAAGCGCCGCAAGCTGCTCACCTACTTGAAGGACCGCGACATTGAGCGCTACCGCGCCATCATCAAGGCTCTGGGCCTGCGCCGATAATCGCAGCAGCACAAACCAAAGAAAAAGAAGAATCTGTCTGTATCTCTACGGGCAGATTCTTCTTTTTTGTCCATTCCCTACGTTTCGCGGCGTTTCCCACATCGTTCGCTCGCGCCACTGTTCTCCGTGCAGCACCCACAGTTGCCCACGCCATTTTTCCATTACCAAACGCCCCAAACACACCCCATTGCTTTACGCGCAAATTTTCTAGAAAATTTAGCCATAAACCTGCCAATTGGAAAAGTAAAGCAATTCGTTGTTTTTTCAAACCATTGCTTTATTCTCACAAACCATTACTTTGCAATCACAAAGTGGCACTTTACGGTCGCAAAGCGGCACTTTACGCGCAGATTTTCTAGAAAATTTGCGCGCAAAGCATCGAGTTGTGTCTATAGCCCGTATTTCGCGCGGAATAAAGCTAACTGTTGGTTGGCCTGTTCGCGAAACTGCTTGTAGGTTTCCGAGTCGGGGTCGAAGGGCTTGTGGTTGAGCGCCTGCTGGATGGGCCGCCACTCGTCGAGAAACTGGCGCGAGGCCTTGCTGAGCAATGATTCCTGCAACCGCAGCCAGATGTAGTCGGCGGCTTGTTCGGATGGGTGCAGCATGTCGGGGGCATAGAAACGGTAGTCGCGCAACTCGTCGTTCACAATCTCATAGGCGGGGAAGTAGTAGGGGGGAGTTGAGGGTTGAGATTTGAGATTTGAGGGTTGAGATTTGAGATTTGAGGGTTGAGATTTTGTTTCTTCAACTGCGAGCAGCAGTGTGGCTTTCGACAGCTGGCTGCCGTGGAATCCGTACTTCGCATAGCGTATGGGACTGACGGTGAGCACAATCCTTATGTCGGGATTCATGTTGCGCAGCAAGCTGACACACTCGTGGAGCGCGTCGGTGCATTGTGCCACGGTGAGCTGTTCCTCCTGAAACAGGCGTTGCGGCCGCTTTTCGCAGTTGTCAACAATCTCGCCTGTCTCTTTGAGCCGATATACATGGTTGGTGCCGAGGGTAAGAAAGCATACATCGGGCACATAGTCCTGATTAGGCGTTGCAAACAATCGTTGCAGGGTGTGCAGAATGCTTACGGGGTTGTACATGGTGCCGTAGGGATTGACCACCGTGCAGAACTGGTTGTCGGCAAACCGCTGCCCCATGCTTGTGGCGAAGCAACTGCCCACGAACAGCAGCCTGTCCGTGGGTTCTATCTGCCAATTGGGTTTCTCAATGCTTACTTCGGTGCGGAATTTCATTGCTATTTCTTGCTATACCATTCTTTCATCACGAAGAAGGCCTTTTTCTTCTCGCCGTTGTCGCTTACCAGGCCTTTTCGGTTGTAATAGTCTTGTATGCCGTTCAGCACGCGGCGCGGTGAGCGGAAGTCTTTCAGAATCCATGGTGAGGTGCCGGCTAGGCCATCAATTTTGTCAAGCATGGCCAGGTTCTCTTTGTACAGATTCTCCTGAAACTCCTCCGTCCAACGCTGGTTCTTCTCGCCGTGCAGCCCGGATTTTGCACCGCCGCCAAACTCGCTGACAATCACGGGTTTGTCGTAGGGAATTTCCCATTTCATCTTTGGCGCGTCGTTCACGTCGCGGTACCATCCGACATACTGGTTGAAGCTCACCACATCCACCAGCTCGTTCATATTGTCCTGCAGGCGGTTGTTGTAGTTTGAGGCTGAGGTCACTTCCATGGCCATGCTCACCAGACGGCTGTCGTCGAGGCTCTTGGCTTTGCGGGCCAGTTTGCCTAAGAATGCGTCGCGCTCGGGCGAGTGCGGCGTTTCGTTGGCAATGCTCCAGATAATGACGTTGGCGCGGTTCTGGTCGCGCGCAATCATGTCGGTGAGCTGCCGTTGGGCATTGTCATACGTCGCCTCGTTGGTCCAGTCGATGGTCCAATACACGGGAATCTCCGACCACACCATGATGCCCATGCGCTCGGCCTCGCGAATGGCATGTTCGTTGTGGGGATAGTGAGCCAGACGCACGTAGTTGCATCCCATTTCCTTTGCCCAGGTGAGCAGGGTGCGCGCGTCCTCGGCCGAGTTGGCGCGTCCGCCACCGTATGCCTTCTCCTCATGAATACTGATGCCTTTCAGGAAGATGGGTTTGCCGTTGAGCAGCAGTTGTTTGCCTTGTGTGCTGATAGAGCGGAAGCCAATTTCGTCGTTCAGCGTTTCATTGTCCATTGTGATTTCCACCTTATAGAGTTTTGGTGTTGCGGGTGACCACAACTGCGGCTTGGCTTTCATGAACGTGGTGGCCGTTCCGTCGGCGGTTGTGGTGAGAGTTTTCTCAATTTTCAGCTCGGGAATGCGCAGCGTCACCTTGCGATTTGCTTCTTCTCGGTTCAGTCTTACGCTGAATTGCAGTCGGCGGCCTTCCATGCTGACCATTTTCAGACAGTAGTTCTCAACGTACACGGGTTCTACGTCAACAATCATCACGTCGCGCGTAATGCCGCCATAGTTCCACCAGTCGAAAATCTGCGTGGGCACATCCGCTGCATGGCGCTTGTTATCCACTTTCACGATTACCACATTCTCGCCGTCGCGCATCAGCTCGGTCACGTCGTAGTTAAAAGGAGTGAAGCCGCCCACATGATGCCCGACTTCTTTTCCGTTGACAAACACGCGTGAATCGTAGTTCACGGCCCCGAAGTAAATCAGCTGCCGCTTGCCAGGTGCGGGATGATAGTCAAAACTGCGCTTAAACCAAACCGTTCCTTCATAGAAAAACAGCCGTTCGTCCTGTGTGTTCCAGTCGCCCGGCACATTCATGGTGGGAGCTGCGTCGAAATCATATTCAATCAGGTCTTCGGGCTTTTGGGGTTTGGCATTGCGGAAGAATCCCCATGGTGTGGGCTTCATACGGTAATCGTAGTAACCTTCTTCCTGCACATCCACAATGTAATTCCACTGGCCGTTGAGCGACAACGTGTGCCGCGCATACACATTCGCAATCTGTGGCACCTCTTGTGCCCATGAGGAAAGCGTTGCTGCCGTGAGCAGCAAACAGGCAAACAGTTTCTTGCTCATCATTCTCATTTTCTGTTTTCGGTTGGTTTGTTTTTTTGTTGTTTCTTGGAAAAGAAATGGATTCTTTTTTCTGTGTTGAAGTCTTATTAACTGCGGCTCACCTGCATTCCTTGTGTACTCAGCCTCATTTCCACGAAACGGGCGTTGCGGTTGGGGGCATGGCTGCCCAGAATCTGTTTGATGCGCACGGCGGCCTCGGGGTCCTTGGCCACCATGTAGAGGTAGCCGCCGCCACCTGCGCCCGGCAGTTTGTAACCCAGGCAAAGGTCGTCAACAAGGTCGGTGATTCTCCTCACCTCAGTCGGGTTTGTGCCGCTGTCAAGCAGCTGGTTCTGTTGCCAAGTCTTACGTATCAGTGCGCCAACCTCGGTGAAGTGGTTGCGCTGAATGGCGTCATACATGGCAAGTGTGTGGTCCTTCATCTGGCGCAGCAGCATGAGCTGGTTGTGTTCGTTGAGGAACATGCTGCGCACAATCTCTGCAAGAATAGTCTTGGCTGTCCGCGTGATGCCCGTGTAGTACAGCAAGTGGCAAGCCGCATATTCAGGTTGCTGCCACAGGTCGTTTGGCAACCACCGCACCACTGGGTTCTGTCCGAAGCCAGGTTCGGTTTGCAGCAGCTTGACTCCTTGCAACAAGCCTCCAAACTGGTCCTGCCAGCCTCCGCCCGTGGTGAGCAGCTGTTCGAGTACCAGCGTCCGGTGCCCAATCTCGTTCCTGTCCCATGCCAGTCCGCAGAAGTCGTTCAACGCACCGAGCACCGTAGAAGCCAGCAAACTGCTGGTTCCCAGGCCACTTCCGGCTGGAATGGCCGAGAGCAGCGTCAGTTCAATGCCGCATCCGAACGCCTCCAGTTGACGGCGAAGCGTGTCAAATCGCTCAGCACCGTAGTCGGGCAGAAACCCCGCTAATGCCAGCGCGGCTTTGGGTATGGAGAACGGGCTGCCCACGCGACAGTAGTCGGCCAGTTGCTCATAGTTCTCAACAACCTCCTCAGCACCCAGGTCAATGCTTCGCAAAACAATGTGAGGGTCGCGGCAGGGGCGCACGAAGGTCTGCAGTGGCGGCTGTCCGTTGAGCTCGATGGCCAGGTTGATGACATTGCCGCCCTCCATCAGGCAGAAGGGAGGCGTGTCGGTCCATCCGCCGGCAATGTCGATGCGCACAGGACTTCGCCCCCACACAATCTGGTCGGCATGTACCGACATACGGGGTTGCTGCACGGTGGCTGTAGCCGTAG
This sequence comes from Prevotella sp., assembly GCA_017619445.1. GTDB lineage: Bacteria > Bacteroidota > Bacteroidia > Bacteroidales > Bacteroidaceae > Prevotella. Next base: position 52,761 of record JAFZSI010000021.1, read on the forward strand.
CGGTGAGGCCCTGGCGCAGCAGTCCGAACGCCTGTTCTTCCATGGCTGCGGGGTTCTCGCCTTTCAGCCTTGCCAGTTCGGCCCTGAACATGCTGTCCTGCATCCGGGTGATAAGTTCTGTGCGGTTAGCGGGTAGTGGGGGAGGTGCGATGTTCAGGTCGGCAAATTCGTGCGCCGCATCCTTCAGGTCTGTCTGGTAAAACACACTGTGCTCGTAGTTGCGCGCTATGTGTGGCCAGATGCGCCCCCGCATTTGTCGCCGCTGTTCAAACAGACGGCGCAGGTTGGCGCGGGCGCTGATTTCGTCGCTGTCCACCGCCTCGTCAATATGATAGCGTCGCACTTCGTAGTCGCTTTCTCCCACGGGCACCACGTCAATGCACTCGCCCGGCAGAAGGCTTATCTGCCAGTCGTTTTCAGGCACTCCAGTAATAATATGGTCGTGTGTCAGTTGCCACTTTGGCCCCACATGGCTGTTTTCAATCCAGATGTTGGTGTTTTGGTCGTTGAAAGCAATTTCGGTGACAGCGTTCTGCACAAAGATGCTGGCATGAGGCTTGCGGTCGTGGTGCTTAATCTGCCGTTGGTCGTTCACCGTGTCCTGAATGGTGAGCATCGACGACAGCAGCTCGCGCGAGGTGCCGAAATGATAGAACTCGCCGCCCGACAAAGGCAGCACAGCCACCTTGAGTGCGGCCACCTCGGCGTCGTCTGTGGTGGGGCTGGTGCCCAAAGCACAGCCAAACTGTCCGTAAAGGTCGTACTCGCGAACATCGTCCTCCTCCGGCATACTCTTTTTCATCAGCACCTCCACTGCACGGTCGCTTAGCAGCCACACGCCGATGTCGGTGAGATAGTAGTGGTCTTTCTGCAACTCGGTCAACATCGCTACGGTTGGTTTTTGCAGCATACACTTCAGGGTGGAGGGCGTTTTGCGGTCGGCCACAAACACACCGTGATTCTTGGCCGTCTCAGCACCTAACCACAGACCGTAGCAAACCACGTCGGCCTCGGGAATGGGTTGCAGCGGCTGCGTGGCGCGGATATAAACGTCACCGCTCACCACCAAGGTGTGAAGCGATGGCGGAGCCGCCTCCATGATTTGCTCGTAAAGAGGCACCTGCAGCGACAGCAAATCTTGGCTGAGCCGCTGTCCGCGTTCCCAACGGAACACGGGGATGGGGGTCAGAATCTTTCCCGACGTGGCATAGGCGGGCAGCCGTCGGCTGTGGCCCCCGGCATGAATCAGAATGCGCTGTTCGCGGGCCAGCCACTGAGCGAATGGCGTTGGATTACCGCCGTCGTTCTTCGTCTTTTCCTCCAGATAGGCCTGCCAGAGCAGCCATGCCGTGCCTCCTCCAGAGCCCAACTTGTGGTCGGCGGGGTCGCAAGTGCAGAACCATTCGCCTCGGTTGCAGCCAGTGATGTCGTGAAAGCAGGATACTAAGTTTGGGGGAAGTGACAACAATTTTTTCATGGTAATTGTTTTATTTTGCTACAAATGTACAAAAAACTTCCTATACGGCAAAGAAAACAAGCTTTCTTTGTTCTTGCTTACTCAGATTTTTTGTAACTTTGCACAAAATATGTAACAAAATTTGAATAAAGATTCAACCCAACTGCCATCATGAACAAAAATCCTAATGGAATACTGAGAAAAGACGGCGTGAGCTTTCTGCTGCCGTTTTGTATGATTACCTGTTGCTTTGCGCTTTGGGGCTTTGCCAACGATGTGACCAACCCGATGGTGCAATCCTATTCCACCATCTTCCAAAAGAGCAATCTTGAAGGCTCGCTGGTGCAGGTGGCCTTCTATATGGGCTACTTCCTCATGGCCTTTCCGGCCGCCATGTTCATACAGCGCTATTCGTTCAAGGCGGGAGTGCTCATGGGACTTACGCTCTACGCCATTGGCGCGCTGGCATTCCTGCCGGCACGGTGGACAGGCATCTACTACACCTTTCTGCTGGCCTATTTCGTGATGACGTGCGGACTTTCGTTCCTTGAAACGTCGTGCAACCCTTATATATACTGCATGGGCAGCGAGGATACCGCCACGCAACGACTGAATTTCGCGCAGTCGTTCAACCCCATCGGCGCTGTCTCGGGAACCATCGTGGCCGGACTATTTGTCCAGACCCAGCTCGACCCCACCGATTCGCCCACACGCCACCAGCTGTTGACCGAAAACCCGGCACTGTTTGAGTCTATCAAGGACCACGACCTGGGTGTGCTCATCCAGCCATACGTTTACATAGGCATTGTGGTGCTCATGCTGCTGGTGGCCATCCGCCTTACCCGTATGCCCAAGGCCAGCGACGGCGGCAGCAACAAAAGCCTGTTCACAGCCATCCGCGAACTCATTCATGTGAAGAACTACCGCGAGGGTGTCATTGCACAATTCTTCTACGTAGGCGCGCAAGTCACCTGCTGGACCTACATCATGCACTACGGCCACGAGCTGTTCTGCGTGCGCGGCGGCATGACCGAACGCGCGGCCAGCACACTGTCCTTCCGCTATTACATTGGCGCGCTGGTGCTCTTCACCGTGGGACGCTTCATCTGCACATGGTTCCTGAAGTTCATCAAGCCCGGACGCCTGTTGGCCATCCTGGCCGTGGCAGCCATGTTCTGTCTTGTGGGCGTGGTGATGTTCAACGACATCAAGGGCATGTACTGCTTAGTGGCAGTCAGCGGCTGCATGTCGCTCATGTTCCCCACCATCTACGGCATTGCCCTGAAAGGCCTTGGCGAGAACGTGAAGTTTGGCGGCGCAGGTCTCATCATGTCCATCCTCGGCGGCAGTGTGCTGCCTCCCATCCAGGCCAGCATCATGGACACCCACGCAACGATGGCCGGCCTGTCCGCAGTCCATCTCTCGTTCATTGTACCCTTCTTCTGCTTCCTTGTCGTCACTGCCTACGGAATGCGTGCCAAATAATCAATGACCCGCTACGCACTCTTCTTCGACATCGACGGAACGCTGGTCAGCTTTAAGACGCACCAGATTCCGCCGTCGGCCATCTTTGCCCTGACCCAGGCAAAGGCCAACGGCCACCGCATCTACATCGCCACCGGCCGGCCGCGCACCATCATCACCAACCTTGGAGCCATCCAGCACCTCATCGACGGCTATCTCACCACCAACGGCGCACACTGTTTTGTGGGCGACAAGGTGGTGTGCATGAACCCCATCCGGCCCGCCGACGTTGACCTTATCCTCGGCGACTGCCAGTCCAACGACTACTCGTGCATCGTGGCCAGCGAGACCGAGTTCGTGGTGTTCAATCCCCACGAATGCGTTGACCGCATCTTCCGGCGCCAGCTGGCCGTGGAGCAGCTCGACATGCAGCGGCCCGTTGACAAAGCCCTGCAACAGCCCATCCTCCAACTGTCACCATTCTTCGACGAAGCCCACGAGCGAGAGCTCATGAGCCATGTGCCCGGCTGCGTGTCGGGACGATGGCACCCCGAGTTCACCGACATCACCTCGCGAGAGGCCGACAAGGGCATCGGCCTGCGCGCCATCGCCGCCCACGAGGGATTCGCCATCGAACACACCATTGCCTTCGGCGACGGTGGCAACGACGCCACCATGATTCGCGCCGCAGGCATCGGCATCGCCATGGGCAACGCACTCGACAGCCTGAAGCAGCAGGCCGACTATACAACCACATCGGTCGATGATGACGGCATCCGCACCGCCCTCCGCCATTTCGGCATTATCTGACGTTCCCCCAATCTCAGCATTCTCAGCAGCATTTCTTTGTTTTTCCTACCGTATTCCGTTGTTTCTTCATCATAACTCATAGCTTTGTTTTTGCCATTATAAACGTGGCTGCAACAAAGTGATGATTTACGCTCAAATTTACTAGAGAATTTAAACGTAAAGTTGAGAGTTGTTTTCACCATTCTCGGTATGGTGAAAACAACGTCGAGAAATAATTCGAAATTTTCTAAAGAATTTTGAAATAAAGTCGGAAGTTGTTATCGTAAAGCATTGGATTATGAAAACAACTCCCGACGCTGCGTTTTATAAAACAGTGTTCTTTGGATGAAAGATGAACCCCTAAAGTTTAAATCAGAATTTCACTCCCACACCCAAAAGCACCGTGTTTTCAAAACCACCCACATTCACTTCCATGCGCTTGAAGGAGTGCATATAGTCTGCCGTCGCAAACCAACGCCCGAATGTTGCCTGAATACCGGCTTGCAGCCCTACATGGGTGCGGTCGCCAAAACTGCCGTGCCACCAGCCAAGGCCACCCTCGTTGACGGTTTTCCCGTCGGTGCCTATTGTCCAATACTTGTAGCGCCCAAAGGCAGCATAACGGATGTACGGGCCGACATTCAGACGAACGGTTGCATTTTCAGAGATGTTGAACTGGAACGAGGCAAGCAAAGGAACAGTGACTGCCCACTGAGAATAATACCTTGTCTTCTCCTTGTTTTCATTCTCCTGATAGGAGAGCACTAAGCGCGGTTGAAAATACAGACCCTCAGAGAGACATACGTCGTAAAGTCCACCGACAAATCCTCCTGGTTTCCAGGCCATGCCTTTGGTACTCGATGAAGAAAAGTTCACACCGCCCATCAGTCCAAATCCTTCCTGGGCAACAGCATTCGTTGCGAATAATGCAACAGCAATAATCATTATTAGTTTTCGCATATAAGTAAAATTTCAAACAGATTGTATAGCCCAATCATCTCTATTTGTTGAATATTTTCCCTTACAGAGGAAGGCTCTATTGAATTGTACCAGTCCCAGCATAAGCCTGAATCTCAGGAACGGTAAAGTTCAGATATAATAATTGGCCAATACCTCTAAAAGACAACTCAAGGTTAGCTTGAATGGCAGAATTATAAAGAATGATGTCTCCAGGTCCACTGACAACAGTGTAGGGAATGTCATGGTACCAGTCGTGTGAAGAGTCTGCTTCTTTGTGGAAATTAATGCTGCCATTATAACCGCCAGTAAATGTGCCTGTTGTGGTGGTGGAGCTGCTATAGTTTGACCATCCAAGCCAAGTTTTTTTCCTGAATGAAATTTCTATGTGTATGCGCATCCTTCTACCATAGTAGAAATCGGTGTAATTTGACACGGTGTCGCCTTTTCTTCCGCATTTCAGCCTAATTCTTCTTTTGCTCTGTTCCCACCAGTAGCTGTCGTATTCTTGACCGATGTTACCCGAGCTTTCTCCTCCGAAACTGGTACTGTGTGAAATGTATCGTGGTTGCCAGTATGCGCCATTTCCTCTTGTCGGCATTAAATCATAACTATACAATGCATCTCCATTTTCTTGTATTTGAAGATATGAATCAACGTCTTTCATGTTTCTTATCTCTCCAGCTATTCTGACATTTCCATCAATATTTAAAAGCAATGCCATCGTTTTATTTGTAACAGGAAGATATACTCCACAATCATCCAGGAATGATGCGAAATACAGGTATTTGTCATACTTTGCCTTATATGCGTTGAATGACTCCTCTGACTCATCCAAATCTTCAGCTTCCTCAAGTGCTTTCAAATATAACTCCTCAAGGGAGTGAAAATTACCATAATGGTTCTTAACCCATAACTGTTGTTCTTCTGGTGTCAAACCATTTAACACATCGATTGCTTCTTGGAACTCCGCCTCACTATCAAAGCTCAGCATTTCGTCGTTTGTTGATTCAACAGACTCCGTTGGGCTTTGAGTGTCCAACATTTCTTCCTCTAAGTTGCTACTACAAGCGCAGAATACGCTCATGGTTAATACAAATGCTGCATAGAATAATACTTTTTTCATAGTTGTTTTGTTTAATTGTTAATATAATGTGATTATTATTTAATTGAATGCAAGTTTAAGGAACACCCACCTATTTATATAATATAAGCAGGTGTTCCCCATGAGAGAGTTTTTAGAGTGTTATCAAGCCATAGAACATCCAGTTGGCACAGATGAGTTGGATTTGATAATCGCCTGAGAGTGTTGAAGGAAGAACGACACAGCTTGTTGAAGAGGGCATCTGTGTCTCATAAACGACATCATCTTCAGCTTCAACATCCACTATGCGTACCACATAGTCAGGATGTGATCCAGGAACAGATAAAGTGTGCCCATCAAGAAATACGGACGGCGGTTGTATCGGAGCATGAGGAAAACCACCGTTTAGAGGTTCATCAATGGGGCCCGATACGTGTAAGATTACTATAACACCTGAACCATCCCTCAGATTTTCTGGGTGAACAAATGACAACAGCAAACACATGCTAATCAGTACTAATGCAATTTTCTTCATAATGATGTGATTATTGATAAATTTCATTTCAAAAGTATTAAAACAGGCATATATTTACAAGAAAAACAGTGAACAAGAGTTAACAGGAATGTTAACAAAAGTTCACCGCCTTAACGGGCTGAAAACTAAAATGTTAATAATAAAAGCGAATGCGTTTTCTGTACAAATTTAACATAAAGAAACAAATCGTGTCGTTCACAGCTTGAGCAAAAGCCTGTCAAATTCTTGTGCCCCACCTTTCTTTTTGCCGAATATTTTACCTAACATTCTTCTTCGTGCATTGGAAATGCTGTTTTTTGTTCTTCCTGTTATGTTGATTATTGCATACATGGGCATCTGGAGGCGAACCATCATGCACAACTTCACGTCATCATCACTGATTATCTGCGAGCCTCCATTTATCTTAACAAAAAAACCGGGAATGGTATCATTAATCAGTTGACGGAGCTCTGCCCAATCCTCTGTCGTTGGTCTGCCTTTTGTCTCATTGTTGCCATATTTGAAGAATTTGAGGCTGATGGGAGCAGAACGTAATTTTTCAAATTGTTTCGATTTCAAACGAATTATGTTTTTTTTGTTATAGCTCTCCAATTCTGCTTCTAATAAATCTATTTCTTCTTGTTTTTCTTCTATCCTCTCAGCTATTTCGCTTTCATTCTCATTCCTTGTTCTTTCCAGTTCAACCAACGCCAGTTTGAGTACTTCATCTATTGTCTGTCTCTCCTCATCATTATGCTCTTTTATCTGAATGAGGGCTTCCTTCATTTCTTCCATTTCATTTTCCAGAATAGACTTCTCTTTGTTATAGTTTGCATTCAGGTCTTCCAGCTCTGTCTTGGCTAATTGCAGGCGGGCATAACGGTCATTCATTTCTTGCTCGCGCTTTTTTGCCTCTTTTTGTTTCTTTCTCAACCTTAAAATGACTATTGTCGTCAGTAGAAAAAAAACTGCGAGGACAAGTACAATAACAGTTAGTTTCGTTTCCGCTCTGCGGGCTTTTGCTGATTCTTTCTCTGCAATGCGCTGAAGACGGGTGTAGTTGTATTGGGCCTGATTCCTTTGATAGTCGGTGGTTGCAAGCTCCCTGTGTGTGGAGTCGTTAAGGGCGTAGGCCAGCATTGCATGCTTCAACCCCAGCTCATTTTTGCCCAGTTTCTGATACACCTGTGCCAGGCCATAGTTCGCACATTCTTTGTGATTAGAGTTTTTTGCCTCTCTTAATAGCTTATTAAAGAAGAAAGTAGCAGAATCTGTACGATTTGTCTTTAAGAAATAGAGTCCTTTCAGGTAATAGTATATCTCCAATCCTTTTTTGATGTTCTGTTTGTCGTCAAAAAGTCCTTTTACACCCTCATATCGGTTAAAAAAAACTCTCGCTTCCTCATACTCTCCTTTTTCCAGCAAGATGTCTATCACAGCACCCATGGCCATGGCAGCCAAAGAATCTTCTCTTATACTGTCATAAGCATCACGGGCCCGCTTAGCGATGGCAACAGCGGAATCCGGCTTGTTAAGCAGTTCATAAACCCTCGCCCTATATGTAAGTGATGCGAGACTTGCCATCGTGTCATTGCATAAAGTAGAATACTTTTCTGACATTTCAAACTCATCAAGGGCATTCAAAGGAGAAGATTGATGTAAAAAAAGATATGCCAAATGTCCATGAATCCGACTTAGAGTCTTATAGTCACAATCTTCTGCTGTTGTATCCGCCCGTTCCGCGGCCTCTTGAAAGAAATGCAGGGCAGCCGGTTTCTCCCCCATGTCATCGTATGCACGTGCTATAATATAGTTAGCGCGCATCTGTTCGTTAGCAGAGCCGTGGCGGTTGAAATAATCGACGACCATGCGGATGGAGTCAACGTTGGTGATGGAGTCGTAGGCAAGGTTCTGCTCCTGCGCGTGGTCGAGCACGCGGGTGAACTGTCCGCGCCTGTGCTGCGACGGCGATGTGCAGGCTGCGAGGATGGTAATCGCGAGAAGTGCGGTTGTGAAGTGTTTCATGATGATTGAAGTTGGAAATATCGTTTTGCAAAGATAGTGCAAAGATAGTGTAAATTGTGGGAAACATTTCCCATCTTTCAGAGAAATCTTCATTCTCCGTTAAAAAACCTTGAGGTTTGCACTTTTTCGTACCTTTAACTTCGTTGAAGGTAGGCTGCATCTCGGAAATTCTCAAATAAATTTAAATAAAAAAACTCGCTCGGCAAAGAAAACAGATTTTCTTTGCGCTCACTTACCCGAAATTTTGTACTTTTGACTTCGTCGAAGATAGGCTGCATCTCGGAAATTCTCAAATAAATTTGGTATTTCTCTCGATTTGCACTATCTTTGCAATTGAATGGCTTCAACAATCTGAAAAACATGACTTACAACATTGAAAAGATAACAACCCTGATAGGGGCGCGCCGTTATGGCGTTGGCGAGGCAAGCGTAGGATGGATTCTTACCGACAGCCGCTCGCTCTGTTTTCCTGAGGAAACTTTGTTTTTCGCACTGCGCACCAAGCGCAATGACGGCCACCGCTACATTGCCGACCTCTACCGGCGCGGTGTGCGTTGCTTCGTGGTGGAAACGGTGCCCGCCAATTTCGAGACACGCTTCCCCGAGGCCAGTTTCCTGAAGGTGGTCAACACGTTGGCGGCCTTGCAGCGGCTGGCCGAGCGCCATCGCGACGAGTTCCGCATTCCCATTGTGGGCATCACGGGTTCCAACGGCAAGACCATGGTCAAAGAGTGGCTCTATCAGGTGCTCTCGGGCGTGGGTTGCCCCGCTGGCGGTCCGCACAAGCGCATCACCCGCTCGCCGCGCAGCTATAATTCTCAGATAGGCGTGCCGCTGTCGGTGTGGTTGCTCAACGAACAGACCGAGGTAGGCATCTTCGAGGCGGGCATCAGCCAGCCTGGTGAGATGCTTGCCTTGCACGACATCATCCAGCCCACCATCGGCGTGCTCACCTCATTGGGCAATGCCCACCAGGAGAATTTCCGCTCGATGGAGGAGAAGTGCTTGGAGAAACTGCAGCTGTTCCACGACACCGAGGCCATTGTCTATTGTTCGGACGATGACACTGTGAGCCGGTGCATACGCCGTTCGCAATACCGTGGGGTGCGCCTCAATTGGTCGCGCTTCAACCAGGAAGCTCCGATTTACGTGGAGCGGTGCGATGTGGACGAAGAGCAGTGTGAGATTGTCTATATATATAAAGGTAAGCAGGAGCGGTTCACCATTCCTTTCATCGACGAGGCATCCATCGACAACTCCATCACTACGGCTGCCGTGGCCCTGCTCTTGGGATTCACACCCGAACAGATAGCCCAGCGAATGGCACATCTTGAGCCTGTGGCCATGCGACTGGAGGTGAAGCAGGGTAAACGCGGTTGCACGTTGGTCAACGACTCGTACAACAGCGACATCAACTCGCTCGACATTGCTCTCGACTTTGCCAACCGTCGCGAACAGACCTGCACGCTCATCCTGAGCGACATTGACCAGAGCGGCGAGCAGCCCGAGGCTCTCTATGCCGAAGTGGCCGAACTGCTCAGAAAGCGTGGCATTAGCAAACTCATCGGCATTGGCCCCCAGATTTCCTCGCAGCAGCAGCTGTTCAGCGTGGGCGAGAAGCATTTCTTTGACACCACCGGCCAGTTTGAGGCCAGTCCGGTGTTCATGCAGCTGCACAACGAGCTGATTCTGCTCAAGGGCTCGCGCCGCTTTGGCTTTGACCTGCTGGCCGAGCTCATGGAAGAAAAGGTGCACGAGACCATCCTTGAGGTAAACCTGAATGCCATGGTTGAAAACCTGAACCACTTCCGCTCATTCCTTAAACCGGAGACCAAAATGGTGTGCATGATCAAGGCCGACGGCTATGGCGCAGGTGCCGTGGAAATAGCCAAGACGCTGCAGGAGCATCGCGTTGACTACTTGGCTGTGGCTGTGGCCGACGAGGGTGTGGTTCTGCGCAAGGCGGGCATCACGAGCAACATCATGATTATGAACCCCGAGCTGACGGCTTTCAAAACCATGTTTGACTACAACTTGGAGCCCGAGGTGTATTCGTTCAGACTGCTCGACGCACTCATCAGGGCGGCGCGCAAGGAAGGTATCACCGGATGGCCCGTACACATTAAGCTCGACACAGGTATGCACCGCTTGGGCTTCGACCCGCGTCACGACATGGACCGGCTCGTGGAACAGTTGAGTCAGCAGCAGGCTGTCATTCCGCGCTCGGTGTTCTCGCACTTCGTGGGCAGCGACAGCGACGACTTTGATAACTTCTCGGCCCATCAGTTCGAGCTCTTCACCGAGGGCAGCAACAAACTGCAAGCCGCATTCAGCCACCATATACTGCGACACATGGACAACTCGGCGGGCATTGAGCATTTCCCGGAACGCCAGATGGATATGTGCCGTTTGGGCATAGGGTTGTATGGCGTGGATCCGCGCGACAACAGCATCCTACACACCGTTTCCACACTCAAGACCACCATCCTGCAACTGCGCCATGTGCCCAAAGAGGAAACCGTGGGCTACAGCCGCAAAGGCCATCTGGAGCGCGACAGCGTGATTGCGGCTATACCTATCGGCTATGCCGACGGGCTGGACCGCCACTTAGGTCGCGGGCGGTGCTACTGCTTAGTGAACGGACAACAGGCTCCATACGTGGGCAACATTTGCATGGATGTGGCTATGATTGATGTCACCGACATACCATGCCGCGAGGGCGACACAGTGGAGATTTTTGGTGAGCATTTGCCTGTGACCGTTCTGAGCGACGTGCTCGACACCATACCCTACGAGGTACTTACGGGTGTGAGCAGCCGCGTGAAGCGGGTGTATTATCAAGGATAGAAGAGAGAGGAAATTTACAATTTGACAATTTACAATTTTGGGGAGGTACGGAGGTACGGAGGTACGGGGGTACGAGATATGCTCCTTTACTCCTTTACTCCTTTACTCCCTTGATTTACAATTTACAATTTGCAATTAGGAGTTAAGGCTGTTAAGAAGAAAACCTCCGACCTCGAACCTCTATGACTGAAAACGTTTTCATTGAAAAGTTCAGTGTTTAAAGTCAATAGTTCAAAGTTTTTTCTTACCTTTGCATAAGATAAGCTGCATCTCAGCATAAGAACAAGTTCTTCTGCGTTCGATTTGCATTATCTTTGCATAAAATAAGCTGCATCTCAGCATAAGAACAAGTTCTTCTGCGTTCGATTTGCATTATCTTTGCAGACATCAAAACCTGAATCATCAAACAAATCTAACAATACAAAATGAGCGCTGTACAAACTTCAAAGATGACCAACTACCGTTGGATTATTTGCGCGATGCTGTTTTTCGCGACAACCGTTAACTACATGGACCGTCAGGTGCTTTCGCTTACGTGGAAAGACTTCATCGCTCCAGAGTTCCATTGGACCGATGCCGACTATGGCACCATTACCTCTGCTTTTTCTATCCTTTATGCCGTGTTCTGCCTGTTTGCCGGCAAGTTCATTGACTGGATGGGCACCAAGAAAGGCTATCTGTGGGCCATCTTCGTGTGGTCGTTAGGCGCATGTCTTCATGCCGTCTGCGGCTGGGTGACCATGAAATATGTCGGGCTGGCCGACGTGACGGCACTGAAAGCTGTTGAGGCTGGTTCGATGACCGCATTGAGCATAGCTACCGTCAGTGTGTATCTGTTCCTGTTCTGCCGCGCCGTGCTGGCATTGGGTGAGAGCGGAAACTTCCCCGCTGCCATCAAGGTAACTGCCGAGTATTTCCCCAAGAAAGACCGTGCTTTTGCCACCAGCATCTTCAATGCCGGCGCTTCGGTGGGCGCGCTGGCCGCTCCCATCAGCATTCCGCCGCTGGCTGAGGCTTTTGGTTGGGAGATGGCTTTTGTTATCATTGGTGCACTGGGCTTCATCTGGATGGGCCTGTGGGCTTTTATCTACGACAAGCCCAATAAGAGCAAGCATGTGAACGCTGCTGAACTCACCTATATCAATCAGGATGTGGAGACCGACGAGGACCCCAAGGATGCCAACGACGAAGGACCGCAAATCAGTTTTGCCAAGTGTTTCACGTTCAAGCAGACATGGTCGTTCATTGTGGGTAAGTTCATGACCGACGGTGTGTGGTGGTTCTATCTGTTCTGGGCCCCCGCTTATTTCTCCGACCAGTTTGGTTACAAGTCAAGCTCAACCATGGGCCAGCTGCTCATTTTTGTGCTCTATCTCATTGTTACCGTGGTGAGCATTTTCGGCGGTTATCTGCCCAAACTGTTTGTCGAGCGGCGCGGCATGAACCCCTACGCTGGCCGTATGCTTGCCATGCTCATTTTTGCCTTCTTCCCCCTGTTTGCATTGTTTGCTCAGCCGTTGGCCATGTGGCAGGGTAGCCCCATTGACCCGGCATGGTGGCCCGCCATTATCATTGGTCTGGCCGGTGCAGGACACCAGGCATGGAGTGCCAACATCTTCTCGACCGTTGGCGACATGTTCCCCAAATCCACCATTGCCACCATTACCGGCATTGGTGCCATGGCCGGAGGCTTGGGCTCGATGCTCATCAACAAGATTTCTGGCAACCTGTTCACATACGCTGAGGGCCAAGGCTCGGCCTTCACGTTCCTCGGCTATGAGGGCAAACCAGGAGCCTATATGATTGTCTTCTGTTTCTGTGCCGTTGCCTATCTTATCGGCTGGATTATCATGAAGACGCTTGTGCCCAAGTACAAGCCTGTGGTAGTGGAGTAGAACCGTTTTTGAGTTCTAAACGACAAGTTATGAGTTAAGAGTTATGATTACCTTTCAAATAGGCAAAGGAAATCATAACTCTTAAATCTGATTTTTGAACTCATAATTCAAAAATAGTTTTTCCCCAATTCAAGAATGAAGAAAATTCGTTTCAATGAGCGCGAAGTGTTGGTGTTCAGGCAATTTAGCCGAAAGAACTACGCGCTGTTCAGCTGTCTGGGTAAGGTGGTGCTTATCGGCACCCTCAGCGTGATGACGCTGACATACGCCAAGGCTGACGGCATGAGCACCCACACCGACGTTCCAGACACGGTAAGCCTTTCGGGCACAAAAACCGTGGTGCTCGACGAACTGAAAGTAACCAGCTCGCGCGCTCCGCTGACGCTGTTGCAGTCAGCAAAAATCGTCGCGGTCATTACCCGCGACGACATTCATCGTGCGGCAGTAACGACCGTTAACGATGTGTTGAAATTAGCCACAGGCGTGGATGTCCGTCAGCGCGGTGGCTTTGGTGTACAGACGGACATCAGCATCAACGGCGGCACGTTCGACCAGATTACCATTCTGTTGAATGGCATTTGTGTGTCGAATCCCCAGACTGGTCACAACGCCGCCGACTTCCCCGTAGGACTGAACGATATTGAGCGGATTGAGGTGCTCGAAGGTGCCAATGCCGCTGTGTTTGGAAGCAATGCTTTCAGCGGAGCCATCAATATCGTTACACGCAATCCAATTGACAACAATTGCAAGACTTTGCTCAAAGCCAATTTGGAAGGAGGCTCATACGGCACCGTGGGGGCTGGCTTAGGTATTGAGAGCCTCTACAAGGGAACAGCCCGTCATGCCAGTGCTGGCTTCAGCCGTTCGGATGGAGGCATTGAACACAGTGATTTCCAGAAAGGGCGCTTGTTCTACGCCACCCGCTGGCACACTACAAATACTGACATCCATTTGCAGCTTGGCGCCAATGTGCAGAGTTTCGGGGCAAGCACCTTCTACAGCAGTAAGTTCAACAACCAGTTTGAGCACAACGAGCACGTTGTGGCTTCGCTGTCAGCAACCGTGAAAGATGTTCTGCGCGGACTCGACATCAAGCCTGTGCTCTACTTCAACCATTTCAGTGACCACTATCAGCTCATCCGCGGCCAAGAGGGAGCAGACAATGGCGAGAATTACCACAGACTCAATATAGTTGGGGCGTCGATAAGCCTCAACTATTCATGGGCTATGGGCGAGACGGCCATAGGGGCAGATGTTACACAGGAGCGCATTCTGAGCACTGCCTACGGCCGTCTGCTGCCCGAAAACAAGTGGAGAGACATTGAAAATAGCGACCGTAAGTACGACCATAAAGGCGGACGCACCAACAACAGTTTTTTTGCCGAGCACAATGTGCTGCTCGACCGCTGGACATTCAGCGCCGGGCTGCTTTTGAACAGGAACACCGGGCTTGACGGCGACTATCGTCTGTATCCCGGCATAGATGTAGCATTCCGGCCGACAAACCGTTGGAAAATCTTTGCCTCGTGGAACAAGGCACTACGAATGCCAACCTACACCGACCTGTATATCTCGAACAAGGTGCAACAGGGTGACACAAACCTGAGGCCAGAGAAAAACGACACCTACAAAACCGGCGCACGATTCAGCAACCAGCGACTCACAGCCACCCTCAGTGCGTTCTACAGTCACGGTACCGACATGATTGACTGGGTGTATATGAGTGCAGATGCTACGAAATATCATGCCATGAACATTGGCCGACTGAACAACATGGGTGCGTCAGTTGACATGACAATTCATTTCAGTTCAAAGCTCAAAGCTCAAAGTTCAAAGTTGAAAATCGGCTACGCCTATATCCATCAGAACTACCACACACCTTCCCCCTCCGGGGGGACAATGGGGGGCTTCATCTATAAGTCGCTCTATGCCCTGGAGTATCTTCGCCACAAGGTCACCGCAACGCTCGATATGCGGCTCTGGCGCCAGCTCACTGCCACAACAACCCTGCGATGGCAACAGCGCATGAACGGCTACCACCCCTATTTCAAACTCGACGCAAAGGTGCAATGGAATGCCAGCAGCTATACCCTCTACCTGCAAGCCGACAACCTGACCAACCACCGCTATTACGACCTTGCCGGCGTGCCTCAGCCCGGTCTCTGGCTCATGGCTGGCGCAAACATTAGCATCACTCCCTGAACCGTATGCAGGCTTAACAATCATCATCCCACGTTTCAGCAAAGGAAAGTTGCGCTTTACAGCAGCTTTCCTTTGCATTGCCAAAACAACTATCAACTTTACGATAAAATTCTCTAGAAAATTTGAGAACAACTATCGACTTTACATAATTAACTCTCAGCAATACAAAAATAACTCTTGACGTTACAAAAATAACTCTCGGCGTTGTTTCAAAATTCTGTAGAGAATTTGACTACAACGCCCAGAGTTGTTATTTGCTGTTCGGTTTTCCTAAAAAGGAAACAATGCTTTATGGTTCTAAAGTCAACAAAGGGGGAATGCCTGTGGCTATTTTTTCAGGCGGAAAGCGTTTTCGATACTTGTGATGTCTTCACGGAAACTCTTGTCGATGCTCAGGCGCTGCGCCACTTGGGTGCAGCTGTGGATAACGGTGCTGTGGTCGCGGCCTCCCACGAGCTTACCGATACGGGCGGCGGGCATCTTGGTGTATTTTTGTGCAAGGTACATGGATACCTGACGCGCAATCACAAATTCGTGTTTGCGGCTGCGGCCTGCCACGGCTGTGGTTGATACATTGAAGTGGCGGCATACGGTTTCCATGATGTCGTCGATGGTGAGCGGGCGGTCGTCAACCTTGACAGCGCGCTTGATGACGCGCTCGGCGAGTCGCATGTCAATGTTGCAGTTATAGACCACCGAGTAGGCCATGAGCGAGCTGATAACGCCTTCGAGGTCGCGCACGCTGCCATTGGCAGTCTCGGCGATAAACTGCACCACATCGGCAGGGATCTTGAGTCCGTCGCGCTTGATTTTGCTTTGCATGATGTCGATGCAGAGCTGCACGTTGGGTTTCTCAAGCTCGGCAATCAGTCCGCAGGCAAAGCGTGTGATGAGCCGCTCGTTCATGCCTTGCAAATCAACTGGCGGACGGTCGCAGGCAAGAATGATGCGCTTGCCGTTGAGGAAGAGGTGATTGAAAATGTGGAAGAAGGTGTCCTGCGTCTTGCCGGCGGTCATCCATTCCTGCACGTCATCGACAATAAGCATGTCGATGGTCTGGTAGAAATTGATGAAGTCGTTCAGTGTGTTGTGAACAACGGCGCTGGTATATTGCACCTGAAAGAGCCGTGCGCTGACATAGAGCACACGCTTTTGTGGATAGAGTTCCTTTGTGCGTACGCCGATGGCGTTGATGAGGTGCGTCTTTCCGCATCCCGATGGCCCGTAGATGAACATCGGGTTGAAGGTAGTCTTGTTGGGATGCTCAGCAATGTTCAGACCCACCGAGCGCGGCAGCTTGTTGCTGTCGCCCTCTATATAATTAGAAAAGGTGAGGTGGGGGTTGAGTTGCGAGTCAATCTGCTGTGGACCGGCTGCGTCGAGAATGGTGGGCGACTGGTTGGCACGCTCCTTTCGCTTGGGACCGTCAATCTGTGCCGACGGCTCAGCCTGAATGTCCTGGGAGATGTTGTGCTCCTTGTCGGTGAGCACACGATAATTCAGGCAAACCCCTTGTCCGAATGTCCGTGAAAGCACCTTGCTCAACAGGTCAACGTAGTTCTCTTCCAAGTACTCGTAAACATACGGGCTTGGAAGCTGCACCAACAAAGTCTTTGTGTCCTCATTGAAGGACTCAAAGACAATGGGCTTGAACCAAGTGTTGAACTGCTGCTCTGAAACGTTGTTCTTTATCAGTTGAAGACTGGAATCCCAGAGCGCATTAGGATTTACTTTCATGAACAGATTAATATATACGATTTGAGGTTTGAGGTGTTGGGTGTTTGGTGTTGGATTTTCACTCCTCTTTCCTCTTTCCTCTCTCCTCTTTTTCTGTTAGTTCTATTGTTGACAGATTGTATAGGTGCCTTGTAATCGGAATGCAAATTTCGCAATCTTTTTTGAAATATACAAATCTAAATATTTATTATTTTTTATACGTTGATGCGTAAAATGCTTAAATATGGCGATTTATGCCTGCATAAGCTGTAAGTATTGAAAAATATGATTTGCATTTTTGAATGTAGTTGTATGTCAGTGACTTACGATGAATGCCAACAAAGAAACATACCTCTGTTAAAGTAAACAGAAAAACCGCAAAAACTCCATATATGAGCACTTTGCGGTTTTCAAATAAAGTTACTCGCCTGATGGCGGTTATTTAGACTTTTTTTAATCTACTTGTCTTTTTTGCCAAAAACAGAGAAATGAATGTAACGCTTGGGATGGGCTTTGAAATTAACAAGAAGCGAGTCTGCAGAAACCAAAGTGGCGTTAAGATTTTGATAGAGCGTCGGGTCTTTCATAAGCAGTCCGAGCGAGCCTTGATTATTGTTGAGTTCGGTAGTAAGTTTCTGCACATTGTTCAGTGTGGCATCTACTTTTGCCATGGTTCCTGCCACGTCAACCTCGCTCAGTTTGCCCGTAAGCTGGTGGGCGTTGGTGAGCACTCCGTCGGCCTTTGTCATAAGTCCGGGCAGTTGTTTGTTGGCGTTGGCCATCAGCGTGTTGAGCTCGCGGGTGGAGGTGGTAAGGTCGTTGGTGATGTGGCGTATGTTGTGCAAAGATTGTGCGATGGCGGGGTCGGCCAGCAATGTGTTGACGCTCACCAAAATGGAGTCAAGTTTGGGCAGCATCTTCTCGATGGCAGGAATCATGTCTTTCACTTGACCCAGTGCTCCCTGACTTGCCGCACCTGGAATGGTGCCGCCAGGCTTGATGATGCCAGCGGTGCCGTCGCCTACCAACAGGTTGACCCGCACATTGCCCAGCATGTCGCTCACTATTTCGGCGGTGCTGCCTTCCGGCACTTGAAGATTAGGGTCAATGTCGGCTTCGACTTTGATGTCGCTGCCAGGATGACTGTAATCATACTTAACGCCTTTTACCACACCCACCCTGTAGCCATTGGCATAGATGGGACTGGAGGTGGAGAGACCGCTGATGTCATCGAAAGTTAGAAAATAAACATTGTCTGACGAAAAAAGACTCATGCCTTTCAGAAAATTCATTCCGAAAAACACCAGCACAATTGCTACAATGGCAGCAATAGCGATTTTTATTTCTTTAGCATGTTTCACCATGATGATTTTTTCGCGGAGCTCAAGGAACTCCAATTTATACATTTAAGATTTACTATTCCTCACCGCCTTGCCTTAAACTCGCGGATGGCTTGGCGCACATCCATCTTTGCACCGTTTTTGAAAGCAATGACAAACGCTTCGGGGAACTTGTCGAGCAGCGACCTGCGCAGCTGGTTGATGGCGTTGTAGTCGTTTGAGGCACCTACCGTATATTTGAACATGCGGTTTTCCTCGTACATGTCGTAGTCGGTGATGCCTTTGAACCGTCTGTCGCCAACGGGCAGGGCATAGTCGCAGGCCATGATTTGCACTTTGAATACAGGTCCTTCAGCATCTTCGGCAACGGGTTCCACCTTTGATACGAATCCCGATTCGACAGGTTGCTGTACTCCTTGCTGGCGGTTGGCTTCCGGATTATTTCTTGCCTGCTCGGCTTCCGCTTCGGCTTGAGCCTGCTGCAGTCTTGCTGTTTCTATTGCTTGTGCCACCTGACTGTCGCTCAGTTGAGGTCCGTCGTTGTTTGGAGGCAGTGGCATTGGTTCCTGTTGCTTTCGTCTGTTTCTTCTCTTTTGCTTTGCTTCCTGTTTTTGTTCCGCTGCTCTTTGCTGATACTCCTCCGGTACGACCGGCGGAACTTGTATTTCCCCGGTCGTTGGCGCGAAAGGGGTGCCGAGCCCACCTCCATACTTTTTCTTGTATTTGACGAAAGCCTGATAGATACCCTTGCCTATTGCATCCACCTTGGCGGCGTCGTTCAGCAGCCGTTCTTCATCAGCTGTTGTGATGAATCCCAATTCAATCAGGCAGCTGGGCATCGATGTCTCGCGCAGCACCAGGAATCCTGCCTGCTTAACGCCTTTGTTCGGACGGTTTGCGGCAGCGCACACGCTCTGTTGCACATACTTGGCCATATCCACGCTGTTGGCCATGTTCTTGTCCTGAATAAACTCAAACATGATGTAGCTTTCCGACGAGCGTGGGTCAAAGCCCTGATAACGCTGCTTATAATCTTTCTCGATAAGAATTACCTCGTTCTCGCGCTTTGCCACATCAAAGTTGTCCGCAGCCCGGTGCATACCCAGAGTATAAGTCTCCATGCCCCGGCCAACCTTTCCGCCTGGCAGCGCATTGGTATGGACAGAGACAAACAGGTTTGCCTTGTTTCGGTTGGCAATGCTTGCACGTTCGTGAAGTGGGATAAACACGTCGGTCTTGCGTGTATAAATCACTTTCACGTCGGGGCAGTTGTTCTCCACATACTTTCCAAAGGCCAGTGCCACCTTCAGGTTGATGTTTTTCTCCTTAGAGAACGACCCCAGCGCACCGGCATCATGCCCCCCATGACCAGGGTCAATCACCAGCGTGAAACGCTTGTCTGCCCCCCAACACAAGGCGGCAAACATCGTAAAAGCCATCAGCAACATCAAGTGTTTCTTGCCCATAACGCCTGTTTTGTTTGCAAAAATAGTGTTTTATCGTCAGAAAACCCAAAACTCTCGCAGAGTTTTATCATTTATTAAATGTCAGTTCCACCATAGCACCGTCACAGTCGGCTCCCATAGGCGGATTGCGCTTGGTAATACACACCTGCGCCTGCTCCGCCCTTCCGAACTCTGTCAGGATGCGGCGTCCTATGCGTCCGGCCACATGCTCCAATAGGGCTGACGGCACGTTCATTTCCTCGCTCACAACCCTGTAAAGCTCGGCATAGTTGATGGTGTCGGCCACATTGTCGGTCTCTGCAGCCCGGCCAATGTCGCATTTCACCCGCACTGTCACCACGAAGTCGCCGCCAGTGACGCGCTCCTGCGGCAATGCACCATGATGGGCATGAAACCGCAGATTCTCAAGCGTGATATATGTACTGACTATTTTCAACTCTCAATTGTCAATTATCAATTATCAATTATCAAATGCTTATCCGCACCGGCTTGCACCGCAGTTCTTACAAATGAGGCAGCCCTCCTGATACACGAGCGTCTCATGGCCGCATACGGGACACTTCTGACCCTTGGCCTCTGTGCCGTCGGAAACATATTTCTTCAGAGCGCGCTCCACACCATTCTTCCACGTGTTGATGCTTTCGCTCTTCAGTTGCAGCGAGCTCACCAGTTTGATGACATGCTCGATGGGCATACGGTAGCGCAGCACACCCGAAATCAGCTTGGCATAGTTCCAATACTCGGGGTTGAACTTCTCAGACAGGCCTTCCACCGTGGTCTTGTAGCCACGTTTGTTCTCAAACTGGAAGTCATAGCGTTTTGAGCCGTCGGCGTTCACCTGCTTGATAATCTTTCCTTTGGTCACCGATTTGGGTAGCATGATGCCCTCCTCATCGTCCTGAAGACCCGTGAAAATCTCGTAGGGATAGCCCTGCAGCAAACCCACAAAGGCCACCCATTTCTCCTTGTTGTTTTGGAAGCGCACCACATCGCACTCCAGCACCTGCGGGCGAACTTCCGTCACCTCCGGATGCTTGCAGGGAACCCTGTCCTCAGCCGTCGGCATTTCGTTGCCCTCGTTATTCTCTTTTTTCTTCTCTTTCTTCGATGCCGAAATCATCACGCCCGCACGGCTCCCGTCGCGATAGATGGTGCATCCCTTGCAGCCCGACTGCCACGCCTCCACATACAGGCGGTTCACCAGTGCCTCATCCACATCGTTGGGCAGGTTGACGGTGACGCTGATGCTGTGGTCCACCCATTTCTGAATGGCTCCCTGCATTTTCACCTTCATCAACCAGTCCACGTCGTTGGCAGTGGCCTTGTAGTAGGGCGACTGTGCCACCAGACTGTCAATCTCGTCCTGCGAGTAACGTTTCTCCGTGTCCAGTCCGTTGATGCGCATCCACTCCATGAACTTCGGGTGATACACGATGTACTCCTCATAGCAATCGCCCACCTCGTCGGTGAAATCCACATGCACGCCCGCGTCGCCCGGATTCACCTTGCGGCGGCGCTTATACACCGGCATGAACACGGGTTCAATGCCGCTGGTGGTCTGTGTCATAAGTGATGTGGTGCCCGTTGGAGCAATGGTCAGGCAGGCAATGTTGCGCCGCCCGTACTTCTTCATGTCGGCGTAGAGCTGCGGGTCGGCATCCTTCAGCCGCAGCACAAACGGATTTTTCTCTTCGCGCTGTGCGTCGTAAATTTCAAACGCGCCGCGCTCCTTGGCCATCTGCACCGAAGAACCGTATGCAGCCAAGGCCAGCGTGCGGTGCACCTCCACCGAGAAGTCGGTGGCCTCCTGGGTGCCGTAGCGCAGTCCCATGGCGGCAATCATGTCGCCCTCGGCCGTGATGCCCACGCCCGTGCGACGGCCCATGCCGCTCTTGCGCTGAATTTTCTCCCACAGATGATATTCGGCCTGTTTCACCTCCTCGTTCTGCGGGTCGGCCTTCACCTTGGCCATAATCTGCTCAATCTTCTCTAACTCCAAATCCACGATGTCGTCCATCAGCCGCTGCGCTTTGGCCACATGGCTGCGGAATAGGTCGAAGTCGAAACTCGCGTCCTTGGTGAACGGATTCTCCACATACGAGTAGAGGTTGATGCTCAGCAGGCGGCATGAGTCGTAGGGACACAGCGGAATCTCGCCGCAGGGGTTGGTGCTCACTGTGCGGAAGCCCAAGTCGGCGTAGCAGTCGGGTATGCTCTCCCTGAGGATGGTATCCCAGAACAGCACGCCCGGCTCCGCGCTCTTCCAAGCGTTGTGCACAATCTTCGCCCACAACTCCTTGGCCGAAATTTCCTTTTCCCACTCAGGCTGGTCGCTGTCGATGGGAAACTTCTGCACGTAGGGCTTGTCGTTGATGGCCGCCTCCATGAACTCGTCGTCAATCTTCACGCTCACGTTGGCGCCCGTCACCTTGCCCTCCGTCATCTTCGCGTCGATAAACGCCTCAGAGTCGGGGTGCTTGATGCTCACACTCAGCATCAGCGCGCCGCGGCGGCCGTCCTGTGCCACCTCGCGCGTACTATTACTATATCGCTCCATGAACGGCACCAGACCCGTTGAGGTCAGCGCCGAGTTGTTCACAGGCGAGCCCTTCGGGCGGATGTGGCTCAGGTCGTGGCCCACACCCCCGCGACGCTTCATCAGCTGCACCTGCTCCTCGTCAATGCGCAGGATGGCACCATAGGAGTCGGCATCGCCGTCTAAGCCTATCACGAAACAGTTTGACAGCGAGGCCACCTGATGCGTGTTGCCGATGCCCGTCATCGGGCTGCCCGCCGGCACAATATACTTGAAATGGTCCAGCAGTCCGAACACCTCCTCCGCCGTCATGGGGTTGGCATATTTCTGCTCCACACGCGCAATCTCGTTGGCAATGCGCCAGTGCATCATCCGCGGGCAATCCTCATAAATGTTGCCCTGGCTGTCCTTCATGGCATATTTGTTCACCCACACGCGCGCGGCCAGCTCGTCGCCGCCAAAGTAGTCGAGCGAGGCTGCAAACGCCTCGTCGTATGAAAAAGTCTTAATCGTTTCCATATATTTGCCAAAAGTCAAAAAGTCAAAAACTTAATAAGTTTAATATGATTTTGGCTACAAAGTTACAACGATTATTTCACAAAACGAAAAACTTTCCAAACATTTTTTGCACAAAACTTTTCCAAAACGGAAAAGTTTGCAACACGCCCCTCGCCATTTGTTTCCCGAAATTGTCAACTCTAGACTCTAGACTCTAAACTCTTAACTCCTAACTAAAAAGAGCCACCACTCTTTCCTTTGCACACACACGATGGACCAATGTGCTGTGCAAGGAAAGAACGTGGCGGCCCCTGCGGTTTATGTATTTCGTAATGAGAAGTCTTTTTACTTCACGCGCACAAACTCCATGGTCGGGTCTGTGAGGAAAGTTGTTTGCATTGCCTCGCCGTCAGGCTTGATACTTATCTTGTCGTCGTCCAACCAGACAATGTATGTACCCTCGCCATAGCCGTAGATGCTGCCG
>JAFZSI010000022.1 GCA_017619445.1 Prevotella sp.
ATGAACTCTACCGCGTGATCGGTCCCGATGAGGACGTTCCCGCTGGTGATATCGGCGTAGGTGGCCGTGAGGTTGGCTATCTGTTCGGACAGTACAAGAAACTCACCCACCAATTCCAGGGTGTGCTGACCGGTAAGGGAATCCCCTTCGGTGGTTCACTGATCCGTCCTGAGGCTACTGGTTATGGTACCGTATATTTCCTCACTTCCATGCTCGCCACACGCGGCATTGAGCTCGCAGGCAAGAAAGTGCTCATCTCGGGTGCTGGTAACGTGGCACAGTATGCTGCTGAGAAGTGTCTGCAGCTGGGTGCTACCGTGCTGACCATGAGCGACTCTGACGGTTACATCTACGACCCCGACGGAATCGACCGTGCAAAGCTCGACTACATCATGGAGCTGAAGAACGTGGAGCGCGGACGTATCAAGGAGTATGTTGAGGAATATCCGACAGCTGTTTATCACGAGGGCAAGCGCCCCTGGTATGAGAAGGCCGATATTGCCCTGCCTTGTGCAACACAGAACGAAATCAACGGCGAAGAGGCAGCCGCACTCGTTAAGAACGGAGTTATTGCCGTTGCAGAGGGTGCCAACATGCCTACCCTTCCCGAGGCCATCAAGATATTCCAGGATGCCAAACTGCTCTACTCTCCGGGTAAGGCCAGCAACGCCGGTGGTGTATCGGTATCAGGTCTTGAGATGAGCCAGAACTCTGAGCGTCTGTCTTGGACAGCCAAGGAGGTTGACGACTATCTGAAGCGCATCATGAACGACATTCACGAGAACTGCGTGAAGTATGGCACTGAGAAAGACGGCTACATCAACTACGTGAAGGGTGCCAACGTGGCAGGCTTCATGAAGGTTGCCAAGGCCATGATGGCTCAGGGCATCGTATAAGCAATTTGCAAGCCATAGCAAAGTAAGTATAACAACATCGAAAATTTTCTAAGAACTAATTCAGCAGAGCCGCGGACAGACACATGATGTGTTGCCCGCGGCTCGCTTTTTATCTGCCCTATTACATCGTTCAGAGAAATGAAACCTCGTTCTGGAGTAGTAACGCTATGCTTTATTTCCGTAAACCTATGAGTTACGAGAACAAAGTGCCTCTTTACAATTCCAGAGTGCCACTTTACGAGAACAAAGTGCCACTTTACGTTCAAATTTTCTAGAAAATTCGTACGTAACGTTTGGAGATATAAAACTGGTGTTGGAAGACACAAAAACAACGCTCGGCGTTGCAAGCAAATTCTCAAGTGGAATTTGGAAACAACGCCGAGCGTTGTTTATGGTTTCGGCAGTAGGCTGCTTATCTGCTTATGCTCATCTAATCCTGTCGGCTGCCCTGACCAGGGCTTCGTCTGCGAGGATGGCCCTGCGGGCCATGAAATAGAAGATGAGTGCAACGAGCGGGAAGGCTGCGGCAATGGCCACCCGGAAGGAGCCTGCCGAAGCAATCTTGCTGAACACGGCATAGATGGCATACCATCCAAGAATAAGCATCATGAGCAGCAGACACAGGCGAGCCTGCAGCTTGCGATTCTTATAAGCGAAAATGGTGGCCACGTTGATGGGTGCCGTGGTCAACAAAACGGCGAACAAAGGCCAAACTGCGAGGTGGCGCGCTCCGTTGCCGTCAACGAGCCACAGATTGAACATCTGGTCGCTCACGCCCATGCCTTGCGGCACGAAGGTTGCTACGGGCATGCACAGACATGCAATGGTGAGCACCAATGCAACGAGCAGAAAGAGTGTTTGTTTGCGCTGTATCATAATCACTCGATATTGTCTTTATCCTTCGACGGGTCGCGGAAATAGATGTTTCCGTCGATGAACTCCTGCGTTGCCAAGAGTGTGGGCTTCGGCAGTTTCTCGTAGTAGCGCGAGATTTCAATCTGCTCGCGGTTTTCAAACACTTCTTCGAGGCTATCGTTGTAAGAGGCAAACTCTGCCAGTTTCTTGCTCAAGTCTTGCTTGATTTCAACTGAAATCTGGTTGGCGCGCTTTGCAATAATGGCAACACTCTCGTAAATATTGCCGGTTTCATCGCAAAGATCCATGATGTTGCGGGTAACGGTGTTTACTGGAGCTTTTGATTTCTTGTAATCCATAAATCTTTTTCTGTGATATTATTAAATAGCTTTTTCTTGTTATTTCAAACGGTAGTTTGCGGCTTAAGAGTCGGGTGTCAGGTCGGCTTCATCCTCATCTGTTACGTTGCCAGTATGCTTTTTGCACGATTTTATCAGCTTTTCAGCCAGCTGTCGCTGTGCAGATTCGGGATATTCGTTGATGAAACCGTAGCATTCGTCCTCTGCGTCGCGATAACGGTCGAGTTTTTTGGCCTCAATACTGTTCTGAGCCAGCGCATACTTGCTTTTCATGATGAGCAGGGCAAAGTCTTCGCGGTGGCTTGAGTAGGGATAGTCTTTCAAAGCGTTCTGCGCCGTCACGATACAAGCCTCGTAGTTGCTCTCGCCAAAGCCGTTGCAATTGCCGAAATAGGGACCGAGGTTGTAATAGAGCTGCGCGGAGAACAGTTCCTTGAGCACCAGTTTGTCTTGCAGCGAGAACAGGCGTTCCTGAGCCTTGCGCCGGAGGGGTGACTGTGAGAACAAATCCAGGAATTCCTGGAAAGCTGCTATCGACTGTACGGTTGGCGTCTGGTCAAGTCGCGGTTCGGGCGTGCTTTTGTAGAGACTCTCGCCGGTATAGAATGAGGAGAGTTCTGCATAGGTGCCTTTGGGGTAGGACTGATAGTATTTGCGGAAGGTCATCGAGGCACTCTCATAGTCGCCATAGCAATACTGAGCCATAGCAAGCATGTAGAGACACTCCTCGCCGTTGTCGGTGCCTTTGGTTATGTGGATGAGCGGTTCAAGCAGCGTGATGGCACGCTGGTATTTGCCACGGACGAAACATTCCTTGGCATACTCGTATTTATATTCGCTATTATCTGATTTATATACCTGATTGAATTCGTTGACACACCCAGTAAGAATGGCGGCAACGACCATCAGTAAACACGATATTTTCTTCATATACTGCAATTTGACTTGCAAAAGTACATATAATTCCAATAATGACAAAGCAAACTAAAGTTTTTTTTGCAAAAAACACCGTCTATGCAACCTATATTACGATGTTTTTTACTATTTTTGCAAGCCAAAGCACCCGCAAAATGGTGTTTCAACTGAACAATTCAACCGGACAGATGAATTTCAAGCTCACTTCAAAATTCAAACCCACAGGCGACCAGCCGGAGGCAATACGCCAGCTTACAGAAGGGCTCAACCGGGGCGACCGGGCACAGGTGTTGCTCGGCGTAACTGGCTCGGGAAAGACCTTCACGGTGGCAAATGTCATTGCCAACATCAACCGCCCTACCCTCATTCTGAGCCACAACAAAACACTTGCGGCGCAACTGTATGAGGAAATGAAAGGATTTTTCCCCGAAAACGCCGTTGAATACTACGTTTCTTACTACGATTACTATCAGCCGGAGGCCTATCTGCCCGCCACCGACACTTATATTGAAAAAGACCTCTCAATCAACGATGAAATCGACCGTTTGCGACTCTCGGCAGTCTCTGCGCTGCTCTCCGGACGCAAGGATGTGGTGGTGGTGTCTTCCGTGTCGTGCATCTACGGCATGGGTGGCCCCACAAGCATGGCCAATAGCGTCATCACGTTGCAAAAAGGACAGCGGCTCGACCGCAATATGTTTCTCCGGCAGCTGGTTGATGCCCTTTATGTGCGCAACGACATCGACCTGCAACGAGGCAATTTCCGTGTGAAGGGCGACACAGTGGATGTGTTCATGGCCTATAGCGAGAACATTCTGCGCGTAACGTTCTGGGACGATGAGATTGATGCCATAGAAGAACTCGATGCGCTGACCATGCACCGACTCGGCTCGTTCAACGATTATCAGGTCTATCCCGCCAATCTGTTTGTCACTTCCAAAGAGCAGACAGAAAAGGCTATCCGACAGATTCAGGACGACCTGGTGCAGCAAATTGAATTCTTTACCGAAATTGGCGATAGCATTAAGGCTCAGCGAATTAAGGAGCGAGTTGAATACGATATTGAAATGATAAAAGAGCTTGGCCATTGCTCAGGCATTGAGAACTATTCGCGCTATTTTGACGGCCGCGAGGCTGGACAAAAGCCCTATTGTCTGCTCGACTTCTTCCCCGACGACTATCTGCTGGTTATTGATGAAAGCCACGTCAGCGTTCCCCAGCTCAACGCTATGTATGGCGGCGACCGGGCGCGCAAGACCAATCTGGTGGAATTTGGATTCCGCCTGCCGGCAGCCTTCGACAACCGTCCGCTGCGCTTCGAGGAGTTTCAGCAGATGGTAAACCAGGTAATTTATGTTTCTGCTACGCCCGCTGACTTCGAACTGAACGAGGCTGAAGGCATTGTAGTCGAACAACTCATCAGG
Source organism: Prevotella sp. (assembly GCA_017619445.1). Classification (GTDB taxonomy): domain Bacteria; phylum Bacteroidota; class Bacteroidia; order Bacteroidales; family Bacteroidaceae; genus Prevotella. The sequence continues at coordinate 4,450 of JAFZSI010000022.1, forward strand.
CCTACGGGATTGTTGGACCCCGAAATAGAGGTTCGGCCAAGCGAAAACCAGATTGACGACCTGCTGGAGGAGATTTTGGTGAGAAGCGAGCGCGACGAGCGCGTGCTGGTAACCACCCTCACTAAACGCATGGCTGAGGAACTGACCGAGTATCTGCTGAACCACGACATTCGCGCCAACTATATTCATAGCGATGTGGCCACCCTCGACCGCGTACAAATCATGAGCGACCTTCGCGCCGGACGTTACGACGTGCTCGTCGGCGTTAATCTGCTTCGCGAGGGGCTTGACCTGCCCGAAGTCTCGCTCGTGGCCATTCTGGACGCCGATAAAGAGGGATTTCTTCGCTCTCACCGCAGTCTCACACAGACAGCTGGACGCGCGGCAAGAAATGTGAACGGAAAGGTGATTATGTATGCCGACACCATTACGCAAAGTATGCAACTGACCATCAACGAAACGCTGCGCAGACGCTCAAAACAGCTGAAATATAACGATGAACACGGCATAACGCCTCAACAGATAGTCAAGGATATCAAGCATACGCTGTCGGCAAAAACGGAAGATTTGTCGCCCGATGCCCGCGAAATCAGATTGGCAGCCTTTAAATCACAAACAGAAAGACAAGGCGGCATTGCCGCAGAAAGCGGTGTATTCGCAGCCGACCCGATTGTGCGCCGCATGACTCGCGAACAACTCGAGAAAAGCATCCAGGAAACAACCCGTTTGATGAAACAGGCTGCCAAGCAGCTTGATTTTATTCAGGCTGCCCAATACCGCGATGAAATCATCAGGTTACAGAACCAATTGGAAATGAAATGAGCATCAGCAAAGGGTCAAAATAGCGTTAAATAATGCTTAATCTGCCGATGTTCAGCCATAAATTAGTACTTTTGCAACTGTTATGAGAAAATTCTTTTTCACATTGATGCTTTGTCTGCCGCTTTTAGGACATGCACAGACAACAGTTACCGAGGCTCAACAGAAAGCTGCCGAGGCTAAACGAATGGCTGAAGAGGCTGCTCGCAAGGCCGAGGAAGCCCGCATTGCCGCGCTGAAAGCTGAGGAGGCCGCAAAAGAGGCTGAGGCTGCCCGCGCCCTGGCTGAAAAAGCACAGGCTGAGGCAGAAGCCAACGCTGCCCGCAACGTGGCAAAAGAGGTTGAGCAGAAAACTGTAATCGAGAAAACTTCTGAGGAAAAGAATGCCGAAATAAGCAAATGGGCTGAGCAAGCCAAGGCTGCTCCCAAATCCCCATCGGCACCTGAAGTGAATTACATGGAAGGGGCTGTGCCAGAAAATGACGGAAAGGTGGAGTGGAAACTTTCTCTCGACATTCCAGGACTCGGTGCCAACGACATTTTCGACAAGACCGGACAGCTTATCTATGAAATGACCCAGGGCGCAAACCAGACGGAGAACAGCCGAATTGTAATTACCGACAAGGAGAACCACACCATAGCTGCCACATTTCAAGAAATGCTGGTTTTAGCCAAACGCGCGCTGTCGCTCGACGAGACAGAATTCCACTACACCTTGCATGCACAATGCCAGGACGGCCATCTTGACCTTACCATGTGCCGCATCAGCTACCTCTACGAGGCCAACCGCGGCAAGGGTACGCGCTATAAGGCCGAAGAGTGGATTACCGATAAGTATTCGATGAACAAAGCCAAGACCAGGCTATTCCCCGTGTCGGGAAAATTCCGCAGAAGTACCATCGACCGAAAGGACGAAATCTTCAACATGGTAAAGGCAAGGTTCAACGCAACCAAATAATAACATTCATTCAGCCACATACATCATTATGCACAGAAACGACCGTAAGGAAGACAAATATCTGAAAGTAAGAAACATTCTGAACACCATTTTCGTGGTGGGAGCTGCCGTAGGAATGGGCGTCTATTTTTGGGGCAGCAGAACCGTTGGCACCATCATCATACTTGTTTCAATGGCCATCAAGATGGTTGAGTGCGTATTGCGTTTCATGAAATGAATGCACCAGTCTTTGCCATCCAACCAAAGCATCATGCAATGAACAGACTTTCCTTTTTATTCATATTGTTCATAATTGTTGTCACCGCAAGTGCTCAAGACTTCAACGAGCTAAGGGATGACGGCACCTTCACGTCGGCTGATGACAACCGCACCACCATGAACCGCGACACAACAAAGACTAAAAAGGAAATACCCATCGGACTGAAAGTTTGGACAGTTGACGGGCGATTTGGTGACCGCACGCCTGCTGTACCAGATACCCTGTCAGAGATGTTCATGAACACCATTTTCACAACCGGATTGCGTGGCGAGTACAACACGACGGGCAATTTAGGTGCCCCGCGCCTCAACCGCATCTTCACAGACAGGGCTGAGCCCCAGCAATTCATTTTCACACAACCCTACGACTACTTCGTGATTGATCCGGACAAGTATCATTTCACCAACACCCTCTCGCCCATCACCAACCTCAACTACAACACTTGTGGCGACCGCACCAACGGCGAAGACCACCTGAAAGTGAGGTTTGCCGTCAATGCTGGCCAGCGCATAGGCATAGGTTTCAAATTCGATTACATCTATGCGCGAGGCTACTATGCCAACCAAAGTGCCGCACACTTCAACTACACGTTCCACACCTCCTATCTTGGCGACCGCTATCAGGCCCACCTGCTCATGAGCACCAACCACCAGAAAGTGGCTGAAAACGGCGGAATCACCGAGGACGACTACATCACGCACCCCGAAATCTACAGCGAGAACTACAGCACGTTGGAAATACCCACCACCCTCCAGAAAAACTGGAACCGCAACGACAACCAGCACGTGTTTTTCAGCCATCGCTATAGCTTGGGATTCAACCGCGAGGTTCCCATGAACGATGAGGAAATCGAGGCAAGGAAATTCGCCATTGCCGCCGAGAAAGCCAAAGAGGCGAAAAAAGAGCGTGAGAAGCTCAGAAAAGAGGCAAAGAAAAAAGGCATCTCGGTGGCCGACCTGCAAAAAAGAAACAGCGGAAAGGATTTCTCCGGACGACCCGATAATGCCAAGATTGTGGGCATGGAAGCACCTGCAGACTCAACGGCTTCAGACACCACCCGCATCAAGATAGACGGCGAGGAAGCGCTCGCCAAGATGGTGGAAAAAGAAAAAAAGAGCGAGGACACTACGTGGATGAAAAAAGAGTTCGTCCCCGTGACAAGCATCATCCACACCGCCACGCTCGACAACTACCGACGCATTTTCCAGGCATACGAAACGCCCGCTTACTTCTATCGCAACACCTATATCAATAACGGCATTCTTGCCGGCGACTCCATCTACGACAAGACCAAACACCTGCGTCTGCGCAACACGGTAGCACTCGCCATGCTCGAAGGTTTCAACAAATGGATGAAAATGGGACTGAAAATCTTTGCCACCCACGACATGCGCCGCTTTGAGATGCCCGACACAGCCGAGACACAATTCCGCACATTCAACGAACACACCGTGAGCATCGGCGGACAGTTGGTTAAGACACAAGGCTCGTTGCTTCACTACAACATAACCGCAGAAACATGGGTTGTGGGCGAAGATGCCGGACAGCTACACATCGACGGCAACGCCGACGTGAACTTCAAATTCCTTGGCGACACCGTGCAGCTTGCCGCCCGTGCATACGTACACCACAACAACCCCACTTTCTTCTACCGCAAATACCACTCGAAGCATCTCTGGTGGGATAACGATGACATGAAGAAAGAGCTTAGGACCCATATCGAAGGCATTTTCAGCTACAGCAAGACCGACACACGCCTGCGCATTGCCGTTGACGACATAGAAAACTACACCTATTTCACCAACAGCTATACGCTCGACAAAATGGACCAGCAACGGTACAACACAGTCGCCGTCAAACAAAGCTCCGAGAACATCGCGCTTTTCACGGCTGCCCTCGAGCAAAACCTGAAACTGGGCATCATCAACTGGCAGAACGTCATCACCTACCAGAAATCAAGCAACAAAGACATACTGCCCGTGCCCGACCTTAACATCTACTCCAACCTGTTCCTCAAGTTCAGGGTGGCACACGTGCTCGATATTGACCTCGGAGCCGATGTGCGCTACTTCACAAAATACTACGGCCACAGCTATTTCCCACTGCTCGGCCAGTTCACCGTACAAGACCCCGAGAACGAACGCGTGGAAATTGGCAACTACCCCGTCGTGAATGTCTATGCCAACATGAACCTCAAGCACACCCGCTTCTTCATCATGATGAGCCACGTCAACGCCTCGGCCGGCAACTATTTCTACACCCCCCACCATCCCCTCAACGGCAGCATCATCCGCTTCGGTCTCAGCTGGAATTTCTTCAACTAAGACTCACATTACCTAAAGACAATCCACATTAAACACGATGATAAAAAACATTTTGCTTGTAGGGGCAGGTAGTTTCTTGGGAGGTATAGCCCGCTATCTCGTATCTATAGCAATGAAAAACATGAGTACAACCTTTCCGTGGGCAACCATGACCGTCAACATTGTCGGCTGTTTGCTTATTGGTATCCTGTGGGGCTACGAAACACGCATCAACACCCCATCACAAATCAATCTGTTTTTCGTAATGGGTTTTTGCGGCGCTTTCACCACATTTTCAACCTTCTCCAAGGAAAGTCTGGCACTCCTCCAAGCAGGCAGCACCGTTGCATTCTGCCTCTATACACTTGGCAGCGTCATCTTGGGCATTCTCGCCGTCATTCTTGGCTTTGCCATTGCAAAGTGAGTATTTCTCTCGCAGAAAGACAAGGATTAAAGGATACTAGTATTCTCTGTATATCTAAAGGATCTGTAACCATAAACCTATCCATTAATTTCACATACCTACATTTCACGATACACAACCCATTAATTTATGTTCAAATTTTCTAGAGAATTTGCACGTAAACATACACTTTGCACCCGTAAAGTGCAGGTATAGGAAAACGAAGCATATAGATACGAATCCAAAGCATACATATCTGAACAGCAAGCGGTCAATTGTCGTCACAATACATTTTTGTGCACATATTGTGCACACTTTTCTCGATTTTAACATTTCCCATTTTTCTCACACAGAGATATAGAGGTTAAGGAGTCGTCTTTGTCATTTATGTCTAATTATCTACTATCAATTATTTAAACTCTTTGTCTCTCTGTCAAAAACTCTCTCTGTCGAAGAAAAAAGTGGCGCTGATTGCACCAACTTTCAGAAACTTTTCTTATCTTTGCCCCAAGAATCATTCATACACAACATATATAAACCATTAAACATATTGCCCATGACATAAATTTCTGACCAAGACATATAGAAATTGAAGCGTCCGCTTGAATCTTGTTTCCGAAAATCTGCAAATTAATGGAACAACCAAGAGTAAAGGCAAGGATGCTCACGCCCGAAGGCGTGGGCTTTTACTCGTTAATGGTTGTTAGGTGTTTGCAGATACCTCGGAAACGTAGACGAAGTAATCAGTCCACGTTTTCTTTTTCTGTCTTTTTTCGCGCGACCTTTGGACTGAATTCATGGTACGCAGGTGTCTCACCTGCGGTTGCCGCAGGCTTTCATCAGCAGGTGTTGCGATTGCCGCGGGTGAGACACCCACGTACCATTACACTAATCAAAACTTAAAACACAAATAATCATGAAAAAACAAGTATTATTATTTCTGATGACGCTGCTGTCGTTTACAGCACTCGCACAATCCGAGCCCTACGCCGTGCTGAGCGATGATGGCCAGACCGTTACGTTTTATTACGATGACCAAAAGACGAGGCGTGGAGGAATTGACATTCTGGACAATTACCCTTATGGTAATCCCACTACTGCAGTCTTCGATGCCTCTTTTGCCAACTATAGGCCTGAAAGTACCGCTTTTTGGTTTATGCATTGCTCCTCGCTTACTACAATCAAAAACATTTGGAACCTCAATACGTCTGAGGTGACAGATATGCGTTACATGTTCTATGGTTGTTATGGTTTGACAAGCCTTGACGTGAGCGGTTTCGATACGTCCAACGTGAAGGATATGAGTTATATGTTTTATGATTGTTTTGGTTTGACGAGCCTTGATATGAGCGGCCTCAATACGTCCAGCGTGATGTATATGCAATATATGTTCTGGTGTTGTTCTGGTTTGACGAGTCTTGACGTGAGCGGTTTCGATACATCCAACGTGACAGATATGCGTTACATTTTCTATGGTTGTTCTGGTTTGACAAGCCTTGATGTGGGTGGCTTCGATACGTCCAATGTAACAGATATGTGCCAGATGTTCGGTGGTTGTTCTGGTTTGACAAGCCTTGACTTAAGCGACTTCAATACGTCCAACGTAACGAGAATGGATTGGATGTTCGCTGGTTGTACTGGTTTGACAAGTCTTGATGTGAGCGGCTTCAATACGTCAAACGTGACGAGGATGGATTGGATGTTCAGTGATTGTTCTGGTTTGACGAGCCTTGACTTGAGCAGCTTCAACACGTCCAATGTTATAGCAATGGATTGGATGTTCGCCTATTGTTCTTGTCTGTTGAGTCTTGACTTGAGCGGTTTCAATACGTCAAATGTGACGAGTATGGGGGTAGTATTTGCTAATTGTTCCAGTCTGACGAGCCTTGACTTGGGCGGCTTCGATACGTCCAACGTGACGTATATGTCTTCTATGTTCTATGGTTGTTCCAGTCTGACGAGCCTTGACTTGGGCGGCTTCGATACGTCCAACGTAAAGGCAATGGATTGGTTGTTCGGTAATTGTTCTGGTTTGACTTCCATCTATACTGATGAGGCAAAATGGAGTACAGAAAGTGTAACCGAAAGTGATGGTATGTTCAGTAGCTGTTTATCTCTCGTCGGTGGCAACGGAACGTTGTATGACGAGAATCACATTGATGCTGAGTACGCCCGCATCGACAAGCCCGGGCAGCCAGGATACTTTACGGCTAAACAACCGGAAATGGAACCCGTTGAACAGGGCGAGACCATTAACATCGGCGACGAGATTGACGAGAACACCAACCTTGACGGCAACGTGGTGGATAATGTGTATTTCAACATCAACGACGGCAGCTATGATGCTACGGGAGGCTGCATCGTGGTGAACTCACCCACGGACGACTCGTTTATCAACGGCCAGGACATCTTTGGCGACGACTTCAAGGAAGGCTACAACGGCATCGTGTTTATGGTTCCCGCGGGTGAGGGCACGATAAACGTGGAGGCCGAGACGACTGGCGACATGGTGCTGAAGGTGAAGATTGGCAACAAAAAGCCCATCACAATGGTGCTGAACGGCAAGCTGACCATCTCGTTCCCGTATGATGTGACGGAAGATACATACGTTTATATCTATGGCGGCACAAGCTCGGCCGGTGCCAAGGGCATGAAGAAGGCCAGCGGCAGCGGTTCGCTGAAGATCTACGGCATCGAGGTTGTAGGCGGAGAGAACGGCATTGAGGCAATTGATAATGGACAATTGACAATTGATAATTCGCCAGTGTATAACCTGAACGGTCAGCGGGTTATTTCCTCTCCTTCGGGGAGGCCAGGAGGGGTTCCTACGAAGGGCGTGTTCATCAGGAACGGCAAGAAAGTGCTGGTGAAGTAATTACGTTATTGTTAACTTAGGAAAGAAATTAGAATAATTAGTATAATTATCCAAAGAATTATTGTATTTCTGATGAAATTATGCTAATTATTCAAATTTCTTTCTTGAACCTTATTTCCTGTTTTTTCGCAGTTTTGTTTTCACTCAACTCATCAACTCCTTCTCTCCTCAACTCCTAAGCAAACACACTGCTAAGCAGCACGCCGATGGCAAAAAGTAGGCCATAGACGAACATATTGCGGGCATTCTCGGCGAGGATGAGGTTGAGGGCTTTGCCGTGCTTGATGCCAAGCATCTTCCGCCAGGTCTTGGTGTGGAGGAACAGATAAATGAAGGGGAAAACGAAGGCAAGCAGATGGCCGGAGAAGACGCAGACAACACCTAACAAGACTGCCATAAGACCGAGGGCCAGGAAGAGGCGTTCGGTGGCGCGCTCGCCGATGCGGAGCACAAGCGTGTTCTTGCCGGCGCGCAGGTCGGTGTCGCGATCGCGGTAGTTGTTGACAATGAGCAGGGTGTCGATGACCAGTCCGCAGGCAACGGAACAGACAACCACCTCGACGGTCACGGTGTGTAGCTGCAAGAAGTAAGTGACGCAGACAGGCACAAGGCCGAAGAACACCAACACAAGCACATCGCCCAGCCCCATATAAGAAAGGTGGGTGGTGTATAGAAAACAGAAAAGAACGCACAACACGCCGACAAGCACCATCGGCCAGCCTCCATAGAAAACCAACGGCAGACCGACAACACACGCCGCAGCAGTTGTAAGGACGATGACGCGGCGCATAGACGCAATCCTCACCCACCCTTGCGCACAAGCGCGGCGCGGTCCCAGACGGTTCTCATCGTCGGTTCCCTTGCGGAAATCGAAATAATCGTTGATGAAGTTGGCATCAATCTGCATGATGAAGGCAAAGAGCAAACAGAGAACTGCGGGCAACCATTGGAAAGCCACACCTGCGGCGCGACAGTCGGCCCATGCAAGTGCGAGTGCCATCATCACAGGCACCGCAGCCCCGCTGAGGGTCTTCGGACGTGCTGCCAACAGCCATGCTTTGAGGGAATCTGTGCGAATATCTTCCATTTTTCTTTGGTTTTGCTTGCAAAAATACAACTTTTTGCAAAAAAACTTGTCGTTCGGCAAAGAAAACAAGTTTTTTTGCACGCACTTAATCAGAATTTTTTATATTTTTGCAACAACTAAACTATTTTTCCTCCGCCTATGATTGACAACCGAGTGAGCCTCGACCTGATGGAATTTGTGGAGACCAAGATTCTGCCACGCTACAACGAGTTCGACAGCGCGCACAACCTGACGCACGTCACGCATGTCATCAACCGCTCGCTGCAGTTGGCGCGCCAGTTAGGTGCCGACATGAACATGGCTTATACAATTGCTGCCTATCACGACTTGGGACTTGAAGGTCCGCGCGCCATCCACCACCTCACCAGCGGGAAGATTCTCATAGCCGACTCGCGCCTGCATCGTTGGTTCAGCAACGAACAGCTGAAAATCATGAAGGAAGCCGTTGAAGACCACCGTGCCTCTGCCAGCCACTCGCCACGCAGCATCTACGGCAAGATTGTGGCCGAGGCCGACCGCGACCTCGACCCCGAGCACGTGTTCGGGCGCACCATTGCCTACGGACTGGACCATTATCCTGAGAAAAACAAGCAGGAGCATTGGGAGCGTTTCATGGAGCACATGCAGAACAAGTATTCCAACCACGGCTACATCAAACTGTGGATTCCAGGCTCGCCCAACGAGAAAAGCCTCAAACAGATACGCGAGCTAATCAACCAACCGCAAACGCTGCGCCGCATGTTTGACGAGCTATTTGACCGTGCTGTTACGGCGAAACAAACGTAGCGCTTTCCAAAGTGCAAAGTTAGCATCAAATTTTCTAGAAAATTTCATCATAAAGCATCGCTTTATCACAGTAACTCCTTACTATAGTTTTCCAAAGGCGGCAATTATGAATTCAACACACCACACCAACCAACAGAAAACATAAACTAAGAGGAATGAAAGAAATAAGAGACCGAGAATATGGGGGTGAACGCCCGTTGTTTGAGTCACATGGCGTGAGGCTCATCAACGTCACCATCACCGACGGCGAGTCGGCCATCAAGGAATGCTCGGACATCGAAGCCGACGGTTGCCATTTCTATGGAAAATATCCCTTGTGGCACGTGCGCGGCTCGAAAATCACCAACTGCTATTTCGCTCCCGGCTCAAGGTCGGCCATCTGGTATTCTCGCGACATGCTGATGAAAGATTGTGTGATTGACGGCCCCAAGTTTTTCCGCGAAATGGAGAACCTCGAACTGGAGAACGTGACCATCAACGATGCCGACGAAACCTTCTGGCGGGTGAAGGGCCTCAAGGTGCGCAACGTCAGACTGCACGAAGGCACCTACCCGTTCATGTTCTGCGAGAACGTGTTCGTCGATGGATTGGAAAGCGACTCGAAATATGTGTTCCAATACTGTAAGAACGTGGAGATTCACAACGCAAACATCGTCACCAAGGACTCGTTTTGGGAGTGCGAGAACATAACCATCTACGACTCCACCATCGACGGAGAGTACCTGGCTTGGCACTCCAAGAATGTGCGCCTTGTAAACTGCCATCTGGCAGGCGAGCAACTGCTCTGCTATGCCAAGGACCTGGTGTTGGAGAACTGCACTTTCGATGCCGCCTGCGACCGTCTGTTTGAATACTCAACCGTCAACGCCGACATCCGCGGAGCGATTACCAACATCAAGAATCCTGCCAGCGGGCAAATTGTGGCCGACCATATCGGCAGCATCACCATCGACGAGAACATAAAAGGTCCCGCCGACTGCAAAATCATTACCCGACTATGACCTACGACTTCGACACCATCACCAACCGCCGCAACACCAACTGCGTGAAATGGGACGAGAACGGTACTGACGACATCATCCCCATGTGGGTTGCCGACATGGACTTCCCCACCGCGCCTGCCATCGTAAGCGCGCTGAAAGAGCGCGTCGCACATGGCGTTTTCGGCTACACATTTGTTCCTGACAGCTATTACGAAGCCATCATCAACTGGTTCAGCCGCCGCCACAATTGGCACATCAGCCGCGAATGGATTCAATATACAAGTGGTGTGGTGCCTGCGCTGAGCGTTGTCATCAAGGCACTCACCTCGCCGGGCGACAAAGTCATCATTCAGTCACCCGTCTATAACTGTTTTTTCTCCTCCATCCGGAACAACGGCTGCGAAATTGTGGAAAACCCGCTCATCCCCACCCCAATTACAGAGGAAAAAGGCAACGATACAGCAGCCGCTTCGTTCACCTACCGCATGGACTTCGACGACCTGGAACAAAAAGCAGCCGACCCGAAGGCCAAGCTGCTCATCCTTTGCAACCCGCACAACCCTGCAGGACGCGTTTGGCACCGCGACGAACTGCAACGACTCAACGACATCTGCATGCGCCATCAGGTGCGTGTGGTGGCCGACGAAATCCATTGCGAGCTCATCATGGGCAACAACAAGTTCGTGCCTTTTGCCTCAGTTTCGCAGGAATGCCAGGACAACAGCATCACCTGCAACTCGCCAAGCAAGTCGTTCAACACGGCTGGCCTGCAAATTGCCAACATCATCTGCAACGACGCCGAGACACGGCAGCAGATTGACCGCGCCATCAACATCAACGAAGTGTGCGATGTGAATCCTTTCGGCGTAATTGCCCTCCAGGCGGCCTACAACGAAAGTGAGGAGTGGCTCCGTCAGCTCTGCAACTATCTCAATGCCAACTATCAGGCCTTGTGCCGTTTCTTTGACGAACGGCTGCCCCATCTGCCCGTTGCACGACTTGAAGGAACCTACTTGGTGTGGGTTGACATACGACCGACAGGCATAACCTCCGACGAGCTGACCGCCCGTCTGATGAGCGAATGTAAGGTTCAGGTGAACACAGGCACCATGTATGGAGAGCAAAGCGGCGAGGGTTTCATCCGCATCAACATTGCCTGTCCACGACGCATCATGATGCAAGGGCTCGAACGGATGTTGCCCCTGCTAATTACGAACGCCTAACACTTAACACTATTTACAATTTGACAATTTACAATTTACAATTTGCAATTGATCCCCGTCCCTTTGGGAGGGCTGGGGGTGGATTCCAACACCCATCATCCAACACCCAACCGGGCAAACCTGCTAACAAGCGCAGCTAAAGAAACAAATAATAGTAAACCACACCAAGAACCGCAATCAATATGAGGGTCTTGATGAGACAGCCAACAGCTTTTTTCACAGCCAGCACTACAGCCAAAATGGCCAATGCCGCTATGACGTAAATCATGTAATCTGATAACATAGTCTTTATCTCGTTTATATTTGTTCAACTCAAACCTCGCCACCTTTCAAAACGCTGCGGAACGACTGGGGAATGGGGGTTTCAAACTCCATGCGCTCGCGTGTAATGGGATGCCAGAAGCAAAGCAGATAGGCATGAAGGCAAAGACGATGCAGCGGATTGTCTCCATTGCCATACTTCACATCGCCACAGACAGGAAAGCCCATGTCGGCCGAATGCACGCGAATCTGATTCTTGCGCCCCGTCTCCAATTTGTATTCCACCAACGAATGGCCATTGCCACGGCCGAGCGTATAGAAATGGGTCACGGCATATTTGCCGCCATTATCCACAGGCGACGAATAGGTAACGTAAGCCTTGTTGTCCTTCAGCCAATTGGCCACCGTACCTTCGTTCTCAGTCATCTCACCACTTACCACAGCCACATAGCGGCGGTCATAGACAATATTATGCCAGTTGTGCTCCAGAATCTGCTCGGTTTGCATGTCCTTGGCATAAACCATGAGGCCGCTGGTGTCGCGGTCCAGCCGGTGAACTACATGCGCCCGGCACTTCTGATGTGTCTTCAGGAAATAGTCGTCCAACACACCCTTCACGTTCAGCGACGAATGGCCTGCCGCCATCGATAGAATGCCGATGTTCTTTTCAATCACCACCAGATACTGGTCCTCGTAGATGAGTTTCACGTAGCGGCTTTTGAACTTATCGTTTCGCTTCGACTTGCTCACTTCGAGTGTCATGCCCGGCTTAAGCTGATAGTCGAACTGTGTAACCGTCTTTCCGTTTACCTTAATGCCCCGTCCCTGCAAGGTAGCCTTAATCTTTGTGCGGCTGCCTTTCAGCGTTTCTATCAGGTAATCGAGCAACGGAGCCTCCCGGTTAACCACATAACGGTCGTATTTGTTTTGGTTGTTGAAGTTGGTTCTCATTTCATTCTTCTTTTCTTCTGAAAAGATACAAAAAAGTTCAAAGTTAAAAGATCATAGTTCAAAGTTTTCTATTCTTTTTGCCACAAAACTCGCTTTTTTGCATTACCTTTGCACAAAATACATAATTTCATCGGGAAAAATCAAACCACTCAACAACCAACACCCAACTCTCAACACCCAAATGCCCATCATTGAGATTTCAACATTAAGTGACCCACGAGTGCAGATGTTCAGCACACTCACCGAGGCACAGTTGCGCAACCGGCTTGAGCCCCAGAAAGGCATCTTTATTGCCGAGAGCCCGAAAGTCATCGACGTGGCTCTTCGTGCAGGCTACGAGCCCGTTGCCTTGCTTTGCGAAAAGCGCCACATAGACGGCGATGCGGCCGACATCATCAGCCGTTGCGGCCCAGATATGCCCGTTTATACCGGAGAGCGCGAGCTTCTCGCAACGCTCACAGGCTACACACTCACTCGTGGCGTGTTATGCGCCATGCGGCGCCCCTTGCCGCCAACTCCCGAGCAAGTGTGCAAAGATGCAAGGCGCGTGGTGGTCATCGTAGGCGTTACCGACACCACCAACATCGGGGCCATCTTCCGTTCTGCAGCAGCATTGGGTATTGATGCGGTACTCCTCACGCCTAACGCATGCGACCCGCTCAACCGCAGAGCCGTAAGGGTGTCCATGGGCTCCGTGTTTCTCGTGCCGTGGGCTTGGCTTCCCGACAACAGTCTCAACCATCTCCACAGCATCGGCTTCCGCACCGCCGCAATGGCCCTCACCGACGAATCCGTTTCCATCGACCACCCTGCCTTACGCGCTGAGCCACGCCTGGCAATTGTCATGGGAACCGAGGGTGACGGACTTCCTCACGAAACAATCGCCGAGGCCGACTATGTGGTGCGCATCCCTATGGCCCATAGCGTTGATTCACTCAACGTAGCGGCGGCCGCCGCCGTTGCATTCTGGGAACTGAGCAAATAAATTCTTGCCACCTTTATCCCATCTGCCCACTTTGCGACAACAAACCATCACTTTAGAACAACAAACCCATGCTTTGTGATTGTAAAGCATGGGTTTATTATGTTGAAGAACATCAACTGTTTTTTCAGAGTTTTACAGAGGAGATATCCACGAGATTGTTGACGATGGCGTAGATGGTGAGGCCCGCCGGACTGTGTATCTGCAACTTGCGAGCGATGTTGCGACGATGTGTAATTACCGTGTTCACAGAGATGCAGAGATGGTCGGCAATTTCCTTGTTTGACATGCCTTGCACCAACGAGATAATCACGTCTTTCTCCCTATCGGAAAGCGCTTCAGGATTCTGACCGCCACCTGCCTTGAACACCATGTCAGATATGTTGCGGGTCACGTCGCTCTGCTTCGTCTGTTGCTCCAGTCGCCTGATGGCAGGCACAAAGATATGGTCTTCTACCATTGCATGCTGGCGGAGCCACACCTCGTTCTCATAGATGTCGTGTAGGGTGGCTGTGAGCTGGTTGTTGTGAAGACCGTCTTGTGGCAGATATTTAATGATGAGCAGTTTCAGCTCGCGGAGTTTCTTGTCGGCGGCCCCATGATGTTTTGAGAATGTTTCCACATTATAGTCGTTCGCTGGACGCCCCTCTATCAACGATTGTACGTATGGGAAGAGTGTCTTTTGCTCATAGCGCATGTGCCGCCGAATCTCGTGGGCATACTCATCATAGAAACGCAGTATCAGCTTTGCCAACGAATCGTGCTCGTTGAGCGATTCCTGCAATTCCCTTCGAATATAAGGCAACTGAAAGTCGAGAAAATAGGCATGGCTGGCCTCAAGGTAATGAAGCAAGGTGGGAACGGAAATCTTCTCGTCCGCCTCAAACTCTCCATAACCATTTGCCGCAAAGTTTACTACAGCCAGGAAGGTGTAAGTGTCAACATGATTGTCCTCACACGTTTCCTTTACCGTCTTATCACCAAATCCGAGACTGATGCCAAAACTCCCTAATGACTGCAACAGGTCATAATTGTCGCGTATCATCGAAATCATCTTGTCGTCTGCCTCATAATACTTCTGATTTTTCATATCTGTAAACCCTATACTACCAACTTATGATTATCTGAAGCAACGATGGTGCATACCAAATGCAATCGAAATGGCCCGAATTGCTGAGGTGCAGCCCATCTTTACTAATTTTTTGCAAAGGTAGTCATTATTTTCGACTTGTGAAATAATCACAATTAGGTATTTTCAACGATGCCTATTTGCTCAAAACACCGTTTTCAGGCGATTTCACTATTTTTAGGTATTGGCAAAACAGAGAAACAGCTATACTTTTGCACAAAAAATTGAGGTTTTGACATAGTAACCGGGTTTTAGACATAGTATCATACTAACAAATTTCAATAATCTTTGAGATTTAAGATTTGATTTTTAAAGAAAAGGAAATGAAAACAATCATGCTCACAGCTGTTCTTGCCTTTGTGGCATATTCCGCAAAGGCTCAAGAGAACGTTGACGGTATAACAGGAGCCACACGGCAAGCCGTAAAGACGGAAAAGCAGAACAACACATTGTCGCGCCTGCAAATCGGCGGCTATGGTGAGGCCGTGATGACGAGGAATTTTTACAGCCAGAGTTTCAATCGCTACAAACAACCCGAGAACTATGCTGACGACAAGAGCCACGGACGCTTTGACCTGCCACACGTGTGCCTGAACCTCGGCTATGATTTCGGCAAGGGTTGGACCTTGGGCACGGAGATTGAGTTTGAGCATGGCGGCAACGGTACCGCTGTGGAAATAGAGGCCGAAGAAGCTGGTGAATACGAGGCTGAGGTGGAGAAAGGCGGCGAAGTGAACATCGAACAATTCTGGATAAACAAAGCGTTCGGGAATGGAGAGTTCAACATCAAGGCCGGTGAGATTATCGTACCCGTCGGCTATAGTAACGCGTACCATGAGCCAAACCAATTCTTCACAGCCTATCGTCCTGAGGGCGAGGCAACTATCATGCCTAACACTTGGCATCAGGTGGGAGTGTCGCTGTGGGGAAGACTGAAGGATTGGCGCTATGAGGTGGAGTTTCTTTCGGGACTAAACTCTGAGAGTTTTACGGCCGAGAACTTCGTGCACTATGGTGCCACCAGCCCTTATGAGTTCAAAGTTGCCAACAACTATGCTGGAGCCGTGCGCATCGACAACTATTCCATCAAGGGCATGCGCATCGGCCTGAGCAGCTATTACGGATACTCCTTCCGCAACACCCTGCGCACGCCTGGCAGTCAATATGACAACGTGACAGGTGCGCTGAGCATCGTGGCACTCGACTTTTCACTAAATCGCTGGAACTGGATTGTGCGAGGCAATATCGATTATGCTCATCTGAGCGATGCAGATGCCATTTCGGCCTACAACCAGGCGAACTGGACGCACCACAAATATCAGGACGGCAACCCCCACCACTACACCAACATCGGCAGAAACGCCCTTGCCTATGCTGTTGAGGCCGGCTACAACATTTTCTCGCAAATCTCCAACCGAAAAGTGAAAAACGAGAAATTCTACGTCTTCGGCCGTTTTGAGCACTACAACACGATGGCGTCGGGCACTTACGAATCAATGTATAAATACGCAAAAAAGTACCGCTGGGCAGTTGGTCTGAACTACTCGCCCGTGAAACAGATTACCATCAAAGGAGAATACTCCTACCGCTTCTTTGAGAAGCCAAACAACAACGGTCTTAACCCCGACAGTCCGCTATACAAGCAACCCTATAACAACGAGCCAAGCATCAGTTTAGGCGTCACTTATTGCGGATGGTTCCTTTGAGAAAATACATTAACAAAAATTACTAAATAATTATGACAAAGACTCTTTTGAAGATGGCAGCCCTTGCTGCCGTACTTTCTGCAGGCTTCGCCGCCTGCTCAAGCGACGACGATGCCAAAACAACTACTGTAGAGGGTTCACAAGCTGCCCTCGATCAGGCTTGTGCCGACTGGAAAACAGCCCGTGCCAACTGGGAAATCACCGAGGCTTTCCTCTTCGGAGCAGCAGACGTGTATTCCATTGACCCTCACACCGACACATGGCCTGTAGCTGCCAACGACCTTGCCGAAGTCTTGCGCGACGAAAAGGCCATGAGCAACCTTGACAACTTCATCAAGACTGCCAACTCTGGCATTTTGGGCTATCACGGACTGGAGTATGTGCTCTTCCGCGAGGGCAATCCACGCCAGATTAGTCAGATTACAAACCTGGAGTACAATTACATCTGTGCCGTGGCCAAAGACCTCTACAATGCCACAGCTACCTTAGAGGCTGCGTGGGATTCAAAAGAGAGTAACGCCGACCGCCACCAGATAGCGTTGAACTATGTATCTACTCACAACGCCATTAATGACGACGGTGATGCTGAAGGCTCGCTTGCAGCATTCCAGAACTTCGGAAAGGCATTCAAGACTCCTGGCACAGGCGACTGGAACACGGCGCTCGACGCTACGCTTGAGATTATCTCGGGCTGTCAGGACATCATCGGCGAAGTGGGTGACTCGAAGATTGGCCTGCCCTATACAGGTGAAGACAAAACTTACATAGAGTCGCCCTATGCCTACAACTCCATTACAGACTTCTACGACAACATCATCAGTTGCAAGAACGCCCTCTACGGTCAGATGCAAGCAGCCACTCCCCAAGAGAAATCGCTGATTTACTTCTGCCAGCATGCGGGCAACGCCACGCTGGCAAGCCAGGCCAACACCGTAGTATCGAAACTCGATGCCGCCCTCAGCAAAATCAAGGCCATGAAATATCCGTTTGCCGTTTATTATGCCGATGCTTCCTGCAAGACTGCCATCGACGCGTTAGGCGAACTTGACGATGCGCTCGGTGCCCTCGCAGAAACGCTGGGTGGATATGCCGGTAATGCAACCGTTGAAGCACAATGCCAGGCTATCAACGAGAACTATGTTGACAACGTTGTGTTGGCTTCCTACCGCACGCTGGCCGACAATGCCTACAAGCTCTATCAGTCTATTGTAAAGATTAAGAAATAAACCGTTAAGCTATGAACAGACTATCAATTATTGGTAGTATGCTGTTGGGCGCATTCATCACCGTCGGTTGTTCCGATGGTGATGATGCCGTTAATCCTACCACGTGGGAAATAGGCGACCCAACCACAACCGACTACCCAGAAGAATACTATGCGGGCGGACTGCTTGGCACCACTGCTGTGAACACCTCTACTGCTTTCAAACAACCCTCAAAAGCAGTTGAGAATGCCGGGATGATGACGGCCTTCAACGAGGGCGAGTATCTCTTTGAGAAAGACTATAACACCAACACCGACGGTGCTTTTCACGGTCTTGGACCTGTCTATGTTCGTCGCGGTTGTCTCTATTGTCATCCTGGTTATGGTCATGGGGCCCGACAGACAGACTATAAGGCCGATACCCACCGCAACGGTTATTTGCTCGTCATCTACGACAAGACCACCAACGCCTATATACGCTCAGTGGCGGGAATGCCACAGACAGGAGCCGTAAAGCCATTCAAGGCACCCATCGACGAGAAGCAAATCAAGATTGCCTGGAACAACTACACCGACGAATGGGGCAACCAGTTTCCCGACGGTGAGACCTACACGCTCATCTACCCCGAAGTTTCAATCCCCTACGATGCCTACTACGCTCCTGTTGTAGTTGCTCGTGGTGGAAAGGACATCACGCTCAACGAGGCTGAGTATAACAACGAGATAGGCGTGCTGCTCGAGTCCACCATCGGCATCTATGGCACCGGCCTGGCCGACGCCATTCCCGACGAGGAGATTACTGCTCAATGGAAGTCTGAGAGCGAATACTATAACAGCATCGGGCGCACCGACGCGCTGAATCCGGCCATGTGGAACCAGGCCACAAACACCTGGAACAGCTACTACAGCAACTCGCTGCAGGGCGATGGCACGAAATATGTGCGCCGCTACACCTACGCCTTGTCGCGTGGTCCCATCCTCGATGCTGCTGGTGCCAACGCCATCTGGAACATCACCAACGTGACACGTTCCGACCGTCGCTACCACTACCTCGACCTGGCTGGTACTTACTATGCGACAAAGTCGTCGCAAGACCCTGAAGTACAGGCTGGATTCAACGAGTACATCAACCGCATAGACCCCACGAAAGCGCATCCCGAGTGGCATACTGGCAACGTGGAAAAGGACATCTACACCTACCTGACCAGCAAGAGTCTGGACGCTGAGATGACCGACGCACAATATAAAAACCTGATGATATGGCACCGAGGGCTGGCTGTGCCTGCTGCACGCAACACCACCACAGAGGACTTTAAGAAAGGTAAACAACTCTTCACGCAGATTGGTTGTGCCAATTGCCACCGTCCCTCTTGGGAGACAGGTGAAGACCATATTCAAGACCCTGCCCGTTTCTTCACCTCTGACAGCGACATGCCCCGCTATCCCCATCAGAAGATTTGGCCCTACACCGATTTCGTGCAGCACCGGCTGTGGATGAAGAACGATATACGTACCGGATGGTGCCGCACCACCCCGTTGTGGGGACGCGGCCTGGCAGCAAAATGCGGCAGCGGTGTGGAGCGTCTGCACGACTGTCGTGCGCGCAATGTGCTGGAAGCCATCATGTGGCACGGCTGTAGCAAAGAAGGTGGAACGAGCGATGCCTACAATACCGTTGTGAAGTTCCGCAACCTGACGAAGAAAGAGCGCAATCAAGTGGTCTTATTCATCGAATCCATTTGAATAGAATAAAAATCGTAAATAGTAAATAGAAAAAATAAATAGTAAATAGTAAATTGTTTAGATTGTCAAAGCAATTGTTTTCATGGTTCATCTTGGCCCTATACACGCTCATCATAGTGTGTATAGGGTTTGCAACGGTCATAGAGAAACACTACGGCACATCGTTTGTTGGAGAGCAAATCTATGGTGCGTGGTGGTTCTCTGTGCTGTGGGCTATGCTCACCGTAGCGGCCTGTGCTTATATGTTCCAGCAACGTCTGTATAAGCGAGTGGCAGTCATGTTGCTCCACATGTCGTTCGTCGTGATATTGGCAGGCGCACTTACCACTCATCTCTTTGCCAAGCGAGGAACAGTAAGGCTGCGTGCCGACATCGCCGAGACAAACTACGTTGATAAAAAAGGGAGTGTGGAAAGATTTCCTTTCACCTTGACCCTGAAAGAGTTCCGCATTGTGAACTATCCCGGCACAGATGCCCCGCTCGACTACCAGAGCGTCATCAACTATGGAGACAAGGAAGTGCTCGTATCCATGAACCATATTGGCTATATCAACGGCTACCGATTGTTTCAGCAAAGCTACGATAGCGATGGAGAGGGTGTGACGCTGGGCGTCAGTCATGATACCTGTGGGATTGCCATCACCTACACGGGCTACCTCATGTTGCTCGCCGGCATCATCGCCACATTGCTCTCACGACGCACAAACATGCGCACACTTTACAGGAAAGCCATGCTGACCATGCTGTTCTTTGTAAGCATCAACGCTCATGCCGTAGATAAGCTGCCAACCGTAGATAAGGACATCGCCCACCGCATGGGCACCATCAATGTGCTCTACAACAACCGCATCTGTCCGCTCAACACCGTTGCTACCGATTTTGTCATCAAAATGACTGGGAGCGCCTCATGGCATGGGTATTCTGCCGACGAGATATTCTTCAGTTGGATGATATACTACACGCCGTGGGAAAAAGAGCTGCTGCAAAACAACAGCAAACGGAAAGGTGCTGATGAAAGAAATGCCCTGGTGGAGATGTTCTATAACGGACAGTTCACAAAGATTTTCCCTTATCGCCTCGCAACTCGCACACCTCAACCCTCAACCCTCAAATCTCAACCCACCAACGTCACCTGGTATTCGCCTGGTGGCCAGTCGTTGCCGAGGGAGATACCCGTCAAGGAGCAGTTCTTCATCAAGCAGTCTATGGACTTCCTCACGGAGAGCATCGTCACAGGTCAGCGCGACCGGGCATTCGAAATCATCGCGAAGATAAAGCTCTTCCAGCGCGACATGATTGGCGACCTGCTGCCCAGCGAGAGCAAAACGAAGGCAGAATTGTTCTACAACAAGTTGCGAAGCATCAAATTTCCTGTACTCATCACCCTGCAACTTGGCTTGCGTTGGTGGCTGAGCGGCCACATACCTCTCAGCAACGGCTACGAAACCATGCTTGTTATGGCCTGGATTCTTCTCGTGCTGACCATCGTGCTGTTCCGAAAGGTTCGTGTCATCATCGTTTTAGGGCCGCTTGCCGCCTTGTGTTGTCTGCTGGTGGCCATGATGACTGGCAGCAACACGCAAATCACCCCGCTCATGCCTGTACTCCAATCGCCGCTGCTCTCTTTCCACGTGATGACGGTAATGTGCGCATACGCCCTGTTTGCGCTTCAACTGTTGTTGGGCATCTACACGCTCATATTGATAAAGAAACAAGCACAATCGTCAATAGAAAAAGCCACCGCCCTGTCGCAATTGTTGCTCTATCCCGCCGTGTTCCTGCTCGCCATCGGCATTTTTCTCGGAGCCGTCTGGGCCAACGTGTCGTGGGGCAACTACTGGTCGTGGGACCCAAAGGAAACGTGGGCGCTCATCACCCTCATGGTTTATGCCGTCCCCTTCCACAGCACCTCCATCCCCTTGTTCCGCAAGCCCCTCGCCTACCACCTCTACATGGTCTGCGCCTTCCTCTCCGTGGTCATCACCTATTTCGGAGTCAACTACCTGCTGGGAGGCATGCACAGCTACGCCTGAATCCGCCGCCGTTTATTTCCTGACAATCACGCTGCCGCTGGCCTGATGCGTGGCAAGCACAAGCACCTCGGCTATCTGCACGTGAGCAGGTGCGTTGGCGGCAAACACTGCCACATCGGCTATATCATCGCCCGTAAGCGGCTGAATGCCTTTATACACGTTGGCAGCGCGGTCCGTATCACCGTGAAAACGCACGTTACTGAAATTGGTTTCCACAAGCCCCGGCTTCAGGTTTGTCACGCGTACAGACGTATTGGCCACATCGATGCGCAGACCGTCAGAAAGCGCCTTCACGGCCGCTTTGGTGGCGCAATACACATTTCCCCCAGCATAAGCGGCATCGCCAGCCACAGAGCCTATATTAATGATGTGACCGCAGTCGCGTGCCACCATCCCAGGCACCACCAAGCGCGTCATCGTGAGCAGTCCCTTGATGTTCGTGTCAATCATCGTGTCCCAATCCTCGATGCTGCCCTCATATTCAGGCTCCAGTCCCAAAGCCAATCCGGCGTTGTTCACCAGAACGTCAATCTCTTGCCACTCAGCAGGCAGTCCTTCAATGGCCTGCCGCGCTTTCACACGGTCTCTCACGTCGAAAGCCAGCGTCAGCACCTTCGTGCCCCTCTCTTCCAACTCCTGTTTAATCTCAGCCAGCCGCTCTTCGTTTCTGCCCGTCAGAATCAGCCTGTCGCCGTTTTCAGCAAACTTCCTTGCACAAGCCAGCCCGATGCCGCTCGTGGCTCCTGTTATCAACACATTCTTCTGTTTCATATTCCTCTGTTTCCTAAATAATTGTTTTTTCAGCGCGTTTTCAGCACACAGCCAACCATCATCTCGTTCTTTCCACCACCATGCAAAGATACAAAAAATTACTGAGACAGCAAAGAAAAACGAGTAAAAAAACTACGTGTAAAATTCCGAACGGAATCAAAAATATTACAATTAGTAACGAAAAAAATGATGTTTTACTTCCATTTTTTGCAACTTGCAAGTCTATTATGCACAAAATGCCCTCCGAATCAGGTAGTAACATGTGATTTTCGTAATGCACTTTTATGCGCCAAGTACAAGGAAAAGCATCGGAACGAGGAGATTTTGCGCGTCTTTTGAGGCCTTTGAGAGAAGGACTTTGATGTTTTTTGTGACTATTTTAAGGTTTTGTATCGAGGGTGCTGCGGGTTTCATATTTCGTATCTTATTGATATACTGCTTTTTAGATGAGAAATTTGATGATTGAATCTTCCAATCTTCCAATTCCAATTCCTTTTTTTTGATGCCCCAATATCTATTATATATATATAACTACATATATATTAATTATTTACGTAATCTTTAGAAAGGGGTGCATACCTTAATTGTACAAATGGAATTGGAAGATTGGAAGATTTTGAAGGTTCGGGTCTTAATACTCATTCATTCTCTACAGGGCCATTAAGCGCTCTGCGCAGTACGTCCGAACGAAGATGCCAGGAGTAAACTGGAGTAATCCGACGATGGGCAACCCCGTTAGGGTCGGGATACAGTCTGTTTGGTCTTGTCCGCAGGTCCTTCGGACACTACGGTTACTGATAGGAGATGCTTTCAGCATCTTTTTGCCTCCGTTCGCAGAGGTACAGAGACTTTTAAGAACTCCGCTTTCTCCGTTCCTCTGTATGGGAGGAAATCTCTGTGTGAGAAAGTCCGTCAGAACTGACAGAGAGTCGAATAACGGTCTGAGAGGCCAATCTGCACATTTAAACGGCCATAATTGCCACTTGGTACTCGTAAAGTGCCATTTTGGTACTCGTAAAGTGCCATTTTGGTATTCGTAAAGTGCCATTTGGTATTCGTAAAGTGCCATTTTGGTATTGGTAAAGTGCCATTTTACGGAAACAACTCTCGCATTTACGGTTGAATTTTATAGAAAATTTGAGATTAATGCTGGCTCATCTTTCGAAAGTGTTCAAAAAGCTGACTACATGTTTGTTCGGATGCTTTTAGTTCTTGCGTAACCAACGGTTGGTGGCTGAAGGGGAAAGCGTGTCAGAGGTCTTTGAGCAGGATGTCGCGGCCGTTGTTGAGATAGTTGCGGCGGATGCTGAAGGCTTTTTCCCAGTTGGGGTTTGAGAACTGGTGGAGGTCCACCGTCAGGGTCCATTTGCCTAAGGCCTCGAGGCGGTCAACCATCTTGCCGAAACTGAGTTTGTCGATGGAGCCTACGGGCACAAAGACGGGTTCCTCGCTCTTCTCGTCGCTGCCCACATACTCCTTGAGCAGTCCTGCGCGGCAGAGGTCGTAGAGCAGGTCGTGGGTGATGCGGATGGGGATGTCGGTAGCCAGTTTCAGTTGCAGGGCCGTGTAGGGACTTCCCTCCTCGTCGGCCCGCTTGCAGATGAGGCTCATCAGGATGCCGCTGAGCATGATTCTGTAGCGGTGGCTCATTTCCGATGAATCGGCCAGGAATGCATAGTCCTCAAGGTTCTGCGTGGTGTAGGTGAGCTCGGCTCCGAAGAGGCAGATGGACCACGAGAACTGCACCCAGAGCATGAACAAGGGCAGGGCCGCAAACGAACCGTAGATGGCGTTGTAGCTGCTCACCCATATCTGCGAATGGATGTAGAGGTACTGCAAGAGCTGCATGGCGATGCCCGCCAGGATGCCCGGCACGATGGCCGACTTGAGCTTCACTTTGGTGTTGGGGATGAACACGTACATGGCGATGAACACGCCCGACATAATAATATAAGGTGAGAGCTTGATGAGGAAGCGCCAGATGGGGCCGATGACGAGATACTGGTCAAGGTTGCTTGCTACGGTGGCCATGAAGATGGAGATACCGGCCATGAGAACGATGATGATGGGCACGAGAAACAGCATGGCAAAATAGTCGGTGAAGGTGCGGAAGAGGCCGCGCGGTATCTTCACCTGCCAGATGGCGTTGAACGTCTTCTCGACGTTGCTCACCAGCATCAGCACGGTCCACAGCATGAACAGCAGGCCCATTCCGAGAATGATGCCGCTCTTGGTGTGTACGAGGTAGGAGTTGACGAAGCCCACAAGAATCTCTGCCGCCTGCGGCTGGCTGGCCAGCGCGTTGCGAAACCAGTCCTCAATGTATTTGTTATAGCCGAAACCACGCGCCACCGCGAACACCACCGCCAGAATGGGCACGATGGCCAGCAGTGTGGAGTATGTGAGGGCTGCCGCGGAGTCGAACACCCTTTTGGCGGACAGCTCAGAAACAAGAAACTTGGCTATATCTACGATTTTCTTCCACATTCTTTTTGGGGTTTGAGGGGTGAGAGTTGAGAATTGAGAATTGAGAGTTGAGAATTGAGAATTGAGAATTGAGAATTTCTAATAGTCTAATTGTCTAATTGTCTAATTGTCAAAAAACATCTCTATGTCTCTCTGTCGAAACATCTCTATGTCTCTCTGTCGAAACATCTCTCTGTCTAAAAAAAGAAAGCAGTGTTCCTGTAAGCCGGGTTCTGTTCTCCGTGAGCCTCTCGGCCACGCGGAGCGCCTGCCATTTATCTAATCCGCAAGTCACCCTGCGGCTTTAGCATTCTACCCTCCGCCGCGGTCTCCCCCGACATATCCCGAAGGAAGATGTGGGCGAGAGCCGTTGAGCGGGCAACTCTCTCTGACGGCGGTTTACATGAACTTGCAGCCTCCAGATGGCACAGCACGACGATCACCCGTCGCCTGGTGGTCTCTTACACCACCTTCTCACCCTTACCCTTGCGGGCGGTTGTTTTCTTCTGCCAGATCCTACTGTCGCCAATAGCTTCTATTTTCGGAAGTGGAGCACCCTGTGCTGCCCGGACTTTCCTCTCGTGCCCTCAAGGCACCAGCGGCAGCGCCGGAACACTGCGTTCGTGGTGCAAAGGTAAGCATAAGCAAGCAGAAATCAAAGCGAAAAACGCTTTTTCTTTTCCTTTAGCCCTGAAATTGGCATCAGAGAACATAGGACACAACTATTGAAGAAACGCGGACAAGGAAGAAAACTAAAAAATTTTAGAAAAAAAATGTTCAAGATAGTTGTTGTTTTCGGAAAATTATGTATCTTTGCACTCGATTCGAGTTATCCAAAATGGAAAACTTTTGAAAACGATTTTCGAAAAAAGTTTCCCAAAACGGAAAACATTAGACGTCAACAATAACTAAAAACTATACATACTCTGTTATCATGGAAATTAAAAATTTCACTATTACCAAACGAGACGGCACGAAGGACCGTTTCTCTCTCGACAAGATTATGAATGCCATTATCAAGGCGTTCGATAGTGTAAATGAGCCTGCCGACTTGGGAACTATCTCAAAGATTCTCAGTCACTTAGACATGCAGGATGATATAAAGGTTGAAGACATTCAGAACCAGGTTGAGGAGGCCCTCATGCGCGAGGGATTCTACAAGGTGGCCAAGTCGTTCATGCTCTACAGACAGCAGCACTCCGAGGACCGCGAGACGCTGGCCAAGCTGCAATTCCTGTCAGAATATTGTGAGTCGGTGAACGCGGCAACTGGTTCAAAATATGACGCCAACGCAAATGTTGAACACAAAAATATTGCAACGCTCATCGGAGAGTTGCCAAAATCGAACTTCATCCGACTGAACCGCCGTCTGCTGACCGACCGCATCAAGAAGATGTATGGAAAGCCACTGGCCGATGAATACATCGACAAGCTGACCCACCACTTTATATATAAGAACGACGAGACATCGCTGGCCAACTACTGCGCTTCCATCACCATGTATCCCTGGCTCATCGGCGGAACGGCCTCCATTGGCGGCAACTCTACTGCCCCCACCAACCTGAAGAGTTTCTGCGGCGGATTCGTCAACATGGTGTTCATGGTGTCGAGCATGCTCAGCGGCGCATGTGCCACGCCCGAGTTCCTGATGTACATGAACTACTTCATCGGTATGGAATACGGCAAGGACTACTACCAGCACCCCGACGAGGTGGTGGACCTCAGTCTGAAACGCCGCACCATCGACAAAGTGATTACCGACTACTTCGAGCAAATCGTCTATTCGCTCAACCAGCCCACAGGCGCCCGCAACTATCAGGCCGTGTTCTGGAACGTGGCTTACTACGACCGTTACTACTTCGAGAGCATCTTCGGCGACTTCTATTTCCCCGACGGCTCGAAGCCCGACTGGGAAGGACTGTCGTGGCTGCAGAAGCGATTCATGAAGTGGTTCAACAAGGAACGCACCAAGACGCTGCTCACATTCCCCGTAGAAACTATGGCGCTGCTCACCGACAAGAACGGCGAGTGCAAAGACTCCGAATGGGGCGATTTCACCGCAGAAATGTACTCAGAGGGCCACTCGTTCTTCACGTATATGAGCGACAACGCCGACTCGCTTTCCAGCTGCTGCCGACTGCGCAACGAGATTACCGACAACGGTTTCAGCTATACGCTCGGAGCCGGCGGTGTGAGCACAGGCTCCAAGAGCGTGCTTACCATCAACCTGAACCGCTGCATTCAGTACGCCGTGAACAACGGGCAGGACTACCTGGAGTATCTGGGCCAAGTCATCGACCTTTGCCACAAAGTGCAGCTGGCATACAACGAGAACCTGAAGGAACTGCAGAGCCACGGCATGCTGCCCTTGTTCGACGCGGGCTATATCAACATTTCGCGCCAGTATCTCACCATCGGCATCAACGGACTGGTGGAGGCTGCCGAGTTCATGGGCCTCAAGATTACACCCAACGACGACTACCTGCACTTCGTGCAAAGCATTCTGGGCCTGATTGAGCAGTACAACAAGAAATACCGCACAAAGGACGTGATGTTCAACTGCGAGATGATTCCCGCAGAGAACGTTGGTGTGAAACACGCTAAATGGGACCGCGAGGACGGCTATTTTGTGCCGCGCGACTGCTACAACAGCTATTTCTATGTGGTGGAAGACGACTCGCTCACCGTCATCGACAAGTTCAAACTGCACGGAACGCCTTACATTGAGCACCTCACAGGAGGCTCGGCACTACACATGAACCTCGATGAACACTTGTCCAAAGAGCAGTATCTGCACCTGTTGAAGGTGGCTGCCAAGGAAGGCTGCAACTACTTCACGTTCAACATTCCCAATACGGTTTGCAACGAATGCGGAACCATCGACAAGCGCTATCTGCACGAGTGTCCCCATTGCCACTCGAAGAACGTGGACTACATGACCCGCATCATTGGCTACCTGAAACGAGTGAGCAACTTCTCGCAGGCCCGTCAGGAAGAGGCTGCCCGCCGTTTCTACGCGCATGCAAAATAAACCAGTATGCTCAAATATGTGAATACCGGCGTAGTATTTCAGGAAATACCCGACGAAGTGACGCTGGCCATCAACATCTCCAACTGCCCCTGCCATTGCCCCGGCTGCCACAGCTATTATCTGTGGGAAGACGTCGGACTGCCATTGGACACCGACGCCCTGGACGACTTCGTGAAGAAATTCGGCAACGACATCACCTGCGTGGCGTTCATGGGAGGCGATGCAGACCCCAAGGGCATCAACATGCTGGCGCAATATGTGCACGAAGAATATCCCATGCTGAAAGTGGCATGGTACAGCGGACGGCTGCGGGTGCCCTCCATGGTGTGCAAGGCCGATTTCGACTACATCAAAATTGGCCCGTTCCTGCGCCATTTAGGACCACTAAAAGAGCCAACCACCAACCAACGCCTTTACCGGCAGGCACCAGACGGCACATTTGAGGACATTACTGCCCGTTTTTGGAAGAAATAACCTTTTTTGTGCTCATTTTGATATATTTGTCACTTTTTTGGTAACAAATAAACACAAATATTCGTAACTTTGCACCATCTGAAGCGAACGCCACACGCCAGACGGTGCAAAGTTTTTCATTAACAGAACAATTATGGACGCACAAGAAAGAAGCCACATCTTCAAACCACGCAGCTACGCTGCCTGCATACGCAATGGATTCAAACTCATTGCCAACCATCCTGTGACTATTCTCAGGGCTACATGGCCCTACATCGTGCTGATGGCCATTTTCGCATGGTTCTACTACCACAGCGTATTCTCCACCATCATTAGCCTGTTCTCACAGCAGGCTTCAAGCAGCAATGTGGTTGCCATCGTACTCTCGCTCATCCTGTTCGTAGCGGTAGAGCTGGTTCTCCTGGCACGGGTGATGATGCTGCTCAAGCATTTCCGCGACAACGGCACCCTGCCACACATCAACGCTTTCGCACGAATGCCTGAGACGTTCATCACAGCACTCCGTCAGTTGCCCTTCATCGTCATCGTGCTCATCGTCTCGGCCATCATTAGTTTCGCCTACGTAAAGCTGATTCCATTAGCCATCGCACAGCCTACAACCACCATGTTCATCACCATCATTCTGGGTGTCACGGTTGCCAATGTGCTATTCCTTGTGTTCGTCATGCCGTTGTTGCAGACCTTCTACAGCTATGTGATGGACGGCGGCGACTTCGTGAAAACCCTGCGCGAGACCTATCCCAAGGGACTGCGCCACATCGGTAAAATCTTTGCTGTCAATCTGCTGACATGGGCGTTGCTTGCTGTGGCGGTCAGCGTCCTGTCACTGCCACTCATCGTACTCATGTTTGCATCAGGCATGTCGGTCATGGGAACGCTGGTGCTGGGCGACGCAAGCGGAATGCCGGGCTACATGCCGTGGCTTATGGGCATCACGGCCATTGTTTGCATCTCGCTCTCTGTGTTTGCATGCCTGGCCATTTACACCACCAACTTCTACGTTTACGGCTCCATCGAAGCCATTGAATCTGAAAGGAAACAATTCAAGAATCTCTGACACAATGACACCACAACGCATACTTTTCATCGACCGCGACGGCACGCTCATTGAGGAACCTGCCGACGAACAGATTGACGCTTTTGAGAAACTGCGCTTCACACGAGGCGTATTCCGCAACCTGTCGTTCATACGTTCGAAACTGGACTTCCGTTTCGTGATGGTGAGCAACCAGGACGGCCTCGGAACCGACTCATTTCCCGAGGATACATTCTGGCCTGTGCACAATTTCATCCTCCAGGCTCTGGAAGACGAGGGCATCACCTTCGACGACATTCTCATTGACCGCCATTTTCCCGAGGATAACCACCCTTGCCGCAAACCGGGCACAGGAATGCTGACAGAATACATCAACAATCCGCAATACGACCTTGCGAACAGCTACGTGATTGGCGACCGCGAAACTGACAAACAATTGGCGGAGAACATGGGCTGCAAGGCGCTGATATTGGGGCGCGACGGGATGGACTGGAACCGCATTGCCGAACTGCTGTTCGCCGGAGAGCGCACCGCCGAGGTGAAACGCACCACCAAGGAAACCGACATATACGTCAGCCTGAACATCGACGGCACGGGCAAATGCGACATCAGCACCGGTCTCGGTTTCTTCGACCACATGCTCGAGCAGATTGGCCGTCACGGCATGATGGACCTCACCATCCATACACGCGGCGACCTGCATGTGGATGAGCACCACACCATAGAAGACACGGCGCTGGCCCTTGGCGAATGCATTCTGAAAGCCCTCGGCGACAAACGGGGCATCGAACGCTATGGCTACTGCCTGCCTATGGACGACAGTCTCTGTCAGGTGGCACTCGACTTTGGCGGACGCCCGTGGCTCGTATGGGATGCTGAGTTCCACCGCGATCGAATTGGTGAAATGCCCACCGAAATGTTCCTCCACTTCTTCAAGAGCCTCAGCGACGCCGCCCGCATGAACCTCAACATCAAGGCAGAGGGCGACAACGAGCACCACAAGATTGAGGGCATCTTCAAGGCGCTCGCCCGTGCGCTCCGCATGGCTGTGCGCCGCGACATCTATCACTTTGAACTGCCTTCCACAAAAGGAATGCTTTAAAAACTCCATCGTCAAAGCTCCTCATCCGGTATGAAAGTTCAGCAGAACTACGCTTTACAGCAATAAAGTGGCACTTTAAAACAATAAAGCAACACTTTACAACAACAAAGTCCCACTTTACACGTGCCATTGTTTATTTGGCTTTCATAAAGCAATGCTTTACGTGCAAATTCTCTAGAAAATTCGAGCGTAAAACTAAGAGTTGTTTTCATCACGCAGAATGTCAATTCAGCAACGCTCAGGATTAATGACACAAATAACGAAAAAAAAGTGGCACGATGTTTGTTGACAACAATTATTACATCTCAATACGACAAAAAAGCGAAAAGAGAAAACAAAGAAAAAAGGACTTGAAAGGATAAGGATAATAAGAGTATATGACCAATCAGTTTTCACCAAAAGTATCTCAGGTGTTGGCCTTCAGCCGAGAGGAAGCAGCACGCCTGGCCAGCCGCTCGGTTGGCCCGGAGCATCTGTTGCTGGGTCTGTTGCGCGAGAAGGACGGCCCCGTGAGAGACTTGTTCCTGAATTTTGATTTGAATCTGAAAAACGTCAAGTGGCTCCTGGAAGAGAAAGTGCGGGAGGACGATTTCATGCGCCCTGTCAACACCCAAGAACTGGTGCTCAACGAGCGCGCAAGCAACATTCTGAAGCTCGCTGTGCTTGAGGCGCGCATCCAGCACACGCAGATGGTTGACGTGCAACACTTGTTGCTGGCCATCTTGCACGACCAGGTGAACAACGGCGCAAAAGAAGTATTAGAAAAC
Source organism: Prevotella sp. (assembly GCA_017619445.1). Classification (GTDB taxonomy): domain Bacteria; phylum Bacteroidota; class Bacteroidia; order Bacteroidales; family Bacteroidaceae; genus Prevotella. The sequence goes on from JAFZSI010000022.1 coordinate 35,802, forward strand.
AACAACATGAATTACGAAAACACATTAGCATTCTTACAAAGAGCCGCAAGCCCCACCCGCAACGGTCTGGGACTTCCTGACGAAGACGAGGATGACGAGGAGGGAATCAACCCGCAGGCAAACAACAGCAACGCCCAGCGTCAGCCAGGTACAGCCACACAAACAGCTCGCGGGAATTCCAAGACACCCGTGCTCGACAATTTCGGCACAGACCTGACAAAGGCTGCTGCTGAAGGCAAGCTCGACCTTTGTGTTGGCCGCGAGCGCGAGATTCAGCGTGTCAGCGAGATTCTCTGCCGCAGAAAGAAAAACAATCCTATATTAATTGGTGAGCCCGGCGTGGGCAAAAGCGCCATTGTGGAAGGACTTGCCCAGCTGATTGTGAAACACCGCACCAGCCCCATTCTGTTCAACAAGCGCGTCGTAACACTCGACCTGACGGGTGTGGTTGCTGGTACAAAATACCGCGGACAATTTGAGGAGCGCATCAAGGCCCTGATTAAGGAAATCGAGCAGAATCCCGAGGTAATCATCTTTATCGACGAGATTCACACGCTTGTGGGCGCAGGTTCTACGCCCGGCAGCATGGACGCCGCAAACATTCTGAAACCCGCGTTGGCCCGCGGCACCATTCAATGCATCGGTGCCACCACACTCGACGAATACCGCAATTCCATCGAGAAAGACGGAGCTTTGGAACGCCGTTTCCAGAAGGTAATGGTTGAGCCTACAACAACTGAGGAAACCATTCAGATTCTGCAAAACATCAAAGACCGTTACGAAGCCCACCATCACGTGCGTTATACCGATGATGCCATCATGGCATGTGTCAAATTGACAGAACGATATGTCACAGACAGATTTTTCCCCGACAAAGCCATCGATGCAATGGACGAAGTGGGCGCAAAGGTTCACCTGCAACACGCCGAGGTTCCTGCAGAAATTACAGACAAAGAGAAGGAAATCAGTCGGGTAAAGGAGAAAAAGCAGGCTGCCGTGAGGAATCAGAATTTTGAACTGGCTGCCGGCTACCGAGACCGTCAGGCTATGCTGGAGGAAGAACTGGCAAATCTACAGAAGAAATGGGAGGAAGGCGACACAAGCAACTGCGAGACTGTGACAGAAGCCGAAGTGGCCGATGTCGTTTCGATGATGACGGGTGTGCCTGTGCAACGCATGGCTGAGGCAGAAGGCGTCAGGCTGAAGAACATGGGGCCCGCGCTGAAAGGCTCGGTCATCGGACAGGACAAAGCCATCGACAAGGTGGTTAAAGCCATTCAGCGCAACCGTGTTGGTCTGAAATCGCCCAACCATCCCATCGGCGTCTTCATGTTTCTCGGACCTACGGGCGTGGGAAAGACATATCTGGCCAAGAAACTGGCCGAACACATGTTCGGAAGCGACGAGGCGCTGATTCGAGTAGATATGAGCGAATTCACCGAGAGTTTCAATGTGTCGCGCCTTGTGGGTGCTCCTCCGGGATATGTGGGCTATGAGGAGGGCGGACAGCTGACTGAGAAGGTGCGTCGCAAGCCCTACAGCATCGTTTTGCTCGATGAAATCGAGAAAGCTCATGCCAATGTGTTCAATTTGCTGTTGCAAGTGCTCGATGAGGGCCGATTGACCGACGGCAACGGACGATTGGTGGATTTCCGCAACACGGTAATCATCATGACATCGAACGCCGGCACCCGCCAGCTGAAGGAGTTTGGCCGTGGCGTGGGCTTCAATGCTGGTGGAATGGGCATTAGTGCCGATGAAAAGGACAAAGAATACGCTCGCTCCATCATTCAGAAAAGCCTGAGCCGACAGTTCTCGCCGGAATTCCTGAACAGACTCGATGAAATCGTCACTTTTGACCAGTTGGACCTCGATGCCATCAAGCAAATTATCGACATCGAACTGCGTGGACTTTACAAGCGCTTTGGCGACATGGGCTATAAGATGGAAATCACCGACAAGGCCAAGGAATTTGTGGCAACAAAGGGCTATGATGTGCAGTTTGGCGCTCGTCCGCTGAAACGTGCCATCCAAAACTACATCGAAGACAGCGTCTGTGAAATGCTGCTCGACGACAGTCTGAAGCCTGGCAACACCATCGTGGTTGACAAAAAGGAAGATGCCGAGGAACTGACTTTCGAAGTGAAAGCCGAAGCAGCACCTATTGCAGAGGAAGAGAGTTAAAGACGGATTGAAAGTTTACACAAGCTCCATACGGATGATGCCTTGCGTGTCATCCGTAATTTTTTGCCCTTCATTAGGCCGTTGGTTCACCACCCAGACAATCTCGCCTGAAGCATCGGCAACCACAAGCTGGCGTTGCTTCTCGAAAAGCGTGAGTTTGCGGTCGGTAAGAAAATCTGAAAGCAATTTGCTGCCATGCATGCCCAACGGCACAAAACGGTCACCGGGCTCCAGAGTGCGAACTGTTAACGGGAAACGCACTTTTGAAGCATCCAAAAAGCACACGTCGGCCCGCTTGTCAAGGAAAAAATCATCGGATTTATCGAACTTTTCCACCCTGAAACGACGATTGTCATCGAGAACGTAAGTGCCAGGTTCAGGAATCCTGACTGCCCGTTTCTGTTCCTGTTTTGGCTCTATAAAGATGCATTCTCGGTCAATAAGCAAATGGTGAGTTGCAGAATTGAACACCCTACCCGACTCCGCTACGCCAAGCTTGTCAACAACCTGTCCGATTTGAGCAGACATGAAACCATATTCCTTCAACAAACTGTGCAGCGTATAGAGCGGAGAGGCCGACTTCAACACTTGTGAAATAGGAATTTTGATACCCATATCTCCGTTCTGTTCTACGGAAATCAAAGCCGAATCGGCCATTTTCTCTGCTTCATGCAACAGATGAGCCGTTTTGCAGATATTATCTGAAACAGAGGGATTTATTTCTTTTAGAAGTGGAACAACATTCAGGCGGATTTTATTCCTTAACACATCATCTGTCAGGTTGCTGCTGTCAGTTACAAACGACTGATGGCGCTTGTGCAACCAAGACTCAATCTCACTCCTTCTAACACAAAGCAATGGCCGCAACACATATCCATTTTGAGGAGCCATACCCGTAAGTCCGTGGATTCCTGTGCCACGAATCAGGTTGAGCAACACGGTTTCTACCTGGTCGTCTGAATGGTGAGCCACACAAATACCGTCCGCCCCGATGTCCTGTCGTAACTGCTCGAAATAACGGTAACGCAAATCACGGGCAGCCATCTCAATGCTCACCTTATGCAGTTCCGCATAAGTTTTAGTATCGAAATGAATGCGGTGGAGAGGAATGTTGTTTTGCTCACAAAGCAATACACAGAAAGCTTCATCACGGTCTGACTCGCTGCCCCGCAAATTGAAGTTGCAATGCACAGCCTCGGTCTGATAGCCCAATTCACCTAAAAGCAGCAACAAGGCAACGCTATCCGCACCTCCGGAAAGCGCCACAAGATACTTACCTTCTGGTTTCAGAAGGTTGTTTTTTGCGATGAAATCAGCTATTCTGTGTTTAATCATGGGAATTTAATCGTAATCTATTGCTCGTGATGCGGCCTATACAGAATGCGCAGACATGCTCATTCAACATACAAGACAAGCCCTTTCAGGTATTCTCCTTCAGGGTGATAAATGTTGATGGGATGGTCGGCAGGCTGGTGAAGCTGGTGCAGGATTCGCACATTTCTGCCGCTCTGAGCAGCTGCAGTAAACACGGCGTTGCGGAAATTGTCTTTGCTCACCACCTGAGAACAACTGAACGTGAACAAGATTCCTCCCTTCTTAATTCGCTCAAACGCCTTCACATTCAAACGAGTATAGCCTTTCAGAGCGTTATGCAACGCAGCTCTATGCTTGGCAAACGCAGGAGGGTCAAGAATTATCAGGTCGTATTTGTCATCGGCAGCATCGAGGAACTTAAATGCGTCTTGGCAGAAAGCCTCATGCCGTTTATCACCTGGGAAATTCAGCTCAACATTCCTGTTGGTCAATTCTATTGCCTTAGCACTGCTGTCAACCGAATGAACGAGTTTGGCTCCGCCGCGCATAGCATAGAACGAGAAGCCACCTGTATAGCAGAACATGTTCAAAACCGAACGGTTGCGGGCATAACGCTCAAGGAGACTTCTGTTTTCACGTTGATCAACAAAAAAGCCCGTTTTCTGGCCCCGCAACCAGTCAACATAAAAACTCAAACCATTCTCAACAGCCACATTATCATCGCTTCCACCAACAATAAAACCATTCTCCTGTCCTAAACCAGCCTTGAACGGCAGCGTGGTTTCACTCTTGTAATAAATGTTCTCTATTCGCTGGCCCATCACATTAGCCAATTGTTGCGCAATTTCCTGACGGCAAACATGCATTCCAACACTATGAGCCTGCATGACAGCAGTCTTTCCGTAGCAGTCGATTACAAGACCGGGCAGATTGTCGCCTTCACCATGTATAAGCCTGTAAGTGTTGTTGTTAGGATTGTCTGCTATACCGATGCTTTTACGCATTTCAAGGGCTTCTGCTATTCTTTTTCTCCAGAAAGCACCATCTATTTCAATATCTTCGAAGGTGAGCACCCTAACCGCAATAGAGCCAATCTGGTAATGGCCAGTTGCGATAAAATGACCGTTGGAATCGATGATTCTTACAAACTCTCCCTCCTCAATTCCATCATCCATTCGCTCAACAGCCCCGGAAAACACCCACGGATGAAATCTCTTAAGGCTTTCTTCTTTGCCTTTTTTCAGGAAAACACTTTTATACATAGGTAAAAACGGATTATTCGACGAGATTATCAAGAATCCTGCGGTTTCATCGCATTATCTTGAGTTTCTTCTGGTACTACAACAAGTTCAAAGTCATGCGTTTGTTCGAGCCTGGTAAGTTCCTCATATAGTTTGATGCAGGCCCAGGCATCTGTAGCCGCATAACGTTTCTGTTTTTCGTTGAGAACGCCTGTTTCCCAGTTGGTAAGTTGCTGTCCTTTGCTGATTTTCTGGCCAAAAAGATTGGCATAAAGTTTCTGGAGGCTCAGATCCTCAATACCAATTTCGCAGACATGTTTCTGAAGGTCAATAAAATAGCCTGGAGTAAACTCTGTGCGCTTATGCAAAGCCATCATGTCATCGTGAAGCGAAAGACCGATTTTAGGAACCGTTGTATCCTCCAGAAAACGGATGATAGCAGGGGTCATTCCCGTGTAATTAAGGCGAAAAAGAAAGCAAGTGTTGTGCGTGGCCACTTGTAGAAGACTCACTATGTTGACCACGCCTTTTTTAAACGACGGGCGGGTTTCTGTATCTATGCCAAGAATAGGCTGAGACAATAAGTAGTCAACAGCCCGTTCGGTTTCTCCTGGGCTAAGAATGACAATCACCCTGCCATCGAAAAGAACGCGCGGCAGACTGGTAATTTTGTGTTTGTCAAACTTGTTATAAATCAATTTTTTCATTACAGAGTGCAAAATTAGAAAAAAGTTACGAATTTATGGCTATTTTTCAGCGTTTTTACTTACTTTTGCAGAAAAATAATCCATCGGCCCAGCAAAGGGCTGCCAACAGTCTGCAAAAAACCGAACGAACAGATGGCTAAGAAGAAAGCAACACCCCGCCCTGCAAAGACTTTCAGCGAAGCAGTAGGGCTCAAAAATATTTTCGGCAACGACATTGTTAACTTCCTCATCGGAACGTTTCTGCTGTTCATAGCAATATATGTGACCATTGCCTTTGTTTCCTATTTCACTACAGGCCAGGCCGACCAGAGTATGGTGCTTGACCTGCGCCCTGGTGAGGTGTTGAACAGCAACCGCGAATTTGCAAATTACTGCGGTTCCATCGGCGCTTTGCTCTCATGGTTTTTCATTGCGCGTTGTTTTGGAATCTCTGCATTTGCCATTCCCATCTTCATCGGCTTGGTAGGTTTACGGCTTATGAAAGCCTACAAAGTGAATCTCCTGAAATGGTTTCTCTGTCTGGCGGTAATCATGATATGGTGCTCGGTAACCTTTGCCAAGTTCCTTACTCCCATCATGGGCGATCAGGTATTCAATCCCGGTGGCGACCACGGCCTGTTTATTTGTCAGACCATCGAAAACCTGATTGGTCCTCCTGGTCTGACGGCCGTCTTGGTTCTCATAGCGCTTATATTCCTTACTTATCTGAGTGCAGAAACCATCGATGTGGTGCGCAAAATGCTCAATCCGATGAAATACGTCAGCAGCAAGATACCATTTAAGATTACCAACAACGAAAAAGACAACGAGGACGAAAAGCCCTGGCAACCCATAGTGACACAGGACGACCCGAAAGTGTTCGACGACCCTGAGCCGCAGACGGTGGAGTTTAGTGAGGAAAATGGAACCATAGTAAACGCGCCAGAAAAAGCGAACTTTCTGAAGGACGACCTCGATGCTGATTCAGAAAATGGAGGAACCACCTCCACAGGCCGACGCCGCAGGAAAACAAACGGTGATGCCGATATGGAAATTGAGGTTGGCCAAGACGAGGAGGAGGCAAAGGGCAAGACTGTTGTGGGCAACTACGACCTGAACACGCCCATTAACCCCAAAGAGCCTTGGACCAAATACAAATATCCTACGCTCGACCTGCTGAAGAAATACGAAAGCGACGGCAAGCCCTACATCGACATGGACGAGCAGACCGCCAACAAGCACCAGATTGTGAATGTGCTCAACAGTTTCGGCGTGCAGATACGCAATATCAAGGCAACCGTTGGTCCGACCATCACGCTCTATGAGATACAGCCTGCAGAAGGTGTGCGTATTTCCAAGATTCAGAATCTCGAGAAGGACATTGCCCTGAGTCTTGCAGCCCTGGGCATCCGCATCATCGCCCCCATTCCCGGCAAAGGAACCATTGGAATCGAGGTGCCCAACAAGAAGTCGAACATCGTGTCGATGGAGAGCATCCTGAACTCAAAGAAATTCCAAGAGTCAAGAATGGAACTTCCATTGGCCCTTGGTAAGACCATCACCAACGAGGTATTCATGGTCGATTTGGCTAAGATACCCCATCTGCTCGTTGCCGGAGCCACCGGACAAGGTAAGTCGGTTGGCCTGAACGCCATCATCACCTCCCTGCTCTACAAGAAACACCCCAACGAACTGAAGATTGTGCTCATCGACCCGAAGAAGGTTGAGTTCAGCGTCTATACCCCTATCGAAAACCATTTCATGGCCAAGGTTGAAGGCGACGAAGAAGACGCCATTATCACAGATGTGACCAAGGTTGTGCGCACATTGAACAGCCTGTGTAAGCTGATGGACCACCGCTACGACATGCTGAAGATTGCAAAGGCCCGCAATATAAAGGAGTATAACGAGAAATACATCAACCATGAGCTGAATCCCGAACACGGCCACGAGTACATGCCTTACATCGTGGTAATTATCGATGAATTCGGCGATTTAATCATGACGGCAGGCAAGGAAGTAGAATTGCCTATTGCCCGCATTGCCCAGCTGGCACGCGCCGTAGGCATACACATGGTGATTGCCACCCAGCGTCCTACCACAAATATTATTACCGGAACCATCAAGGCCAACTTCCCGGGCCGCATTGCCTTCCGCGTAAGCTCAATGATAGACTCACGAACCATTCTCGACCGTCCCGGAGCCAACCAGTTGGTCGGCCGAGGCGACATGCTCATCCTCAACGGCAACGAGCCTGTTCGCGTGCAATGCGCTTTTGTCGATACGCCCGAAGTGGAGCGCATCAACGAATTCATTGCCAGCCAGCAAGGACCTATTGCGCCACTCGAACTGCCTGCACCAGCCACAGACGATGGCGATGGCGGCAGCGGAGGCAGCAGCATGGATGTTGGCGTCCTCGACCCGCTGTTTGAGGATGCGGCCCATGCCATTGTCCTTTCGCAGCAAGGCTCCACAAGCATGATTCAGCGGCGCTTTGCCATTGGTTACAACCGTGCGGGCCGTCTGATGGACCAGTTAGAGAAGGCCGGCATTGTGGGAGCAGCGCAAGGCAGCAAGCCCCGCGAAGTATTGCTGGCCGACGAAAGCAGTCTTGAAACCCTCCTTCTGGGTCTCAGACGTTGAGTAAAGTCAATTGTTGTGAAAAATCATCATAAAATGTTGACGTCATTAAACAATCTTATGCCTGTAGCGGTCTATATAAGTAAAAATGTTTAATGATTAAAAACTGACAACAATGAAAAAGATTATATTTGTAATGACAACCATGCTGATGCTCTTCGCTGCCATCGGCACCCAGTCGGCTACGGCAAAGACATACTACCAGAAAAAGGCCGTCAGCAAGACAACCACGCAAAAGAAAACTTCCAGTAAGACCACCCAGAAGAAAACCGCCACAACCAACAGTGCCGCACAGGCACGAAAAGTGCTCGACAAGACGGCATCGGTGGTGGGCAACGCATCGGGTGCCACCGCCAACTTCACCATGAGCGGCAAGTACGGACAGTCGTCAGGCACGGTGTCCATCAAGGGTAACAAGTTCCTGGCCCGCACCAGTCAGGCCATCGTTTGGTACGACGGCAAGACACAATGGACATACGTGAAGGACAACGACGAGGTGAACGTGAGCAACCCCAACGAGGCCGAGCGTCAGGCAATGAACCCCTATCAGTTCATCAACCTCTACAAAACGGGATTCAACCTTTCGCTCTCCACATCGGGCAACAACTATCAGGTGCACCTCACCGCACAGGACAAGAAGCGCACCATTCAGGAAATGTATATTCTCATTAACAAATCGACTTATAAACCCGCGCAGGTAAAAATGCGTCAGCAGAACGGATGGACAACCATCAACATCAGCAACTTCAGAAACGCCAACCTGTCTGATGCAGCATTCCGCTTCAACGCTAAAGATTATCCTAACGCAGAACTCATAGACCTCAGATGAACCGATTTCAATTGCTCAGAGAGCTGCGCCGCCACATCCGTCTTTCGGAAAAGCGCAGCATGGCCTACAACCAAAACAAGACCGCCAAGGTGATTATGTACATCTTGGGCGGTTTTTCAGTTGTTTACCTCATTTTCCTGGCCGTCTTGTTTGCCTTGATTGCCAACGAAACCTCAACCTACACGCCCTACGAACTGTTGTACGGCCTGTTGCCATTCTTCTCGGCCGTGGATTTCGGCTTCCGGTTCATGGCACAGCAGACACCCTCGCAGCTTGTGAAGCCCTACATCCTGCTGCCCATTCCCAAGCATGCCTGCATTGAGACGTTCATCTTCTCGTCGATGATTACGCCCAACAACCTGCTCTGGTTGGCCATATTCCTGCCCTACTCCATCATGACCATCTTGTTCAGCGAAGGGCTGTTGGCCATGCTCGGATTCCTGTTGGGTTGGATTGTGCTCATCATCATCAACAGCCAGTGGTACATGATGGTTCGCACGCTCATCAACGACCATTTCTGGTGGTGGATTCTGCCCGCAGCCGTCTATGCGCTGTTGCTGGCCCCGTGGTATCTGAAAGACTTCGACTTCATGATGAACTTATACGGCTCGCTGGGCGAAGGTCTCACCTTCTGGCACATCCTTGCATGGTTGGGAGTCATCGCCCTGCTCGTGGCCTTCTTCTTCGCCAACCGCTCCATGCAGTTCGCCCACGTATATAAAGAGCTGGCCAACGTGGAGCAGACCAAGCTGCACAACGTCAGCCAGTTCAAATACCTCGACCGCTTTGGCGAGGTGGGCGAATACGTGAAGCTCGAAATCAAGAGCATCATGCGAAACAAGAACATGCGCAAGGGATTCATCTCCTCGGTCATCATCGTCACCATCTTCAGCCTGCTGCTGTCGTTCACCGACATCTACGACGACAACTTCAACAGCAACTTCCTGGCATTCTACAACTTCGGCATATTCGGACTGATGGGCCTCTCAAAAGTCATGTCGGCCGAGGGCAACTACATCGACGGACTGATGGTGCACAAGGAAAACATCATATCGCTGCTCAAGGCAAAATATTTCTTCTACGTTGCCATGCTGCTGCTGCCCCTGCTGCTCATGATTCCCACCGTGGTGCAGGGCAAGTGCTCGGTGCTTATGCTCCTGTCCATCTTTGTGTTCACCGCAGGCATAGAGTATTTCCTCATTCTCCAGTGCGCAGTCTATAACAAGCAGACCATTCCGCTCAACAGCAAGTTCATTGCCAAAGGCTCCGTGGAAACCAACTACTGGCAGCTCGTCATTTCGATGGCGGTACTCTTTATACCCGTCATTCTCATCATCATCATGCTCTCCATCTTAAGCCGCAACACGGCCTACCTCGTGCTCATGGGCATCGGACTATTGTTTATCCTCACCAACAGCCTGTGGATACGCAACATCTACAACCGTCTGATGCGCCGCCGCTACGAAAACATGGAAAGTTTCCGCGCAACACGATAAGCACAGCACAAACCGACAGCATTGCCCCGATTGCCAAATACCGGCAACCGAACATAAAGCCTATAAACGCCATTTTACGCACCGTAAAGTGGCGTTTCTTTTTTTCCTTTTTCTGCACCACTTTTCCAAACCTATACTTTACGGTAGAATTTTCTAGAGAATTTGGTCGTAAACCATCACTTTAGAAAAACTACTCTTCACATTACGGACATAAAGTGCCACTTTACGAGCACAAAGAGGTACTTCACGGACATAAAGTGCCACTTTACGGAAACAACTCGCTGGGCTGCGCTCAAATTCTCTACCTTACATTATTAACGGGAGTTAGCGGGAGTTAAATGAATTCTGCGAATTCATTGGGAGTTAGCGGGAGTTAACGGACAATAGCCAGAGTATTGTCAGTTAACTCCCTGAGCGGTCGCAGACCGCGATAACTTCAGTTAACTCCCGATAACTCCATGAATAATTCATGCTACAGAATTGCAAAATAGCGCGAGGAGTTCGTAAACCTTTGCGTGAGTTTTTGACGCGAAAAGCAAACATTGTCTGCCAAAAATCACTACCTTTGCATCAGAAAAAGAACACATAAAAACTGTCTAATAACAAAACAAATCATGAGCAACCTGAAATCATTAAGCAAACGGACAGCCCCTAAGAGCGTGATGCCCGAGAAAATCATCCAGTTTGGCGAAGGCAACTTCCTGCGCGCATTTGTTGACTGGATTGTATGGAACATGAACCAGAAAACCAATTTCAACGGCTCGGTAGTTGTGGTTCAGCCCATCGAGCGCGGCATGGTGGATTGGCTCAACGGGCAGGACTGCCTCTATCACGTCAATCTGCAAGGCCGACAGAACGGTGAGGCGGTGAATACGCTCGAGCGTATCGACGTCATCAGCCGTGCCCTGAACCCCTACTCGCAGTTCTGGGCTTATCAGGCGCTGGCCGAGCAGCCCGAAATTCGTTTCGTCATTTCCAACACCACGGAGGCCGGCATCGCTTTCGACCCTGCCTGCAAGCTGAGCGACGCTCCCGCAAGCAGCTACCCCGGCAAGCTGGTGCAGTTGCTGTTCCACCGCTACAAGACTTTCAACGGCGACCCCTCAAAGGGCCTCATCATCATGCCCTGTGAGCTGATTTTCCTGAACGGACATCACCTGAAAGAGTGCATCTACAAGTACATTGAACTGTGGAAGGACGATTTTGGACAGGACTATGAGGGTTTCAAGGAGTGGTTCACTAAATATAATTATGTGTGCGCCACGCTGGTTGACCGCATCGTGCCGGGATTCCCGCGCAAAGAGATTGCCGACATTCAGCAGAAGATTGGTTACAAGGACAACCTGGTGGTTCAGGCCGAGATTTTCCACCTCTGGGTCATCGAGAAGGCCGAGAACATGACGTGCGAAGAGCTGCGCGAGGAGTTCCCCGCCGAGAAAGCAGGCCTGCACGTGCTCATTGCCGAGAGCGAGAAGCCCTATCACGAGCGCAAAGTGACGCTGCTCAACGGCCCGCACACCGTTCTCTCGCCCGTGACCTATCTTTCGGGTGTTGACATTGTGCGCGACGCCTGCAACCACCCCGTGCTGGGCAATTATATCCACAAAGTGCAGTTCGAGGAGCTCATGGAGACGCTCAATCTGCCCATGGACGAGCTGAAGAAGTTTGCTGCCGACGTGCTGGAGCGCTTCAACAACCCGTTTGTTGACCATCAGGTGACGAGCATCATGCTCAACTCGTTCCCAAAGTTCCAGGCCCGCGACCTGCCAGGCGTAAAGACATACTTAGAGCGCAAGGGCGAACTGCCGCAAGGACTGGTGTTCGGACTGGCTGCCATCATCACCTACTACAAAGGTGGCAAGCGTGCCGACGGTGCAGAAATCACGCCCAACGACGACCCCAAAATCATGCAGCTGCTCAAGGATTTGTGGGCTACGGGCGACACACAGAAGGTTGCCGACGGTGTGCTCTCAGCAGAATTCATCTGGGGCGAAGACCTGCACAACGTTGCAGGATTGGCAGAATTGGTGAAAAAAGACCTCGACCTGATTCAGGAAAAGGGAATGCTCGAGGCTGTGAAGACAATTTTATAAAAAAAGCACAACCGTTTATAATAAATACTGCAAACTGACGTTATATTAAAAACTGAGGGAGAAATCCCTCTCGGCAGGGGCCTTATCCTCCTTCACCCTCTCCCACTTCCCAAAGGCCCCTGCTATTTTTATGCCTTTTCGGGAACGTGGGGAGCTTCTTCATACTTCATTATTTCTATCAAATACTTTATTATTTGTACATATTACACGCATTATAATAAAATAATGTGTGAATCATGAATCAGCAACCAAGAAAATTGTGTAATTTTGCGCGAAAATTAAACAATTTATCAACCAACATTTTTAAACATCTTTATGGCACGTATTTTTACTGCAGCTCTTTTTTTGGCGCTGACAGCGCAAACAGCAAACGCGCAACTCAAAATCAACGAACTTATGCAGTCGAACATCGACTGCATCATGGACGACCTGAACGAATTTCCTGACTCTTGGGTTGAGTTGTACAACAGCGGCAACGAAGCCGTGAATCTTCAAGACTATAAGTTGGGAGTCAAAGATAAGGCAAGCAAAGCTTGGGATCTGCCTAACAAGACCATCAACGCCAAACAGTATGTCATAATCTACTGCGACAAGGAAGAAACCGGCCTGCACACCAGTTTCCGCCTCGAGTCGGGTAAGGACGGGTGCGTATATCTGTTCAAGGGCAACGAGATTATCGACAAGCTGGAGAACATGAAGAAGATGCCCGCTCCAAACATTGCCTACGGACGCAAGACCGACGGTGCCGACGAATGGGGCTATCAGCTTACACCCACACCCGGTGCTGCAAACACAGGCGAGATTTGCGATGCAAAGAAAATCTTAGGTGCTCCCATCTTCAGCGAGACTGGCCGCGTAATGACATCAGGCAGCATCTCGCTCACACTTTCGCTTCCCGATGGTGCACCGAGCAATGCCGTCATCCGTTACACAACAAATGGCAGCGAGCCCACCAAGTCGAGCTCACAATATCAGTCGCCCATCAGCATCAGCTCAAGCAAAGTGATACGTGCCAAGGTGTTCTGCGACGGATACCTCTCACCCGTTTCTACGGCACAGTCGTATATCTTCCATCCAAGAAGCATGACGACTCCCATCTTCTCTGTCCAGACAGACGACCGCTATCTGAACGACAAGAGCATCGGCCTTTTTGCAAACAACAACAGCAAGGAAGACAAGAAAACACATGACTGGCGCCGTCCCGTCAACATTGAATTGTTCACCAGCGAGGGTTCGGAAAGCATCTTCAACCAACTCGGCGAGACTCGCATACAGGGCGGTGCATCGCGTGCGAATGCCCTCAAGTCAATGGTCTTCTATGCCAACAAACGATTTGACCCAGACCACAAACGATTCTCATACGAATTCTTCCCTGACCAAAAGCCCGGTGTCACAGAGTTTAAATCATTCTCCCTCCGCGATGGCGGCAATGACTTCGGTGACCTCTACTTCCGCGATCTCATCATCCAGCGCACCATGGGTCCGAACACCGACCTCGACTGGCAGGCCGGTCATACGGCTGTGCTCTACATCAATGGCCAGTATATGGGTATGCTCAACATTCGCGAGCGCTCTAACGAGGACAACATTTACAGCAACTACGACGGCCTTGAGGACATCGACATGATAGAAATCGGCCACGAACAAGTTAATGGCCAGAACCTGTTTGAAGAGGAACTGAAAGAAGGCAGCATCGACTTCTATGAAGATTTCAAGGCTTTCTACAGCGAGAAAGGCCATACCAAGGCTGAATATGAGCAGTGGATGGACGTCAGCGAATATCTAAGCGTGGTGGTGATGAACCTTTTCTATGGCAATATTGACTTCCCCGGCAACAATCTCGTGTTCTGGCGCCCCAACGATGACGACACAGAGTCTGGTCTTCCCAAAATTTGGCGCGTCATCGTCAAGGACACAGACTTCGGACTCGGACTCTATGGCAAAAAACCTGACTATAACACCATCGATTTGCTCTACAATCCCAGCAAGTACCAAAGTGACAACTGGGCATTCACCGAGCCTGCAACACGTCTTCTCAAAAACATGCTGGAAAACCAGGACCTGCAGAACATGTTCATCGACAAGAGCTGCGTCTTCATGGGCGACTTCATGAATGCAGAGGGAACAGGTGCCTCGATAGATGCCATCATGGACGAAGCATTGGATGAGTTTGTTGCTCACCGCAGCAAGTATAACACTTGGGGAGGAACCAGCCGTGATGAGATTATCAACAAGTTCAATGATGCAAAAAAATGGCTTGCTGGATACACCGAGCAAGGTTGGTGGGGCCAATCGACTACCTACCTTCCTCGCACAGATTACTTCCTCCAGCACATCAGCAAGCAGTTCCTGAATAACGTCAGTGCTATTCCCGTGACCATCAACAAGGGTGTCACCGTCCTGCCCGAAGTGCTCGTCAACGACATCAAACTTACAAAGGGTGTGTTCAACGGCAAGCTGTTCCTCAACCGCAAGATAACCTTGAAGGGCATGACAACAGATGCAGGTCAGGCGGTTACTGGTTGGGACATCGAAAAGACAACCTCCAGTGGTTCTGTTGAAAAGAGCCATGTTGATGGGGCCACCTATACATTCAACGTGCCTTCATGCAAGAGTCTGTCAATTAAGGCCGTTCTTGGCAGTACGGGCATTGACGAATTGCAGCGCACCGACAACAGCACACAGGCTGGTGCCTGGTACTCAGTCAACGGCATGGAGCTGAACGGCCAGCCGAAAGCAAAAGGAGTCTACGTACGCAACGGTAAAAAGGTTGTGATTAAATAGTTTTTGGGAAACAAAATACCGACATTATTGTTCTGACAATAGCTCGGTATTACAACAATCGCGTCGAAGGAAGATTTACCTCGACGCGATTTTTTTGTTGCTTTTCTTTGTTCTTACTTCAGACGTTTATCACCCGCAACGTCTCAACAATGCGGGCCATCTGGTTAGGAATGCGAATCTGCTGCGGACACTTCGAGAGGCATTCCTCACAGTCCTGACAGGCGTGTGCCCACTCCGACTTGTTGGGCAGCGCTTTCTCCAAGCCTTCGGCAAACTGCTGAACACGGGCAGAATAGTCAGCCGCCTCCTTATCTGGCAACGGAAGGATGTGACTGTTCACAGCCTCGTTATAGTAGGCAAAATTGCCCGGAATGTTCACACCGAAGGGGCAAGGCATGCAATATTCGCAGGTGGTGCAGGGGATGGTGGGGAAGCCAGCCATCACGTCGGCAATGTTTGCCAGAAGAACATTCTCGCTCTCCGTGCATGGGTCAAGCGGTGAAAAGGTTGCCACATTCTCCTCTAAATGGTCCATACGATTCATGCCGCTCAATGTGGTGAGGATATTGGTGTGCGAGCCAACCCAGCGGAAAGCCCAGCGCGCCGGACTATCGTCGGGACGCTTTTCCTGCATCTGCTGAGCCTGTTCCTTCTGCACTTTGCCCAACGCACCGCCACGAAGCGGCTCCATGACGACGTTCTGAATGTCGAGCTTCTCGCATTTGTTGTACAGATACTCAGCATCAGCATCCTTTTTCCAGCCGCCCTTGTTGAGCGAGGCGTGCCGCCAGTCGAGAAAGTTCATCTGAATCTGCACGAAGTCCCAATGGTAGTCGTCGTTGTGGTCAAGCAGCCAGTCGAAAGCACTCACATCGCCATGATAGGAGAATCCAAGATGGCGTATGCGCCCTGCCTCGCGCTCCTTCAGCAGAAAGTCGAGCAGACCATTGTCGATGAACCTGCCCTGAAGGGCTTCCACGCCACCGCCACCGATGCTGTGCAGCAGGTAGTAGTCAATGTGGTCAACCTTCAGCCGCTGGAACGACTGGTAATACATGTTCTTCGAGTCCTCCAACGACCAAAGCCGCTGGTTTTGGTTCGACATCTTCGTGGCCACATAGTATTTGTCGCGCGGATGGCGCGAGAGCGCGTTGCCCGTGAGCACCTCCGACTGTCCTCCCATATACATCGGGGCCGTGTCGAAATAGTTCACGCCATGCTCAATGGCATAATCCACCAGCTGGTTCACTTCTTCCTGATTGTTGGGCAGGCGCATCATGCCAAAACCAAGCAATGAAATCTGCTCACCGCTTCCATGCTGCACGCGATAGGTCATGCGGTTGGCAACGGGTTTCTTCTCATCCTTCTTTGCCAACACGCTGATTGGCTCCAAAGCCATGAGAGCCACGGCCGAGCCTACGCCCATGCCAAACCGCCGTAGGAAGTCGCGCCGGTTCATGTCTTTACCATGACTTTCGTAGTGAATGCCATTCAAGTCTTTAGATTTGTGCTTCTTCATGTTCTTGTGTTTTTGTATTGGTGTATTTGGTTACAAAGATAATGCAAATCGAACGCAGAAGAACTTGTTCTTATGCTGTGATGCAGCTTATCTTATGCAAAGATAATTATAAAAACGAAAAGTATGGCACGAAAAAAGAAGAAAATTGAACAAAGAACGAAAAAAAACATGTCATTCAGAAAGATTCTTCGCATTTCATTCCGCATTCTTCAATTATTATTCGTATCTTTGCGGCTATAGAAATACCATAAAGAACAAATACACTTATGAAACGACATCTGACCACTATCATGCTATTTACCCTCACGGCAATGATGGCGCATGGCCAACTCGTCATCAACGAGCTGATGCAGTCGAACATCGACTGTATTATGGACGACCTGAACGAATTTCCCGACTCTTGGGTAGAGATTTATAACCCTGGCACCTCAAGTGTCAGCCTCAGCGGCTACCGCATCGGACTCACCAACGATGCCTCTGAGTCTTGGGCACTGCCAAGCAAAAGCGTAGCGGCAGGCAAAACCATCCTGGTGTATTGCGACAAGGAGGGCAACGGCATGCACACCGACTTCCGCATAGATTCGGGCAAGGGCTCAGTCTATCTGTTCAAGGGCACCACCGTTGTTGACAAGGTGGACCTGAAGAAACAGCCCGCACCCAACATTGCCTACGGACGCAAGACCAACGGTGCCGACGAGTGGGGCTATCAGGACACACCTACGCCCGGCCAAGACAACTGCGGAACTACCTGCAAGGAGATCCTGGGCGAACCCGTGTTCAGCGAAACAGGAAGAGTCATCACCGACAACAGCACCATACAACTCACACTCAGCCGACCCGACGGCGCGCCCATAGGCACATACATCTGCTATACCACCGACGGAACGGAGCCAACCTTCAACAGCACGCTCTACCAAAGCCCCATCACCATCAACAAGACTACCACCATCAGGGCGAAACTGTTCTGCAGCGGCTATCTCTCACCCCGCTCCACAACCCACTCCTACATCTATTTTCCCAACAACCGCGCGCTCACGCTGCCGGTCATCAGCATTGTTACAGACAGCCGCTATCTCTACGACCCGGGTATCGGCATCTATGTGGAAGGCAACAAAGCCGACGGCAAGAACAACTTCGAGCACGACTGGCGGCGCCCCATCAACTTCGAGTACTTCGAGAATGCGGGCACCAAAAGCAAGCTCAACCAGCTCTGCGAGACACGCATACAAGGCGGAGCCACACGCACGAACATGCGCAAGTCGCTCGCCGTCTATGCCAACAAGCGATTCGGTGAGAAGCGTCTGAAGTATGAGTTCTTCCCCGACCAGCGGCCCGGTGTCAACGACTTCAAGTCCATCGTACTGCGCAACTCGGGCAACGACTTCGACTACCTCTACATGCGCGATGCTGTCATTCAACGAACCATGGCCACACACACCGACCTCGACTGGCAAGCGTGGCGACCCGCCATTATCTACCTCAACGGCGAATACACAGGCATCCTGAACATACGCGAGCGAAGCAACGAGGACAACATCTACACCAACTACGACGGCCTTGAGGACCTCGACATGATTGAGAACTGGTGGGAACTGAAAGAGGGCGACTGGAACAACTGGAACCAGTTCAAGGACTTCTACGCCGGACACGGACAAACCAAGGAAGAGTTCGAGCAGTGGATTGACTGGCAGGAGTTCTTCAACCTCATGATTATGAACATCTACTACGACAACCAGGACTTCCCCGGCAACAACATCGTATTCTGGCGCCCACGAACCGAAGACGGCCGGTGGCGCTTCATTGCCAAGGACACCGATTTCGGACTCGCACTCTACACTTACAGCAAAGAAGATGCTGAAAACGTAGCTGCATTCAACTACATTGAATGGCTCTACAACCCCAACTACGACCCCAATCGCAACTGGGCCAACCAATACGACCACACGCGCCTCTTCCGCCGTATGCTCGACAACGAAGACCTGCAGCGCGAGTTCATCGACCGCTTTGCCATCTACATGGGCGATTTCCTCAACTACAACGGAACTCACGAGGTGTGGGACCCCATGTACCAGGCCATCAGCACCGAATACCCCTACCACCGCGAACTCATCAACAAGTGGTGGCCCAACTATAAAGAGGAGGTGGAACGTATTGACATCTTCCTCAGCAAACGCACCAACCACGTCTATCAGCACCTTGCCAGCCACTACAATCTCGGCACGCCCATCCCGCTAACCATCAACAAGGAAAACAGCGCGGAAATCTCTCTCACCTTCAACGGCATCCAGCTGAGCAAGGGCGTCTTCGACGGCAAGTTCTACGCCAACCGCGCAGTCACCCTCAACGCGCAGTCGCTCAGCCCCGACAAGCAAATCAAGGGCTGGAACGTGCGCATGATAAACAACAATGGCAACGTGGAGAACAACACCATCAACACCCCCGACTACACGTTCACCATGCCCTCATGCAAGAGCCTGACCATCAACCCCATCCTCGGCAACCCAACAGGCATCGACGCAGTTTCACCCCTCACCGGGGGGCAGGGGGACTTAACTCACAAGGTTCAGAGTGGCATCTACAACCTCAACGGCCAGCGCGTTGAAAGTTCGAAGTCCAATGCTCAAAGTCCCACACTCCCCAAGGGCATCTATATCAACAACGGCAAGAAGTTTGTAATACGCTGAGCACTCATCAAAGATAATGCAAATCGAACGCAAAAGAACTTGTTATTATGCTGAGATGCAGCTTATCTTATGTAAACTCGCTTGCTGAGAGAACTCTTGCTGAAATAACAAAGTAAGAAATTCATTATCCAACAGCCCCCTTTACAAATCCGCAAAGGGGGCCTCTTTTTTCATACCTATGCTTTACGCCCAGATTTTCTAGAGAATTTATTCATAAACCTTCACTTTGCGCTCGTAAAGTATAGGTATGTATTTCTAAAGCGCAGCTTTGTGTTTCTAATGTATAGGTATGTGTTTCTAAAGCGCATATTATAGAAAAACAAATCATAGGTCTATGCTCTCAACAGTTTTTTGAGAAGAATAATCTATTGACGCTGAAAGCGTCGCCGCTCAGTAACCGGGCGGTGCGCAGCACCCCCGGACAGCCAAGAACTGCGACACCGACCCAGAAGGGGTCGCCTTTCTCCCCAGTGGGGCACTCCGTCAGAGTGCTGTTTCCCGTTCATCGTTTACCGCAGGTCCTTCGGACACTGCGGTTACTGAGCGGTGACGCTTTCAGCGTCAACAATAGCATTGATTGACCAGAGAACCATAATAAGACTAACACCCGACAATGGAAACAAACCTTCTTTACACTTGCTTCTACAGTTTTTTGTGCACAAATTGTGCACACTTTTTTCGATTTTAACATTTTCTATTTATCACACTGAGGTATGGAGGTTATGGAGTCGCTCTTCGTCATTTATATCAAATTATGAATTTTTGGAGCAGCGAATGCCAACATGCTTGCATGATTGGCTGAGTCGTGACAAAAATCAACGAAGTTAATTATCAATTGTCAATTATCAATTATCTAAACTCTTTGTCTCTCTGTCGAAAACTCTCTGTCGAAGAAAAAAATAGCGCAGACTGCACCGACTTTCAATTCTTTTTCTTATCTTTGCAGCACAGAATCGTTATCAATCCATATAATAACCATTTAAAAACAATTTGCCCATGATATAACACATTACTTAGACATATAGAAATGGAAGCGTTAGCTTTATTCTTGTTCTTTTCGAAATCGCCAAATTGAAAAAGGAGCTACAGGAGTAGAAGTTAATGCTCACGTCGGTTCGGCGTGGGCTTTTACTCGTTTAGGTAGCTCAGGTGTTTGGCGATACCAGAAAAGAACGTAGGCGAAGTAATCAGTCCACGTTTTCTTTTTCTGTCTTCTTTCGCGCGACTTTTGGACTGGCTTAATTCATGGTACGCAGGTGTCTCACCTGCGGCAATCGCGGGTGAGACACCCACATACCATTACCCCTAATTTATACCAAACACAAATAATCATGAAAAAACAAAACCTATCAACTACTGCGAAAAGCATCAGACGAATGCTGCTCGCCTGTGCGCTCATGCTGCTGCCAACGATGGCCGGCGCGCAATGTCCCGACAATAACCACCCCCACATGATTGACCTCGGCCTGCCTTCAGGCACCAAGTGGGCCTGCTGCAACGTGGGAGCCTCGAAGCCCGAGGGCTACGGCGGCTATTACGCCTGGGGAGAGACAGAGGAAAAAGACTACTACGATTGGAGCACCTACATCCACTGCGATGGAACAGAAGGCACTTGCCATGACATCGGCACCGACATCGCTGGCACACAGTACGACGCTGCCACGGCCAACTGGGGAAGCCCTTGGGTGATGCCGAGTATTGACCAGATATTTGAGCTTTATGACAACTGCACCTGTGAGTGGACCAACGAGAATGGCGTGAACGGCTGTAGGTTCACCTCATCCAATGGTTCCTCTATCTTTATTCCCGCCGCAGGCTGCCGCCAGATAGATTTGTTGTTTGATACCGGCGAAATGGGCTACTATTGGTCTTCATCGCTCTACGAAAACTCCATGATAGATGCCTACGGAATGGGCTTCGAAATCAACTCGCAGGGCTATATCTTCCCCTGGCGCTACCTCGGTCACTCTGTCCGCCCCGTTGCCGTATCATCTACTTCTGGCATTATCATTGACAAGAACACCTTCCCCGACGACAATTTCCGCAACTGGGTGCTGGGACAGGACTACGGCCAGGACGGAGTGCTGACGGATGAGGAGATTGCAGGGGTAATCAGAATAGTTGTTAATAATATGGGCATTGCTGATTTGAAAGGCATTGAGTATTTCACGGCATTGACACGGCTTTATTGCGAAAGCAACCAGTTGACCTCGCTAGACATGTCGAAGAATACAGCATTGAAGTCACTTTATTGCAAATTCAACCAGCTGACCTCGCTTGACGTGTCGAAAAACACGGATTTGAAAGAACTTTGGTGCAACGGCAACCAACTGGCCTCTCTTGACGTGTCAAAGAACACGGCATTGACGGAACTTTATTGTGAAAACAACCAGCTGACCTCGCTTGACGTGTCAAAGAACACGGCATTGTCGCAGTTTAATTGTTTCTTCAACCAACTGACCACGCTCGACATTTCAAAAAACGCGGCATTGACGAGGCTTGGTTGCAGCAACAACCAGTTGACCTCGCTCGACGTGTCGAAGAACACGGCATTGACATATCTTAATTGCGGCTGGAACCAGCTGACCTCGCTCGACGTTTCAAAGAACACGGCATTGACGCAGCTTGATTGCTACAATAACCAGATTAAAGGAACTGCTA
>JAFZSI010000023.1 GCA_017619445.1 Prevotella sp.
CTTGAGAAATGCGGTGGTTAGGTGTATTAAATACTTTGCCGTGTGTAACGTGGGAAAGAGAGAACCCACCCCAACCCTCACCAAGGGAGGGAGTCGTGAAGTTGGGTGTTGGGAGGACCCACCCCAACCCTCCCCAAGGGAGGGAGTAGTGAAGTTGGGTGTTGGGAGGAACCCACCCCAACCCTCCCCAAGGGAGGGAGTAGTGAAGTTGGGTGTTGGGAGGAGTGTATTACGTTTCTATAGTTATGCTTTGTTTTCCTGAACATACATGTTACGACAGCACTATGTAGGTGTATGTGCAGATTTTCTAGAGAATTCATACGTAGAGTGGCACTTTGTGCTCGTAAAGTGGCACTTTGTGTCCGTAGAGTGGCACTTTAGGGAAACAAAGTATAGAGTGGTTTTGCGATTGTCTCATCTCACGCTGAGGCGCAGAGAAAATGACTTTATAGAGACGCAGAGAAGATGTCGCACACAGAGGTTGGGAGGAAACGGAGGTGGTACGTGGGTGTCTCACCCGCGGTTGGTGCGGTTAGCGCAGGTGTTGATGTTGATGATGATGTCGCAGGTGTTGATGTTGATGCTGTTGATGCTGTTAATGTTGCCGCTGCCGCAGGTGAGACACCTGCGTACCATACGGTTGCATTTGTTGCACAGAAAAACAGGCTCATCGCAGTGGTGCGACGAGCCTGTTTTTATGCTTTGCAACAGAAAGCAAAGGCTGCAGATGGTGCAACGCTTCTTACTTGCTTTCTTTCGTGATGGTTCTCTTCTCTGCAATGCGGGCCTTCTTACCTGTGAGCTTGCGCAGGTAGTAGAGCTTAGCGCGGCGAACCTTACCAACCTTGTTGACCTCGATCTTCTCGATGTTGGGAGACTCGATGGGGAAGATGCGCTCTACGCCCACGGTGCCCGACATCTTGCGCACGGTGAAGCGGCGCTTGTCGCCGTGGCCGTTGATTTTGATTACCACACCGCGATAGAGCTGGATACGCTCTTTTGAACCTTCGATAATTTTGTAAGCGACAGTGATAGTGTCACCAGCCTTGAACTCTGGGAACTGCTTGCCGGTTGCAAATGCTTCTTCAGCAACTTTAATTAAATCCATTGTGAAAATAAATAATTAAATTTGTTTATCGTTCCAACGCAACATGGCCAACCACGCTTCAGCTGCCAGCGGTTGCGCCGAAAAGCGGGTGCAAAGGTACGTTTTTTATTGAAGAATGAAGAATGAAGAATGAAGAATTTTTGGGTTTTAACACTTTTTCTTGCTTTGTGCTTTGATTTTTGCGAGGTTTGATGTATTTTTGCAGTGTATAAGGGTTAAGAGAAATGAAGGGAACCCACCCCAACCCTCCCCAAGGGAGGGAGTAGTGGAGTTGGGAGTTAGAAATTTCTCATTTCTCGTACCCCCGTACCCCCGTACCTCGAAAAATCTTTTTAAACAACGAATATATCATGAAAAAGAAATTCCTTTATTTAGGCTTTGTGGCAGTGCTGGTGCTCATGGCTTCGTGTGCGAAGCATTACCAGATGGAGAGCGTGAGCCGCAGCAGGATGCTGATTGACAGCAGGTATGACGCGCAGCCCGACGCAAAGGCAGCAGCGTTTTTGGCTCCTTACAAGCAGACGGTTGACAGCGTTATGGGTCCTGTGGTGGGCCGTGCGGGTTCGTATCTGGCTGCCGAACGACCCGAGAGCAAACTGTCGAACTTGCTGGCCGATATCATGGTGTGGGCAGGCAAGCGCTATGGCGAGACGGTGAGTTTCGCAGTGTATAACATCGGGGGCATCCGTGCCTCGTTTGCCGAGGGCGACGTGACCATTGGCGACGTGCTGGACGTGGCTCCTTTTGAGAACAAGATTTGTTTCTTCGACATGACGGGCGAGAAGGTGCGCGAACTGTTTGAGCAGATTGCCAAACGTGGCGGCGAGGGCGTGAGCAGTGGCGTAAGGCTGCGCATTTCGGCCGACGGGCGGCTGCTCAGCGCGCTCATTGACGGCAAGGAGGTTGACCCTGCGGCCACCTACCGCGTGACCACGCTCGACTATCTGGCCGAGGGCAACGACCAGATGACGGCTTTCAAGGCTAAGACCAACCTGAACTCACCCGGCGGACCGAAGGACAACACGCGCGAGCTGATTATGGACTACTTCCGCGAGCAGCAGAAGCTGGGCAAGGTGGTTGACAGCCAGGTGGAAGGAAGAGTTGTGGTGGAAAACTGAACAACGAATTTGACGAATTAGACGAATGAAAAGTATGAACCGGATGAAACGGATGAACCGGACAACGAATTTTACGAATTTGACGAATAAACGAATGAAAAGAATTTGACTGATTATGAAAAGATTGTCATTAACCATAGTGCTGGCCATGGCCATGGCTTTGGCAGCACAGGCTCAGCAGACGAAGCAGCTGCTCATTCTGCATACCAACGACACCCATAGTTGCATCATGCCCCTGAATCCCAACCTGGCGGACACCATGCTGGCCGGCAGGGGTGGTTTCCTGCGCCGCATTGCCATGCTGAAGGAGGAACGGGCGAAGAATCCCGACCTGCTGTACTTTGACAGTGGCGACTTCTCGCAGGGCTCGTCGTACTACACCATGTACAAGGGCGACGTGGAGGTGAAACTGATGAACGAGATGGGCATCGACGCCTCGACCATCGGCAACCATGAGTTTGATTTCGGTCTGGAGAACATGGCAAGGATTTTCCGCATGGCCAATTTCCCCATACTCTGCTCGAACTACGACTTCACGGGAACGCCCTGCGAGGGGGTGGTGAAGCCTTACACCATTATCCGCCGCAACGGTGTGAAGATTGGCGTGTTTGCATTGGACCCGAAGATGGAGGGGCTGGTGTCGGCGCACAACTGTGTGGGGGTGAAATATCTCGACCCCATAGCCAAGGCCAACGAGTGGGCCACGTTCCTGAAAAAGAAGATGAAATGCGACTTGGTGATACTCATCTCGCACATGGGATGGGTGGAAAACGGCATGGGCGACCAGCAGGTGATTGCCAACTCCAGAAACATTGACATCGTGCTGGGCGGACACTCGCACACTTACTTCGAGGAGCTGCAGTATGTGAAGAATCTGGATGGCAAGGACGTTCCCGTTGACCAGAACGGAAAGCACGGCATCTTCATCGGCAGGCTGCTGGTGAACATGACTGCCAAGAAATAACGGCTTGCTATTCGAAATAGAACGTAAGCGACACGAACTTGCTCCTCGACTGGCTCACGGAGTTGGTGTACATATTCAAGTTCTTGTCTTTCAGATGGTTGATGTGGTCAAGGTCTTTGTTGTCGATGAGACCGAAGCCGAACTTCAGTTCGGGACGCAACTTGAAGAATGGCAGATAGAAATCGCAGCCGAGGCCCAGCTCCATGAGCACGTCGTAGCGTTTCAGGCGCAGGATGTCGCTGTCCTTACCCGAAAGGTTCAGCATGGGGTTGATGCCTGCTATGATGTAGGGACGGTGGTTGTTGAAACGCTTGGCCGCAAAAATCAGACTGACGGCCGAACTCACATACACCGTCTTCATGTCTTGCTTCATCACGAGGGGCTCGCCGTTTTCCAGGTGGTCGGTGTGGTTCAGGAAGGTCAGGTGTTTGTTGCCGAAATACATGGCCGGGGCCACGCGCAAGGCGAAATGCTCGCTGAGGCGCGTCTCGCCCAGCACACCCACTGTGAAGCCGAGGTCCCAGCGGTCCTGGTCGCACGAAATAAGCTTCTCGGCGGTGGTGCCGTCCTCAAGCGTGACGGTCTGCATGCCCACATTCTGGAACTCAATGTCCTGGGCATGCATGCCCACAAGCACTCCGAAGTGGAAGGGGCGCAAGTCCATGTAGGGTTTATTCTGCACGCGCCGCTCCTGTGCCGCGGCCTGCATGCAGATGGCCATCATCACAACAACGATGCCAATGGTTTGTATTCTTCGCATACATCCTATATAACGCGGTTTCCGCCCGCATATTGTGTTCATTGTTAAAGTAAGTAAAAAAACAAACCCAACATTAGGTATTTAAAATTTATATTGTATCTTTGCATCGTACTTAGAAATGGGTACTGGAGTGAGAAATCACATATTATTAACTAAAAAATAGATTTAAATTATGGCTTACGTAATTAGTGAAGATTGCATGGCTTGTGGCACATGCATCGACGAGTGCCCCGCAGGAGCAATCTCTGAGGGCGACATCTATTCTATTGACCCTGAGCTCTGCACCGAGTGTGGCACATGCGCAGACGTTTGTCCTTCTGAGGCTATCAGCCTTCCCTAAGCGACAGACTTAGATAGAGAAAAAACAATAGCGGGCGGTTCCCAGTTGGGAGCCGCCCGTTTTGATGGTGGTGGTTCAGAAGCTGGCTTGCACACCGGCCATGAAGGTGGCGCGGGGCATGGGGTAGCCGAGGTTGATTTCGTATTTCTGAGCCAGCAGGTTCTCGCCGCGTGCCCATAGGCTGATGTTGTTGGTGAGTGCGTATGAAACGCTGGCGTTGAGCAGCCAGAAATCTTCTTTCTGCTCAGCATCACCCACGGCGGTGTAGAGATTCTCGATGCGCTGCAGGCCGAGCGAGGCGCGCCATTTGCCGTTGTGGAAGTCAACGCCTAAGTAGCCCATGCTCTCGGGGGCAGCAACTATCTTGTTTTTCATGTGGAGGTAAGCCGAGTTGGCTCTCACGCTGAGATAGCTGCCAAGGGGATAGCTTGCCTCTGCCTCGATGCCCCAGTTCTCAATCTCGCCGGTGTTCACATTGCGGGGCTTGCCATCCACCTGTTGTGTTTGAATCATGTTGTCGCCCTTGAGGTAGAACACGTTCATGCCATATTTGAAACCGTCGCTCATGCGGTGGTTCCACGACAGCTCGTAGTTCCACATGCGCTCGGGCTTGAGGTCGGTGTTTGACGGCGGGTAGAGATACATCTCGCGCATGGTGGGGTTGCGGAAACCCTTGCTGACCATGGCCTTGATTTCGCCTGTGGCAATGGGGCGCACAACGACACCTGCCTGGGGCACCCACTCGGTGCCGCTGATGGAGTGGTGATCGATGCGCATACCGGCATCAACGGTCAGCCAGGTAGTGAAGTCCTGACGGAAATCCACGTAGCCTGCAATCTCGTTGCGGTAGGACTTGCCACTCTGCTTGTTGGGTGTTTCGAGCACTTCGCCTGTCTGTTTGGAGGTGTAGTAGGCGTTGCCGTAGATGTGCATGTAGTCCAAGCCGACGGTCAGGCGGTTGCCGCTGAAGAGCTGCGCGCTCTGGTAGATGGAGATGCCCGTGAGCGCGTCTTTCGAGCGGAAGAAACGGGCTGTGGGCTTGGCGGGGTCGGCGGTTCCGTCGTCAATCTTGTGTCGTCCGAAGTTTGAGTAAACGCTGAGTGCGCCGCTGGTGTTGTTGTAGTGGTTTTCGAGTGCTGCTGACACCATACCGCGCGTAATCCACTGGTCGGCCTCAAACAGCGGCTTGTCTGTTGTGCCAGGATAGCTGGTGTTGAAGCGCGTGATGTTGGCATCGACGTAGGCATTCCAGTTGTCGTTGAGGTCGTAGCCCAATTTCAGGTAACCGCCATACTGTTCGAAGCCCATGCGTGGGCGGTGGTTGTCGGTGCGGTTGTACTGTGCGGCTACTGTGCTGGAGAATTTGCCGCTACGCAGCTGGTTGGAAAGCTCAGTTTGCACGGTGCCGTAGCTGCCTGCACCAACGTTGAGGGTGGTGCGCACACCGTCTTGGTGCATGGAGCGGGTGACAATGTTGAGCACGCCGCCCATGGCATTGGAGCCGTAGAGCACAGAGGCGGGGCCTCGCAGCACTTCCACGCGGTCGGCCATGAGTGTCTGATAACTGTCGGCGATGGGGTGGCCGTAGATGCCCTGATATTGCGGGTGGCCGTCAATGAGTACGAGCAACTGGCCTGAGCCGCCTGTGATGCCGCGCATGTTGATGCCGCCAGCGGCTCCGCCACTGACTCCGTAGCCCATCATGGCGCGTGAGGTGACAAACAGTCCCGGCACTTCCTGCATGACCGTCGGAAGAACGGAGGGCTGGAAGTCTTTGGTGAGCTTGTCGCGGTCAACCACGGTGACGGTCATGGGCAAATGGCGCACATCGACGGCATTTCGGGTACCGGTGACTACGACTTCCTGCAGGGTGTCGGTTTTTTCAAGGTGTTGTGCGTTTGTTGCATTGCTGACAAGGAGCAATGCGCCCAGCAAAATAATACTGTGGGTTTTCATGTTGGTTAAGTCTTTAAAAAGAATCGTCTGCCAAAAGGTTTGGCAGGCGATTCTGTGTTTGTGTTGTTTATGAATGTTGGTTGTTTTTATGCATTACATGCCCAGGGCATCCTTGGCAGCCTGGTTTGTGGGATCGATTTCAAGAATCTTCTTCCAGTAAGAATCAGACTGGGCCTTGTTGTTCTTCACCAGGTTGTAGTAACCCAGATAACGGTAAGCCTCGATGAGACGGTTCTTGGCTGCAGCGTCTTTTTCTGCCATCGGCTCGATGATAGAAGCCAGTTTCTGGTAGTTGGCAAGAGCGCGGAAGTCCTTGGTCTCGGGGTCGAGCTGACCGTCAAGGCGGGCTTTCATGAAATAGACGAATGAAGCAATGTCGGCATCGCCAGGGAACTTGGCGAGCATGTCGTCATAAGCCTGCTGAGCGAGGTTGAACTTGGCTGCCTGCTCTGCGCCGGTGAGGGTGCTGCCCCAGTTGCGATAGAGGCTGGCAAGGCCGTTGAGGTCGGTAGAGCTTTGCTTTTCCACCTTGCTCAGATAGTTCTTGTACTCGGCAATGGCATTGGTGTAGTCGCCCTTTTCCTCGTATGCATTCGAGATGTTCTTCAGAGCATCGGCCACGTCGGCTTTAGCATCGGGGTCAACCTCGATACACTTGCGGAACATTTCAATAGCTTTGTCGTAGTTCTTGTTGCCATTGTAAGCGTGACCGTAGTAGAGATAGTCGCTGGCAGAAATCTTGGCACTGTCGGACTTGGTGAACAGACGGTCGGCATAGTCAAGAGCCTTGGTGTAGTCTTTCAGATTGGTGCTGTTGAAGAACACCAGGCGGTTGAGGGCCGGATGGCGGGGGAACTTTGAAGCACCGAACTCAGCCACATCGCGACTCTTCTCGAACTGTCCCTTGAGGAATCCGCAAAGAGAATAGTTGACGAGGTCGCTGCTCTCCATGCTGTTCTTGTCCACCTTGTCGTAGTACTCCAAAGCCTTTGTGAGGTTGTTGGCGCGCATGTAGATAGTAGCGTTGATGACATCAACAGGGTAGTTGGGAAGCACCTTGCGCAGTTCCTCGAGCTTGGCGGCTGAGGCACTGGGGCTCACCTTGCTGTTGATTTGTGCATACTTGCGGTATGGCTCCGGGTTGGTCTTGTCGAAGTGGATGGCCTGCTCATATTCCATAGAGGCGTTGCCACCGTCGTCGTTCACCACGTAGATGTCGCCAAGCAGAATGTGGGGGAGTGCGTTCTGGGCACCGCCCTTAACCTTCATGGCCATGTCGGCATACTGTCTTGCCTTCTCGGTGTCCTTGATGTCGAGATAAGCACGTCCGATACCGCAAAGAACCTCAACGTTCTTCTTGTTCTGTTTAACTACTTCTTTTACTTTGGCTTCTGCAGCAGCAGGGTTGTCCTTAATAAGAATCGAGATGTTGTCGATGATGGACTTGTTGTCTTGCTGAGCCATGGCAGGAGTGCCGATGCTGAGCATCAGGGCTCCAATGATTACATATTTGATAGCTTTCATAATTCTCTTGTTTTAAAGTTAGACATGTTAAGCGTTTAAATGTTTGTACTTATCAGACGCAAAAATGATTGTTTTGTTTATAGGATTTGTTTTTTTTAATATTTATTCGTTTCAGTACTTGACAATCGTTAATTTTGAATAATTATACGTGCCTTTTATTCGCTTTTCACATTAACTTGCCTGACGGTCATGTCACCATATACGGGCAGCAAAGAGGCACGGAAGAAAATGAGCTGACCCTTGGGAGAGGTGATGAAATTGGTGAATCCTGTAGGCAGCCCGCGGAACGAGTCGTTCAGCAGGGCATAGATGGTGCGGATGAGGGGATAATTGTCGTTGTACAGATAGTACTGGTAAGGTTTCCAGCTGTTATAGGGTGTGGCAGTGTCCATTCTGCTGACAGACATTACCCGGATATTCTTGTTGAAGGTTACGTTTGTGGAGTCGCGCTTGTCGTTCAGCCAGTTAGAGCCGATAATTCCGATGGCATTTGGTGTTTTCTCAACATAGTTGATAACTTCTGCCGATTTTTCCAAAGCCTGGATGTTGGGGCTGCTGATAGGCTTGCCTCCAAGGATGGAGTCCTGGGCATAGCGAACAGTACTGGATTGTGGATTGTCGAACACGACTTCAATCTCGCCACGTTTTGAATTAGGATAAACATCGCTCCATTTCTTGGCTTCGCCGCCAAGGATGCGGGCAATGTCTTTCACAGTGATGCACGTGTCCTGATTCTGTTTGTTGATAATGAGTGCCAATCCGTCGTAGGCGATGGGTACGGATTTGGCAGACTTGTATCCTTTGCTCAGAAGGATGTTCAATTCGTTCTTAGTGAAACTGCGCGAAGTGATGGCAAGGAAAATCTTTTCGTCCATCAGTTGTTTCACTGCCTCGGTTTCGCTTGTATAGATGGGCGTTACTTCGGCTTTTGGGAATGTGAGGTTGAAAATGTCAACCTGCTCGTCGATAATAGGCGAAAAACTATCATCAGAGGCGAACTGAATCGCCCCTGATGTAGTTGTGTCAGTCCTACCGGCGTCTTTGCGCTGTTTCTTCTCCCCACAAGAAGATAGTGCGCCGACCACCAATAGTAATCCTACTAAACTGTAGAATAAGTGTTTGTTCATTTTACTGAAGCTTGAATGTTACAGGAACAGTGTATTTCACACGTACAGCTGAGCCGTTCTGCTTACCAGGAATCCAGTGTGGCATGCTCTTCACCACGCGCTGGGCTTCCTTGTCGAGCGACGGGTCAACAGACTTAACAACGTTCACGTCGGTGATAGAACCGTCCTTCTCAACAACGAAGGTTACAACCACACGTCCCTGCACACCATTTTCCTCTGCAACAACAGGGTACTTGATGTTTTTTCCAAGCCACTGCATGAGTGCAGCTTGGCCACCGGGGAATGAGGGCATGACTTCAACCACGTCGAAGACCTTGTTCTCTTCTTCCTTCGGGGGTTCGGGCTGTGCAATCACTTCCTTTGCTTTCAGCACTTCTCCGCCAGCGTCGTCGTTACCCTTCACATCGAAAGAACCGATGGCAGTCTTGGTCTTGTTGAGGTCGTCCTGCGACTTCAACTCTTCCTCTGGCTTCACCTCGTTGTCCTTCTTAATCACGGGCGGTACGAACTTGACAGAACTCTTTACTTTTTCTACAGGTTTAGCTTCTTCAATCTTCACAGGTGCTTTCTTCTCAACCTTCACCTCTTTCTTGGTGATGTTTGAGAGCTCAACGTCTGCAGAGATTTCTTCTCCGGCCCTATTGGCCTCGATAATGGCATTGACTCCGATGATGGCACCCAAGAGTGCAGCAATAGCGAGCATAATGATGATAGACCACACATTACGCTTTCCAGTACCCTTACGCAGTTTGTAAGCACCATACTCCTTGTTTCGTCCTTCGAACACAAGGTCAACCCATCCATTGTCAATCAAATCAATTTTTGACATAGCTTTAGTTGTTTTAAGTTGTTAGACAATGTCATTTCCAAGCGATGTTCTTCAACTTGAGAAGCTTCTCGTCGTCTTCACTAATCTTGTCAATGACGTACTTACCAATACTGCATATCTGCATTTCATCAAGAGCAGTGACCATGTTCTCATAAGAGGAGTTATCCATGGGCTTGATAATGATGGTCAGTGTAGGGATTTTCTCACCATTAATCTCACCGTTACGGATTTTTGACAACTCTTTCTGATAAACACTGTCTTCCATGTTGGTTTCGGCCTTCTTGGCATCCAAGTCCAGTTTTGCCTTGCGGATGCGGGCAACAGGAATAATGCCTTCTTCGGTCTGGTGCTCGGTCAGTACCTTGCGGACGCCTTCCTTGCCCCATGTCGTTTCTACCATACAGTTGGGATCGTCGTACTTGGGAATACCTTTGATGTAGTAGATCTTGTCGTTGCCGGCCAGATAGAGTGTAATGGTGTGCGACTCCTTGGTGGCGTTACGGTCCTGGTCCTGTACGTTCTTATCATTACTTGGCATCGTCAACTGCATCGCCTGAGGCTTGCTCAGAGATGTACAGAGCATGAAGAAGGTGATAAGAAGCATCATCATGTCCACCATAGGCGTGAAGTCCACGCGTACGGTCTGTTTCTTTTGTCTACTTCCTTTTTGCTTTGCCATTCTTTAATCCTCCGCTTCTTTAAACGATGTAATCAGCTGATAACGGTTCTGGTCCATGTCCTGAAGCTCCGACATCACCTGCTTGACAATCTTGTAAGGTGTCTTCGAGTCGGCTTTGATACAGAGCTTCATGTCTTCGCCAGAAGCGATAGCTTCGTCAACCCATAGCTGGAATTCACTCTTTCCCTTGGTGCCATCGCCATTGTCGATGCTGTCAGTGGGAATACCCATTTCCCTGAGAGCTTCGCTGCGCTTGCTCTGGGGGAGGTTGAGGAATTCAGCCAACTTATTCATAGGAACTCCGAACTGAGGATCCTCCAGGAATGCCTCCTGCTGAACAGGAGTGAGCTGTACGCCGAACTTGTCGGCCATGCCCATGACGGTGGTCTTCAGATAGTTCACGTTGTCCATGCTCATAAACACCTTTCCATCGGGGTTGATGGTGATGTTTACGACATCGTTCTCTGGAACTTTGACTTTCGATGCCGACTGTGGCGTGTTCACCTTGACGGCCTCATTCTTGACGAATGTTGAGGTCATCATGAAGAAGGTGAGCAGCAGCACCATCACGTCAGACATAGGTGTCATGTCTATCCAGATGTCCGCCTTCTTAATTTTTACTTTACCCATAGTGATAAAATGTTAAAGGGTTAGCAAAAATTAAGCCTCTTCTGTGTGGTTAGCTTCGTATGTCTGAGCGATTGAATAACCAACCTCGTCGAGGGCGTATGTCAACTTGTCGATTTTGTTAGAATAGTAGTTGTATGCAACAACGGCTACCCATGATGTCAAAATACCAGATGCTGTGTTAACCAAGGCCTCAGAAATACCAAGTGACAGTTGCTGAGAGTCAGCACCACCACCAGCGGCCAGAGCGGCGAATGAACGAATCATACCTACAACCGTTCCGAACAGAGCGGTGAGGGTACCCAGTGTAACGATAGTAGCGATGATAGGCATGTTCATCTGCAGGGTGGGCATCTCGAGCTGAGTGGCCTCTTCGTGAGCCTGCTGGATGCGAGCGATCTTCTGCTCTTTCTTCATGCCAGTGGTAGCTTCCATCTCCTTGTAAGCACGGAGAGATGCACCAACCACGTTAGCAACAGTACCGCGCTGCTTGTCGCAGAGCTCCTGAGCCTTAGCGAAGTCGTTAGCGTTGAGAGCAGCTTTGATGTTAGCTACGAACTGAGGGAGTTTGCCTCTACCGAAAGCGGTGCGCAGAGCGAGCCAGCGCTCGATAGACAGAGCAATCACAGTGAACAACAGTGTGAGGATGACAGGCACCACGATACCACCTTTGTAGATTGTACCCCAAATGTTGCCGTCGATTACTTCTCCGTTAGCGCCGATGTGGTCGCTGTTGCCGAGGAAGAATTTGAAGAAACAAACTGCGAGGATGAAGCATACAACGATGATCCAGAACGCTGCTTTAACTCCTTGGAAGCCCTGAGATTTCTTAGGGCTGGCTGTCTTTTGTTTTGTTGCCATAATTTGAAATTTTTGATTTTTTAGTTATTAATAAATTTAAGTTATAAAAAATAATCTCTAAATGAAAAAAGCTCCTATGAATGACTTGACAAGTTGCTTCTGCTAAGTCTTGGCAAAGATAGCAAATAATAAATAATTACCACCTTATTTAATAAGTTTTAACAACGAAAAATTCAATTATTTCAGTTTTGCCAATGTCTCTTTGATTCTTCGCATGGCTTCTCTGATGTTGTCATCGCTTGTGGCATAACTCATTCTGAAGCAATTCGGGTCACCGAAAGCATCACCTGCCACGGTTGCCACATGCCCTTCTTCCAGCAGATACATGGCCAGGTCGGTGGAGTTGCTGATGGTTCTTGTTCCGTCGGTTTTCCCAAAGAAGCTGCTGCATTTCGGGAACAGGTAGAATGCACCCTGAGGCACGTTCACCTGGAGTCCTGGTATTTCTTTAGCAAGCTTTACAATGAGGTCGCGCCTGCGTTCAAAAGCCTGTCTCATCTCTTCAACGCACAATTGGGAGGCAATGTAAGCGGTCTCAGCTGCTTTTTGGCTTACCGAGCATGCGCCGCTGGTGTATTGTCCTTGCAACTTATTGCATCCTTTCACAATCCATTCGGGTGCGGCAATATAGCCGATACGCCATCCTGTCATGGCATAGGCTTTCGAAACGCCGTTCACAATGATGGCGCGCTCTTTCATGCCCTCGCATTTGGCAATGCTGGCGTGTTTGCCAACATAGTTGATGTGCTCGTAGATTTCATCGGCCAGCACATATATGTCTTCGTGTCGTTTAATGACTTCTGCCAGTGCGTTGAGTTCTTCTTGCGAATAGACACTTCCTGTGGGATTGCTTGGCGAACAAAGAATCAGCATACGTGTCTTGGGCGTGATAGCGGCTTCCAACTGTTCGGGCGTGATTTTGAAATTCTGCTCGAACGAGGCTTCTATATATACGGGAATGCCGCCCGCCAGCTTCGCCATTTGGGGGTAGCTCACCCAGTAGGGAGCCGGAATGATGACTTCGTCGCCGTCGTTGACAAGTGCCATGATGGTGTTGCACACACTCTGCTTGGCACCGTTTGAAACCAGAATCTCATTGATATTGTAGTCGAGTCCGTTTTCGTTTTTCAGCTTGGCCGATATGGCTTTCCGCAGTGCCGGATAGCCAGGCACGGGTGAGTATCTTGACCAGTTGTCGTCAACGGCTTTTTTTGCCGCCTCTTTTATATGGTCGGGTGTGTTGAAATCGGGTTCTCCCACACTCAGATTGATGACATCTATTCCCTGGTCTTTCATTTCGCTGCTTTTTTGCGACATAGCCAATGTGGCAGAAGGAGCCAGGCGGTTGAGGCGATCAGATAGTTTTTCCATACGCTCAGTTTACAGATTGATTATTGCGGATGCAAAAGTAATCATTTTATTCTTCTTAACGAAAAAAAAGTGTCATTATTTCCTGTTTTCAGCCAAAAAACGCGCTATTTGTTATTTGGCTGGGCGTATCAGATGTGGAGTTCGTGCCCCATTCGTTCTTTTTTTGTTTTCAGATAATTGTAGTCGTATTCGTTGGGTTTTATCTCTATTGGAACGTTCTCTACGATTTCCAGTCCATAGGCTTCCAGACCAACGCGCTTAACGGGATTGTTGGTCATGAGTCTCATTTTGTGAACGCCCAGATAGCGCAGCATCTGCGCACCGCAGCCATATTCCCGTTCGTCGGGTTTGAATCCTAAGTGCACGTTGGCCTCCACGGTGTCCATGCCTTCTTCCTGCAGTTTGTAGGCGGCAATTTTGTTCATCAGTCCGATGCCTCTTCCTTCCTGCTGCATATACACGATGACACCTTTTCCCTGCTGCTCAATCATTTGCATGGCCTTGTGCAGCTGTTCGCCGCAGTCGCATCGCTTGCTGCCCAGAATGTCTCCTGTCGCGCACGATGAGTGCACTCTGACGAGCACCGGCTCATCTGCTTTCCATGAGCCTTTGATGAGCGCCATGTGTTCCAGTCCGTTGCTTTTCTGCCTGAATGGTATGAGGTGGAAGTGTCCGTATTGTGTAGGCATGTCAACTTCTGTCCCCACTTCAATGAGCGATTCTTTTTTCAGCCGGTAGGCAATCATGTCCTTGATGGTGATGATTTTCATGTCCCACAGCTCGGCAAACCTCATAAGGTCGGGCATACGGGCCATGGTGCCGTCTTCGTTCATGATTTCCATCAGTGCTCCTGCCGGATATAGCCCTGCCATGCGGCAGAGGTCGATGGTGGCTTCGGTGTGCCCGCTTCGGCGCAGCACGCCGTTGTCTTGGGCGTAGAGCGGGTTGATGTGTCCCGGCCGTCCGAATGTCTGTGGCGTTGAGTTTGGGTCGGCCAAAGCCAGAATGGTGGCGGCCCGGTCGTGAGCCGATACCCCTGTTGTGCAACCTTCCAGCTTGTCGATGGTGACGGTGAAGGGGGTTCCCAGCACCGAGGTATTGTCGGCAACCTGGTGTGGCAGGTCAAGCTCTTCGCATCGGCTGATGGTGATGGGTGCGCATAGCACTCCTCTTGCGTTTTTCAGCATGAAGTTCACCTTTTCGGGCGTTATTTTCTCTGCTGCAATGATGAGGTCGCCTTCGTTTTCGCGGTCTTCGTCGTCAACCACGATGACGAACTGCCCGTTTTTGAAATCTTTCACGGCATCCTCGATGCTGCTCAGTTTTATGTTTTCCATATAATAATCAGAGATTTCTTGTCATGATGTTACACCTTATATATATACATACGCGCGCAAGGTGCCTATCCCATTTCCTTGATACGGGCAATGATGGCATCGTTGGTTTTGCGTATGGTCTTGAGGTCGTGATTGAGGCGGAACCTGAATTTACACATGCGCAGGTAGCAGAAAATGCCTATTGGGAACACGATGAACGCCGCAATGTTGAGCCATTTGCGTTCAAAAGGCCTTGTATGTGCCTTTTCCGACACAATGGGGTAGTTGTTCAGTTCGGTCAGTATCACTTTGTCGCGTGTGTTCGACAGGTCGTCGATGACGCTTTCCATTTCCTCATTGATGATTTCAATGTTGTGGTCGGGCTGATAGCGGAAGAACACATTGATGACGTTTGGCAGCCTTGTCAGCTTGTGTTCGTGGGCATATTGGGCCACATCGTTGTTGATGATGCCCAGCCGTTGCGCGTCGTTGCTGTAGTCGGGGTCGTTGATGATGACATCCTTGCGATAGACATGGCGCTTGAGCCTGAGCCCCAAAAGCCGCATGAAGAAGTTGCGGTAGGCATCCATGTTGAACACCACGGAGTCGTTGTTGGCCTTGTAGGTGAAGAACACGGCCAGAGGAATGAGCACGGCCATGGCTATTCCCTCTCCGAACCAGATGGCCCACGAGCCTTGGCGGGCCATTCGGTAGCCGGTCATGTCGAGAATGTAATAGACAATGAACACCAGCACCGACACGATGACGGGAATGCCCAGTCCTCCTTTGCGTATGATGGCTCCCAGCGGTGCGCCGATGAAGAAGAACACCAGGCAGAGCAGGGTGAGCGTGAATTTCTTGATGGCCTCAATCTTGTGCGTCCTTATCACGCGCGCCATGTCGTCGGTGAGCAGTCGCTTGAACTCCATGTCGTTGGCTGCGTTTTGCACCTTGGTAAGCGCGAAGTTCACGGTCTGCTGTCTTTTCAGCGCGTCGAGGCCGGTCATGATGGAGTCGATGTTTATGCTTTTGGCCTTGACCTGCTTGATGGCCTTGAGCGAGTCCTCTTTCGATATGCCGTGCAGGTCGAAATAAATCATCTTCGCGTCGTGGTAGTAGGCCCTTCCCACGCTGTCGAAGCTGAGTTTCAGCGAGTCGATGTCGCGCAGAATCTTGTTCAGGCTCTTGGCCTGTGCATTGTTTGCAAAGTTGCTGGCGTCGGCCAGGTTGAAGTCGGCATCGAAGTCCAGGATGATTTTTTTCGTGGCAAACGTTTCGCGGCGGTAGGGCACAGCGGCTGTGCTGGTAAGTTCTTGCGACCGCATGTTCTCAAACCATTCGCCGCTCCAGAGGTTCAGCACTAAGTGTTTTTTCTCAGCGGTTGACTGCAGTCTTCCCGAGTCGGCCAGTATGATGGCGGCATCCTCATAGCTGTTGGTCATGCGGTAAATCATGATGCCGTAGAGCATGCCCGTCTTGATGTCTTTCTTCTGCACGTAGAGATTGCTGCCGGGAATGCCGTCGTAGAACACGCCTTCGGGAATTTCCAGTTCGGGGCTTTTCTGCTTCATCGAGATGAGCAGGGTGGTCAGCTGCTTGTTGGCGTTGGGGCCGGTGACGTTCTGAAAATAGAACGAGCCCAGCGCAATGAGTGCCGACACCACTATCAGCGAGCGGAAAGCCTGCATCAACGACACGCCCGAGGCCTTGATGGCTGTCAGTTCGCTGCTTTCGCCCAGATTACCGAAAGTAATGAGAGAGGAGAGAAGGATGGCCAGCGGCAGAGCCTGCGGCACGAGCATCAGACCCATGTACCAGAAAAACTGTCCGAGCACTTCGAGCGACAGGCCCTTACCAATGAGGTCGTCGATGTATCGCCACAGGAACTGCATCATCAGCACAAACTGGCAGATGAAGAAAGTGCCCAGGAACAGTAGGCCGAACTGGCGTGTGATGAATATGTCTAATTTCTTGATTCGAAACATTCTCCAGAGTATTTCGCTTCGTGGCCTGCTCGCACGGGGCGCGGTGGTCGTGCCTGCTTGGTTTTTTCTGCGCAGCTTGCCATTCGGGTTGCAAAATTAGCACAAAAAAGTCAGATACCGCGTTTTTTTCAGTTTTTTTAATGCGAAAGCCATTTTCATTTACTATTTACGGATTTACGGCTTACAATTAATCTCCCTCCCTTTGGGAGGGTTGGGGTGGGTTTTCTCCCTCCCTTTGGGAGGGTTGGGCTGGGGTTGTTCCAACAGCCAATCCGTAGATAGTTAGTCATCACAGTCCCGTGGTGCGGTGCAGCCGTTCGAGGTTGTTGTCCCAGATGTCGTAGAGCGAATCCACGTCGTTGTCCTCCGCATAGTCGGTGATGATGAGGATATAGTCGTTGGTGATGTCGCTTTTCTCTATCTCCATCTGCCAGAAAGCCTCGTCGTCGCTTTCATCTTCCCATCTGAGCCTGATGCGCTGCTGTTTTATCTCCTCGGTTATCAGGGCCCTGCGCGTCTCATGGTGGCTCCAAACCTGTCCCCAGGTGAATGTCAATGTATCGTCTTCGCGCGTAACGCTGTCAGCAAGCCATTTCTCAAGGCCGTGGGCACTGCTCAGCAGTGGCCAGATGATGTTGGGAGAAGATGACTGGAGTTCGTATTCAATGTTGATGCGTTGTTTTTTCATGTGCTTGATAGTTCTTAAGATGAGTCTTTCAGGTTAAGTTTGCTTTGTTGGCGTCAACGCCAGCGTTCACGTCAACGACGTGGTGTTTCTTGTATGCAAAAGTAATAAAAAAATCCAAGAGTAGCAAAAAATATTCAGGAAATCTTTTGTGTAATTCGATTTTTTATTTTACCTTTGCAGCCGCAAATGCCAGAATGGCGGGATAGCTCAGCTGGTTAGAGCGCATGATTCATAATCATGAGGTCGCCGGTTCAATCCCGGCTCCCGCTACAACAGGCGAATCAATTAGGAGAATACAGGAGACTGGCGTTTATGCCAATCTCCTGTTTTTTTTCGGTTTAACAATTGGTGCTATCATGAAGAAAATCATAAATCCTTGGCGCAATCATCCCGAGTACAACTGCTTCGGCTGCTGCCCGGACAACCCCATAGGGTTGCACCTGGAGTTCTACGAGGACGGCGACTATATCGTCAGCACATGGCATCCCGAGAAAAACTATCAGGGATGGGTGAACACCATGCACGGCGGCATCCTGAGCACCCTCATCGACGAGGTGTGCGGATGGGTGGTTACCCGCAAGTTGCAGACCAGCGGCTACACAGTTCAGCTGAACGTAAAGTTCCGTAAGGCCGTCTCAACCACAGAACCTGAGCTGACCATACGGGCAAAAGTCACCAAACAGGTGCGCAACCTGGCCTATATCAGTGCCGAGATTACCAACTCAAAAGGTGAACTGTGCAATGAGGGCGAAGCCATCTACTTCCTCATGAATCAGGAGAAGGCCAATGAAATGGGCTTCCTGCATTGTGACGTGGAGGAGTAGGCGAGTGGAAACCATGACAGCCGCAAAAGTCGTATGACACGCCGCATGAAACTTCCGCAAAGCAAAAGATAGAAGAAAAATGGATGTGCCTATTTTGTCACATCCTTTTTTTTTGTTTCTGAATTGTTAAAATCTGAAATTCTGTGCACAATTTGTGCACAAAATTTCTTCACACACAGCCTTGACATTATAACGCCACGCATCATATCCACACACTCACACTTTGTTTCCACCCTTATACACGCTGTTTCCGTAAACCTGCGCTTTACGTTCACAAAGTGCCTCTTTACGTTCACAAAGAGGCACTTTACATTCAAATTCTCTAGAAAATCCGCACATACTTATATATAATACCATGGAATTCTTTAGAAAATGTGCGCGCGAAGCAGTGCTTTGTGCACGTAAAGTGCTGCTTTGTGCGCGCGAAGTGTTGTTTTATGTCTTTCTTCCCCCGTTTTCCTATTCCGAAGCACACATTTTCTGCCCTTTTTCCCCTGCGGTCGGACAGATTTTGGGGGTGTTCCCGCCGTTTGTCCGGGTATGCGGCATGTGTCCGACGGACCGCCGGCGTTTTCCTGAAAAAAGTTTGGAACATGGCAGAAAACGTGCCTATCTTTGCATCGTCAATCAGTCAGAACGGTCTCAATAACCTCCCAAAAACGACGAGCGACAATGAAAAGAAATAAATAAGGATTAACAATAAAAAATTACAAAATTATGACAACAAAAAAGAATTTGGTTAAGTCGATGTTCATGAACATCCTGACCGCAGGTTTTTTCGCAACAGCTCTCACCGCTTGCAGCGATGAAGTGACCGCAGACGATGCATCCAACGCCCCGACGATTGAAAGCAACGACTTGATGAGCCTCGAGCAGTACAGCTACTCAGTTCCCGTGAATGTGACTGCTCAGGGCGACTGGAAAATCGAGTTCCAGTTCAATGATAAGAGCAACCAATTCTGCTACGCTCTTCCCGACCACGGACACGGTCCTGCCACCATCAAACTCTGTATGCTCGACAACTGGACAGAGCAGCGCAACGAGGGTAAGATGATCATCCGCGACATGAACGGCAACGAGGTACAGTCTTTCCCCATCTCACAGAAGTGCAATCTTGAGAATCCCAATTATACTGGACGCACACGTGGCGGCGACGATGACGGCAAAGAGGCTCCTGAAGACAAAGACACGAAAGGCAACCGCAATGACGGTGTAGGATATGGTTACAACATCACAAAGGCTCCGGGAAAAAGTGCCATCTCGCGCAACCCCATTCTCAAAATCGAGGCTGTAAACGCTGCCAGTGACGAAGGTTGCGGCGTGACATATTCTGGAACCAACGCTGTCATTAGAGTGGAGCAGTATGGTGCTACCAGCATCGACGAACTCTCAAGAAAGATGGAGATACACGCTGAAATCAAGGGCTCGCGCGGAGGTTTCAAGGCTGAGGCAAACGCCACATTCAGCAAATCGCAGATAGAGAAGACGACCAATATGTTCGGTATGGGACTGGTTGACGTAAAGGTACGTGAGTCGTATGTAGAAGGCATCGACCGCAGCAACGTGCGCAAATTCATGACCCAGACAGCCCTGGACGCCGTTGATGGCAACAATGAATACTATCCCTCCACAC
>JAFZSI010000024.1 GCA_017619445.1 Prevotella sp.
AATTATTGATAAGAGCCTCAAAGTAATGCGGCTCTGTCTTCGTACCTTCACAGACTATGAGGAAACGCACGAGTTTTTCACGAACATTCTCCTTGCGTTTCTTTGCAGCCTTGGCTTCTTTACGTTCCCGCCTCAGTTTTGCGATTTCGTCTTTTCTTGAGTATCCCATAGCAATCCTCTATTTTCCAATAAAAGGTATAGCACCATAACGTCCGCGAATATAGTCGCGCTTGATATCACGGTCATTGCGAACCTTTTTCCCGTCCTCATCCTTGAATTCCACAAGCGAATAGATGTCGGTTGACTCCACTTTGTCCTTCTCTGCAAACCAAATCTGATCACGGCGCACAATGTCCAAATCGAGCAGGTTAGTGTCATGAGTGGCGAAGATAAGCTGAGCTCCATGTTTATTCTTCTCTGGATCCATAAACAGAAGCACAATGTTTCGTGTAAGTAGTGGGTGCAGTTTTGCATCCAGCTCATCCACAATAAGTGTCTTACCCTCGTTCAATGTGTCGAAAATAGGCCCAGAAATCTCTATCACTTTCTTTGTTCCCTCTGACTCCATCTGGTTTTTGTGGAAATTCCGCTCACCGATTACAAGTCCATTCTCATTATAGACATTATGAGTAGTTATCGGTTCGACGAAACTACCCGTGGCTATGTCTTTTTCCAATTGTGACCTTATCGACTTGGGGGCACTTTCCAAGGCCTCTTTGGGAATATCAACCTTCTTGACCGAAAAACGGGTAAAGCCCAGTTGCAGGGTCTTGAAGAAATCCTGAGCCTGGTCTGCTCCATTCAAATGTTCCAAAAACATTCTGAGCGTAAAGGCTTCGTAACCTTCGCTGTCGATTCCGGATAGTACATTGCATTCACCAAACCAGCCCATTATCGAATTGGATTTTTCGCCCTTCAACTGAGCAACAAGTGAAAGGAAAAGACGATTCGAGTTGGTCAAATCTTCTTTTCCTTGACCTTCAGAGAATCTTTTCGCTGACACTTCAATGATGTCTCGCGAGCGCATGAAGAGCTCATACTCATTCTCACCAAATCGCTTCTCATAAAGCCACTCAGAGATGATATCGGTTTTGTTGTATTCAAAACCATAGCGATAAAGAACCTCACCTTTTATAAACTGTATCTCAAACAACGTAGGTTGCGAGTCAGAGTTTTCATCCAATGCAAAAGGATCGTAAGGTAGCGCATCACCCTCATTCAAGCGCACAGAACGTCTGACCATGCTTCGCATAGTAGATATTGCCTGAATGAAATTACTCTTGCCACCAGAATTTGCGCCATAGAAAACTGCCAACGGAAGTAAACTATACTTACCCTCGCTGATTACAGACTCCTTGTGCTCCTTTATTGAACTCGCCTCCATGCTAAAGGTGCGTTCCTGTTTGAAAGAGCGATAATTCTTAACTGTGAAATTTACTAGCATATCTCAAAATTTTTGTGCAAAGATACAAATAATATTCGATATGGTCTGTGAATTGTGAGAAAAAATCTCAAAAATCAAGAGATTTTAACATAAACAACCGGTTTAGTTGCTCGATAATGCGAAAAGAACTCATTTTATATTTTTGTTGTGACTGTTTTGAACTATGCATATTAATAAGGACAAAAACATAGTTGAAAAATACAATTGAGTTTTATTCAAGCTCGAAATCATCCATAATTGCACATTTGTATCTTTTGGTGTTTGGTTTACAAGAGTTAAAAACGTTAAATCTTAATCATTTTCACCATCCTAAGAATCCATGAAGTCACTTTTCTACCGTTTAAGACAAAATCAATTGAAATACAATGAGTTGTAAATACTCTGGCTGTAGTGGTCTGAATTCTGTAGTAATAGGCTCTTCAGTGACAAGCATTGGAAGTAGTTCCTTCTATAACTGTAGTAGCTTGAAATCAATAGACATCCCCAATTCAGTGGTAAGTATAGGAGAAAGGGCTTTTTATAATTGCAGTGGGCTTACGTATATAAACATCGGCTCCTCTGTTGAGCAAATAGGAGCAGGGGCTTTTTCAGAATGTAAAAAAATTGAATCGGTTGTCTTT
Source organism: Prevotella sp. (assembly GCA_017619445.1). Taxonomy (GTDB): domain Bacteria; phylum Bacteroidota; class Bacteroidia; order Bacteroidales; family Bacteroidaceae; genus Prevotella. The sequence goes on from JAFZSI010000024.1 coordinate 2,065, forward strand.
CACTGCAAAACGATTGGCCGTTGGTTTGGTCAGTATTCATCCATTGAACAGATTACAATTGGAAATGAGGTCGAAACCATTGAATCTTCTGCTTTCAATAAATGGACAAATCTGAAATCTGTATCTATTCCCAATTCTGTGAAGAGTATCGGAGATAATCTTTTCTCTGGATGTACTAGTCTGACATCTGTAACAATAGGTAATTCCGTAACGAGCATAGGGGAAGATGCTTTCCGTGATTGTTCAAGCCTTTCATCAATTAGTATCGGTAAATCCGTGAAGAGTATTGGTCCATATGCTTTTTTCAATTGCAATGCCTTAATGGAAGTTAACATTTTTGACATTTCTTCTTGGTGCACTATCACGTTCGAGAGCAATCCTTTATACTATGCTCATCATTTGTATTTGAATGGAAAGGAAGTGAAGAATCTTGTTATACCAAGCACCATAACAATAATAGCAGATAATGCTTTCTCTGGTTGTAGTGGCTTAACTTCAGTATCTATACCCAATTCAGTGACAAGCATCGGAAGATCTGCTTTCTCTGGCTGTAGTGGCTTAACCTCAGTATCTATACCCAATTCAGTGAGCAGTATCGGACAGTATGCTTTCCAAGGTTGTAGTGGCATAACCTCCGTCACAATCCCGAGTTCAGTGAATAGTATCGGAAATGATGCTTTTCGTGGTTGTAATGGCTTAACATCTGTTGTTTTTCATTGTAAAAGTGTTGGTGCTTGGTTTAAGGGCCTTCAATCGATAAAAAGAATAGAAATAGGTAATGATGTCAAAACTATTGAAAAAAATGCTTTTAAAGAATGCAACGGATTATCTACTATTATCATTCCATATTCTGTAAATAAAATTGGGAGTAATGCTTTCTATGGTTGCGGTCACTTAGAAGAAGTACATATTACTGATATTGCATCTTGGTGCAGTATTGATTTTGAGTATGGTGATTACTTCTATTATTCAAACCCATTAATATATGCTAAGCATTTGTTCCTAAATGGTACAGAAGTGAAAGATCTTGTGATACCAAGTTCTTTGACATCTATAGGAAATGGGGCTTTTATTAATTGTTTGGACCTGACTTCTGTAACTATTCCCAACTCCGTGAAAACAATTGGGAGTTATGCTTTTCAGGGTTGTGCTAGCCTGCCTTCTATCACTTTCCCCAATTCTCTGGAAACAATTGGAAGTTATGCTTATGGTGGTTGTTCTGGCTTGACTTCGGTTACTCTCCCAAATTCAGTGACGACAATAGGAGCAGGGGCCTTTTCACGCTGTATTCAATTGAAATCAGTAATTCTTCCACAGAACAAGGAGTATGATACATTAGCATCTTCACTCTTTGAAAATTGCATCGAATTATCAGAAATTAATGTTCCAGAAGGTGTAACAACTATCGGAAGTCGTGCATTTCTTGGGTGTATGTCATTAGTAACTGTAAATTTCCCACAGAGTTTAAACACTATAGATAATTATTCGTTTGCTGGTTGCAAAAACCTTGTGTCAATTAGAATTCCTGAGAGTGTATCAAGAATTGGCAATGGTACATTTCAGGATGATTTGAACTTGGAACATATGACTGTTCTGGCTCGCATTCCTCCTACAGTATATGAAAATACCTTCCCAAACTATTACATAAACCTATATGTGCCAAATAAATATCTTAACAACTACAAGAATACAGAAATCTGGAAAGAATTCTTCAATATCAAGGGTCTTGATGATTCTGAGCTTTCTATAAGGAATTATCAATCAGAAGAGTTGTCAGTTAAAGCCGTTGAAGGGAAAATAGTTGTTAGTGGGGCTAACAATAATGAGGTTGTCTCTGTTTTCACAATAAACGGACAACTTGTCAAAAGAGTTGTCGTAACGAATGGTTATAGTGAGATTGAATTACCACTTAATCAGCTGTACATCGTCAAGACTGCAAAGAAAACAATGAAAATCTCATTATAAAAAGCCTTTCATACATCACACATTAAAAACGTCCAATAAAGGGCGTTTTTAATGTGTCCAGTTTGTTTTGTTAACAGTTGGGTGCTATTTGTATTTGTCTATCAACGGCTGCGCTTGCGGGTTGCCCAGCTCACGGGCACGCTCAAGGTTGCGCAGTCCCTCGGCCTTGCGGTTGTTCTGCACTTGTGCGAGGCCCAGAATGAGGTAGCCGTCGCTGTAGTCGGGCTCAAGGCCAATGCATTGTTCGGCCACGGTGATGGCATCATCGGGCTTGTTGACGCGGAGCAGCAGGTTGGCTTTCTCGGCGTAGTAGAGCACGTTTTGCTGGTCGAGTGCTATGGCGGTGTTAATGTCGATGATGGCCTGCTGGAAGAGCTTTGCCTTCACTTCGCACTGCTCGCGGATGTAGTAGAAATTGGCGTTGAGCTGCGGTTGCATGAAGTAGGCGTAGATGTTGTAGTCGCTGACGGCGCGGCGGTAGTAACCGGCGGTTTCCCATGCCTGTGCGCGTGCCAGCACGTAGGGCGCTGGACTGATGCGGTTGATGCTGTCGCAGCAGACGATGGCGCTGTCGATGAGGGCGATGAACATGGTGTCCTTGGGGTTGAGCATTTGCTTGGCGTGAGCGGCTTCATAGAACACTTCGGGGCTTCGCATGTCGGTTTGAGTGAGCTGCATAAACATGTCGTGGGCCTGCTGATAGTCTCCTTTTGCGAAATTGATTTGTGCCTGCAGGTGTTTGTACACGGGCTGGGGGTTAATGCTGTTGGCTTTCTCAGCTTGCTCCATAGCGGTGTCGAATGTCCATGCCGCATAGGGTTGCTGGCTGTTGAATACGAGCTTGTTGTAGATGAGCTGTCCGTAGTTGAAGTAGGCCTCGTCTTTATGTTCGCTGTTTTTGATGACGGTCTGCATGTCGCGGGCGGCAGCATCAAATTGCCCGTCGTTCACTTCCATCTGTGCGCGGGCCTGATAGCCGTCGGGAAGGTTAGGGAACTGGCTGATGAAATCTTCTATGACGGCCTTGTGCTTGGTGGCATTGGTGCCCGAAATCATGAGTGCCAACACGGCATCCTCGTATTTGGAGGGCAGAGCCACGGGAATGCCTATGCGGCTCATGTTGGCGTCGTTCATATTGAGGGCGTTGAGCCGCAGGTCGGTGGCGAACGATGCTGCAGGCGCATGGATGTTCTCGCCGCTTTGCGTGAGTTGCAGCAGTCCGAGCACCTGTCCTTGCGCGTTGACAAAGGGGCAGGCATTCACATTCTCGGGTATGTTGGTGTCGAAGATATAGAACGGGTATTTATCCAAGAAGGTTTCCACGCTCTTGACGGTGGTTGCTACGGGCGCGGTGGTGCTGCTGGTTCCGTTTTTGGAATAGGCGTAGGGCAGCAGCCAAGCTTGTGAGCCTGCCGTGGCCGTTGAGGTAGCAGGAGGTGCGGCGTTGGTCTTTCCGTTGACGCGGAAGCGGGCCACATCGTAGAGGCTGTTGACTCCCAACATGCGCGTGACATCCATTTTCTTGCCGTTGGCATCAACGACCACGGCCTTCTCGGCTCCTATGAACGGGGTCAGGTCGCTGATAGCCTCGCCGTCGGCGCTGGTAAACACACCGTGGCTGCTGGCCAGTATGCTTCCGTCGGCACGGAAGGTGGTCAATGTAAACACAGCCTTGGCTGCCGCTTTCACGGGTGCTGGCTGTGCGATGGCGGTTGAAAGCTGACTGCCGACCGTTGTCAGCAGTATTGTCAGTGTAAGAAGCGTTTTTTTCATTTACTATTTTGAACTTTGAACTTTGTATTTTGAACTTAATGGGAGTTATCGGGAGTTAGCGGACAAATGCTTTTTTCTCTCTATGGGAGTTATCGGGAGTTATCGGAAGTTATCGGGAGTTAGCGGACAAATGCTTTTTTCTCTCCTAACTCTTAACTCCTAACTCCTAACAATTCGCGGGCGTTTTGCAGGGCGGCTTCGCTCACGTTTGCACCGCTGAGCATTTGGGCAATCTCCTCGATGCGCTGGTCGGAAGTGAGTAGCGTCATGGTGCTTAGCGTGCCCTTCGGTGTCTCGGTCTTCTCAACCTTGTAGTGGTTGGTGCCTCGGGCGGCAATCTGCGGCAGGTGGGTAATGCTGATTACCTGTCGTTCGTGGCTGCCCATTTCCTGCATGATATGAGCCATGCTTTCGGCGATTTTGCCGCTCACACCGGTGTCTATCTCGTCGAAGATGATGGTGGGCAGTTTCACGGTGCCGCTGATCATTGCTTTTAGCGAGAGCATGACACGGGCAATCTCGCCTCCCGATGCCACTTGGGCGACGGGTTGCAGCGGCGTGCTCTTGTTGGCACTGAACAGAAACGCCACGCGGTCGGCTCCGTCTGTGCTGATGGGCTTCGGTTCGATGCTCACCTGAAACCGCACATTGGGGATGCCTAACGGTACAAGCCGCTGTTTCATTTGCTGTTCAATGGTCTTGGCTGCCTGCTGGCGCTTGCGTGTCAGTGTCTTAGCTTTCTGCTCGGCTTGTTGCAGTGCTTTTTCCATTTGCTGCTCCAACTGCTGTAGTTGCTCGTCGCTGTTGTCTATTTGGCTGAGCTTTTCGCCAAGTTGCCGCTCGATGTCTATCAGCTCCTGCACCGTAGTCACATGGTATTTCTGCTGTAGCGTGTAAATGTGGTCCAGTCTGTCGTTGATGGCATCAAGGTGCGACGGGTCGAAATCAACGCTGTCGAGCTTCGAGCCAATCTCGCCGGCAATGTCTTTGAGTTCAATGTAACTGCTTTCCATCCTGGCGGCCAGTTCGCTCACGTCGCCGAACACCTTTTCAATGTTGTGCAGCGCATACGATGCTTGTCTAAGCTGTTCCACCACGCCGTTGTCTCCGCTCAGATTGTTGTCGGTTTCATAGAGCGCACTTTTTATATCCTCAGCATGGTTCAGCGTCTCGCTTTCTGCCTCAAGCCGCTCCTGTTCGCCGTCTTCCAGCTTTGCTGCCGACAGTTCGTCGTGCTGAAAGCGCATGAAATCTTCGTTTTGCCGATTTTGGGCAATCTCGTCCTTCAGTTGCTCCAGTTGGCGGGCAGTCTCTCGGTAGAGTAGGAATGCCTCACGGTAGTCGGTCAGCTCACGGGCATCATCGGCCAGTATATCGACCACGCTGAGCTGGAAGTTCTCCTTGTTGAGCAACAAGTTCTGGTGCTGGCTGTGCACATCGACGAGCTTTTCGCCCAGCTCGCGCATTTGCTGCAGCGACACAGGCGTGTCGTTCACAAACGCGCGGCTTTTGCCCGCAGCTGTCAGTTCACGGCGCAGAATGCAGTCGTCGGCGTCGTAGTCAATGTCGTTGTCATGGAAGAATTGGCTCATGTCGTAGCGGCTGATGTCGAAATGAGCCTCAATGGTGCAGCGGTCTTTGCCTGTCTTGATGCTTTTCGAGTCGGCGCGCTGGCCGAGCAACAGACCTATGGCACCAAGAATGATGCTTTTTCCGGCACCCGTTTCTCCGGTAATGACGGAGAAACCCGGAAAGAGCTGCATATTCAGTTCATCAATGAGCGTGAAGTTCTTGATGTATAGTTGTTTAATCATTGGTTTGTCAGAGAATGGCCGTTGCCCGCGGCAACAGCGTCATTGTTTTATTTTGTCCCAGGCATTGTTCTGCGAGGCATTAATGGCGAACAGCAGTTCGTAGATGGTTTCCTTCTCTTTCTGTGTACCTTTGCCTTTGTAGATGTTGGCCAGCTCGTCTTTCTTGTAGTCTGTCCATATTTGCGGCAACAGACTCAGCGGCTTGTCCTCATGCGCTTTTCTGAGGTTTTCGAGTGCCGCGCTGATATTTGTCCGTCCGCGCTCGGCATTATTGGCCATCTCGTCGAGCCCCAGCCTGTAATAGTCGTATTGCAACTGGCGAAATGGTTTCATTCCTCCGTCCAGATAGTCGTTGATGATGGCAAAGCGGTTGCGGTCGTTGTCGAAAGCTTTCCATCCAGTAAAATTCAGGTTCTGGGCGTTGTTGGTCAGGTAAAGGCAACGCTGCAACACCTCCTCACCACCCATTGGCGCAAAGCTGTCGAGGTCGATTCCGATGATAAGATAGGCGTAATATGCGAACAAAGCCACCAGCTGATTGTCAATTTGCTCCTCGTTGAAGTTGAGTTGGTCGAATTGTGCAAACTCGAAGTTGAAGTCGTTGTCCCTATTATTATATAAGGTGGTCGTGTATGCCGAGTTATAAACAGGGCGGTTGGCCTGTATGAGCGCGTTGCACGTGAACAGGTTGGACGATGCGTCGTATTTGGTGACGGTGATATTGAAGTTGCAGTTAATGCGCTCGTTTTTCTGAAACTGGAGTGCGGTCCACTGGCGGTCGTTTACAAACTGTTCGAGCGTCTGTTGCAGGTTCTCAAACACACTGGCGTCTGTTCCCTGAATCTGGTTGTGGTTGATGGTGATTTTTGCCAACAACTCCTGTGCCGTTGCAGGCACACAGGCCGCAGCGGCAAACAGAACAGCGAGAATTATAGTTTTCAGGTGGTTTGTCATGAGCGGTTGTTTTTTATGTTTCAGATAATGGCTTCCAGTTCGTCAATAATATCAGCGGCCACTTCGGCCTTACTTTTTTTGCCGAACACTTTTTCGCCCTGTGCAGAGATGATTTTTATCTGGTTCTCGTCAGAGCGGAAGCAGGTACCTTCGTTGCGCAGGCTGTTCAGCACAATGAAGTCCAGGTTTTTCTTCACCAGTTTGTGGCGGGCATTGCTTTCTTCATCGTTAGTCTCAAGCGCAAAGCCTACCAGCCTTTGATTGTCGCGTTTCATGCGGCCGAGGGCGGCAGCAATGTCAGGATTGGGAGTCAGACGTATGGTCATATTGTCTTCTTTCCGCTTTATTTTCTGGTCGGCCACTGTTTCTGGTCGGAAGTCGGCCACCGCTGCACAAAGAATGGCTGCATCTGCCTGCTCAAACGCTTTTGTGGCAGCGTCGTACATCTGTAGGCAGCTCTCCACATCAATGCGACGGATGCTCTCGGTGCATTTCATACTCACGGGTCCGGCCACAAGCGTCACTTCCGCACCACGGCGGGCACATTCCTCGGCCAGCGCGAACCCCATCTTGCCGCTGCTGTAATTGCCGATGAAGCGAACGGGGTCAATTTTCTCGTAGGTTGGACCGGCAGTGATGACGATGCGCTTGGAGGCGAGAGGGGAGGAGTGGGGGGTGAGTGCCTTGTCAAGAAACTCCACAATCTTGTCGGGTTCCTCCATGCGGCCTTTGCCCTCAAGTCCACTGGCCAGGAAACCGCTTTGTGGCTCTATGATGGTGTTGCCAAACGAGCGCAGGCGGTCGAGGTTCTGCTGCGTGGTGGGGTGGGCATACATGTCGAGGTCCATGGCTGGTGCCACGAACACGGGGGCCTTCATCGAAAGATAGGTGGTGATGAGCATGTTGTCGGCCACTCCGTTGGCCATCTTGCCGATGGTGCTGGCTGTGGCGGGCGCAATGAGCATGGCATCGGCCCACAGGCCGAGGTCAACATGCGAGTTCCAAGTGCCGTCGCGCTGCGAGAAGAACTCGCTTACCACGGGTTTGTGGGTAAGTGCCGACAGCGTGATGGGCGTGATAAACTCTTTGCCTGCGGGGGTAATGACCACCTGCACTTCAGCACCCTGCTTGATAAGTGCACGGATGATGAGACATGCCTTGTAGGCGGCTATGCTGCCCGTAATGCCCAGAACTATCTTCTTTCCTTTTAGCATTCTTTTTTCTCCTTTATCTCCTTTATCTCCTTTATCTCCTTTATCTCCTCAACTCCTTTACTCCTCTCCCTCACTTACTATTGAAGTCGCGGAGGCGTATGCGTGTCAGTACCTGCTTGGTGTTGTTGGTAAAATCGCCTTGCATAATCCAGCCGTAGTAGCCTGGGTCGCGGTGCAGCACGTCGGTGACGGTCCATCCTTTGTATTTGCCGAAGTTAAACACCTCTGTGCGACGTGGATTTCCATCGGCGTCGATGATGGGCTTGCCCTGTGCGTCGGTCATTTCTTTCCAGATGATTCTTCCGGCGAAGTCCACGTTGTCGTTGGTCTTCGAGAATGCCGCCAATTCACCCATGTCGTTGTTCAGCTGGCGTTCGGGTTCCTCCTGACGGCCAGGCTGATACATGTCGAGCTGTCCCATAAGCACACGATAAGTGGCTTCGGTGTCCTGGTCAGCACGGTGGGCCTCGAAGTCATCCTCCATTTTCCTTCCACAATAGAATTTGTAGGCTGCAGCCAGGTTGCGGCGTTCCATTTTGTGGAAAATGGTCTGCACGTCGATGAGCCGGCAGCTGGAGAAGTCGAAGTCGATGCCCGCGCGCAGAAATTCCTCGGCAAGCATGGGCACGTCGAAATGGTTGGAGTTGAAACCAGCCAGGTCGCAGCCGCTGAGTGTCTCGTTGAGCTTCGGGGCCAACTGTTTGAACGTCGGTTTGTCTTTTACGTCGTCGTTGCTGATGCCAGTCAGCTCTGCCACTTCCGGTGGAATGGGCTTCTCGGGATTTACAAACAGATTGGCGCGTTTCTCCGTTCCGTCGGGATAAATCTTGATGAGCGAGATTTGAATGATACGGTCTTTAACAATATCAAGCCCCGTTGTTTCGAGGTCGAAGACAACAAGGGGCTTTGTAAGGTTCAGTTTCATGTTGCAAATACTTTTAACTCCATAACTCCTCCCCCCTCCGGGGGGCAGGAGGCTTCATTTAGTCGCTGAGCATCATCGGCATGATGAGCATAATCACCTCTTCGTTCTCGGGCTGCTCGCAGGGCACGATGAGTCCGGCGCGGCTGGGGTCGGCCAGTTCAATGTTCACCTGCTCGCTGTCGAGGTTGGTCAGTATCTCGCTGAGCGACGAGCCTTTGAAACCGATGCTCATGGGCGTGCCGTTGTAGTCGCAGGTGATTTCCTCCGTTGCGCTGGTGGCGAAGTCGATGTCCTCTGACGAGAGTGTCAGCTTGCCCAGGTCAATGCGCAGGCGCACCAGCTGGCTGCTGTCGCTGGCGAACGGCAGCACGCGGCGCAGGGCTCCGATGAGCGAGCGGCGGTCGATGGTTATCTGGTTGGGGTTGTTCTGCGGAATCACTGAGTTGTAGTTGGGATAGCGGCCCTCAATCAGTCTGCAAGTGAGCACGCTGTCGGCGAAAGTTATTTCGGCGTTGCGCTCGTCAAAGCGTATGCACACTTCGCTGTCGTCTTTCTGCAGCACGTTCTTCAACAGCGTTGCCGGCTTCTTGGGCAGAATAAACGCTGCAGGCTGCTCGCTCTTGATGCTGAAGTTCTTGTTGCGCACCAGCTTGTGGCCGTCGCTTGCCACAATGGCCAGCGCTTCGGGTGTCAGGTCGAAGTAGATGCCGTTCATTACGGGGCGCAGCTCATCCTGTGCAGTTGCGAAGAGCGAACGGTTGATGTTGTCGCTCAGCACCTCGCTGGCCATCGTGATTTCGGTCACGTTCTCGGGCATGGCCTGTGCGCGCGGATACTCGTCGGCGTTCTGCGCGGTGAAGTTGTACATACCGTTCTGATAAATCACCTTCACCGTATAGGCTTCCAGGTTGATGTCGAGCGATAGCGGCTGCTCGGGCAGTTCCTTCACGGCATCAAGAATGGTGCGGCTCGAAACGGCAAAATTGCCTTCGCCCTCTACATTGTCCAGCTCGATGCAGGTTTTCATGACGTTCTCGCTGTCAGATGCGGTGATGGTCAGCTGGTTGCCAGAAACTTCAAACAGAAAGCAGTCGAGAATGGGCAGACTGTTCTTATTGTTGATGACTCTCGACAGAGTGTTGAGACGGCTGCTGAGGGCCGTGCTTGATAATGTAAATCTCATGAGTATTTATTTTAACGTTAATATTCTGTCTATAATAATTCTCTCCTTCCCCCACCAGGGGGCAGGGGGCTTCCTTCTCTCCTCATCTCCTCCGATATTGGTTACAAAAATACAAAAAAGCATCCCTTGAAACAAAAAAAAGCTCAAAAAGTTTCCCAATTTTAGAACTATTTTGTAATTTCGCAATCGAAATCATAAACAAATAAACATTATAACAATAAATAACGCAATTTGCAGACTATGGAAATACAAGGAAGAGTAATTGCCGAGACCCCAGAACGCAGCGGTACATCGGCACGTGGTGAATGGAAAGCTAAGGACTTCGTGATTGAGACACACGAAAGCTATCCCCATAAAATGGTGTTCTCCGTCATGGGAGAAGACCGCCTCAGCAGGTTCAACATACAGATAGGACAGGAAGTGCTCGTCTATTTCGACATCGACGCACGCGAGTACAACGGACGCTGGTTCAACAGCATCCGCGCCTACGACGTACGCCAGGTTGACCCCGCACAGTATGCAGCACAGGGGCAGCAGCCCATGCCCGGCGCATTCCCACCGCCGCCAGGAATGGACACCCCCGTTGCACCCGCTGCTCAGCCCACACCTCCGCAGGGTGGCGCAACAGCACCCTTCCCGCCCGCACAGGACAACAGCGGCAGCGCCGACGACCTGCCCTTCTGATTACCGACATCATTGTATAACACGCTATAAGGCCACGTTGCATCCGCAGCGTGGCCTTCTCTTTTCAGTATATGCACCTTTACAATCCCCGTCCTATGCTTTATGAAAACAAACCATCACTTTACGAGCACAAAGTGGCACTTTACAAGCACAAAGTGGCACTTTACAAAAACAACTCTGCACTTTACGTTCAAATTCTTTAGAAAATCTGCACGTAAAGCAATGCTTTGTCTTCATCGTTCTATGCTTGGCGAAAACAAAGCTATTGTTTTTCTGGTGTAATTACACTAATTATTCCGATTATTCTAATTCGTTCCCAAATAACAAAAGAACTCTGTGTAAAAGAAGGGTCTGTAATGGGGGAGATAAGAAACGAATTAGAATAATTAGAATAATTATCTCACGAATTTTAAAAAATAATTATTATCATTCGTGGTCAAAATTATTCCAATTATTCTAATTTGTTTCCAAAATCAAAACTAACGCATCATTTAACCAGCACCTTTTTGCCGTTCCTGATGAACACGCCCTTGGTAGGAACCCCTCCTGGCCTCCCCGAAGGAGCGGAAATAACCCTCTGGCCGTTCAGGTTGTAAACCTTTGAACTTTGAACATTAAACATTGAACTTTCAATGCTCTCTATTCCGTTCTCTCCGCTTGTCACCTCGATGCCGTAAATCTTCAGCGAACCGCTGCCAGCGGCTCTACTCATGCCCTTGGCACCGGCAGAGCTCGTGCCGCCGTAGATATATACATAGGTGTCCTCCGTCACATCATACGGGAACGAGATGGTCAGCTTGCCGTTCAGTACCATTGTGATGGGCTTTTTGTTGCCAATCTTCACCTTCAGCACCATGTCGCCAGTGGTCTCGGCTTCCACGTTTATTGTGCCCTCACCCGCAGGAACCATGAACACGATGCCGTTATAACCTTCCTTAAAGTCTTCGCCAAAGATGTCCTGACCGTTGATGAACGAGTCGTCCGTGGGTGAGTTAACCACGATGCAACCTCCCGAAGCGTCATAGCTGCCGTCGTTGATGTTGAAATAGACATTATCCACCACATTGCCGTCAAGGTTGGTGTTCTCGTCAATATCTGTGCCAATGTCAATCACCTCACCCTCGTCAACAGGAGAGATCGACAGTTCGTCGCTGCCTTCATATTCTAACCATTTTTTGCTTTCAGAATTCCAATAGTATGTTGTCCAGCCTTTCTTCTTGGCGGTTGCCACCTGTGCCTTTGTCACAACGTTCTGCTCATAGGTGTCATCGGGTCTAATGGGATAAAAATCGCCGCCAGTTTCTGATAGTCCCGAAATCAACGCATCCATTGAAGGTCCCTTTATCAGATTATCGTAGCAGTATAACGTAATCAATGCTGTGTTCTTCGACACGTCGAGCGAGGTCAGCTGATTGTTGCCACAATTAAGACTCTCCAATACAGTATTCTTTGATACGTCTAGTGAGGTAAGTTGGTTGGAACTGCAAGAAATATCTATCAACGCAGTATTCTTCGACACGTCAAGTGTGGTCAACTGATTGTAGTAGCACCAAAGCACCTCCAATGCAGTATTCTTCGAAATGTCAAGAGAGGTCAGCTGGTTGTCTTCGCATAGAAGGCCATCCAATGCCGTATTCCTCGATACGTTTAGCGAGGTCAGCTGGTTACTATAGCAATTAAGTAAAATCAATGCCGTGTTCTGCGACAAGTCAAGCGAGGTCAGCTGATTACCGTAGCACGACAACCATTCCAGCGCAGTGAAATACTCAATTCCTGTCAAGTCGGAAATGTTTCTAAAACCAACATTGATAGAGGTCACCCCTGCTATCTCATTCTCCGTAAGCAAACCGTCCTTGCCATAGTCTTGTTCTAATACCCAGTTGCGGAAGTTATCATCGGGGAAAGTGTTCGCGTCAATGCTAATGCCAATAATGCCTGAAGGGGATGAGGAACCTGCTACTATAGGACGGACGGAGTACCCGTGAAAGTAGTCGCTGACGCAGTTCCAGGTTTCTGTGTCGCTATCAAAACCGAGTTCATAGGCGCAATCACCGTTCCCATAGGGCAACGATGACCAGTAACAGCCCCATTCGCCTGGATGGCCCGCTCTGTCGTTCCAGCGGTTTCCTGCAGCGGGAAGGAAGATAGAGGCTCCGTTAAATGAGGTATACCTGCGGCCATTCACGCCGTTCTCGGTGGTCCACTCAGAGGTGCAGTTGTCAAGCAGCTCAAATATATGCTCAAGACTCGGCATCACCCAAGGGCTGCCCCAGTTGGCCGTGGCAGCATCGTACTGGGTGCCCGCGATGTCATTGCCGATGTCGTGGCAGGTGTTTTCAGAGCCGTCGCAGTGGATGTATGTGCTCCAATCATAATAGTCTTTCACCTCCGTCTCTCCCCACGCATAATGGCCGCCGTAGTCCTCGGGCTTTGAGGCTCCCACGTTGCAGCAGGCCCACTTGGTGCCGGAGGGCAGGCCGAGGTCAATCATGTGCGGGTGGTTATTGTCTGGACATTGTGCGCTGGCCATCGTGGGCAGCAGCATGAGTGTGCAAACAAACAGCATCCGTTGGATGCTTTTCGCAGTAGTTGATAGGTTTTGTTTTTTCATGATTATTTGTGTTTAGGTTATAATTATGGGTAATGGTACGCGAGTGTCTCACCCGCGGCAATCGCAACACCTGCGCGTAAAAGCCTGCGGCAACCGCAGGTGAGACACCTGCGTACCATGAAAAATGCCAGTCCAGAGGTCGCGCGAAAAAAGACAGAAAAAGAAAACGTGGACTGATTACTTCGTCTACGTTCTTGAGGTATCGCCAAACACCTAACCCACTTATACGAGTAAAAGCCCACGCCTTCGGGCGTGAGCATCCTTGCCTTTACTCTTGTGGGTTCTTTCAAATTTGGCGATTTTCAAGAACAAGATTCAAGCGGACGCTTCAGTTTCTATATGTCTTTGTTGTTGTTATGTCATGGGCATTGTTTTTTAATCATTTTATATGGTTTGTTTGTTGTTTACTTGCCGCAAAGATAGCAAAAGATTCTGAAAGTTGTTGCTGTGCGGGGCGATTTTTTTGCTTTTGGGGCAATAAAACTCATTGAAGCTTATGCTCGCTTCTCCTTAATCATGCCGTGGCGGTAGGCATAGAGGAGTTTTTTCAGGTCTGCCACCTGCTGTTTCAGCTCCGTTCCCTTGTCGGTGTCGGCGACGAGCATGCGGCGGTTGGCCATTTCCACAATTTGCGTGGTGCTCTTGATGTCGGTGCCGCGTTGGATGGCATCGCTGGCGCTGCTGAAGGGCTCGTGCTGCACAAGCTGGAATCCGCGGCTGTGATAGACGAGCGTGTAGCCCGCGATGCCCGTCTCTTTGTGGTAGGCCTGCGAGAATCCGCCGTCGATGACCATGAGCTTGCCGTTTGCCTTGATGGGGTTCTCGCCCTCGGCTGCATGCACGGGCACGTGGCCGTTGATGATGTGGCGGTTGGGACCAGTCACGCCGAAGGAATCAAGGATGCGGTCGCACACTTCCTCGTTGTCGCGCAGCTTGAAGTAGTTGCCTTTCTCCTCTTTGAAGGTGGATTTGTCTTTGAGGAAATAGCGTTCGAAGGTGGCCATTTTCGACTTGTCGAACAGGATGGAGTCGGGGCCGCACCAGAGGTAGAGGAAGTAGTCGATGGCGAAACGTTTCTCTTCGTCGGGCGTGTCGGTAGTGAATGCTGAGCGGATAATCATGCCGGTGTTGTGCATGAGTTCCATGCCGCTGTATTTCTTTCCGCCGTAGAGCTCCACTTCTTTCAGAGTGCCGTCGTCGTTGAGGGGCACCGATGCGTGGTAGAGCAGGTTGTTGTTGTAGATGGCGTACATGCAGCCGTGGCCGCGAATGATGCGCATGTGTTTCTGCAGTTTCTCGCTGACGCGGAACGAGTGGTGCAACTTCTGCATGAGCTGCTGTTCTTCTTCCGTGAGCTTGTTGGGGTTGGCGGGGTCGATGGTGGGGAAGTGGCAGCTGCGCATCTCGTATTCCTTACCGCCGATGGTGCACGTGCCACGCTGGTAGTCAACATTGTTGAACAGGCAGCGGTCGTCCATCTTCCATTCGGGGTGTCGGCCAATAATCTCCGCTTCTTTCTTAAACTGAATCACGGCGATGGCCTTGTGCATGAGGGCTGTCAGGCGCACGGTCTTCTCGTCCATGTGAATGTTCTCGCCCTGCAGTCGGGGCACAAACTCCTCGCAGGGGTCGTCGCCGTAGGTTTCCATGGCGAAGGTGGCCAGGGGAATGAGGTTGATGCCATAGCCCTCCTCGAGTGTGGTGAGGTTGGCGTAGCGCAGCGACAGCCTGATGACGTTGCAGATGCATGCGTCGTTGCCCGCACAGGCTCCCATCCACAGGATGTCGTGGTTGCCCCACTGAATGTCCCAGTGCTTGTAGGTGGACATGGTGTCCATGATGATGTGTGCGCCGGGGCCACGGTCGTAGATGTCGCCAAGGATGTGCAGATAGTCGATGGCGAGCCGCTGTATGACGTTCGAGATGGCAATGATGAAGTCGTTGGAGCGGCCTGTGTCAATAATGGCCCGAATGATGCCGTTCACATAGGCGGCCTTGTTTAGGTCGTCGGTGCGCTCGTGCAGCAGTTCCTGAATGATATACGAGAATTCGGGTGGCAGCGTCTTGCGTACTTTTGAGCGTGTGTATTTGCTTGAAACGTCGCGGCACACGCGCACCAGGCGGTTGAGCGTTATCTGGTACCAGTCTTCCAGGTCTTCTTCGGTGTTCTTTATGATTTCCAGCTTTTGTTCGGGATAGTAGATGAGCGTACACAGCTCGCGCTTTTCGGCCTCGCGCAGTTCGTTGCCGAAAATCTCGTTCACCTTGCGCTTGATGTTGCCCGATGCGTTTTTCAGCACGTGCTGGAACGCCTCGTACTCGCCGTGGATGTCGGCAAGGAAGTGCTCGGTGCCTTTGGGCAGGTTGAGAATGGCTTGCAGATTGATGATTTCGCTGCTTGCTGAGGCAATCGTGGGAAACGACTGCGAGAGAAGCTGCAAGTAGCGCATGTCTTGTTCTTCGATGTGTTCCATATATGATTTGAGGTTTGAGATTTGAGGTTTGAGATTTGAGGTTTGAGGTTTGAGGTAAGAGGTAAGAGCTTTATTCAACTTTCAACTATCATGTAGCCTTCGGTGAGACCCAGGGTCTGGCTGAGAGTCTGTTGCAGTTGCTGGGTGAACTCGTAGAGTTCCGTGTCTTTCAGTATGCGGCTGATTAGTTCCTCGTCCAGTTCGGTGAAACGCATCAGCTGGTAGATGTCTGTCAGGTGTCGCAGGCTAAGGGTTGCTTTCTTCATTTCGTGCTGAGTATTGGCTATCATCCGACAGAAATCCAACTCTACACTCGTTACGGGGTTGTCATCCTTGTCTTTGAGCAGCACTTCTTCCCAGGGTTTGAACCTTGACCTGAGTGTTTTTTCTGCCACGTTTTCGCTTTCCAACGGCCCACGGGCCTTTGGCAGTCGCTGGGCAAAACGCTCTATATCTTGAATAACGATGTGGGGCGCGGTAAATTGCATTTCTTCGATGCCTTTTTTTATCAGGTGGAGCACGTCTTCGTCGTCGGCATGAATAAACAGTTTGCGCCACGATTCGTCGTCAAGTCCTTGGATGGCCTCAATCTGTTTTTCGGTGATGTTGTTGCTGCGCTCGCTCCGCGCTATGCCAGCCCTGAGCAGTCCGTTTTCGGCCTCGCGCGCCTCGGCACTCATCAGCATACCGGCATTGCTGTCGATGACTTTGCGGTAGAGACGCACCATCTGCTCGGCCATCTGTTCGTTGCTGATGGTGTTGGTGGTGACGGCATTCTTGATGATGCACACGCGGTCGTTCCAGGGCTTTTTGCTCTTGAGCGAAGCGTTCCACGACAGTTCGTTCAACGCCTGCAACTCCATGTTGCCGGTAACCACGATGGCATCGGCATTGCAAATCATCTCGTGCTGGTAAAGCAACAGTTTGGGCAGCTTCTCGTGCAGGTAGTTGTCGTCCACCACCCATGGCTCCAGTTTGCCGTGAGGTGAGAGCACCACGGGCATGTTGTTGCTGTGGGCCCACTTGGCCATCTGCGCAGAGGGCATGTCCCAGCAAGTGTGAATGTGCACAATATCGGGATTGAAATCCTTTGTCTGCTTCTTGTAAAGGCTTGCCGCCTGAGTGTTGGCGTTCAGCAGAATCACTTCGGCCCTGCTACCGAGGCTTTCCACAAGCGTGGAAACATAGACAGTGGTGACATCGCCATTGTCTTCGGGCGCAGATATGAAGTGCAGGATTTTCATGAAACAAGAAATGATTCTTTAGAAAAATCAGGATGATGGATAAAGGTGGCATTTGTGCAAAACATACTTAATGCCTGTCCAAAGCCGCCTAACGTAATGACCTTTCGGGGGTTCATAGCAAGAATTGACGAAGCTGATGTTGTCTTCTATGGCATCACGATTAATGAATTTCTCTTTGCTGAAACTCAGGCAGTTGTCATCGATGTCGAAATCAATGCCGCCATGGCGTCTTCTCAGTCTGCGGTGACGTTGCTTGCAGGCAAACTGGTGATAGGGCGAGAAGTCGCGGTGGTAGGTGTCAATCAGCCTGACGGTATCATTCGAAGCCGCCTTTACACCAAGCAGAATGGCAATTTTCTGGTCGCTCATGCGGCGCGAAGTGTCGGGTACGAAAGTGATATGTATGGCTGGGAACTGTGGTTTCAGCTTTTCTATCAGTTCTTCCGATTCTTTTTTGCCTTTATCCACCACAATGGTTGTGTCTGTATCTGCATACGCTTCGCCAGCTGAAAGAAATGTACGTATCGCATCTTCCAGCTTGGCGGGGTCGTTGTGGTCTATAATAACGATGGAAATGTTTTCGTTTGTCATGTTCAGAAGTCTTCGGTGATAAATCCCTGCGGCATTTTGCGGCAGTTGTAGCGGCTGGCCATGATTTCGCCGTATGCGCCTGCAGAGCGTATAGCCAGCAAGTCGCCACGGTGAACTTTGTTCAAGTCGGCGGCTTTCACAAATACGTCGCTCGACTCGCAGATAGGGCCAACCACATCGTAGGTCTCGCAAGGTTCTTCGCTTGAAATGTTCTCAATCTTGTGGTAGGCCTGATAGAGGGCCGGGCGGATAAGGTCGGTGAAGCCAGCGTCAACAATGGCAAATTGCTTGGTGGCACCCTGTTTCACATAGAGCGTCTTGGTGATGAGCGAACCCATTTGTGCGACCACGGCGCGTCCCAACTCGAAATGGAGTGTCTGCCAAGGACGAAGGCGCAGGTGGCGCTCAAATGTTCCGAAGTAGGCTTTGAAGTCGGGGAGGGGAAGACGGTTGGGATGCTTGTAATCGACACCCAGACCGCCACCCACATTGATGCTTTCAACCCTGATGCGGTGGCGTTCGAGCTGATCCTGCAGGTCGTTGATGCGGTTGCAGAGTGCGCGGAAGTCGCCCATGTCGAGAATCTGACTGCCTATGTGGAAATGCAGTCCGGTAAACTTGACGTTCTCCATGCTTGCCGCCATGGCAATGACATCCTCCATGTCGCGCATGGCTATGCCAAACTTGTTCTCGGCCAGGCCAGTGGTTATGTTGGCATGAGTGTGGGCTCCCACGTCGGGATTGATGCGGAAGGCCACCCGTGCTACCTTTCCTTTCTTTGCGGCCAGACTGTTGATGACTTCCAGCTCGGGAATACTCTCAACGTTGAAACAGAGGATGTTTTTGTCTATTCCCAGGTTGATTTCCCAATCGCTTTTACCCACGCCCGCGAATACAATCTTGCTGCCGGGAAAACCTGCATCGACACAAGCCTGAATCTCACCGCCACTGACACAGTCGGCACCGAGACCTGCCTGACAGATAATGTTGAGCACCTTGGGGTTGGCGTTGGCCTTGATGGCATAGTGCACATGCCAATTGTCATGCTTGCCCGCCTCGCGGTTGATGGTGCGCAGCGTTTCTCTCAGGAGCGCGGTGTCGTAGTAGTAGAAGGGCGTCTCTCTGCCCTCGAAATGCTCTGTTGGAAATGTTCCTTTCATTTTGCTCTATTGTTTTTGTGTCTGTGGGTACGTGGGTGTTCTTGTCAATGTCAACCGTTGATGGCTATTTGTTGAACAGTTGGTCGCTCAGGTTCTGCAAGGCGCGTTTCTTGTCAGCCTCGCGAATGAGGAATGAGATGTTGTAGTTACTGCCACCGTATGAAATCATGCGCACAGGTATGTCTTTCAAGGCATCGGTGGTGATGGTTTCAAAGCCTACGTTGCTCCAGTCGAGGTCACCCACGACGCAGATGATGCACATGTCGGAATCAACGGTCACGGTGCCATATTTCTTCAACTCGTCAACAATCTCGTTCAGGTGGGCATCATTGTCGATACTCATCGAAACGCCAACCTCTGATGTGGCAATCATGTCGATGGCGGTCTGGTAGCTCTCGAATATCTCAAACACCTTGCGCAGGAAACCTGTGGCCAGCAACATGCGGCTTGACTTGATTTTAATGGCGGTGATGTTGTCCTTGGCAGCCACGGCTTTGATTTTCCCCCTCACGGTCACATTGTCGATAATGGTGCCGGGTGCATCGGGCTCCATGGTGTTCTTCAGGCGCACAGGGATGCCTGCATACTTGGCTGGCTGAACGCAGGTGGGGTGGAGAATCTTTGCGCCGAAATAGGCCAGCTCGGCAGCTTCCTCAAAGTGCAACTGGCGCACGGCCTCGGTGTGCTCAACAATGCGCGGGTCGTTGTTGTGCATACCGTCAATATCGGTCCAAATCTGGATTTCATCTGCGCCAAGTGCGGCACCGATGAGCGAAGCCGTGTAGTCGCTTCCGCCTCTCAGCAGGTTGTCCACCTCACCGTAAGCATTGCGGCAGATGAATCCCTGAGTGATATACACCTGGTGGCCTTCGTTTTCTTTCATGATGGCCGTGAGTTTCTCCTTGATGTAGGCAGGATCGGGCTCAGCGTTCTTGTCGGTGCGCATAAAGTCGAGTGCCGAGAGCAGTACCACGTCAACGCCCTGCTCTTTCATGTAGTTGGTCATCAGGTTTGTGCTGATGATTTCTCCCTGTGCTACAATGTTCTTCTCCTCAAAGCTGGTGAAGAGTTCTTTTGTGAAAGAATGCAGGTATTGGAACTCCTCGCGCAGGAAAGCGCGGGTGTTCTCTTTCCACTCGTCGGTGGCATACAGGTCATCCACGTGCTGGTAGTATTTCTGTTCCAGCCGGTTGATGACCTCGTTTGCACCTTCCGGATTTTTACGGTAGAGATAGTCTGAAATCTCAACCAGTGAGTTGGTGGTTCCAGACATGGCTGATAACACAATGAAAACGGGCTCGCCGTCTTTTGTAACCAATGAGGAAACATGCTTCATGCGCTCTGGAGAGCCTACTGAAGTTCCTCCGAATTTCATTACTTTCATGGTCGTATCTTTTTTGTTTATTGTTTTTTATTCGTATAATGGGTCTAACAAATCCAAATTCTCTGTTGGAGCCTCGTCATCGTCGTAATCCTCAGACAGGTTGAGGCTCGAGAAATCGTTGGTGACATCAATAATGCTCTGCTCCTTGCAGCGATAAACAATGCCTGGATACTTGTCGAGCATGGGAATGTTGTGCGTACTCATCACCACAGCCGTTCCGCTCATGCTGATTTGCTTGAGCAGGCCCACGATGTTGGAGGCTGTTTCGGGGTCGAGGTTTCCTGTCGGCTCGTCGGCAATAATCATCTTGGGTTTGTTGAGTATGGCACGGGCAATGGCCACGCGTTGCTGCTCGCCGCCTGACAGTTCGTGGGGCATCTTCTGCTTTTTGTCGGTCATGCCCACATCGTTGAGCACCTCGTCGATGCGCTCGTTGATATCTTTTTTGTTTCTCCAACCTGTTGCGCGGAGCACAAACTGGAGATTCTTTTCCACGCTACGGTCGTGCAATAGTTGGAAATCCTGGAAGATAACTCCCATCTCACGCCTTAGTGCGGGTATTTCTTTCCGTTTGAGCGTCATGAGGTCGCGCCCTAAAGCCTCTGCTTTGTCGGCACTGTCAATGTCGAGTTCGCAGTAAATGGTTTTGAGCAGCGAGCTTTTGCCTGAGCCCACCTTGCCTATGATATAAATAAATTCGCCTTCCTCGGCATGGAAGTCCACGTTGGTGAGAATGGTGTTTTCGTCGTGCGAAATCTGCACATTCTTATAGTCAATCAGCATCATGCAATATTGTTGTTTATGTGTGTTGCAATTATAGTCTATTCCATCTTGCCCTGGCTTTTGGCCATCCGTCGTTGCTTATCCCAGTTGGGGTCGTGGCGCATCTGCAATTCGCGTGCCACGTCTTCTATACGCAGTCCTTTGCTGGTCAGCAGTACGATGAGGTGGTATAACATGTCTGAAGCCTCGTAAACCAGTTTCTCATCGGTTCCATTTGTTGCCTCAATAACGGTCTCAAGTGCTTCTTCTCCAAACTTTTGTGCCATTTTGTTCAGTCCGTCCTTAAACAGCTTTGTGGTGTACGAACCTTCTGGCATTTCCTCGTGCCGCTTGTTGATGAAGTCTTGCAGGAAACTGAGAAAGAGCAGAGGGTTCTGCTGATTATCCTCTCCCCAGCAAGTGTCGGTGCCTGTGTGACAAGTAGGGCCGTCGGGGTGGACGCGCACGAGCAGCGTGTCGTTGTCGCAGTCGTTTTTGATGTCAACCAGGTTGAGATAGTTACCCGATGTTTCGCCTTTCGTCCAAAGACAATTGCGTGAGCGGCTCCAGAAGGTGACGCGCTTGGTGGCAAAGGTCTTGTCGTAGGCTTCCTGGTTCATGTAGCCGAGCATGAGAACGTTTTTCGTGTCGGCGTCTTGTATGATGGCAGGAACGAGTCCGTTGTTCTTGGTGAAATCGATGGTCATGTTTTTATTATACAATTTTACTATTTCACTATTTCACTATTTCGCAATTTTACTATTTTGAAATTGTCCAATTGTCCAATGGACTAAATTCTCACATTGATACCTTCTTGGCGCAGATAGCTTTTCAGCTCAGGTATGGGAATCTCGCCGAAGTGGAAAACGCTTGCTGCAAGGGCCGCGTCGGCTTTGCCGACAGTGAATGCATCGCGGAAATGCTCTTTGGTTCCAGCGCCACCACTTGCAATGATGGGTATGGAGAGTTCGTCAGCCAGCCGTGCGAGGGGTTCGTTGGCGTATCCGTTTTTCATTCCGTCGTGGTTCATGCTGGTAAACAGAATTTCGCCTGCGCCCCGTTCTTGTGCCTGATGTGCCCAGTCGAAGAGACCCAGCTCCACGCGCTCGCGTCCGCCTTTCACATAGCAGTGCCATCCATCGGGGTCGAGTCGTGCGTCGATAGCACAAACGCACACCTGCGAGCCAAACCTGCCAGCGATTTCATCGATTAACGACGGTTTCCTGATGGCAGCAGAGTTGACGCTCACCTTGTCGGCTCCTGCGTGCAGTAGTCGTTCCACGTCACTCAGTTCATTAATTCCTCCGCCTACGGTGAAGGGTATGTTGATTTCTGCCGCCACGCGTGTTACCATGTCGGTGAAAGTCTTGCGGCCCTCAAAGCTGGCCGTAATGTCGAGAAACACCAGCTCGTCGGCGCCTGCGTCGCTATAGGCCTTGCCCAGTTCCACGGGGTCGCCAGCCTTGCGCAGGTTGACGAAGTTGGTGCCCTTGACGGTCTCGCCGTCTTTCACGTCGAGACAGGGGACGATGCGTTTGGCTAATCCTTGGTTCATATTCTTCTTAACTCCTAACTCCTATAGGCCGTTGAGCAGTTGCTGCACGTCGATTCGTCCTTCGTAGAACGCTTTGCCGAATACGACGGCAGGGATTCCTGCGCGGTCGAGTGCATAAATGTCTTCTGTCGATGACACGCCGCCGCTGGCAATGAGGTGCAGCTGCGGATAGGCTGCCATCACTTGCTGGTAAAGGCTTGTGGCGGGGCCTGCGAGTGTGCCGTCTTTCGATATTTCTGTGCAGAGCACGTTCCTGACGCCTTGCTCCACGTAGAAACGCAGGAAGGGCAGCAACTCCTGGGCAGAGTCTTCTTTCCATCCGTTGATGCTCACCATGCCGTTGCGCACATCCGCCCCAAGAATCATCCGTTCGGCCCCAAATTGCTCCATCCATGCGATGAACAGCTCTGGTTTAGTGACGGCAATGCTTCCCACGGTTACCATGGCTGCGCCTGCGTCGAAAGCTTTCTCAATGTCGGCTTGTGTCTTGATGCCCCCGCCGAAGTCAACGGTAAGGCTTGTCTCGCTGGTAATGGCGCGCAGCACGTGGTCGTTTACGATATGGCGCGACTTTGCACCGTCGAGGTCCACCACATGCAACCGCTTGAAGCCCAGTTGCTCGAACTGTTGTGCCACTTCCACGGGGTTGTCGTTGTAGATGGTTTTCTGGTCGTAGTCGCCTTTGGTCAGGCGCACGCATTTGCCTTCAATGAGGTCAATGGCAGGTATGAGCTCTATCATAGTTCTATGAAGTTCTTGATGATTTGCGCGCCCACGCTGCCCGATTTCTCGGGGTGGAACTGACAAGCGTAGAAGTTGTCCTTGTGCAGGGCGGCAGAGTAGGGCAGTATGTAGTCTGTGGTGGCAATGGTGTCGGTGCATACCGGTACGTAGTAGCTGTGCACGAAATAGACATAACTGCGTTCTTCCAGTCCTTTGAACAGGGGCGACTTGAGGTCGTATAGGGCGTTCCATCCCATAGCTGGCACTTTGTCCTCATGGCGTGTGGGTTGGAAACGTTTCACCTCGGCGTCGAAGATGCCGATACACTCGGTGTCGCCTTCCTCGCTGTGACGGCACAACAGCTGCTGGCCCACGCAGATGCCCAAGACGGGCTGGCGCAGGTCGCGTATGACGCTGTCGAGCTGATGGGCGCGCAGATAGTCCATGGCGCCGCGGGCCTCGCCCTGTCCGGGAAAGAGCACACGGTCGGCACTCATCAGTTCCTCAGCCACGTCGGTGAGTCGCGGTTCGATACCCATGCGTCGAAGAGCGCTTACAACCGAGTAGATGTTTCCGGCGTTATATTTGACTATTGCTACGTTCATTCTCCTTTTTTCGCTTTGCTCAAGGAACTTCTCCTTTACTCCTTTTTAAATTGTAAATTGTAAATTGTCAAATTGTAAATGACCTTACTCCTTTACTCCTCTCTCCTCTTTTTAACTGAAAATAATCGTCTTGTTCTTGTAGGTGAGAATCTTGCGCTGTATGTGCTTCGACACGGCGTGTGAGAGCACGATTTTCTCCAAGTCCTTGCCTTTGAGCACCAGGCTCTCGGGTGTGTCCTTGTGCGTGATGCGCACTACGTCCTGTTCGATGATGGGGCCTGCGTCGAGCTCCGATGTCACATAGTGGCTGGTGGCTCCGATAATCTTCACACCGCGCTCCCATGCCTGATGATAGGGCTTGGCCCCCACGAATGCGGGCAGGAACGAGTGGTGGATGTTGATGATATGGTGCGGGTAGGCGGCAATCATATCGTCGCTGATAATCTGCATATAGCGTGCCAGCACGATGAACGTCACGTTCTTTTCCTTCAGCAGCTTCATTTCCTCCGCCTCCACCTCGGCTTTGTTCGAGTGGTCCTTGTTGATGCTCCACACGAAATAAGGAATGCCAAACATCAGCGCCACATAGCGCAGGTCCTCGTGGTTGCTGACGATGCAGGGAATGTCAACGTCAAACTCACCCGCCTTCCAGCGCGCCAGAAGGTCGTAAAGACAATGGCTCATTTTGCTCACGAAGATGGCCATGCGCGGCTTCTCGTCGTTGAAGTAGAGGTTGAACGTCATGTTATAACGCTGTGCATAAAGAGTATCTACATATTCCCGAATCTTATCCCGCGGAATGAGAAAACTTTCTAACTCCCATTCAATGCGCATGAAGAACATGCCGTCCTGACGGTCAACATACTGGTCCAGATAGACGATGTTGCCATGGTTGTCGGTGATGAATTTTGTCACTTCCGAGATGATGCCCTGCTGGTCGGGGCAATGCAGAAGCATAATGGCTGTTGGTTTCATTTCTATGTTTCTATTTCACAATTCTACTATTTTTGAAATTGCCCAGTTGTCCTGTTGTCCATTTGTCAAATAGTCAAATAAATTGTAAATTGTAAATTGTCAAATTGTAAATCTGTTTAAGGGGATTTGCAATCCCCGCTTTGGTGTGCAAAGTTAATTATATTTTCTGAATTGACCAAATATGCACTGCAAAACCTTGCTGATTATCACTTAAACCCGCTCTCTGCCAATCTCAAACCAACAGTCGCTTTGACAGATGCCCCACATATTATCAGATTTTCTAGAAAATTTCATCATAAACCTGCACTTTACGACCGTAAAGTTGCACTTTAGAATCGTAAAGCTTCACTTTAGAATCGCAACTTGCTACGATGAAAAAATAACTCGTTGCTTCACATCCAAATTTTCTAGATAATTTAATCACAAACCGATGCTTTGCGTCCGTAAAGTGATGCTTTGGAATTGCAACTGCAAGGTTTATGACATGTAAACCCGAAGGTGGTTTCAAGGGTGTGTAGGATGAGCCCTTTGCGGCACCACCTCGTGTGGAGTTACTGGCACAAAAAAGCCCGGAAACAAGCGTGTGCTTCCGGGCGTTCAGAAAACTATTGAGTAATAGAGTTTTGAGATTTATTTGATGTTGGGCTCCTCCAGTCCGAGGCCGCGCTTGCGGTCAACTACCTTCAGCACCAGTCCGAGGATGAGGGCTGCCACACCGAGTCCGGCGAGCATGACGAGCGGCCAGGTGTAGTTGTAACTGACGGCTGCCTGCTCGGCGGTAATGGTGTTGTTGGCCAGTCCGTTCACAACGTCTGGGTTGGTCTTGTCGAGCACCTTGCCGATGAGCAAGGGGAACAGCCACAGGCCAATATTCTGTATCCAGAAAATCAGGGCGTAGGCCGAGCCGATGGTCTTCGGCTCAACGAGCTTGGGCACGCTTGGCCACAGCGAGGCGGGAACCAGTGAGAACGAGGCGCCGAGCACCAGGATGGTGATGTAGGCCACGGCTACGCCGCCAGCGGCATTGCCCTTGAAGGCGGGAAGGATGAAGGCGAAGGTGAGGTGGCAGGCAATGAGCAACAGGGACCCCAAGACGAGCATCGACGCTGCCTTGCCTTTGTGGTCAACATAGCTGCCGAGAATGGGCGTGATGAGCACGGCCAAAAGCGGGAACACGGCGAAAATACTCTCAGCCGACTGGCGCATGTAGCCCATGTAGCAGTAGGTGATAAGGGCAATGATGGAAAGAGCCAACAGTCCGTACTTCTTGCTTGCCTGTTTCTGGAAATTGCTTGCGAAACCTGCAGCAGCAACCACCAGCATGATGGCGTATTGGATGATGGTGACGCTGGAACCGGCCCAGAATGAATTGCTGTCGGGAGGTGTGAGCGTGAGGTTGCACTGCAACATGTTGACGGCATATTTCTGGAAGGGGAAGATGGCCGAGTAGTAGAGCACGCAGAGCAGTGCCACGAGCCAGAAACCGCTGTCGGTGAGAATCTTGCCGATGTCGGAAATCTTGAACGGGTCGTCTTTCTCCTCTGCTTCGCCCGTCTGCGAGTCAAGCTTCTTGTCCATGAAGAAATAGACGATGAACATAATCAGGGCGATGCACATGAGCACAACGCCGAATGCTACCGAGCGCGTGACGCTGATGTGTCCGCCAAGACGGGCAAAGAAGGGTGAGAATATCATGCAGGTGGCAACGCCCAGACGAGCCAACGCCATCTCAGAGCCCATGGCCAGGGCCATCTCGCGACCCTTGAACCACTTCACGATACCGCGCGAGACGGTGATACCTGCCATCTCGCAACCGCAGCCGAAAATCATAAAGCCGCAGGCTGCAAACTTGGCCGAGGCTGGCATTCCCTCGTAGAAGGGACTTACTCCCAGCTCGTCGAAGATGGGAATGTAGTTCAGGTTGTTGGTGAACCAGGTCTCCAGTCCGCTTCCGATGAAAGCATCGCTCACGGCGTACCACTTGATGAGTGCACCCACCAGCATGACGGCTCCTGAGAGCACGGCGGTGAAGCGCACGCCCATCTTGTCGAGAATGATTCCAGCGAAGATGAGGAAGAATACGAATACATTGAGAAACACCTCAGAACCCTGCATGGTGCCGAATGCGGTGGAGTCCCATCCGCGCTCGGAGAGCATCAGGTCCTTGATGGGTGAGAGAATGTCCATAAAAATGTATGAACAGAACATGGCCAGAGCGAGCAGCAGAAGGGCTGTCCAGCGCATTGCTGCGGAGTCGCGCAGCGTTTTTTGAATTGCTTGTGTCATTGTTATTTACGATTTACCAATTTTTCTATTTCACTATTTCACTATTTTGAAATTGTCCAATAGTCCAATCATCCAATAGTCTAATTGTTTAATTGTCTAATTGTCCAATTGTCCAATGGCCTAATTGTCAAATAGTAAATTATTTCAGCCATCGGTCGAGCCAGTTGAAGTATGTTCGCTGCCAGAGAATGCCGTTCTGGGGCTTCAAAACCCAGTGGTTCTCGTCAGGGAAGATGAGCAGCTGGGCCTCAATGCCCCTCATACGAGCTGCGTTGAAGGCACTCATGCCCTGGGTGGCGTTGATGCGGTAGTCTTTCTCGCCGTGGATGCACAGGATGGGCGTGTCCCATTTGTCAACAAACTGATGGGGCGAGTTCTTGTAGGTCTTGTCGGCGTTGGCCGTGCGGTCTTTGTTCCAGTAGGCATCGTCGTATTCCCAGTTGGAGAACCAGTTCTCCTCGGTCTCGGTGTACATTGCCTCAAGGTTGAAAGCACCGTCGTGGGCTATGAAACATTTGAAGCGTTTGTCGTGATGACCAGCAAGGTAATACACGGAGAATCCGCCGAATGAGGCACCCACAGCACCCAGGCGGTCTTTGTCAACGAAGGGCAGGTTCTGGGCGGCATCGTCGATGGCCACGAGATAGTCGCTCATGCACTGGCCCGTCCAGTCGCCCGAAATCTCCTCGCACCACTCGCTGCCAAAGCCGGGCAGTCCGTGGCGGTTGGGCGCAACAATCACATAGCCTTGGGAGGCCATGATGAAGAAGTTCCAGCGGTAGCTCCAGAACTGGCTGACGGGGCTTTGTGGTCCGCCTTCGCAGAAGAGCAGGGTGGGGTACTTCTTGTTCTCATCGAAATTGGGAGGAAGGATAATCCAGTAGAGCATTTTCTGACCGTCGGTGGTTGCAACCCATCGCTGTTGCACGGTGGGCTTGGCCAGTTGGTCGAGAATATGCTTGTTCTCGGTAGTAATCTGCTGGATTTTTGTGTTTTGGGTCTTTTTGGAATTGGGAGTGATGACATAGAGGTCGGCACTCTCGCGGTAGCTGTGACGCTCTGCCAGAATCTGCTTGCCGTTGTTCAGCATTTGCAAAGAACCGAAGTCTGCCCAGTCGTTGGTGAGCTGTTTCACTTCGCCCTTCCAGTTCATGGAATACAGATTCTCCGTTGCATGCCATACGCCGATGAAGTAGATGATCGCGTCTTTGGAGTCGCTCCAGCAATAGTCGTCAACGTTGGAGTCGAAACTCTCGGTCACATAGCGTTTTGTGCCAGTTGCAAGCTCATAGATGCACAGGCGCTGACGGTCGCTCTCGTAGCCGTCTCGGGCCATGGACAGCCATGCCACATATTTGCCGTCGGGCGAGAACTTGGGGTTCTGGTCGTAACCTGGATTGTTGTTCAGGTTCTCTTCGCTGTTCACCGATTGTGTCTTCAGCGTCTTCGTGGGCTCAACCTTTGGAGCCTTGTATCCGGCAGGTTTGCAAAGATTTTTGGTTTCCCGCGTACCTATAATATATAAATAAATGTCAGAGTCGGTGGAAATGGAGTATTCCACGCCTGTTTTCTTGCGGCAGGTGTATGCTATGGCCTTCGAGTCGGTGCTCCAGTCGAGCTGCTCTATGCCTCCAAACGGCTCCATGGGGCATTCGTAGGGCTCGCCCTCAAGTATATCCACCATTCCCTCGGCTTTCACCTGCATCTTGCCGTCTGTTGTCTGCACATCGGCCACAAACGGATGCTGAATGCTCTCCACATAGTGGTCCCAGTGGCGATACATCAGGTCGGTTACCAGTCGTCCCGTTGCCTTGGGCAGGTCTTTGGGATTCTCCTTGATGCTTTCGTGGAAAGGAATAGACTTGAGGATAATTACTTTCTGACGGTCGGGCGAGAATTTGTAGCCTTCCACCGCGCCTTCTGTATTGCTGACCTGCTGGCGGTTAGTTCCGTCGGCGTTCATGGTCCAAATCTCTCCGTCGGTGACGAAGGCAACGGTGTTGTTGTCAATCCACGAGGCATCAGTTTCGTTCTTGTCGCTGGTGGTGAGCAGTTTCTGGTTGCTGCCGTCGGCGTTCATCACGTAGAGAACATGGTGGCTTTTGTTGGCTTTCACGCTGTAGTAGCCCACGTTGTAGATGATGCGCTTGCCGTCGGGTGAAGCCTCATAGCCTCCTATTCGTCCCATGGCCCAAAGAGCCTCGGGGGTCATCAGGCCGCCTTTCACGGTGATGTTCTGCTTGCCAATTCTCATAGATTCCTGTGCATGAATGTTGCCGCCACCCAACAGGAGCATGGCAGCGGCAAAAAGTGTTACGACATTTTTCATATCTGTATTAAGGTTGTTATGTTTTGCATGACGGATTGTTATAACTTACTCTTTTTCACTGGGTCGCACGTGAGTCCGCAGCCGAGTTTCTTGAATATTTTGCGGTCAACCTCGCTCAGCATGACGGTTGAGTGAACCTGACAGTCGCGCAGCTTTGGCAACTGTTCGAGTGCACGGCTGCAGTTCTCATCGTGCTGAGAGAGCACACTCAGGGCCACGAGCACCTCGTCGGTGTGCAGTCGTGGATTCCTTGCTCCCAAATATTCGGTCTTAGTCTTCTGTACAGGCTCAATGAGGCTTTGTGGAATGAGTTTTTCCTTATGGTCGATGTCTGCCAGGTGTTTGGTGGCATTGAGCAGCAAGGCAGCACTGCAACCCAGTAGTGGTGACGACTTGGCAGTAATAATGGTGCCGTCTTCCAGTTCTATTGCCGCAGCCGAATGACCTGTCTCAATTTTCCTTTCGTAAGCGGCAGTGGTGACACGGCGGAAGGCGGTTGTAATCTTCGCCTGGTTGAACAGCAGTCTGATTTTGCTCACCTCATTCTCATTGTCTGCCCCGTCGGCCATTTTGTTGGTGGCGTCATAGAAACGCCTGATGATTTCATTTTTCGAGGCATTGCAGCACACTTCATCGTCGCTGATGCAGAATCCCACCATGTTGACTCCCATGTCGGTGGGCGACTTGTAGGGATTCTCGCCATAGATACCCTCGAACAGGGCATTGAGCACGGGAAATATCTCAACGTCGCGGTTGTAGTTGACAGCAGTCTTGCCGTAGGCTTCCAGATGGAAGGGGTCAATCATGTTCACATCGTTGAGGTCGGCAGTGGCTGCCTCGTAGGCAATGTTCACGGGATGTTTCAGCGGAAGGTTCCACACGGGGAATGTCTCAAACTTGGCATATCCGGCACGTATGCCCCGTTTGTGCTCGTTGTAGAGCTGCGAGAGGCATGTTGCCATCTTTCCGCTTCCCGGTCCTGGCGCAGTTACGATGACCAGCGGTCGTGAAGTCTCCACATAGTCGTTCTTTCCGAATCCCTCATCGCTTGCAATGAGCTCCACGTTGTGGGGATAACCATCGATGGGGTAGTGGAAGTAGGATTTTATGCCCTCGCGTTCCAGGCGGTGCTTGAACTGGTCGGCAGCGTGCTGGCCGTTATAATGAGTAATCACCACGCTTCCCACCATGAAATTGCGGCTCAGGAACTCTTCTCTCAGTCGCAGCACGTCCTCGTCGTAAGTGATGCCGAGGTCGGCGCGCACCTTGTTCTTCTCAATGTCGTCGGCGCTGATGACAATCAGAATCTCAATGCTGTCGCGCAGCTGTCCCAACATGCGCAGCTTTGAGTCGGGCTTGAATCCGGGCAACACGCGCGAGGCGTGGTGGTCGTCAAACAGTTTGCCGCCCAACTCCAAGTACAGCTTGCCGTCGAACTGGGCTATGCGCTCCTTGATGTGCTCAGACTGAATCTTTACATATTTCTCGTTGTCGAAACCTATTTTCATATAAATGAAAGATTAAAGATGAAAGATGAAATATTAAGATGATAAGATTAAAAAAAATAATGCTATGATTTGGATGCCTTAACTATATTTACTAAGGTTCCTATAATATTTTTATTGTCTAACATCATGGATTCAAACTCGTTGTCAGTGATATAACCAGAAGCATGCAACAATCTTAGCCAGTATTTAGTTTCATTTGCTTCCTTCAAAGCAATTTGCATTTTAGAAATAAAATCCTTTTTGCTTTGAGCAAACACACTTTCATTGACATTGGCACCAATGCTTGTTCCACTACGTAATATTTGCATAGGTATAGCATGGTTTACCTTGTTGTCAACCAAGTATTGATATAGTTTAACGATTCTGACGCTAAACTTGAAACTTATATCAAGAATCTTATTGTAGCGTTCTGCTTCCATTACATTTTGTCATTTTATAATCTGAATTTTTAATCTTTAATTTTTCATTTTTAATTTCTCGTTCTGCTTCTGCA
>JAFZSI010000025.1 GCA_017619445.1 Prevotella sp.
CTCCTTCTTGGTCGGGATGTTGTGCCGATGGGTAAAGCTCCTTCGGGCCACAGCGGTCATGTTGTACTTCTGTTCTATATCGTCGCAGGTGTACCACTCTGTGATATTCTCTACAGAGGTGTATTTGCTGAAGAGTTCGTCAACCACCTTCTCGTCGTAGAACAGGAATCCGGCCTTCTGAACACGAGGCACACGCTTGGTTCTTGTCAGATAGTGAACCCATTTCTTGCTCTGCTTAAATCGCTCGGCAATCTCCTCGGCACTGATATAGCCTGGAACTTTGCCGTAGTTCCCATCATCCTCTTCAGTACCATCATCGGAATATGGGACAATCTCGATGGGGTTCTCCAACTTTTCTTTTTCGGCTCTTACTTCCTGTCCTTCCTCAATCTTGGCGTTGAGTTCGGCTATTGTAATGCTGCCGTTCATGCGCTCCCTGATAATACGGTCAAAGTCTTCGCGTCTTACCAGTGTAAACACACCTCGTTTCTTGCGCTCAATATGATATGTGTGCATATAGTAGTTAATCTGGTCTTTGTTGAACCCGAACTTATCCCTGATTTCCTGATAGGTGTAGAATAGGGGATCCAGCTTCTCTCCAGTTGCTTTCACACTGTCAATATGAGCTTTCGAGTAATATACAATTTTGCTCCTGGTTTTTCTGGGAATGTTATGCCTACGGGCAAATGCCACTACTGCCTGGTGGGTCATGTTATACTTTTCCATTACCTCTTCAACAGTATAGTAGAAATCTGAATTCAAATCCTCTGTCAGTTCGTTAAAATATTTATCGATGTCTGCACATTTGTACGAGACATTCCTTCCATGCATGATTTTCGGGATGTCGAACTTATCAATCCTTCTTTCTGCAACACGTTTTGAAACCTTGTATTTCTTCATGATGTCATGCATAGTATAAGTCTCTCCCTCCATTCTGGTTTTGCAGTTATTTCTTTTTATATAGACGGGAGGATTCTCAAACAATGCTTCTATATCAGATCTCCTAACAATAGTCTTGGCTGGAGTCCTGAACACTTTTATAACACCTTGTTCCATATATCTGTACATAGAGCTTTTTCCTATTCCCAATAGCTTTGCAGCTTCTCTTGGAGTCATAAATTCCTTATTCCCCAAGCTCTCAACAACAGGAAATGCAGATTCCACCTCCAGTACTTTCTCTTCGCGTTTCTTTTGTCTCAGTTTGGCTCTGTAGGCCTTGTCCCAACATGCCTTGGAACAGTACAGAGTCGTCATTTTGTGTGCAATGTACGGTTCTCCGCACCACTGACATCGCTTCTTATATTCCATATTTTACTTAACTAATAGCCGTCATTATGTTACTTTTGTTCAGCAAATTCCGTCCCATGGTGTCCCACTGTGTCCCACTGTGTCCCACATTGCACCGTCGGCGACATTTCATCAGATTCCCACTGTGTCCCACCGTTGCACCTTGAAAGACGGTAAAATGCCCTAAATTTTGCCCCAATTTTAGCCTCGGGGTAGAAATAGGGTACAAAAATAGCTAAAATAACTTGGAATAACAAAAAGCAATTAGGAGTTGTTAACAAAGAAAAAGCCCTCAAAATGAGGACTTTAGTTATAGTTTATCTAAATTGTTCTAAGTTGCTGATAATCAATTACTTACCCACGCAGAAATGCTTAAAGATGTTGTTGAGCGTTTCCTGTGGAGTAATCTGACCACCAGTTATTTCCGCAAGGGTGTCGAGGGTGAGGCGGAGGTCTTCGGCAAGGAGGTCGCCGCTGAGGTTAGTGTTGAGACCGTAAAGAACGCGCTGAAGGTGGGAATGGGCGCGGATGAGAGCGTCGTAGTGGCGGGCGTTGGTGACGATGACGTCGGATTCGGAGAGGGTGGGGAGGTTGGCAGCTGCGTAGATGGCATCTTCGAGGGCGTCAAGGCCTTGGTTGTGCTTGGCGGAGATGGGAATAAGGGGAAGGGTTGCGATATTATCGCGACCAACTGGACTGCAAACAGGATTGGAAGCGGAACGGGATTCAGAGTGGGACTCCGAACGGGATTCAGGACATGCAGAAAGACCGGGAAGCGAGGCTTGCGTTGGTGCGGCGTTTATGTCGGTTTTGTTCCAGACGGGAATGAGGGTGCGGCCAAGGCTTCGCTGGGTAATGTCGGCGATTTCTGCCTGTGTGGGCATTGCGTCGAGAAGCCAGAGCACGATTCGTGCTTTGCTGATGGCGGCGTAGGTGCGGTTGATGCCTATCTGCTCCACTTCGTCGTTTGTCTGCCGAATGCCTGCCGTATCAATGAAGCGGAACTGAATACCCTGTATGTTGATGGTGTCCTCGATGGTGTCGCGCGTGGTACCGTGAATGTCGCTTACAATGGCGCGGTCGTCTTTCAACAGGGCATTGAGAAGGGTGCTCTTGCCCACGTTGGTCTTGCCGATGATGGCCACGGGAATGCCTTGCTTGATGGCTTGTCCGATTTCGAAGGAACGCGAAAGGCGCGTAATGTGGGCATCTATTGATTGTGCCAGTTGCAGGAGTTCTTCGCGGTTGGCAAATTCGAGGTCCTCGTGGTCAGAGAAGTCGAGTTCCAATTCGAGCAGGGAGGTGAGGTTTAGCAGTTGCTCGCGCAAGCGGTCGAGCTCGTTGGTAATGCCTCCTCGTAATTGGCTCATGGCCAGTTGATGAGTGGCTCGGTTGGTTGAGGCTATGAGGTCGGCCACAGCCTCGGCTTGGCTGAGGTCGAGTTTTCCGTTGAGGTAGGCGCGCATGGTATATTCGCCAGGACGGGCCATGCGGCAGCCGTTCTGAACCAGCAGTTCTAAAACTTTGTTCAAGATGTATTGGGAGCCGTGGCAGGAAATCTCAACACAGTCTTCGCCTGTATAGCTTCTGGGAGCCTTGAAGACTGTTACCATGGCCTCGTCGATGACTTCGGGCTTCGACTGAGTCGAAGCATACGGAGAAACGAGGCGGGTGAAATGGGTGGTGTTGGCAGCGCAATTGGCGCAATTGACAGAACAAATGGAAGTAACCGCGTCAAAGGCTTTAGGGCCAGAGACGCGGATGATGCCTATGGCGCCACCAGGAGCGGTGGCAAGAGCGCAAATGGTTTCGTTCATTTAAATGCGGTCGAGCACTTTCTCGATGAGCGTGTCGATGGAGTTTTTGTACTCAGTGTTCATCTTCTTCGCATAACGGTTGGCAATGACCATGCAGCATGTCATGGCCCTATGACCCAAGAGCGAAGCCATGCCTGCAAGAGCCGACGATTCCATCTCGAAGTTACAGATTTTCATTCCGTCGTATTCGAACGACTCAATCTTCTCGTTCTGCTTGGGGTCGGCAATGTCAGCGCGCAGCACTCGGCCTTGTGGACCATAGAATCCGCCACACGAGATGGTGTAACCGCGCACCATGTCTTCCTGAGCAATTTGGTTGATGAGGTCAGCGTCGGCCACGGCCACGTATGGAGCACCCTTGATGGGATTCCAATCCATGTGTTGCTTGAATGCCTCCTCGAGTTTCAGGTCACAAACATCGTTGCGTCCGGCATAATAGTTCAGCAGGCCGTCAAAGCCTATGCTCTTGACGCTGGCCACGAAGCATCCCGTTGGTGTGTAGGGTTGCAGACCTCCGCAGGTGCCAATGCGCACCATGGTGAGTGTGCGATGTTCAGGCCTTTCGGTACGAGTGTTGTAGTCGATGTTAGCCAGCGTGTCAAGTTCGTTGGCCACGATGTCGATGTTGTCGCATCCTATGCCGTGGCTCTGGCATGTGATACGTTTGCCCTTATACATACCCGTGATGGTGTGGAACTCGCGGCTGCTAACCTCACACTCAATCGAGTCGAAGTGGGCTGCCACGGTGTTAACACGGGCAGGGTCACCCACAAGCACCACACGGTCGGCCAGCTGTTCGGGCTTCAGGTGCAGATGGAAACATGAGCCGTCAGCATTGATGATGAGCTCTGATTCTGGAAAATGTTTTTGTGCCATAGTTGTAAGGATTTTTATTGGGTTAATAATAGGTTTTCTGCGTTTCTGATTGAGATTTCCTGCGCCCTTATTTCTGCTTTCAGCTTTTCCAGGGCACGTTCGGCGGCAATAACCTCGGGCCTCATTCGCTCCCGTTGTGGCGCCTCGGCATAGTGATAACGCTCACGCAACTGCTCCATTCTTTGCTCATCGTCCGATGCCTGCTTGTAGAGTTGTGCCAATAGGCGGTATTTATCAGCGTTGCCTGCCGCGCGGAAGTCGGAAACAGAGCGATAGACCACATTGTCGTTGATGACAAACCGAATGGCATCAGCCGATTTGGCCGAAGACATGTTTCTTTGTGTCATCTGATAAACCCGTTGCATGGCCCTCTCGCGTTCAGCCTCCGAGGGCCAT
Organism: Prevotella sp.; assembly: GCA_017619445.1. Classification (GTDB taxonomy): domain Bacteria; phylum Bacteroidota; class Bacteroidia; order Bacteroidales; family Bacteroidaceae; genus Prevotella. The sequence goes on from JAFZSI010000025.1 coordinate 4,377, forward strand.
GTGTCGCGAATTTGGCTGATGGCCGCCAGTTTCCTCATGCGAGGCTCCGGCGTGTCGCTCAGGTCATAGTTCTCGCGCGTCTCGTTGGGAATGAAAGTGTAGATGCACACCTTGCCTTCAGGCTGGTTTCTGTCGGTTACAAACCATGCCAGCCCGTCCAGGTCGTCTTCAATATACAGATAGTCGTTGGCCGACGAGTTGAAGGGCAGTCCGATGTTCTCAGGCTTCAGGTAGCGTCCGTTCTCTGCATCATATCGGGTGACGAAGATGTCGTAGCCACCCACGCTTTCCTTCCCCTTGGCCGCGAAATACAGGGTGTTTCCGTCAGACATCATGAACGGGAAGCTCATCTCGTCCGCAAAGCCGCTGATACCCTCAAGCGATTGCGGTTTCGACCAGCTGTTGCCCACCTTGTCGCGCGTGAAGAGTTTCGCGTTGCCTACCGAGTCGGGTTCAGAGTAGAAACATTTGTTGCCGAAACCGTTGACATAGACAATATGCCCGTCGTTGTCCAGAGTGTTGAAAAACTCGTTATAGCTAACCAGCGTTCCGTTCTCCTTCGGGTTGGGAATGGCGTTCAGGATTTCCTCTTTGTCAACCACGACGCTGTCTATTACAAACACCTTTTGCGTGTTCGGCAGCATGTTGTCAAACAATATTTTACCTGGCGAAGGTGCGGCAGCCGCTGGTTTGGGGGTGTTTTTTGCAGCCTTACGGCTGTTGCGCGACTGAGCCGACACGTTCAGCGCCACCGTGGCAGCCAACAGCACCGAGATGAGTATCCTTGATGGTTTCATTGTCCTTATGGGTGTTTTCAAAACAGATTCTACTTTTGAATTAACAAAGATACAACCTTTTCTTGAAAACAAGTGCCATATAACCGTAAAATTAATTCAATTTAACGTGCTACCCATAAAGCAAGAGGGCGAAGCCACTTTTCATGGCTCTGTTGCGGTTATAACCAACTTTTTAGAACCCTTTCAATTACTTGATTTCTGATATTATTGCCACTATAGAGTGGATACAAATTTATATGCATCGTCTAGTGCTATTATTTCTTTTTCAGCTGTTACTACCCCAGAAGATAAAAGGCCAACAAATTTTTTACTATTGATAATGGGAAACAACGCCTCTAAAGAATACTTGTTTATTGAAATGTATAGTTTTTGTAAACCAAGTGAAAGAAGGGCGTTAGCAGAAATAAAGAAAAGATCTTGTTGAAGTAAAACATCATAGAACAAATCAGCTCGTGGTCCAGAAGTCGAACCTTGTATTGTGGGAGGCAACATGTCACATTCACGACCTCCAATGACCAAGAACTTTGCACGTTTTATACTATCGTCAACTTGTTCTAATTCCGTTTCATATGCAATCATCTGGGACTCATATCTGCCTTCTGCCATCATATGGTTGAAATCAACTTTCGTTTCAGCGACAAAAAGGTATTTGTCTCTTGTATTTAGTAGGGTTACGTCTAATCTTCCACCTCTATCCCTTTGATATATTTTTAAACCAACTTCTAAAGACAAACGAGGTTCAAATGAGGTACTCAAGAATTTCATAGCATTAGCTGTCCAAACAGCGATGTTTTTTGTCTCGTCAACAGCAGTAAAAGATTCAAAACTTTTATATTTTACAGACAATTGACTAGTGAGAACCTTTGGTAAATGGATAAATGTTCCCTTGAATAATTTGGAAGCCATCCTTTCAAGTTCCGCTAATTCTTCTTTTGTTATGTCATAGCAAAAAGTCTTGGGATGAAATCTGTCTGATAAAAGGATTCTGTTTCCCACACAACCAAAAATACAGAACATACAGTTGATGCAGTATTCATCCTTAACGGAAAACTTACTAACACTATCTTCTTCCTTTTTTATACAACGAATTAAAAGAGGGATGCTGTGGTTTTGTATTCCTTTTGAATGCTTTTCGTCTTTTAAAAAATTAGCAAGATAAGAGTACTTGTACATTTTTATATATGCACAAGGAGCATCTTTCTGGTTATCAGCATATAAACAAAATTTACCCATTATAACTATATTGGTTTAGAAAGTTAATAACATCTTGAGGAGCTCCAGATTGCAATTCGTTCATATTTATTCCTTTTGTTGGCTGAAGATAACATTTCCCGTTCATGTTTCTTATTACATAAGGTATACCTGCCATAAATGCTATTTCAATTTCTGTCGAGACAGTTTCTTCTAAGAATTCCTCTGAAACTACAAACATATTTTTATTTGCCTTCAAGACTTCTATGATATCATTTAAGGCTAATGCTGTATGATTATGAAAAGCGAGATTTAATAAAAAAAGGATAGCAAATCGTCGATTCTTTATTTTTGTTTCATAGTATCGTGTGGCTTCACGTACAGCTGACTGACCATTTTCTCTTAAACAGAAATTCATCTTTGTAAGATTGTCATAATTTAGAGGCTTATCAGTTATCTCAGTATTTGGGAACTCTATAATTTCATAGACTTGCCCCATTCTATGTTCGCTATTAATGTAATCACGATATGCGATGTGTGGGTATGGGGAATTAGAAGGCACAAAATGAACAGGTTTGATATAACCACCTTGAGTCAACCAAGCCAATATACATGATTTTGTTCTCGTGTTTGAGTCTTGTGTTGAACCAGCAGATAGTTCTATCAAAGAACCATTGTGGTTAACAAACTCAGCTGGTGAAGGATAGCCGACACATATTTCATTTACGTTAAAAGTGTCACCAGGATTGTATCTTGCTAGACTATTCATTACACCTATTACGGGACCATAGTTTATAACTGCTTTTTTTATTATCGCTTGCATATCTGCTGTTCCGTATGAGGCTTTTGCAAATCTGACGCCAAAAGAGGTTATTCTAACAATCCTGCCTACTCGCTCTACAAAACCTAAAGCATGCATAGCATTAATAGTATTACTAACTTCTTTTGATTTTGTAGTATCACTTAAAATACCGTTAGTAATCGAACAACCTGCGTCGTCAAGCGGATTCTCTTTAAACCTACAATACTTTCCAACAAGTTCATCTTCAAGGAGCAACGTACAGTATTTGTGAATGTTTATGGCGTTGCGATCAAATTTGACATCCTTGAGGTTAAAAGGCTTACCATAACTTCCATATTTTTCCACAATCAATTGAGCAAGTGCATGAAGACACTCAATTCTTGCAGCTGCTGTACGATTTATGAGAAATGCCATAATTATACTATTGTTTGAAAATCTACATCAAGCTTAAGTGATTCTAATGTTTGGCGAACGCTTTTTTCTTCTATTCGCTCAGAATATAAAAGAACACACTTTACAATCAAATTAGGGAATGATTTCATTACACTATCTTTTATTCGAGATAAATCGATGGCATTGCTGTCAGTCGAGAACTTTGAAGACTTTTTGTAAAGAGTAATTGTGTTTTGTTCTTTCGAGACCAAGTCAATTCTTCTAGCCCTTAAACCATATTCCCAATCATAGTTAACTCTTATAAAAATTGATCTGTCTTTTGATTCCAAGTTGCTTGCAAAAAACAACAAGGTATCCAATTCTTTTTTACAAGGATGGTGATAAAAGAATTGTTTGTTTTCGCCATCAGATGAATTGTTTATTATAGACTTTAATGTGCTATTTATGTTTCCTCGGTAAATAGGCATTGTTGTGTGACTATAGGATTAAGTTTCTTGTTTATTAGTTTTATGTATTCTGGATTAAGTTCAAAACCAATGGATTTTCTTCCAAGCTCTTGGGCCGCAAGCAATGTTGTACCAGTTCCGGCAAAAGGATCTAAAACAGTATCTCCCCAAAAACTATATAACTTGATTAATCGAGCCGGCAGTTCTTTGGGAAATGGGGCTGGATGCCCTTCCTTTTTTGCTTTTGCTGGTTGCATTTCCCAAATGGAGTTAATCGCCCACTTCTGCCACTCTTCTGTAGTTAATTTTGATTTCTCTTTAACCTCCTTCGATACAGGCTTTCGTTTCCCTTTTTTAGAGAATACTGTAATCCACTCATAAGGGTATGTGGAGAAAATATTGGGGGGATAGGGATAGCTACCAAAAGAGCTAAATCTGGCGATTTTCCGCTTATCCCAAATATATAGACCAAATTGATACATGCAGCCCGTTGTATTCATGAAGGCTTCTAAATCTCCTAATACTAATCGCGTTTCACGTCGCTCAAATCGAGCTGCTTTACCAGTCAACAAAAAAGGCATAATGTTAATGCAAATCTTTCCATCGGGAGTTAATACGCGTACGCACTCTTTCCATACTTTATTTAGCTCACTAATGTAATAATCATAAGAACTACTTCCTTTTCCGATTTGCCCATCAACATCATAATCTTTTAGTGTCCAATATGGTGGACTTGTGATAATTAAATGAATACTCTCGTCTGGAATCATTTTCATATCACTAGAATCATGATTGAAAATGGTGGAATTGCCCAATATCATTTTTTCTATTTTGTCCATATTACTATCTGTTCTTTTCTTTCGGTATTATTTATTGCGTCAAACACCTTGGAACTTGTTCCCGAATATTTTCTTTCAACTATGTGATAGCTCCCAAAAGGACTTATCCTTTGAAAGAACTCTGCGCCATTTATTACCTTACCATGTATTTTCTTGTCACCAACAACAAAAATTACTTGCCCACCAGTTTTTAGGATTTTATATAGCTTGTCAAGAACTATCTTCATGTCATTTTCATAGTTGTTAAAACTTTGGATAAGACGTGACCTTATTTGTAGTCTTTCATAACCCAAAATGTCATAAACAATTCTTGCATAATAGGCCGTGTAATCAAGACAGTCGAAATAGGGTGGGCTTGAAAAAATAAAATCAACGGAATTGGGTTGAATTATTTTGTCTATATTCCGAGTGTCTTCATAATATACAATGCTGTCATTTTTTATAGGTAGAAAGTGCTTTTTTACCTTTTGTCGTAATTTGTCATAAAAGGGAATATATCTTTTAGGTTCAATATTTTTACCCACTGTACTTGAAGTCCATTTGTAATGATTACATCCTCGAGCTGTTAGGGCTATAGTACCAAGAAAACACGCTTTTACATAATCGGTCATCTCTTCATAGAAAACAGACATTCTCATGATTTCACAAAGTGATTCTTTGTGAAAGAGAGATGTTGAATAGTTTGAGGCAGGAGGAATAGATTTCAGGGTTTTAGCTCTATCAATTAATGATTCTACTTCGCTTGTAACTTCATTAAGTGATAAGGGAATATGTATTTTCCCATTTGACAATGCAACTGCTATAGGATTTGCATCAACACCAATTGTATGAAGGCCATATTTTAGACCTTCATAGACAATTGTACCAGAGCCACAAAAAGGATCAAGTACAATGCTGCCTTTAGGCATCTGAGACATTATTTGCTCAGCATCTATTGCGGAAATCTTTCCACGATAGGGATATATTCCATGTATGGAACGTGGATTATTTACAGATTTCAGCTCTTTGATTACAAAATCCATCTACGCATATAGCTTTATAAGCGTAAGGACTATCTGTTCGGATGATTATGGGCTCGTAACAAAGAACCTTAGGACATGAAAAAGCGTGAAACCGCCTTATCGATGTCCCAAGGTCCTTGCAAAACCCACTACGAAGATAAGTCCAGTCCACGCTATGCGTAGACGTTGGCACTTATTCGTTTCGTAGGTGTCATATGAATTTGCAAGGTTCAGGGACATCACCGAATATAGCACTAACGCTATGTTAAAACCGCAAAATAGTGTTACCACCCTGCGCTCAGGGAATCTTGCTGTAGCAAGCGTCGTTTACGACGATTGGCAATACGTCTCTGCAAAGATAATAAGTTTTTCTGATAATCATGCTTTTCAACAAAGAAAAAAAATAAAAACCGTTGATTTCTACATTTCTATAAATATACAATTAGACATATAGTCCTTGGGACATAGAGTTAGCGGACAAATGAGAAATGAGAAATGAGGAATGAGAAATGTTAAAATCGGAAATTCTGTGCACATCTTGTGCACAAATCAGATTATTGCATCCTTTGATGGGGTTATCGGCGTAGTGTAATGAGTTACGAAAATAAACCTATGCTTTACGTTCACAAAGTGGCACTTTACGAGCACAAAGCATCAGTTTACGAATAAATTCTCTAGAAAATTTGATTGTTTTGCAGGGGGTTGGTTTTTCGAGGTCGGTTTTCGCGTTGACTACGCTACTCGTTGTCGCCGTCGTCAACCAGTTTGCCGGCTTTCTTCAAGGCGTTCCAGATGCTGAAACGGGCTTCGCTGTTGAGTTGCTCCACCTGGTTGAACAGTTGGGCGATGGCGCGGCGGTGGGTATCGTGCTCGTAGGGACAATGCTTCACCTGCTTCTCGTAGCCGCGTTCTTCGGCGTATGCCTTGATTTGCTTTTCGTGGCAGAGGCATAGGGGGCGGATGATGGTCAGGGGCATTTTCTTCATCGCGAGCCTGACGGGCATACCCTCGAAGCGGCCTTGGAAAAACTCGTTCAGCAGGGTGGTGTGGATGATGTCGTCCATGTGGTGGCCGAGGGCGATTTTGTTGCAATGCAACGCTTGTGCGAGGTTGAAAATCTGCTTGCGGCGGTTCCACGAACACAGAAAGCAGGGCGTCTTCTGCTTGTGGAGCATCTGGCTTCTGGTTGTTGACGGGGCAGCATCAGCATCATCGCCAATCTCGAAGCGTGTGGTGAGCACGTGGAGCGTCACGCCCATATGCTGACAGAAGCGTTCAAGGTAGTCGGTTGAGGTCTCGTAGGTGATGTTCTCCATGCGGACATGCACGGCCTCGACGCTGAACTTGGGTTTGTGGATGCGCGACTGACGGGCCATCATTTCCAGCAGGCACAACGAGTCCTTGCCACCGGAGAGGGCAACCAGAATGTGGTCACCATCTTCGATGAGCTGGTAATCGGAACACGCTTTGCGAAAGCGTTTTACGATTTGTTGTTCAAGCAATGGTTGTGGTTCGATTTTTGAACTTTGAACTATGAACTGTGAGTTTTGAACTGTGCCGCCTATTTCATAAAAACGAGATAGACGGCACAGATGATGAGGAGGAATGCCAGAATGTGGTTCCAATGCAGGTGAGTGCCCTGAAAGAGAATGTTGGCCACGATGGCGAACACGGCCAGCGAGATGCACTCCTGCACTACCTTGAGCTGAACGAGATTAAAAGGTCCGCCGTTTTCAACGAAGCCCATACGATTGGCAGGCACCTGACAGCAGTACTCGAAAAAGGCGATGCCCCACGAAAAAGCAATTACGCCGAGGAGTGGCCAGTGGCTGCTGACACCTGTCTCCTGCAATTTTAAATGCCCGTACCAGGCAAGTGTCATAAACACGTTGCTTAGTACGAGCAGAATGATGGTATAAAGTCCGTTCATTTCTTTGTCAAATCTTATTTAGCTTGCAACTGAGCGTCCATGCTGGCGGCAGCACGACGGCCGTCGCCCATGGCAAGAATGACGGTGGCACCTCCGCGCACGATGTCGCCACCTGCAAAAATCTCCGGACGGCTCGACTGCATGCCTTCGTTCACCACGATAGTGTTCTTGCGGCCGAGTTCCAATCCCTCGATGCTCTTCGGCACCAGCGGGTTGGGGCTCACGCCTACGGCGACTATCACCTGGTCAACATCCAGCTCAACGGTCTTGCCCTCAACGGGAACGGGAGAGCGGCGGCCGCTGGCATCGGGCTCACCAAGCTCCATCACCTGAAGGATGGCCTTGCAGACGGCTCCGTTCTCGTCGGCTTTATACTCAATGGGATTGTGCAGGGTGAGGAAGTTGATGCCTTCTTCCTTGGCATGTTTCACCTCTTCCAAACGTGCGGGCATTTCGGCCTCTGAACGGCGATAGACGAGGGTCACATTTCCGCCCAAGCGCTTGGCTGTGCGGCAAGAGTCCATGGCGGTGTTTCCTCCGCCCACCACAAGCACGTTCTTGCCCAGATTGATGGGTGTGTCGGTGGCCGGATTGGCGGCGTCCATGAGGTTGACACGGGTGAGATACTCGTTCGACGACATGATGTTGATGCTGTTCTCGCCAGGAATGTTCATGAAATTGGGCAAACCAGCACCCGAACCAACAAAGATTCCCTTGAATCCTAACTGCTCGAGCTGCTCCACGCTGATGGTCTTGCCCACAATGACGTCGGTCTGGAAGTGGACACCCATCTTTGCCAAGTTCTCAATCTCAACATCCACAATCTTGTTGGGCAGACGGAACTCGGGGATGCCGTATTTCAGCACACCGCCAATCTCATGGAGGGCTTCAAACACATACACGTCGTATCCCTTCTTCACCATGTCACCAGCGAACGAGAGGCCCGAAGGTCCTGAGCCCACCACGGCAATCTTGATGCCGTTGGCAGGGGCAATGTCGGGCAACGAAATATTGCCACTCTCGCGCTCGTAATCGGCGGCAAAGCGCTCCAGATAGCCAATGGCCACAGCGGGCTCGTTCATCTTCAGGTGGATGCAGCGGGCTTCGCATTGTTTCTCCTGCGGGCATACGCGGCCACAAACTGCAGGCAGGGCCGAAGTATCCTTCAGCACCTTGGCGGCAGCGAGGAACTGCCCGCGCTCGATGTTCTTGATGAACGAGGGAATATTGATGTTAACCGGACAGCCTTCCACGCACGTCGGCTTCGCACAGTCAAGGCAACGCTTGGCCTCGGTCATGGCCATTTCCTTGGTGAGACCGATGTTCACCTCCTCGGTGCGGACAGTAGCACGATAAACGGGGTCGAGCTCAGGCATCTTCACCCGCTCAATCTGAGTGCGCTCCTTGGGTTTCATGCTCTTGCGAATCTCCTGGCGCCACTCCGCGTTGCGGTCGGTAAGAACTTCGATGGGGTCATCGGTAGGCTCGGTTTCCATGGCGACATTGCCGGCAGTCTTGCCCTCGGCATTGTTGTCGGTTGCAAGGTTGCCCATGTGTTCCTCGAAATGTTCCATTTCTTCCAGCTCAGCACGCTTGAAGGTTCCCATGCGCTTGAACATCTCGTCCCAATCCACCAGAGCACCGTCGAACTCAGGACCGTCGATGCACACGAACTTGGTCTTGCCGCCGATGGTGAGTCGGCAGGCACCACACATGCCCGTTCCGTCCACCATGATGGTGTTAAGAGAAACTTCACAGGGAATGTCGTGCTTCTGGGCGGTGAGGTTGGAGAATTTCATCATGATGGGCGGGCCAATGGCAAACACCTTGTCAACGTGCTCCTGCTCGATGAATTTCTCAATTCCTACGGTCACCACGCCTTTCTCGCCATAGCTGCCGTCGTCGGTCATGATGATGACTTCGTCGCTCGACTCGCGCACCTTGTCCTCCAGGATAATGAGGTCTTTGCTACGTCCGGCCATGACGCTCAGCACGCGGTTGCCTGCGGCTTTGAGAGCCTGAATGATGGGCAGCATGGGAGCCACACCCAAGCCTCCGCCAGCACAGACGACGGTGCCGAAATTCTCAATGTGAGTGGGGTTGCCCAAGGGACCTACAACGTCGGCCACCGAGTCGCCCTCGTTGAGCAGACAGAGTTTCTTTGACGAGAGGCCGACCTGTTGTACGACAATCGTGATGGTGCCTCTGTCGATATCGGCTCCGGCGATGGTCAGGGGCATGCGCTCGCCTCGCTTGTCAACACGCACAATGACGAAGTTGCCTGCCTTGCGGCTCTTGGCAATCAGCGGAGCCTCTATCTCGAAAAGAAAAACCTTTTCAGAAAACTGTTCTTTCCTAACAATCTTGTTCATAATGTTTTTGTCTGGTGTATTTTAGGGTTTTTAGTGTTCGTTTATTCCTCGTCGCCAATCATGTCGAAACCGCAGTAGGGTACCAGGGCAGCAGGAATGCGGATTCCCTCAGCTGTCTGGTTGTTTTCCAGAATGGCTGCCACGATGCGGGGCAGGGCAAGTGCCGAGCCGTTGAGCGTGTGGCAAAGCTCGGTCTTCTTGGTTTCGGCGTTGCGGTAGCGGCACTTCAGACGGTTGGCCTGATAGCTGTCGAAATTGCTCACCGACGATACTTCCAGCCAACGGCCCTGTGCCTCGCTATAGACCTCGAAGTCGTAGCAGATGGCCGAGGTGAAGCTCTGGTCGCCTCCGCAAAGCAGCAGGATGCGATAGGGCAGTTCCAGCTTTTTGAGCAGTCCTTCCACGTGCTCCAGCATTTCCTTATGGCTCTCCTTCGAGTGACTGGGCTTGTCGATGCGCACAATTTCAATCTTGGAGAACTCGTGCAGGCGGTTCAAGCCGCGCACGTCCTTACCGTAGGAGCCAGCCTCGCGGCGGAAGCACTCTGTGTAGGCACAGTTCTTGATGGGCAGATCTTTCTCGTCGATAATCACATCGCGGTAGATGTTTGTCACGGGAACCTCGGCGGTGGGGATGAGATAGAAGTCGTCCACCTCGCAATGGTACATCTGTCCCTCTTTGTCGGGCAACTGGCCTGTACCATAGCCACTGGCTGCGTTTACTACCGTTGGCGGCATCACCTCTGTGTAGCCGCTCTTGCGGGCCTCGTCAAGGAAGAAGTTGATGAGTGCGCGCTGCAGGCGTGCACCCTTGCCGATATAGACGGGGAAGCCTGCGCCCGTGATTTTCACGCCGAGGTCGAAGTCAATGAGGTTATACTTCTTGGCCAGTTCCCAATGGGGCAGGGGATTCTCGATGCCCAGCGTGGAATTCACGTCCCAGTTGCCAACGGTGTCGCCCTCGACACACTCCTTGAGGTTCGACTTCACCACGTGGTTGTCCTCTGCTGCTGCCCCTTCGGGCACTTCGTCGTAGGCAATATTCGGAATTTGGCAGAGCAGGGTGGTGAGTTCTTCTTCGGCGGCCGATTTCTCGGCTTCCAGCTGTTTGTTGGTTTCTTTCAGCTGTGCCACCGTGTTTTTTATTTGTTCAGCCTCGGCGCGCTGGCCTTGTTTCATGAGCTGACCAATCTGAGCTGCCATTTTCTTTGCCTCAGAAAGGTTGTTGTCTAACTTCTGTTGAGTTTCGCGTCGGCGCTTGTCAACGTCAAGCACCTGTTCAATAGCCTCGCGCGCTCCTTTGAAGTGTTTCTTTTCCAGACTTGCAATCACGCGTTGCGTTTCCTCGGTAATGAGTTTAAGTGTAAGCATAATAATATTTACTATTTTACGGATTTTTTCGCGGAGCTCAAGGAACTCCAATTGACAGATTTACTCTTTTCAGATTCAATTATTTACGGATTTTCGGAAATAATGAGTTTCAAGTTGCAAAAGTACAAAATAATTTTGTAACAAGGATATAAAATGGCAAAAATCCCAAATCTCTGTTGAGAATTGGGATTCTTGTTGTTTGTTTGGAATAAGTTTGTTTGTGTTGCAGCGGCCTGCAAGTGTGAGGCCTGTCTGTCTGTTTAAGCTTCAGCCTCGGGTATTACGCTGACCGTGCTCTTATCGCGACGTCCCTTGCGGAATTCCACCGTACCGTCAACCAGAGCATAGAGCGTGTCGTCCTTGCCCATGCCGACGTTACGTCCGGGATTGTGCTTTGAGCCGCGCTGGCGAACGATGATGTTGCCTGCTACGCACTTTTGGCCACCGAAAATCTTAATACCAAGTCGCTTAGATTCTGATTCGCGTCCGTTCTTAGAACTACCGACACCTTTTTTATGAGCCATTCTCTGTCCTCCTAAAGTTTAAGCGATTACTGATTTAACTTCTACCTGTGTGAACTGCTGGCGATGTCCGTTCTTCTTGCGAGAGTCCTTGCGGCGCTTCATCTTGAAGACAATCACCTTGTCGCCCTTCACGAGCGGGTTCAACACTTCTACTACTACCTTGGCACCTTCTACGGTTGGTGCGCCTACCGTGACGGCACCCTCGTTGTCAACGAGCAGCACCTTGTCAAATTCAACAGTTTTGCCTTCCTCGGCATCTTTGATGTGGTTCACAAAGAGCTTCTGTCCTTGCTGAACCTTAAACTGCTGACCCATGATTTCTACAATTGCGTACATTTTTTGTTTAAAATTGTGTATAAATAGGGGTTTTTCCGCCAGGCGTTTGGCCTCGTGCCAACGCTTGATTAGGCCTGTACGGACTAAATCGGCTGCAAAATTACAACAAATAATTGAAATGGCAAAGGTTTTTCAAAAAATAATTTTAAATGGAACCTTTTATTTCGTGGAAATGAGTTAACTTTGCAGCCGTGAAAATAACCAAAGCTATATATCTGAAATCTTTCGCCGCCATTGTGTTAGTGCTGGCGTTGACGCGTTGCATCTTTCCCGGCATTGCCGAGCCACGGGGCGATATGTCTTCGAATCAGGACTATCGTAACAATCCCGATAGTGCTGTTCTGGCTAAGGCTGACAGCGTAAACCTGGCTAAAATCGAAGAACAAAAGAAGAAAGAAATTGAAAAGAGAAAAGTTGAAGAGGAGGGAAGCAAAATACAAGAAAATGAAAAAAGTAATGACGTTCAAAGTCCAGTGAGCACAACTTACCGTTCACCTCGGTTTTATAATGCCGACGGGTCGTTGGTGAAGCACCGCATTTGGAGCGTTCCGAGTTATGCTGACGCCTTTCCCGATTTACAGGAAGTGCAGATTGCCGCCGCAAACAAATATGGCGTCTCGCCCGTTCAGAACCGTGCAGAGGCAGAACGTCGGAAAATGGAGCTTGTGTATGTCGGTGCCAATCCCTATTTCTTTGTTGAGCCCCTGCGCAGCAGCATTCCATACCTTGTGCCCCGTGCCGCAGTATTGCTTCAGGACATTGGCCATAACTTCTTCGACAGCTTGCAGATAAAGGGTGTGCCATTGAACAAAATTATCGTCACAAGTGTGCTTCGTAGCAAGGACGACGTAAACCGACTTCGCGGTCATAACGGCAATGCCACCGAAAACTCGTGTCACCTCTACGGCACCACTTTCGACATTTGCTACAACCGCTACAAGACCGTTGCCGATCCCAAAGGTCCCCGCATGCGCCTAGTTCAAAACGACACCTTGAAGTGGGTGCTTTGCGAAGTCCTCAACGACCTTCGCCGGCAAGGACGGTGCTATGTGAAATATGAGGTGAAACAGGGTTGCTTCCACATCACCACGCGCTGAAGAGCGTCTATGCTAATAGTTACCTTATGAATCGAAACAAGAAAAACAACATGAAATACGAACCTATTGACATCAACAGCTGGGAAAGGAGAGAACTATACGCCCATTTCTCCTCACTGAAAATGCCTCACTATGCTGTGGCGGCATATATTGATGTGACGAGGCTGTTGGAATATAAGCGTAAGGAAGGCTTGTCGTTCTATCTTTCACTCATTTATCTTGTAACAGGAGTGCTGAACAGCATCGAGAATTTTCGCCTGCGCATTATTGACGGGCAAGTCGTCCTCTGCGACAGAATAGAAACCAATTTCACGCATAAGCGTCCGGAAGAACAAGTGTTCCGCTATCATACTGCACCCTTTGAGGGAACGCTTCGCGAGTATGTGGAAACCACTTCTAAGGCCATAGCGCTACAGGATACTCTCTTTGGCGGTCTGGGTGACATACCGAATGTAGCCTATTGTTCGTGTGCACCAAATCTTGATGCCACGTCAATTTTAAATCCTGGTATGGAAAACCCCGACGATGCCATCCCTCGCATCAATTGGGGCAAGTACGTGTTGCGCGATGGCCGATGGATGATAAATGTTACTTTGACAGTTAATCACCGTTTCATCGACGGTTATCATGTCGGATTGTTCTTCGAGCGTTTACAAGAGGCTATCAACGCGTTGTAATGAGCACGTAAGTCGTTTGCAGTGGCGTTAGCAAAACAATGATTAAAGGATGACATGATAAACACAACGCACGATGAGGGATTCTCACCGTGCGTTGATTTTATTGTTATGTTTGAGAATATTAGTTTTTCTTTGTCTCGGCAGGCTTTGAAGAAGATGTCGTAGCGGGCTTCTTTGTTTCTGCCGGTTTTGAAGAGGTAGTGGCTGGCTTTGAAGTGGTTGTTGCCGGTTTAGATGTGGTTGATGCAGCAGGTTTTGAATTTGAGGAAGTCGTTGCGGGTTTCTTTGTTTCCGCTGGTTTTGTTGTTGTTGATGATGTTGCGGGTTTCTGAGTATTTGCAGGCTTAGCTTCGGTCTTTTGCTCTGCAGGAGCTGAAGATTCCGATTTCTTCTCTGCATTTTCCGGATTAGCAGGCTGTTCCACAATCTTTGTCATATTGAAGCCTGAAATCTTGCCTTCGGGCGAAACGGTTGCGCGAATGCGGTAACGGTTTTTCTCGGTTTTCCCCTCGCGCTCCACACTCTGTCCTGCAGAGAATGTGACACTATACTCGAATGCACCCGTGTCGCTCGACTTCTTGTCGATGCTGAAGTCGTTGTTCAGGTTGAAGTTCATATTGGTCATGTCGTCTCGGTAGATTTTGTGCAGGAAGTTGACTACATCGCCTGAGTTGGCATTCTCTTTACCGAGGAAAGTCTTCAGAATAGAAGTAACAGTGGTGAGCAGTGAGCTTTCATCCTTGGAGTTGATGCTCTGGAAATACTTCTTGAAAAGCCCCTTCACCATGTCGATGTCCTCCTGAGTGACCACCGTGGCCAGCAGACGGTCGTAAATTTGCTTGGCTTCAGCAAAGTGCTCACCGTCGCTGTGCTGTTCAATGTATTCCTTGAACGCTTCCAGGCTATTCTGATTCTGTGCTACGGTCCAGTCGAGAGAGTCAATCTTGTGAATGGCCTCAATGCGGTGGGTGCTATTGGGGTGAATGCGCAGGTAGTCTTCAATGGCTGCTCGCGAACCGCTTACCACGGCATTTGTCCAGTCGCGGTCGCCCTGTTTGATGGCATTCAGGTGAGCGGTGATTGAGTCGCGGTGGGCTTCGGGAGCCTGTTTAAAGCTGTCGAGATAGGTTTGCAGCACCAATGGGTCGTTGCTCTGCATGGCAAACTCATATTCCTCGCGCTCTTTGTTGTTGTTGGCCTGCTGATAGAAATAGAAGCAGATGGCGCAGATGATGAGTGCTATGACAAACGAGACGATGAGTGGTGCGTGGTTTTTGCGTGGCTCACCGTTGACGGGTGGTGGGGTGGTGCGCATAGTTCTGCGCGCCGGTGTCTTTGATGAAGTATCAACAGCGGCTGCTGGCGGAACAGGCAGTTGCATCTTGCGCTGTTCTGGCTGTTCTGTTGTGATGTTTTCGTTTTGCAGCGGCTGGTACTCGTCGTTGTGACGGTGGCAGTTGGGGCATGTCTCCTCATCTTTGAAATAAACGTTGAAGCAGTCGGGACATTTGACCACCTTGCCTGCTATCTCAACCCCGCAGTTGGGGCATGTGGGTGCTTTGTCGCTGATTTGCCGACCGCACTCCGGACATTTGATGATTGCCATATTGGATTATTTACTATTTACTATTTACAATTTACAATTTACTGATTTACGATTTCTTGTATACTCCAAACTCCTATCAATGTCTTCTATACCTGAGTTCGCGTAGGCTATGATTGCCCATGAAACGGCTTTTATCCACGTAGGTGTTGATGCCGTTGATGCGCCCTTTGGCCGAATACTGCCATGCCAGATAGTCGCGCTCGTCAATCAGCGTGGGTGGGTCGTCTGTGTACTGGGCTATCATGAGTTTGTAGTCGTCCACTTTGTATGCCAGGTTGGCATTGTAGAAGTTGCGCCCCGTATAGAGTAGGGGCTTTTGTTTGTAGGCTTTCTCTACCAGGTCTAAGAATTTGAACAACGAGTCGCAGAACGCTTCGGTCGAAAGACCACCTTTGGTTTCGATGTCAATCATCGGAATGAGGTCTTGGTCACCCGGGCGGCATTGTGCCTTGAAGTTCTCCAGTTGGCGTTTCTGGTCGGTAAGCGGACGGTAGAAATGATAGGAGCCCACCTTCAGTCCGTGCTTGTGGGCCAGTCGGATGTTTTCCTCGTATGTGTGGTCAATCCGGTCGCCTCCTTCAGTGGCTTTCAGATAGACGTATGCCATTTTGCTGTTGTCGCCTACTGCCTCCCAGAACACTCGGCCCTGATAGTGGCTAAGGTCTATGCCGTGGATATGGGTGCAAGTGTCCTCACAATTCACGAAAGTGTCTTGCGCGTTGATTTCCAGAATGGTAAATATAGTGATGATAATGCCTATGATTCTTTTCATAGGTGCAAAGGTACGAAAAAAGATTAAAGATTGAAGATGAAAAACGAAAAAATATTGTCAGCGGAGTGTTTTTTTGATTTATAAGGTGTATTGCAGATGTAAATCGGCTTTTTTACGGCATTTGGGAGCACTGAAACCGCCTTTGTTTATTCCTCGATTTCAGACAATGTTTTTATGAAATTATTGAAGAAGTTGCTGGTTGTTTCCACCGGGTAATAGGCAAAGTAACGCATGCTCCGCCGCAGGTTGCGTCTGAGTACTTTTGAGTTGTTCTGCACAAAGCCGAGGCTCGACTGACGGAAGTGCCATTCCTCTGCCGTGTCCTTGGCCGTGTGACTAAGGGTGCGGATGGTGAGTTTGTATGCTGCAGGTTCCTCATGATGCACGAATGGCAGTTCGTCTTGTTCGAAATTGAACACGGCCATCAGTATGCTTCCTTCCAATTGTGCCATGCGTTTCATGCCCAGCTTTTCGAGCCAGTTGTCGAGTTTTACAAAATCCACCCTGTTGCCTTTGGTGCGCAAGAATCGTCCCAGTTCGATGATGCCGTGCAGACTGATGCCGCTGCTCAGAATGTGGTTCACATTGTAGATGATGATGTTGAGCAACTGCATAGTTTCCCCTGAGCAGTCGATGCTGTGCCGCTCGGCGTTCATGATTTTCTTCAGTCGGCGGTTCAGGAAGAAGTTCGACAGTTCAAACGTGGCTAATGGCGAGTTTACGATGGTACGTTTCTCGCTGTTGCGGGCAGCCTCCTGCCATTGTTCCATCATTCCGCCGGGCAGTTCCAGGTTGGGGTCTGCCGCATGGTTGTCAACACCCTTGAGGGTTGTGGGCGCCACATCTTGCGCCTCAACCATCTGGAACAGTCGTTTCCATTTGAAGGGCGACATGGGCTCAATGGCATCGCGGTCGTCATAAGCACCGGAGCGCAGCAGCCTGAAGAAATTTCGCTGAATGATGTCCATGTGGGATGATAGGGGTGTATGGGAGTTGATGGGAATGAACGGGAACTATGGGAATGAATGGGAGTTGATGGGTAGGAGCCAAACAATGCGCATTGCTATGAATAGCGCCGCGGGTAGCGGAGCAAAATGGAGAGTGTTGCCGCCATGCCTATGGCCATGGGGTAGTAGAGGTAGGGCAGAATCTGCATGGGGTTGAGCTTGGCCAGCCCAGCTGCAAGCAACATCTGTACACCGTAGGGAATGAGTCCCTGCACCGTACACGAGAAGGTGTCCAAAATGCTGGCCGCCTTTTTGTTATCCACGCCGTATCGGTCGCCAATCTTCTTGGCAATGCCGCCGACGGTGAGGATGGCAATGGTGTTGTTGGCCGTGCAGAGGTTGACCAGGCTCACCAGTCCAGCGATTGACAGTTCTGCGCCCCGTTTGCCGCTCACCCGCGTTGTCAGGCGGCTGATGATATAGTCGATACCGCCGTTCTCGCGAATGAGTTCCAACATACCGCCCGCCAGCATGGCGACAATGATGAGCTCGCCCATGCCTTTCACGCCGTCGCCCATGGCTCCGAGCCATCCGAACAGGTCGTAGGAGCCGTCGATGAGGCCAATGACCCCGCATAGCACGATGCCGAGCACCAAAACCGCCATGACGTTCATGCCTAGAATGGCAGCCAGAAGCACCACCACGTAGGGCAGCACCTTGGTGTAGGCCACGGTGCGCGTTTCTGGCGGAATATGCACATCGGCCCCCATCACGGCGTAGATGATGAGAATGACCAGTGCGGCAGGTGCGACGATGAATGCGTTCACGCGGAATTTATCGCTCATGCGGCAACCCTGTGTGCTGGTGGCCACGACGGTGGTGTCGCTGATGAACGACAGGTTGTCGCCAAAGTATGCACCGCCCACGATGATGGCCGTGATGAGCGGCAGGCTGCTGCCCGTCTGCTGGGCAATGCCCACGGCGATGGGCACCAATGCCACCACGGTTCCCACGCTGGTGCCTATGGAAATGCTGATGAAGCATGCGGCGAGGAACAGTCCCGGCAACAGCCACCCCGAAGGCAGCACGTTGAGGGCCAGATTGACCGTGGCGTCAATACTTCCCATGGTTTTCGCCGATGCAGCAAAGGCTCCTGCCAACACGTATATCCATAGCATGAGCAACAGGTTGCCGGAACTGGCACCGCGGCTGAAAATATCCACGCGCTTCTGCAGCGGCAGCCCGTAGGTGATGACCACGGCATAGATGCTGGCAATCATGAAGATGACCGTTATGGGCACCTTGTAAAAATCGCCTGCAATAACCGATAGCACCACGTAGAGCAGCATGAACACTACGAGTGGCGAGAGTGCCAGTAGGCCTTTCTTGTTGGACATACTTTGGTTTTTATTATTCTAAACACTATAGATGCTCTAGATGTTCTAGATTTTCTAGATTCTCTAGAGGCTATAGATTCTTCAGAGCGTCACCCCGTTTTTGAAGATAGAAATCTCGCGGTAGCCGTTCTCTTCGTTGCGGGTCAGCTCACCGTTGGCCACAGCAATAATCTTGTCGGCAAAGCGCGGCAACAGCTCGTTCATGGGCGTACCTTCCACCAGTTCGCCCGCATTGAAGTCAATCCAGTTGGGCTTGTTATGGAACAGGGTGCTGTTGGTTGAAATCTTCATCGTGGGGATGAAGGTGCCGAAGGGCGTGCCGCGGCCTGTGGTGAACAGCACTATCTGGCAGCCACACGAAGCCAAGGCTGTAGCGGCCACGAGGTCGTTGCCGGGAGCCGAAAGCAAGTTCAGACCGTTGGCCTGCAGGCGGTCGCCATATTCCAGCACACCGCTCACCGGCGCGCGTCCGCATTTCTGGGTGCAACCGAGGGCTTTGTCCTCCAGCGTGCTGATGCCGCCCGCCTTGTTGCCCGGACTGGGGTTCTCGCCCACGGGTTCGCCGTGGCTGAGGAAATACTCTTTGAAGTTGTTGATGAGGCTGACGGTCTTGTCAAACAGCTCGGGCGTCTCGCAGCGGTTCATCAGGATGGTCTCAGCACCAAACATCTCGGGCACTTCGGTCAGCACGCTGGTGCCGCCCTGTGCCACCAACCAGTCGCTGAACTCTCCCACGAGGGGGTTGGCAGTGATGCCGCTGAAACCGTCGCTGCCGCCGCACTTGAGGCCCACGCGCAATTTGCTGAGCGGACAATCCTCGCGCCGGTCTTGCTTGGCCAGCGCGTAAAGCTCGCGCAGCAGGCGCATACCTTCTTCCACCTCGTCGCCCTTCACCTTCTGCGTCACCAGCAGGCGGATTCGCTGGCGGTCGTAGTCGCCCAGGAGTTGCATAAAGTCGTCGGGCTGATTGTTCTCACAGCCTAAGCCCAGTACGAGCACGGCACCGGCGTTGGGGTGCAGCACAATGTCGCGCAGCACCTTGCGGGTATTCTCGTGGTCGCCCGAAAGCTGCGAGCAGCCGTAATTATGGTGCCAGGCATGAACGGCGTCGATGCCCTCAAGCCCTGTTTCCTTCTCTAATTGTGCGGCCAGCCGCTCGGCAATGCCGTTGACGCATCCCACGGTGGGCACAATCCACACCTCGTTGCGAATGCCCACCTCGCCATTCTTGCGCACGTAGCCCCGGAAGGTGCGGTGTTCGTTTGCAATGTTGAGCTTTTCGTCCACGGGATGGTACTCGTAGCTGAGTGTGCCTTCGAGATTGGTTTTCAGGTTGTTCTCGTTCACCCACTCACCCGCCTTCAGGTCTTCGCGGGCATGGCCGATGGGATAGCCGTATTTAATAATGTTGTCGCCCTGCCTTGTGTCTGTGATGAGCACCTTGTGTCCGGCGGGCGTGTCTTGCAGCAATGTTACGTTGTTGCCGTCAACTGTAATGGTGTCGCCTTGCTTCATGGGCTGGAGACACACCACCACGGTGTCGGCAGGGTTGATTTTCAGAAATGTTTGTAGCTTCATAGTTTGTTGTTTCTTGATGTTATTAGTTTGTTTTTTCAGTATGTTTTTTCAATGTCGTGCTTTATGCTCAAATTTTCTAGAGAATTTCTGCGTAACTATGCGAGTTGTGCTCACCATTCAATGCTTTACGTTCGTAACGATACACTTGGCGGAAATAAAGCATAGGTTTACGCTCAGATTTTCTAAAGAATTTCAACGTGGCGTGCCACGTTGTTCTTGTGACAGTTCCTGATGCCGTCGTGGAGTTAGGAGTTGCGGCGGTAGAAATCCACGTTCTCCTTGCTAAGCAGCTCGATGGGCATGTAGTTGACGGGGTTCACCTTCTTGCGCAACACAATGGCCTGGAAAAGCGTGTCCACACACTCATGACCCTGCATGAAGGCGTGCTGGGCAATGAGGAAGGAGATGCTGCCCTCGCGCAGGCACTTGGCATTCTTGGCCACCATGTCGTAGCCCATAATCTGAATGTCGCGGCGGTTGGTGCGCAACAGGTATTCGCCCACGATGTGGGCCTTGGAGTTGACGGTGATGCAATGGTGCACGTTGGGGTGGGTGTCGAAGAAGTGCTGCAGAATGTTGTCGTAGTCGTTCTTGTCGATATCCAGCGGTAGGTCAACCACGTGAATGGCCACATGCGGGAAATGCTCGTGCATGTAGTGGCGGAAACCCACCTCTCGGTTGTCCTGCTGCTTGCTTGCCACCTTTCCGTTTTTCATTTGCTTCATCAGCATAATCTCTGTTTCGTCCCGTGCAATGAGCATGAGCATCTTGGCGGCGAAATAGCCGCTGGAGAACGAGTCTTGTCCGTAGAACGAGAGGGGATTGAGGTCGGGCATGTAGCTGTCCAAGAGTATGAACGGGATTTTGCGCTCGTGCAGCTGGTCGGTGAACTGGCGTGTGACTTCCAAATCAGATGGAACCACGATTACGCCGTCGGGATTCTGTGCAAGGCATTCCTCATAAGTGTTGACAAACGTGTCGGTTTCGAATCGCTTGTAGTACATAATGCGCACGTCGATACTAAAGTCTCTCAGCTTCTCGCTGGCCTTCAGTGCCCCCTTCTCAATTTCCTCCCAATAGGCCTCAGAGGCGTGCTTGGGCATTATTATAAAAAAGGTATAAGACTTGTTGTAGGCCAGTGCGCTGGCATACATGTTTGGCTGGTAGTTGATTTCCTTGAGAACTTTTTCCACTTTCTCGCGTGCAGTTTTCGAAACGTTGGGTCGGTTGTGCAGCACACGGTCAACGGTACCAACCGAAACGCCTGAGCGCTCGGCGATGTCTTTAATTCTGATTTTGTCGTTCATAATGGGGTTTTTGCCTGTTCGTTTGACGGCTTCATCGGCCTGATTCTATCGTGGCCCAATGGGGTGTTTTTGCGATTATGTGCTGCAAAAATAGTAATAAAAACCGAATTGTGTGTACGTACACAGTTAAAATTTCGCAAAAACTGCATTTTTTCTTTGTTTTATTTCGGAATTAGCGAAAATAGTACTATTTTTGTGCTCGTAAACAAAAAAACAAACAAAATTAATCTCAGAACATTTAAGATTTAAAAACAGAAAAAACAATGGCAAAGATTGTAACTTTAGGCGAGATTATGCTGCGCCTGTCGCCTCAGGGCAACGACCGTTTTATTCAGAGTGAGTCATTCCGCATCATCCCTGGTGGTGGTGAGGCAAATGTGGCCGTGAGTGTGGCCAACTATGGCCATGAGGCTTACTATGTGACGAAACTTCCCAAGCACGAGATAGGACAGATTGCCGTAAACGCGCTGCGCCGTTACGGTGTGAACACCGACTACATTGCCCGCGGCGGCAACCGCATCGGTCTTTACTATGCTGAGACGGGAGCCTCGATGCGCCCCTCGAAAGTCATCTACGACCGTGCTAATAGTGCTATTGCCGAGGCTGACCCCAGCGATTTCGACTTTGACGCCATCATGGAAGGTGCCGCATGGTTCCATTGGAGTGGCATTACTCCGGCCATCAGCGACAAGGCTGCCGAGCTTACCCGCCTGGCCTGTGAGGCTGCCAAGCGCCACGGCGTTACTGTGAGCGTTGACCTCAACTTCCGCAAGAAGCTCTGGACTTCTGAGAAAGCCATTTCGGTGATGCGCCCCCTGATGAAATATGTTGACGTGTGCATTGGCAACGAAGAAGACGCTGAGCTTTGCCTCGGTTTCAAGCCCGACGCTGATGTGGAAGGCGGAAAGACCGATGCCGCTGGCTACGAGGGCATCTTCAAGCAGATGATGAAGGAATTTGGATTCAAGTATGTGGCTTCCACGCTCCGCGAGTCTTATAGCGCCACATTCAACGGATGGAAAGCCCTCATCTACGACGGCAAGGAGTTCTATCAGTCGAAACGTTATGAGATTAATCCCATCATCGACCGCGTGGGCGGTGGCGATTCGTTCTCGGGTGGCCTCATTCACGGTCTGCTGACCAAGAAGACGCAGGGCGAGGCACTGGAGTTTGCCGTGGCAGCCAGCGCGCTGAAGCACACCATCAACGGTGACTTCAACCTTGTGACGGCCGATGAAGTGGAAAGTCTGGCCGGTGGTAATGCCAGCGGACGTGTGCAAAGATAAAAACAGCTGTAGGAAATACTTACTCTATAATATCCAAGAAGAAACTATGGCAAAGTTTGACAAAATAGCTGTTTTACAGAAAATTGGCGACACGGGCATGGTGCCTGTGTTCTACAATAAAGACCTGGAAATTTGCAAAAACGTGGTGAAAGCCTGCTACGAGGGCGGTGTACGTGCATTTGAGTTCACCAACCGTGGCGACTTCGCGCAGGAAGTGTTCGGCGAACTGGTGAAATGGGCCGACAAAGAGTGCCCCGAGCTGGCGCTTGGCATTGGTTCTGTTGTTGATGCTCCCACGGCAGCCATGTATATTCAGTTGGGCGCCTGCTTTGTGGTTGGCCCACTGTTCAATCCCGACATCGCACCCGTGTGCAACCGTCGCCTTGTGCCCTATTGCCCTGGTTGCGGCAGTGTCAGCGAGATAGGCAAGGCACAGGAGTTGGGCTGCGACCTGACAAAACTGTTCCCCGGCGATGTTTATGGTCCGAACATGGTGAAAGGCCTGAAGGCTCCTATGCCTTGGTCGAAAATCATGGTGACTGGCGGCGTTGCTCCTGAGGAAGACAATCTGAAGGCGTGGTTCAAGGCCGGTGTCTATTGCGTTGGAATGGGTTCAAAACTCTTCCCCAACGACAAGGTTGCTGCTGGTGACTGGCAGTATGTCACCGACAAGTGCAAGGAAGCGCTGGGCTATGTGGCCAAGGCCCGTGCCTGACCGCCGTTTTTGGCAATACAACGTGCGTTCCGTTGTGGACACGCGCAAACAATAATCCTGAAAAAATGAAAGAATGAAAAACACTGCCCCTTCAGCAAAAGAGCATGACGCCTTTCTGAATCTGAAAGGAGCAGGCATTCTTTCATTTTTTTGTTCTTCGTCACCTCTACTTTCTTTTCTGTTTTTGGTAGTGTCGGGTTGCGCCGTTCTTAGTCTTGTGGCTTGTTCGCAAACCGACATTGAGCAGGTGGACAAACTCAACGACAAGGCCTACGCCTTTCATTACCGCAACCTTGACTCCACACTTTATTATGCCCAAAAGGCAATGGACTGTTCGCAACGCTATGATGCAGGCCGAGCAGAGGCCATGAACAACCTGGCGTTTGTACATATCATGCGCATGGAGTATGACGAGGCTTTCAAAATTCTACAGCAGGTTGAAAGGACCACCAACAGCCAGATTGAACTCTATGTAGCCGACGTTTTGCAGATGCGTCTGTGCCAACGACGGTCGAAAAACAAGGAATTCTACGACTATCGCGAAAAGGTAATGCATTGCCAGCGGCGAATAGAAGGCGAGCGGTCCACACTTACACCACGAGAGAACCGACGGCTGCTCTATGCCCAAAGCGAATATGCAATAGTGCTCTCTACCTATTATTATTATGTGGGACTCGAACAGCAGTCTGTTGATGCGCTCAACGCCATTGATGCCAACGAACTGGAGGAAGACAGCACCCAGTTCATGGCCTATCTCTATAATGTGGGTGCGGGAGGCATTCTGACTAAAGGAACTCAGGAGGAAATCAATCAGCGCGAGTTTGACTATCTGCTTCGCTGCTATGTGATGGCACAGCAGACGGATTGTCCTTTCTGGCTCGCCAACTCCATGCAGGCAATCAGCGAACATCTGATGGGGAAACCGCAATACGAGAAACTGATTGCCGACAACCTGCCAGCCATGAAGTTTCTCAATCCCGACGAGATGCCCGATTCGCTCATGGCGGGTTATCTGGCGCAAAAGTCGCTCGGCATTTTCGAACGATATGGTGATGTTTATCAGATTGCTGGCTCGTTCCGTACACTTGCCTCCTGCTATATGACCGTTGATGACTACAATTCGGCACTCTACTGTCTGAAAAAGGCACTCGAAACCAATAAGGCCATTGAACAGGCTCCCGACTTGGTGGCAAGCATACGCGAACAGCTTAGCGTGGCGTATTCCGCCATAGACGATAAACCCAACAGCGACAAGAACCGCAACCTCTATCTTGACATGCAGGAGCTTACTCGTCAGGACAGACAGCTGGAAGCACGTGCCGAACAGTTGGAACGCTCGTCAAAGCAGCTCAATCTGATGATGTTGGCGGTGGTGCTGATGATTCTTGCCGTGATTATCCTGCTCTGGCTTTTCGCCATGCTCAGGCGGCGCAACGACCGTCGTCATTCGTTGGACCAGCTGTTGCAGCCGCTTAACGAGTGGAAAGTGCAGAACGACCGTCAGCTTGAGACAATCAACGAGCATTGTGAGGAAGTGAACGAAGCGCGCGCGCTAAGTCTCGTGCATATTGCCACCAACAAGAAACGGAATTTGGAGAACCGTGCCAAAATCTTCCTCGTGAACAGCATCACGCCTTTCATCGACCGCATGATTCATGAGGTAAACAAGTTGGAAACCGACAACGAAAGTCCGGCGAAGCGAAGCGAACGCTATGAGTATATTACGGAGTTGACCGACAAAATCAACGATTACAACAATGTGCTCACGCAGTGGATTCAGCTGCGTCAGGGTGAGCTCAGCCTGCACATTGAGAGTTTCCCGTTGCAGTCGTTGTTTGATACTGTCCAGCGTGGCCGCATGTCATTCCAGCTGAAAGACATCTCGCTGGAGGTGAAGCCCACCGAAGCAGTTGTGAAGGCCGACCGAATCCTCACGCTGTTTATGATTAACACCATGGCCGACAACGCCCGTAAGTTCACACCGGCAGGTGGCCGTGTGCAGGTGTATGCCGACGAGACACCAAGCTATGTGGAAATCAGCGTGAGCGATACGGGTTGTGGCATGACAACCGACGAACTGGCCAACGTATTCAAGCATCAGGTGGTTTCCGACAGTCATTCCGCCGCAACAACTTCCGTACAGAGTTCGCATGGCTATGGACTGATGAACTGCAAGGGCATCATTGAGAAATATCGCAAGGTGAGCCAGATTTTCAACGTCTGCCATATAGCTGCTGAGAGCGAACAGGGTAAGGGTAGCCGTTTCTACTTCCGTCTGCCTAAAGGCGTTGTGAAAATTGTGGGGTGTTTATTGATTTTATTGGGATGGTGCTTGCCGTCACAAGCAGACGTGAATATCAACAGACAGATGGCGGCGCAATTTGCAGATAGTGCTTATTTCAGCAATATTGCGGGCAGTTTTGAGCGGACGCTTCAGTTTGCCGACAGCGTGAGACAATATGTCAACAAAGAGTATCGTCGTTTGGTTGTGGGCGGTACCGACACGCTTTTGCCCATTAGCGACCTTTCTGCTGAACAGCCCGAAATCAGATGGTTGCACGACAGTGTTAAGGTTGATTACAATGTGATTCTCGACATACGCAACGAGAGTGCCGTAGCGGCTTTGGCCTTGCACGACTGGCCATTGTACCGCTACAACAACAAAGTCTATACGCAATTGTTCAAAGAAACTTCGGCCGACAACAGCTTAGGGCAGTATTGCCGTATGATGCAGAAGTCAGAGAGCAACAAGATGATGGCTGTGGCCATTTTGGTGCTGTTGTTGTTTTTGCTGTTGCCCGCATATTATTTGCTCTATTACCGTCACCGAATTTTCTACCGTTTCTGCCTGGACCGAGTGCAGCGCATCAACGGCATCCTGCTTACCGATTCTGAGCCGGAAGAAAAACTGGAGCGCATCAAGCCACTGACTTCAGAGAAGTATCCGTTGGAACTTCAGCGGGTGGTGGAACAAATCAAACAGACACTCAACGAGTCGATAGCGACGAAAAACATGAGCCACACCAACCTTGAATTGGCTGAGGATGAGTATCGTCGCGCTGAGTTTGAGAACGAAAAGCTGCACATCAGCAACAGCGTGCTCGACAATTGCCTGAGCACGCTGAAACATGAGACCATGTACTATCCGTCGCGCATACGCCAGTTGGTGGACGGAACCGACCAGAACCTGAATGCCATCAGCGAGCTTGCAAACTATTATAAGGAACTCTACACCCAGCTCAGCGCGCAGGCCATGC
The DNA here is from genome assembly GCA_017619445.1 of Prevotella sp. GTDB lineage: Bacteria > Bacteroidota > Bacteroidia > Bacteroidales > Bacteroidaceae > Prevotella. The sequence goes on from JAFZSI010000025.1 coordinate 31,017, forward strand.
GACAGGTTGACAACGTGAAGTTTGACTGTCGCCCCGTTGCCCTGGACGAAGTGTTTGCCAAGCGCGATGTGGTGAATACCAATGGCTTGGGTGTGCTCGGCGATGCCGACATGCTGCGTTTTCTCTTTGACATTCTCAGGCAGCAGTCGGGCGACCATCTGCTACATGCCTCAGCCACCCAGCGTGGCAATCACTATGTGGATGTCACGGTGGCCATGCCGGGCCTGCAACTCACCGATGAGGAGTGCCAACAGCTGTTCACTCCCTCGATGAACAATGTGCCCTATATGCTTTGCCGCCAGATTGTGCGCGACCATAGCCAACTGACCGCACGACGCGGATGCGGCATCATGGCCGAGCCTGCTGCAGACGGCGGAACAAACATTATCGTAACCTTAACGAAAGCAACAATATGAAGAATTTTAAAGTCATTGTCGTCGAGGACGTGCCCTTAGAGTTGAAAGGCACCCTCGGCATCATCAAAAATGAGATTCCAGAGGCCGAAATCATTGGAACAGCCGACAGCGAGTCTGCCTACTGGAAGCTACTCAAACAGCAGAAACCAGACTTGCTGTTGCTTGACCTGGGGCTTGGCGGCTCCACGACCATTGGTGTTGAGATTTGCCGTCAGACCAAGGAGATGTACCCCAACATCAAGGTGCTGATATTCACGGGCGAGATTCTCAACGAGAAATTATGGGTGGATGTACTCGACGCTGGTTGCGACGGCATCATTCTCAAAAGCGGCGAATTGCTTACCCGGGGCGACGTGGCCAGCGTGATGGACGGCAAGCGGTTGGTGTTCAATCAGCCTATTCTTGAGAAAGTGGTGGAGCGTTTCAAACGCAGCGTCAATTCACAGCTGATGCGTCAGGAGGCATTGGTGAACTACGAGATAGACGAGTATGATGAGCGTTTCCTTCGCCATCTTGCATTGGGCTACACCAAGGAGCAAATCACCAATCTGCGCGGAATGCCTTTTGGAGTTAAGAGTTTGGAGAAACGACAGAACGAACTGGTGCAGAAACTGTTTCCCAATGGCAACGGAGGTGTGGGCATCAATGCCACCCGTCTGGTAGTCAGGGCTTGCGAACTGCGCATTTTGGATATTGACAATCTGCATCCAGATGAGTAATTTTGGCCCCGATAGAATCGGGGCATACAGCAACAAAGAAGGACATACAGCAACGAAAAAGGATAGGGGAGAAGAAGGAGGAAAAACAGAAATAAGGAAACGATGAAGCAACTACGGAAATATGTAGGTCGGCTTGCATCAGTGCTTTTCGCACTGCAGCTGTTGCTATTCTTGGTGTCATGGCTGTTAGCAGCCGTTTCACCGGGCACGTCGGTGCGCTCGTTGTTGGCAGGTGAAGGAGTGCGTTGGTTTTTCGGGCGCTTTGTTGACAACCTTGCCACTCCGCTGCTCGTATGGCTGTTGTTGGCCGCATTGGCCTACGGTGCTCTGCGCAGCAGTGGTTTGCTGCCCACGCTCCGTCAGTTGTTGTCTGGCCCGCGTCTGCCGTTCCGCAGTCGCTATGGCCTGACCATCGTGCTTGTTGAAGTGATTTTGGTGGTGGTGGTCATGGTATTGCTCACTGCCATACCACACGCCGTGCTGCTCAGTGCCACCGGCCATCTGTTTCCCAGCAGTTTCAGCCGCAGTTTAGTGCCCGTTGTCTGTTTCGCGGTCATTCTGGTCAGTGTCAGTTTCGGTTTGGCCACCGGCCGGTTCCGCAGTTCCGATGACGTTTTCAACGCCCTCAGCAGTGGGGTTGCCAGTTGGTTGCCCCTGTGGTTGCTCTATGTGCTGGCCGTTCAGTTCTACTGCTCTGTCTGTTACGTGTTTTTTGGTTAACTGCAACAGCAGGGGCATTTGGCTCTCAATTTGCTGTTGCCATTCTTCGCGGCGGGCTTGTTGCAGCTGTTTGTCGAGTCCGCCAATCATTTTTCTCAGTTGCGTGATGCGCGCCTGCAGGTCGGGAGTATTGCGGTGTTGCAGATAGTGTTGCAGAGCCAGCTCGAAATGATTCCGTGCTTGCTGCCAGTCATCCTCAAACATATCACAAAAGCCGATGCGATAGTAAGCGTCGGCTTTTTCGTTCTTGTGACAGACTTCGAGCATCATGTTGTAGAGCGTGTCGGCCTGCTCATATTGTTTCAGGTTGAAATGGCTTTCCGCAGCGGCATAGTAATACATTGAACGTTCGTGGGGTGCATAGGTGCCTATTTGCGGAATCACCTCGTCGAGCAGTTCGCAGGCTTTCTCGTAGTTCCACTCGTAGTAGTGGCACAATCCCATGTAGGCGTGTATGCGGTTGTTCAGTGCATACTTCTTGTCGAATTTCTGGAAGATGATGAGTGCCTCGTGATATTTTCCGCTGGTGAAATACTCCATGGCTCGCCCGAACATCTCGTCCTCCGACATGTTCTCGTCTTGTGCGCAAATGCTGCTGAAACCTGCCAACACGAGCATCATCACCACAACGGTACGTCTAAGCATATTTTTTCTAATTCCTTACTCTTCACTCTTTGGTATAGAAATCTATCACCCGTCGGATGGCCTGCTGGCACACGGCACAAAACTCCGGATTCTCGTTGGTGCGCATACGGCAGTCCTGCACGCCGCGGTAGGCTCCTTTCGTCTGGTAACCAGCGCCCTCAAACAATCCCACGCGCGTCTGAATGGTTTTCGGGTCTTTGCTTTCGGGTGTTGGCAGTGGCGTACCTTTTTTGATAAGGTTTTCCCATTTGCCATTGAAATCCACGCGCGTCGTGATGTTGGGTTCCCACGGCTCCACGTCGGTGGGATACATGTCGAGGTTCTCGTTGTCGTAAGCATACTCGTCGGCAAGTCCGGCAAAGCTGTGTCCGAACTCATGCACCACCACGGGGCGGAACTTCTCATGGTGCGTCATGCTGAGGTTGTAGCTGTTCAGAATGCCCCCGCCGCCATAACGGTCGGTGTTCACCAGCACGATGATGTGCTCGTAGGGAATGCCTGCCAGCACGTCGTGCAAGTCTTTCAGGTGGAGCGTGGTCAGGTAGCGGTTCATGTAGAACGTGTCGAAGTGCGAGTGCAGCGCGGTGTTCTTCCAGATGCCCTTGTTGGGCTCGCTGGTGCCACTCTCCTTCGATTCTGCCATCACGGCCACCACTGTAAAGCGGTCGCGCATGCTCTTGAACGGCTCATGCTCGAACATGGCCTCGTGGGCCACATCCACATCGTTGAGAAACACCTGCATCTCATCCTTTTGATAGCCTTCGGCCACGTAGGCAATCTTGATGCAGCGCGTAGTGTCGGTAGCCTGCTGCACATAGCAGAAAGGAGTCACGTCGTGCTCGCCAATGTGCCGAATCAGAATGTCGGTGGGCACCACCGTATGCGTCAGTGCAGCCGTCACCTGCCGCCGGTTGTTGCGCAGTTCAACCGTCACGTCCACCGTGTCGCGCGGCATGGGTACCAGAAACACATTCTCAAACGCCTTTGTAATGCTTGTTGCCTCGGGATTGGTAATCCACTCCTGAAACAGCGTAGAGAACGAGTAGCGGTATATCACCTTGCCCGTACTATGCTGTCGCACCGTCACCTGTCCGTTGCCCTCCATGGGCAGTTCAGCCATCCGGATGCGCTTGCCATACCAGTGCGGGCTGACGCTCAGCTGATCAACACTGATGTGCTGTTCCTTGGCGTTGCCTGCGAAGATGTAGTCAAGCCGAAGTGTCTTGTCCTCGAAATACTTCTCAAAATTCTGTGCGCCAGCGTAGCACCACGAAACCATTGCTACGATGATGAATAACAGCCCCTTTTTCATTTACTATTTTCAGATTTACAATTAAATATTCCCAATTATCTTATTTCACAATTGTCCAATTGTCCAATAGTCCATTAGTCAAATTGTCAAATGGTTCAGTTCCTCGCTCAGCTCCTGTATGTAGTCTCGCTGCCAGTCGTCTGGCTTGTAGCGTCGGCTGCCCAACAGCAACAGGTCGATGTCCATTGTAATTATGTTTTGGCAACGCAGCTCGCGCGTGTCACCGCACAGTCTTTCCGTCTTCTTCAGCACGGTGCGCAGTTCCGATGCTGTCATTGTGGTGTTGCCCACGGCCATTGCGTTGAGAAACGGCGGTGAGCTGATGCCAATCGGCTCTGTCCTCACGATGCGGCTCATCCGCATGTCGCCCAACCGACAGCCCAGCATCTCCACAGCCTGACGGATAACCGCCTCGCCGCCGCTGTTTGTGCCAAATGCCAAAACGAATCTGCGCTCTTTCATTGTTGCAAATATACAAACTATTATTGAATTAGCGACATAAAACTCCCTTTTTCTTGATACGACGCTTCAAATCCAGCTTTACACCTCATAACAAATCAATCCCATTATCATAGATTAGAAGTGAATGGATTTTTTGTGCACATATTGTGCACACTTTTCTCGATTTTAACATTTCCAAACCACAAGCAACGTTTTATTTCCGTGGAATTAAGGCTTGCGGGCATATACGTATGCTTTACGATTGTAAAGTGTGGGTTTACGGATGAATTTTGTAGAGAATTATATAGTAATGCGTGGGATAGTGGTAAATTTTCTAGAGAATTTGAGTGTAAAGTGGCACTTTGGAGTCGTGGAGTGGCACTTTGTAGTCGTAAAGTGTAGGTTTATGGGTTGGGCGTTGGAACCCACCCCAGCCCTCCCCAAGGAAGGGGGTAGTGGTGTTGGGTTTGACTGCTGAAAATGCAGGTTTGCTCTATGGGTAAATGGGTTGCAAATGAGAATTATTGCAAATAATTTGCATGGAATTGATATTTGCAGTACCTTTGCACCATGATTCAGAAGATACTTGAAAAGCTGGGAATCAATGAGCTGAACATGATGCAGCAGGAGGCTGTGAATGCCATTCTGCGGACTGACCGCGACGTGCTGGTGCTGTCGCCTACGGGCACGGGCAAGACGCTGGCCTATCTGTTGCCGCTGGCTGAGCTGATTGATGCCAAGAGCGATGCGCTGCAAGCTGTGGTGGTGGTGCCGGGGCGCGAGCTGGCGCTTCAGTCGGCTACTGTGCTGAAGGACATGGGCAGCGGCCTGCGCACGATGAGCCTCTACGGTGGCCGTCCCACGATGGATGAGCACCGGCAGTTGCGTGAGGTGAAGCCGCAGATTGTGTTTGCCACGCCTGGCCGTCTGAACGACCATTTGGACAAGGGCAATCTTGACGGCTGGGGCGTTAGGTTTCTGGTCATCGACGAGTTTGACAAGTGTCTGCAGATGGGCTTTCTCGGCGAGATGTCGGCACTGGCTGGCAAACTGCCGCGCGTGGAGCGGCGCATTCTGCTGTCTGCTACGAATGCTGCCGAGATTCCGCGCTTTCTGAACATGGGCCGCACCGAGCGTGTGGAGTTTCTTGACGAAGAAGAGCAGGTGTCCACGCGCGTACATATATATTATGTGCGCAGCGAGCAGAAGGACAAGCTCGAGGCGTTGCAACGGTTGCTTCTCACCTTGGGTCAGCAGAGCAGCATTGTTTTCCTGAACTACCGCGACAGTGTGGAGCGTACCGACGGTTTCCTGCGCGAGTGCGGATTCTATACCAGTGCGTTTCATGGCGGCATGGAGCAGAAGCAGCGCGAGGACGCGCTCTACAAGTTCTCCAACGGCTCGGCAAACGTGATGGTGAGCACCGACCTGGCTTCGCGCGGGCTGGACATTCCCGACATCGAGAACATCATTCACTACCACCTGCCTGAGAGCGAGGAGGGCTACATTCACCGTGTTGGGCGCACAGCCCGCTGGGACAAGGGCGGACGCGCATTCTTCATTCTCGGTCCCGACGAGGAGATTCCTTCATACGTCGATGCCGAGGTGGAGGCTTTCCAGCCAAATCCCGACGATGACAAGCCCGCTGAGCCGCGCATGGCCACCGTCTATATAGGCAAGGGAAAGAAAGACAAGATTTCCAAGGGCGACATTGTGGGATTCCTCTGCAAGAAAGGCGGTCTGCTGAGCAGTGAGATAGGGCGCATTGACGTGAAAGACCGTTATGCATACGCAGCCGTTAGTCGCGACAAGTTGCGCCAGGTGCTCAAAAACACGCAGGGAGAAAAGATAAAAGGCATAAAAACGCTATGTGAAGTTGTCAAATAGATACCTTTAGAGGCTGTTTTTCAAACTTTTTGCTAAAATATTTGCCTGTGTGGAATAAAAAGTGTAACTTCGCACTCGTTTTCAGAGCATATAGGTATTCGTGTTCGTTGCAGTAGTGCAATAACAAGGAAAAAAGAACAATAAACATTCATTATAACACAAACATTCAACAAACCAAAAGTGAAATGAAGAAGTACAACTTTAATGCAGGTCCTTCGATGCTTCCTCGCGAAGTGATTGAGAACACTGCGAAACAGTGTTTAGACTTTAATGGTAGTGGTCTTTCATTGATGGAAATCAGCCATCGCGCAAAGGATTTCCAGCCTGTGGTCGATGAGGCAGTTGCCCTGGTCAAAGAGCTGCTGCAGGTTCCCGAAGGCTACTCAGTTATCTTCTTGGGCGGCGGTGCCAGCCTTGAGTTCTGCATGATTCCTTACAACTTCCTGATCAAGAAAGCTGCCTACCTGAACACGGGTGTATGGGCAAAGAAAGCCATGAAGGAAGCCAAATTGTTCGGCGAGGTGGTTGAGGTGGCTTCTTCAGCCGATGCCAACTACACATTCATTCCCAAGGGCTGGACGGTGCCTGCTGATGCCGACTATCTGCACATCACCACCAACAACACCATTTACGGTACAGAAATACGCAAAGACCTCGACGTGCCCGTTCGACTGATTGCCGACATGTCGTCAGACATCTTCAGCCGCCCCATCGACGTGGCAAAATACGATGCCATTTATGCCGGCGCACAGAAAAACCTCGCCATGGCTGGCGTGACCATCATCATCGTGAAGGAAGACGCACTGGGCAAGGCTCCCCGCGAGATTCCCACCATGCTCGACTACCGCACACACGTTGACAAGGGTTCTATGTTCAACACTCCTCCTGTGGTGCCCATCTATTCGGCTTTGGAGACACTGCGCTGGATTAAGGCTCAGGGCGGCGTAGAGGCTATGGACAAGCTGGCTCATCAGCGCGCAGAGATTGTTTATGGCGAGATTGACCGCAACAAACTGTTCCGCGGAACAGCAGTTGAGGAGGACCGTTCGCTGATGAACCTCTGCTTCGTCATGGCTGACGAATACAAAGAGCTCGAAAAAGACTTCCTCGACTTCGCTACTTCAAAAGGAATGGTGGGCGTGAAAGGTCATCGTTCTGTGGGAGGTTTCCGTGCTTCGTGCTACAACGCACAGACCATTGAAGGCTGCAACGCACTCGTGGCTTGTATGAAGGAGTTTGAGGCTAACCATTAAGTAACTGATGTATGCTGCGACTGAGTCGCAGCCACAAAACAAGAATAACAATGAAAGTATTAGTAGCAACAGAAAAGCCTTTTGCAGCAGCTGCTGTAGAGGGCATTCGCAAAGAAGTTGAGGCAGCTGGCAACGAGCTGGTTCTGCTTGAGAAATATACAGAGAAGGCACAGCTCTTAGATGCTGTAAAGGATGCCGACGCACTGATTATTCGCAGCGACAAAGTGGATGCTGAGGTGCTCGATGCCGCCAAGCAACTGAAGATTGTGGTTCGTGCAGGTGCCGGTTACGACAACATCGACCTTGCCGCTGCTACCGCCCACAACGTGGTGGCCGAGAACACACCCGGACAGAATGCCAATGCCGTGGCCGAACTGGTGTTTGGACTGTTGGTGATGGCCGTTCGTGGATTCTACAACGGCAAGAGTGGCAGCGAGCTGCTCGGCAAGAAGTTGGGCATTCTGGCCTTCGGTAACGTTGGCCGCAACGTGGCCCGCATTGCCAAGGGCTTCGGCATGGATGTTTATGCCTTCGATGCCTATTGTCCCGCTGAGGTGATTGAGGCTGCAGGCGTTCACGCCGTGGAGAACCAGGACGCCTTGTTTGAGCAGTGCGACGTGGTTTCGCTTCACATTCCCGCAACGGCTGAGACAAAGCAGAGCATCAACTATGCTTTGGTAGGCAAGATGAAGAAGGGTGGCATCCTGGTGAACACAGCTCGCAAGGAGGTCATCAACGAGCCTGAACTCATCAAACTGATGCAGGAGCGCGAAGACCTGAAGTTTGTCACCGACATTATGCCCGATGCCAACGCAGAATTCGCACAGTTCGAGGGTCGTTATTTCTCCACACCGAAGAAGATGGGTGCGCAGACCGCCGAGGCCAACATCAATGCCGGCATTGCCGCTGCCCGTCAGATTAACGCTTTCTTCAAGGATGGCGACACCAAATTCCAGGTGAACAAGTAATTGAAAGCAAAATAAGTATTGACTTAACGGTCAAATATTTGCAAGCAAGACGGAATCAAAAAAGCCCCACCAAACGGTGAGGCTTTTTTATGCTTTGATTGGTGATACTCCTGTTTCTATTTCACCAAAATCTTTTTGCCGTTTCTGATATAAATGCCCCGCTGCGGATTCCTTACACGTCGTCCGCTGAGGTCGTAATATTGGTCATCGGCAAACGGAACAACAATAGGACGAATGCCTGTGAAGATTTCCTCAACAGAGCATCCCCAGAACGGATAAACGGTGCAGGCAGTCTTTGTGCCGTCTTTCTTTACCAGTTGCACGCTCTTTACGCTGGTCTTATAGCCCGCAGCAGATGCTTGCAGGGTGATTTGTGTGATGCTTTGACCATGAGTGGAGGTATTGAACACCAATGTGCTCTTTTCGCTGGTTATTGACTGGTATTTCTGCGTTGGATAAACCTTGAGGCTGAATTGACCTGACGCGGGCTTTTCGGCCAGTTCCACCTCTAACTGCTTGTAATCGGCTGTTTTGATGGCGTTAGGTATGAGGTTCAGTTCGCCCCACTGATCGCTATACGTCACCTGAAAGTAAGAATCGCCGAAGTCTTCACGTGTGGGGAATTTGAATCCATCGCTTGAACCGTAGAATGCTTTCATCATAGTCTCAGCCAAGTCGGGTTGGTTGAAGGCGGGCAGCGTACGGGAACTGCCGTCAGAGATGCCCATCCAGTAGAACATTCCGAGGCCTTTTTTCTTGGCTTCCTTCACGAAGAAGTCGATAAACTCCAGATACTTCGCGCGGTCGCGCTCATAGTCGGGAACGTCGGCATCTACATTGCTCGTTGCCCATTCGCCGATGATGACCGGTCCGCCCTTGGCCACAAGATAGGTGTTCAGGTCTTTGAACATCTGGGTTATTGAGTTCTTTGCCGAATTAAGGTCGTTGATGTTGGGGTATGTGTGTACTTGGAATGCTATATGGCCGGCGCCTGCAGGGTCATTAGGATACTTCATTTCCTTCAGCGGGTCCAACAGGTGGGCGTTCCAGTTGCCTTCGCCGCAGCATGCACCGTAGGTGTTGACGATGAGGTTGCGCTGGGCATTGTTGCCACCCGTGGCACGCACGGTGCTGACGAAACTCTGTGCAAAGCTGTTGATAGCCTGATAGGCATCAGCAGCATCAGTAGCATTATATCTGCCCGACGCATTAAACGACGCAAAGCACCATGAGTTGTATTTGTCGAGCATCTCGTTGTAAGACTCGAAAAGCAGCTTTTCTCCATAATCCTTAAACTCGGTGGCAATCTGTTGCCAGAGAGCCTCGTAACGCGCCTTTTGATTGTTATAAACATCCATGCTGGCATGAAGCCACTGTGAGCCGCTTCCTGTGTCGTGATGTACGTTGATGATGCAGTACATGCCTTGATTGAGGACGTAGTCAACCACCTCGTGCACACGCTTCATCCACTCGGAATTCACCTGATTGCCGTTCATGTGGTTGTACCAAGTGACGGGCACACGGATGGCTCCAAAGCCTGCCTCTTTCATCATTTTCATCAGTTCGGGCTTCGTGTAGGGCTGTCCCCAGTATGTTTCAGACTCCAGGCCTTGTGTGCCGTTGCTGCACGCATCAAGGGTGTTGCCGAGGTTCCAGCCCACCTTCATGTTAGCCACGGCTGTAGTGGCATTTTCGAAACTCTGGGCACCGATGGTAAGGGTTGTCAGTAGCATGACAAAACAAAAAATAAACCTTCTCATAATAAAATAATGTAGTCTAGTTGAAATTTCGATGCAAAGATACGAATAATTCGGAAATTAGCTGTACCTTTGCGTCAAATTTTTTACAAGAGATTTTCAAATCAAGGAAACTTATTATTATGGCAATCGTAAAACCATTCAAAGGAATCCGCCCGCCTAAAGAACTGGTGGAGCAAGTGGAGAGCCGTCCCTACGACGTGCTCGACAGCGAAGAAGCCCGCGCTGAGGCCGGCGACAACGAAAAGAGTCTTTATCACATCATTAAGCCCGAGATTGATTTCCCCGTGGGTACCAGCGAGTACGACCCGCGTGTGTATGAGAAGGCTGCTGAGAATTTCCAGAAATTCCAGGACCGCGGCTGGCTCGTGCAGGACTACAAGGAGCAATACTATATATATGCGCAGACGATGAACGACAAGACGCAATTCGGCCTTGTTGTTTGCGCACATACCGACGATTACATGAAGGGCAACATCAAGAAACATGAGCTCACACGCCGCGACAAGGAAGAGGACCGCATGAAGCATGTCCGCGTGAACAACGCCAACATCGAGCCTGTATTTTTTGCCTATCCTGATAATGAAGTGCTTGATGCGCTCATCAACCGCTATGCTGTCACACAGCCCGAATACGACTTCATTGCTCCGATTGACGGTTTTCGTCACCGTTTCTGGTGTGTGGCCGATGATAATGACATCAAGACCATCACCGCCGAGTTTGCCAAGATGCCGACGCTCTACATAGCCGACGGTCATCATCGTTCGGCTGCCGCTGCATTAGTAGGTGCAGAAAAGCAAAAACAAAATCCCAATCACCGCGGCGATGAGGAGTACAACTATTTCATGGCTGTATGCTTCCAGGCCAGTCAGCTCACCATCCTCGACTACAACCGCGTGGTGAAAGACCTCAACGGCCTCACCTCAGAACAGTTTCTGCAGGCACTGGCCAAGAATTTCATCGTGGAGGACAAGGGCACAGACATCTACAAGCCCGCCCGCCTGCACGAGTTTTCGCTCTATCTCGACAGCCATTGGTACAGCCTCACTGCCAAGCCGGGAACCTTTGACGACAGTGATGCCATCGGCGTGCTCGATGTTGACATCTCAAGCCGACTGATTTTGCAGGATATTCTCAACATTGGCGACCTGCGTTCCAGCCAACGCATCGATTTCGTGGGTGGTCTGCGCGGTCTGGGTGAGCTGAAACGTCGAGTAGATAGTGGAGAAATGCGCATGGCACTGGCTCTTTATCCCGTCTCGATGAAACAAATCATGGACATTGCCGACAGCGGGAAAATCATGCCGCCAAAGGCCACGTGGTTTGAGCCGAAACTGCGCTCAGGCCTCGTCATTCACAAATTGTCGTATTAATATTTCACTTATTGTATTATTTCACTATTGTCCAATAGTCTAATAGTCCAATAGTCAAATGATAATGACCGACACCTATAAGACCATCACCAACACTATAGGCGAGGGCTACTACACCGAGAAGCGTAGTAAGTTCCTCGCCTTTGCCCACCACGTTGAGACCATCGACGAGGTGAAGGAAATTGTGGCTCGATACCGTAAAGAGTACTATGATGCCCGCCATGTCTGCTATGCCTACATGCTCGGGGCTGCGCGGACAGACTTCCGGGCTAACGACGATGGAGAACCCAGTTCCACAGCAGGCAAGCCCATTCTCGGCCAAATCAATGCCAACGAGCTGACCAACGTGCTCATCATCGTTGTGCGCTATTATGGCGGCGTGAACCTTGGCACAGGTGGACTCATCGTGGCCTACAAAACCGCAGCCGCCGATGCCATTGCCCATTGTCAGATAGAGGAGCGTCAAGTGGAGGAGATTGTCAGCTACACCTTTGCCTATCCCATGATGAACGACGTGATGCGCATTGTCAAGGAGATGAATCCCCGTATTGTAAGCCAGACCTACGACAACACCTGCGAGATAAAGCTCAGCATCCGGCAAAGTCAAGCCGAACAACTTCGGAGCCGTCTGCAAAAACTTTCTTTCGAATAATCTGTGTAAGTAAGAACAAAGAAAGTTCGTTTTTCTTTGCCGAACGTGAAGATTTTATTCAATAATTTTGTTATTTCGAAAACTATTATTATCTTTGCACCCGCGAATTAGGAAGGTTGGCAGAGTGAACGATCGCGCTGGACTCGAAATCCGGTATACCCTTTTCGGGTATCGGGGGTTTGAATCCCTCACCTTCCGCGAAAACAACAATAGAGAGAGTCTTAACGGCTCTCTTTTCTTTTTTTAATACACGAAGTCTATGTTTATAAGATGCTTGATGCTTAATACGGCAACGTTCGTTTTCTGCCTATTGCTGATGGGTTGTGGCAATGTGCAGGATAATAATGCCCAGAAAGTGATTGACGCATATCCTGCGTTTAACATCAAGTATGCTGACAACAAACTTCTATTTCCCGATGGAACAGCCATTGTCTATGATGATGGAAAAACAAAGAGTTTCACACAACAGCTGGACAATAGCGACATTGAAGATATGTTCTCAATGACGTATGAGGTTGGTGATTCTGTTCCTGCCTATCTCAACGATTGTGGACGAAGCAGAAACGAGGCGCTATTCAAGAAAATGTATGGCGACAGCAAAGCAGCAGTCCGAAAGAACTTGGTGAAAGTAAACTGGTTTGGGCGGATGATTCCATTTACAAGGGTTAATGGCGCTTCCGTGCAGCTGCGCAAAGTAGCATACGAGTTAGCAAGGCTTCCCCATCTTCGGCACTATCTTACCAATGCTTCTTCCTTCAACTGGCGAAAGGTGAGAGGCGCAAACCGTCAGAGCGCGCATAGCTATGGAATAGCCATCGACATCAATACCGTGTTCTCAGACTATTGGCTGTGGAAAAATCCAAACTGTACGGAAACTGATACCCTGATATACCAGAACAGAATCCCAAAAGAGATTGTCAATGTGTTTGAGAAGTATGGTTTTATTTGGGGCGGCAGGTGGTATCACTACGACACCATGCACTTTGAATATAGGCCTGAATTGTTAAGGAAGTAAAGTATAGTAAAGGTGATTCACACTTTACCCCAATAGTTTATCAAAGCATCCCAGTTTTTCACAATTCTGATTTCTTTTTTAGTTCGCAGCGTTGCATTCTCTGAAACGCTGTGCGCGGTTGTTTTTATGTTTTTCGTCTGTTTTTCCCGTTTTTCGTGAACGATTGCCATGTTTCTGTGTATGCATTAGTGGAGAATGGAGTTAAGGGCTTTTGGAGGAATTAACGAGTTGTAAAAAAGTTGAATCGTAGAATAATAGCATATCAGAAAACGTTTAATCATTAAAGAAAACGGAAATGAGACGAAAAAGGTTTTTATCAAGTGTCGTAGCCATGATGTTGGCTGCCAGTTCGTGGTCGCAGACCATGGCTGTACGTGTGGAAAGTCCGATTGTGACGGAGAAGGACTTCGTGTGGTATGTGGAGCAGAAAGAGGCGTGGAAGGCGCTGACGGAGAAAGAGCCGCAGAACGAGACGGCCTGGCTGAACTACTACCATGCGGCTCGCTACATGAGCTGGTTTCAGCAAGGTGACTCGACTGCCAAACAGGTGGTAAGCGACATGGAAAAGACCATTCCCGAATCTTACACCTTTAACCTGTGCGCCTACCGCGAATCTGTGTCCGGAAAGGGATATGGTGAATCTAAGAAGTATGCTGAGGCTGCGCTGACGAAGCTGCCCGACGAGATGCAGTTTTTCGATTATGATCAGTGGGTGTGCTACCTGGCCATGCAGGGCGACGAGGCCAGAATGAGGCCGATGGCAAAACGCTATTTTGACAGTGGCATCTACTCGGAGGCGGTGCTGCGCTACAGCTACAACGAGCTGGCTGGCATGGACGAGGGCGGCATCTACATTTCAAGCGGCGACGCTGTCATTATCCCGAAGTGGCTCATTCAGGAGGGCATGAACGTGCACAAGGACAAGACCATTGTGTGTGCGCCGTTCCTGGCGGTGAAGGAATACCGCGAGTGGCTGTTCCACAAATTGGGTGTCGCGTTGCCAGCACTAAAGGAACCTGCCTCCGCAGAGGACTATGACACCAACGAGCATGCGCTGTTGCAGGCCATCATCGACAAGTATGGCAGCAAGGTGTATTTCTCTACCACCACACCCTCCGGAATAATGGAACCATGGGAGCAGCATCTCTATAACGAGGGGCTGTTGCTGAAATACTCGAAGAAACCGTATGACAACCTCAGTGTGAAGCGGCGCAATGTGGAGGAGCGCTATATGCTGGAGTATCTGCTCGTGTCGTTTCGTCCGGAATGGACCAGTGGTCAGCGCATGTCAGCCAATTATGCCGTGCTACTTGCCGACTTGTTGCCCTATTATGCCAAGCACGACAAGAAACGCTACGACTGGTTGATGAGACTGCTGGTGAGCGGCATAACAAACACTTCGCTGAGCGAGGAACAGAAGGAACAGTTCATGAACCAGTTGAAAAACAAGTAGGCCATGCTGATTCCCCTAAGACTGTCGGCACAGACAGATGAACAGTTGATGCAGCGGTCAGCCCGTGGAAGTGACCGTGCCTTCGAAGAGCTCTACAGCCGCCATGCCAGGCGGTTGCAGGGTTTCTTTGTCAGACGCTTGGGAAGCGATGCTGACTTGGCTGCCGACCTGATGCACGACACGTTTCTCAGACTGTATGCAGCCCGTGAAAAATACCGTGAGGGAAACTGTTTCCGTGCCTGGCTCTACACCATTGCCTACAACCTGCTGAAGAACCATCACAGAAGAAACCTTATGGTGGAGTCGTCGCCAACTATCATGGAGAGTGAGATTGCAGACGACAGCAACATTGAGATTGATATGGATGCCACGATTCTTCGCAATGCCCTTCGCCATGCGCTCAGCAGGTTGCCCGAGCCATACGCCATGCTCTTTTCACTTCACTATGAAGAAGAACTGACCATACCGCAGATTGCGCAAATCACCCAGTTGCCCGAGGGCACCGTGAAGTCGCGCCTGCACAAAGCAATGACAATAATAAAAACAATGATTAAGCAATATGAAAATTACTGAACAAGACATCATCCGCACGGCCAGAAAGTTGCGTGACGAGGAAAACCAGCAGCTTCAGGTGCGAACCAAGTTCAACAATGGCCGCCCTCATCGACATTTTCCTGCGTGGCTTGCTGCTGTTCCGGCTGCCGCAGTCATTGGGTTTATGCTTGGCATCTGGACCAAGTCGAACCTGCAGAACGATTCACCGCTGACGGCAATTGTAGATACTGTTTATATAAAAGTACACGATGAACCGACCACTCCCGACACGGCTGTCCATGTAGAGGTTTCTCAAAAGGCCCCAACCGTGAAGCGTGTCAGGCATTCAACGGCAGTCAGGCATGAACAAAAAAGTGTATCTGGAAAACCAATGGCCGACGACAACATTCGCTATGACCTGTTGGTGAAAGATTGAAGTGCAGGCTAAGCCAATTCAGAGAGCTCCAGCCAGCGCATGCTTTTCTCGTCGAGTTCCTCCTTCAGCACAGGCAGTCGTTTGCTCTTTTCGGTGAGTGCCTCAATGCTGAGCGTGCCGCTGCAAAGCTGCTCTTCAAGTTCGTGCTGCTCTGCTTCAAGTGCGGCTATGTCTTTCTCCAACTGCTCAAATTCAAACCTCTCTTTGAATGTCATGCGGCGGCGTGTGTCATTGCGGTATGATGCCTTGCTGGTTTTGGGGGTTGCGCTTTGAGGTTTTTGTTTTGATTTTTGTGCTTTTTCTTTTGCGGCATCGGCAGACTTCATGGTCGACCATTGGCGGTATTGGGTGTAGTTGCCAGGAAAATCCTGCACATGGCCTTCACCATGAAACACCAGCAGGTGGTCAACAACCTTGTCGGTGAAGTAGCGGTCGTGGCTCACCACGATGACACAGCCTGGGAAGTCGGTGAGGTATTCTTCCAGTATCTGCAGGGTTTGAATGTCAAGGTCGTTGGTGGGCTCGTCAAGGACAAGGAAATTGGGGTTGCGCATGAGCACGGTACAGAGGTAAAGCTTGCGTTTCTCACCGCCGCTGAGCTTATAGACATAGTTGTGTTGCTGTTCAGGAGTAAAGAGAAAATGCTGCAGGAATTGTGAAGCAGACAAGTGGCGTCCGCTGCCCATGTCAATGTACTCGGCAATGTCAGTAACTACATCGATAACCTTCTGTTGCTCATTGAATTGCAGACCTTCCTGCGAGAAATAGCCGAAGCGCACAGTATCACCAATATCAAAGCGTCCGCTGTCAATGGGTTCCAGTCCAAGAAGCATTTTGATGAAGGTTGATTTGCCTGTGCCGTTGCTTCCCACGATACCCATTTTCTCGAAGCGGGCAAAGTTGTAGTAGAAGTCTTTGAGGATGATTTTTTGTTGGTCGGTTGAGGAGGGATAAGCCTTAGATATGTATTGGCATTCGAATATTTTACTGCCAATGTAGATGTTGCTCGACTTCAACCGCATTTGGCGTTCCTCAATGCGCTGTTTGGCCACACGTTCCAATTCGTAGAAAGCCTCTTCTCGTGAGCGTGCTTTGTGACCTCGTGCTTGTGGCTGACGGCGCATCCATTCCAACTCACGTCGGTAGAGGTTGTTGGCTCGTGTTATTTCAGCGCGCATGTTGTCTATGCGCTCCTGTCGTTTTTCCAGATAGTAGGCATAGTTGCCTCGGTATGTGTATAGACTTTGGTTGTCAATCTCCAGGATAAGATTGCACACGCGGTCAAGGAAAAAACGGTCGTGGGTAACCATGAGCAGCGTGCGGTTGCCACGGCTCAGGAATCCTTCGAGCCACTCAATCATTTCAAGGTCAAGATGGTTGGTAGGCTCATCGAGAATCAGGAAGTCGGGGTCGGTAATGAGTGCGTTGGCTAACGCCACACGTTTTTGCTGTCCACCACTGAGTTGCCCCATGGGCTGGTTCAGGTCGCCTATTTTCAGCTGTGTGAGAATCTGTTTGGCGCGCAGTATTTTTTCTTCCTCGCCCTGATGGTTGAAACATGCGTCGAGCACCGACTCATCTGGGTCGAAGTGGGGTGACTGTTCCAGATAGCCAATGCGCAGGTCACGACGGTAAATGATGCTGCCATTCTCATAGCCTTCCTGCCCGGTGAGGATGGAAAGTAGCGTGGTCTTACCCGTTCCGTTTTGAGCAATCAGCCCCACGCGCTGCCCTTCGGCAATGCTGAAACTGATGTTGTTGAACAGTTCCTGCGCACCGAAATGCTTGGTGAGATTCTGAACGTCAAGAACGGGGCTTGGCATGTTTTCTATTTTTCTTCCAACTCCTTGTTAATCGACTCAATGTAGCTGAGCAGTTCGTCGCGGCCCATTTTTTTCTCTGCGCTGGTGATGAAGTAGGGCGGCATTTCTTCCCAGGTCTCAAACATCTTCTGTTCGTAGGCAGCCACACTTTCGCGAATCTTGGCGGTCGAAAGTTTGTCTGCCTTGGTGAAGACAATGGAGAAAGGAATGCCCGACTGTCCGAGCCAGTCCATAAACTCGCGGTCAATCAACTGCTGCTCAT
This sequence comes from Prevotella sp., assembly GCA_017619445.1. GTDB lineage: Bacteria > Bacteroidota > Bacteroidia > Bacteroidales > Bacteroidaceae > Prevotella. Next base: position 48,683 of record JAFZSI010000025.1, read on the forward strand.
GACGGATGTCAACAAGCACAAACACATTGGCCAGCTGTTTGCGCTGCAGGATGTAGGAGCTTATCATCTGCTCCAGTTTCTGCCGTTCGGTCTTGCTTCGTTTGGCGTAGCCATAGCCAGGCAAATCCACCAGATACCACTCGTTGTTGATGATGAAGTGGTTGATGAGCAGTGTTTTGCCCGGCGTTGCCGATGTTTTTGCAAGGTTCTTGTGGTTGCAAAGCATGTTGATGAGGCTCGACTTTCCAACGTTTGAGCGCCCAATGAACGCATACTCAGGCTTGTTGTCGGCTGGGCATTTAGAAACCGTGGGACTGCTGACAACAAATGCAGATTTAGTTATTTCCATGTCGCTTGGTTTAAAATTTCTGCTGCAAAAGTACTGAAAATCTCTGAAAAAACACTAACTTTGCACCATTATTCTGCTCTGTAGCCATGAGAATGGACAATAGAAGTGCATAAACATGAACCAGTTATATCCTTCGCAACTGTTAGAGAAGGCGGTGGCCGAGTTTTCCAAACTGCCTGGAGTGGGGCGCAAGACAGCTTTGCGCCATGTGCTCCACATGCTCCGTCAGGACGATGAGGAGGTGAGGCGCTTTGCCGAGGCCATTGTCAGGCTGAAGGGCGAGGTGAAATACTGCTCGGTGTGCCACAACATCAGCGACACCGACATTTGCCCTATCTGTGCTGACCAGCGCCGCGACAGCAAAACCGTCTGTGTGGTGGAGAACATACAGGACGTCATGGCCATTGAGAATACCCAGCAGTACCACGGGCTCTACCATGTGTTGGGTGGCATCATTTCGCCCATGGACGGCATAGGCCCTGCCGACATTGAGATTGACTCGCTCGTGAGAAGGGTAGAGCAGGGTGGAGTAGAGGAGGTGATACTGGCGCTGAGTTCCACCATGGAGGGCGACACCACCAATTTCTATATCTTCCGCAAGCTGGCTCATACCGACGTGAGGGTGAGTGTCATTGCGCGTGGCATCAGCGTGGGCAACGAGATAGAATATACCGACGAGGTTACCTTGGGACGCTCCATTCAGAACCGCATACCGTTTGGAGGGTAGCCCCCCTGCATCCGAAGGCCATTAGCAACGAAGTTCAAAAGAAAAAGAAAATATGAAACAGACTCAAAAAATACTGATGACCCTTTTCATCGCCATTGTGGCGGTGGCACTTCTCATGGTGCTGCTTTTCGAAACCAATGTGATTGAGCCCGGTTCGCTGGCAGGCAGAGAGAGTGTGGAGTTCAACGTGCTCTCCATTGTTGAGCTGGCCACCGTCTTCGCCATTCCCTTGGCTCTCCGTTTGTTTAGGTTCAAGAAAATCAAGAGTCAGCTCGTTGCCAGTCCGGCCAGCAAACTGAGGCTGTGGGGCATTGTGCGCCTGCTCATGCTGGGTTTGCCGCTGTTGGCTTGCGTGCTGTTCTACTATCTGTTTTTCATGAAAGCCGCCTTTGGCTATCTGGCCATCATCCTGCTGCTGAGCATGTTGTTTGTGTGGCCGTCAATGGGCAAGTGCGAGTCTGAGACCACAGCATGAAACTGAGCATCATCATCGTCAGCTACAACGTCAGGTACTACCTGCAGCAGTGCTTGGAGAGCGTTGAGAGAGCATCGGCAAATATCGATGCCGAAGTCATTGTGTATGACAATCATTCCAGCGACGACTCTGTGGGCTACCTGCAGCCTCTTTTCCCCAATGTGCGTTTCATTGAGGGCAACCACAACATAGGCTTTGCTCGAGGCAACAACGTGGCCATACGTCAGAGCAAGGGCGAATATGTGCTGCTGCTCAACCCCGACACATTCATTGGCGAGGACGTGCTCAGCCAGACGCTGGCATTCATGGACCAGCATCCCAAGGCAGGTGCTTTGGGTGTGCAGATGCTCAACAACGATGGCACACGGGCCATGGAGTCACGCCGTGGCATACCTTCACCCATGACGGCTTTCTACAAGCTGAGTGGACTATGCCGCCGTTTTCCCAAGAGCCGCCGTTTTGGACACTACTATATGGGCTACCTCTCCTGGGATGAGCCCCAGCAGATTGAGGTGGTCAGCGGAGCCTTCTGCCTGTTGCGCCGCGATGCACTCAACAAGGTGGGGCTGCTCGACGAGGACTTCTTTATGTATGGCGAGGACATCGACCTCTCTTACCGAATCCTGAAGGGTGGTTTCGAAAACTGGTACCATCCCGTGCGCATCCTTCACTACAAAGGCGAGAGCACAGAGAAGACCTCCTTCCGCTACGTGCATGTGTTCTACGAGGCCATGCTCATCTTCTTCCGCAAGCACTACAGCCATTTGGGACTCTTGGTGAGCATACCCATCCGTATTGCCGTGTGGCTCAAGGCCACCGCAGCCCTGTTCGGAATGCTGGTGACAAAGGCACGAAAGGCTCTTGGACTTGCAGCCCGTCAACGCAGACAGGCTCCCGACTATGTGTTCGTAGGCACAGAGCAAGCCAGCCAGTCGTTCCTGCAGACCATAGAGAAAAAAGGTCTGGAGGCACGTACCATCATCGGCGACAGCCAGACCCTGCCCGAAGGACACAACGGCCAACTCAACCAGACAGACAGCCACAAGCAAGTGTGCGTGGTCTATGACACAGAGGCTTACGGCTACCGTGAGATACTCAACATCTTCGCGCACAACACACAGCCCAACGTCACCATAGGCACCTACAGCCAGCAGAACAACATCATCATCACCAGCAAGGAGATTCTCACATGACAAACACCCGACACCCAACCTCCAACACCCAACAACCAACACCCAACACCACAACCCCCTCCCTTGGGGAGGGCTGGGGTGGGTTCCAACACCCGACACCACAACCCCCTCCCTTGGGGAGGGCTGGGGTGGGTTCCGTCACCCTGCGAGCCATGGAACCCGAGGACCTGCAGCTGCTCTACACCATTGAGAACGACCGGCAACTGTGGTGCATAGGCACGGCCAACGTGCCATACTCACGCTATCTGCTACGTGACTTCATAGAGCGACAGACAGGCGACATCTACACCGACCGACAGGTGCGCCTCATGGTGGAAAACACCCAGGGCGAGGTAGTGGGCATGGCCGACCTCACTGACTTCAACCCCAGCCACCAGCGCGCAGAGGTGGGCATTGTGGTGCTGCGCAGCCATCAGGGGAAAGGCTATGGAGCCGCAGCCCTTCAGCAACTCGAAAACTATGCCCGCGAAACCCTTCACCTCCATCAGCTCTACGCCATTGTGCCCGTGGCCCACACCGTTTCCGTCAGCCTCTTTGCACGCCTTGGCTACACCACCAACACCACGCTGCACGAATGGCTCCACAACGGGGCAGGTTATCAGGACGCACTGCTCATGCAGAAACTCCTTTTGCCATGTGAATAAACCTTTGTCACCTCCTAACATATATTATACACGGTAGTTATTATGTAATAGCTATAGTATTGTCAGTTAACTCCCTGAGCGGTTGAAAACCGCGATAACTTCAGCTAACTCCCGATAACTCCATGAATAATTCAGGAAAAAAACAGCGTCGGCAAAAAAAGTAAGAAAAAAAGCAGATAAATATTTTGGTAATCTAAAAATAATTCATACCTTTGCATCCGCAAATTCGCGATTAAGCGAGAGCCAACCAAGTTTACTTGGAATTTGGCCGAGCAAAAGCGGATTATGTAAATCAAATCAGTACCCCTTTTGGTGCGTTAGTTCAGTAGGTTAGAATGCCTGCCTGTCACGCAGGAGGTCACGAGTTCGAATCTCGTACGCACCGCACAACTGATTTAGATTTTCAGGTGCGTTAGTTCAGTAGGTTAGAATGCCTGCCTGTCACGCAGGAGGTCACGAGTTCGAATCTCGTACGCACCGCTGAACCAGAGGAAACCTTCAACGGGTTTCCTTTTTTTTGTTGTCTTTCCCTGAGCGCAGCCAAGCATCACGCAGAGGTGCAGAGGTTGCAGAGTGGGTTCCACTTCTTGATGACGCTGAAAGCGTCGCCTATTAGTAACCGAGGGTATGAGCAGAGCGAGCACCCCCGGAAACTTCATAATCCGCTATCGCTCAGTCAATTGCAAGTAAACTTGGTTGGCTCTCGCTTAAACGCGGATTTGTCCGTTAACTTCAACCGACGCAGTCGGGTTAACTCCCATTAACTCCTGATAACTCCCCAACAATCGTTCCAACTCCTTCCCCTCCGTTCCTCTGTGTGCGAAAAAAGCCCCCACCGGGGGGGCAAGGGGGCTCACCATGCTAAGAGTTGTTCCCTACAAAATTTGCCTGGCCAAAACGACATCATGCTTTACGTACAAATTCTCTAGAAAATTTCAACGTAAACTCACACTTTGCTGTCGTAAAGCATAGGTATATGATTGCAAAGCGTATCTTTACGTTCATTACACGCGGGTTTAAGGCTCAAATGTTAAAATCGAAAATTCTGTGCACATATTGTGCACAAAAAACAGCCAGTCCATTCTGGTGGAAACAATGTTCTCTTGTCGATGGGGTATAAATATATTAATTCGTTCGTAATGAGCATCAGCATTAGCAATGTGAAATAAAGGATAGTAAAGCGGATTATCTTATTTCATCGGCTTGCGATTGCTTAGTGCCCTTTGGTTCCGACAAAACCGGAACACCAGATAGACTTTGACGACACACGGCAAGTATTCGTGAAGCTGTAACAGCACACCATCACATCCTGAAATGGGGACAGGGGGACAAAGGGACAACCTTTTTTCTCCCTGCCTTTTTTTTTGGTGTGTTCGTTTGTTGTGTTCGAAAAACTTTTGTATATTTGCAAACGAATAATCAAGAAAACTAATAACCATTTAAACACTGATGAATATGAAAAAGACTTTCCGATTATCTCTCTTGCTTGCTGTTGTTATGAGTATGGTGAGCAACAAAGCACATGCCTATAATTACGATATTGCAGTAGAGAATGAAGATGGAGTGATGATTTATTATAACTATATCAACGGCGGGAAAGAACTGGAGGTGACGTGTTTGTATTTCAATTCTTATGAAAACCAGTATGCCTATCAAGGTACCGTGAGTATCCCCGAGGAAGTGACTTATGAAGGTAAAACACGAAAGGTGACAAGCATTGGAGACTACGCGTTCTCTTTTTGTGATGGCATCACTTCCATTACCATCCCCAACAATGTGGAAATAATTGGAGACTATGTTTTCCATGGCTGCTCCTGTCTAACATCCATCACCATTCCCAACAGCGTGACGAGTATTGGAAACAATGCTTTCTGTTCTTGCTCCAGTCTCACCTCTATAGAAATCCCTAACAGCGTGACGAGCATTGGATGGGGTGCTTTCTCTGGCTGTACCAGCCTCGCATCCATTACCATCCCCAATAGTGTGACCAGCATCGGAAATAGTGCGTTCGCTATGTGCTCCAGCCTCACCTCAATTACCATTCCCAACAGTGTGACAACCATTAGCGATTATATGTTCTTAAGTTGCGAAGCCCTCCACTCCGTTGACATCCCTAATAGTGTGATAACAATTGGCGATTATGCTTTTGCTTACTGTATTTAGAGACCTCTAAACAACCATAAACAATGAAAAACACATAGAGATAAACCACTGTATATCAATCACTTTTAGATTTTAACACTTCGGACTTGCTTTTTGGTGGTTCTCAAAAATCCGCTTACCTTTGCAACGCATTTCTACCGCGGAGAATTTTGAGGGCTTTTATTTTGCCATCTCGTGGACAAGGTTGACAAAGGTTGACAAGAGTGTACAACGGTTGACTGAGGAACGAGAGGGAAAGGAGCAAGGAAGTGACCTCATTTGAAGAACGCATCATCGTGGAATGAGTTGACAAGGATTGTCAAAGATTGACGATAGTTCACTCCGTGGCGGTTTGCAAGAA
>JAFZSI010000026.1 GCA_017619445.1 Prevotella sp.
CTATGCGAAGAAACCTAATGGCCTCTTCGCTAGAATGGCTGCTAAGGTTGCCGCCTTCACCATGTTGCAGTATTTCAATCTTATCAATCATAGGCCCATAGGGCAAGTTAAGTATGCATTATTCTAATTCAACCAACAGGTAACCTGTGCTTTGGGGTTTCAAGGCAATGCTGCAGGCAGGTGAACCTGAGCGGGCGGGGGTTAGAGCAGCAGCCCGGCTCCCATGACGACGACGAGGTAGCGCAGGAATTTGCCGATGCTGATGCTGGTGAACGAGATGGCCACGTTGGCGCGCATGAGGCCGAGCAGAATGGTGATGGCGCTGCCGAGAATGGGCAGGAAGGCGAAGAATCCCATCCATGCGCCTCGCCCGGCCATGAACCGCCGGGCGCGGTCGAGGTCCTTGCGCTTGACGTGCAGGTAGCGCTCAATCCAGTCGATGCGCCCCATGCGCCCCACGCAGTAGTTGAACATGCCGCCGAGGACGTTGCCCACCGTGCCGTAGATGACGAGCCCCCAGGGGTCGAGCCCCGCGGCCTGCAGGCCTACCATGACGGCCTCGGAGGTGAAGGGCAGGAAGCTGCCCGCCACAAACGCTGAGAGCAGCATGCCCCAATAGCCGTAGCTAATCAGTAGATCAATAATGGAATCCATAGGTTGTAGATGGTGAGGAACAGCGTGGCGGCCACCAGAAAATAGAATGAGATGTTGGTGGTGCGCGTGCGGGTGAGGGCTATGTAGTGGGCAATGAGGATGCTGGTGTTCACAATCATGAGCTTGAGCAGCGGGTCGAAGTGCTGGGGCTGGAGGATGATGAAGATGATGGTGAGCACGTTCATGTGGATGAAGATGCTGAACACCATGCGGGTGCGGATTTTGTCGAGATGGCTGCGGCGCAGGCAATGCACGGAGCCCATGAGCGCAAGGAGGGCCACGAAGAGGAAGGTGATGACACGGTGCTCGTCAAGGCCCGAATAGTCGAACAGGGGTGTGAACTGGGCGATTGCGGTGAAGTGGGCCACGAAGTCTTCCATGCGGTTGGTGACGAGGTACCAGACCACCACAAACCAGTAGGGGGCTATCAGTCCCACAATGGACGCCCAGAAGGTGCGGGGGCTGAAACTCATCAAATAGCGGGCCATCAATAGCCAGATGAATGGCACGAAAAACACAATCTGCACAAACACGGTGCTGGCCATGCCGAGGCAGAAAAAGGCGTAGAACACCCATCCCGCGCCCCGCTTGTCCTGATAGGAATGAAAGAGGCAGATGTAGAAGGCCACGAAGCAGAGCTGGGCAATGCTGCCCTGAAGCGAATCGAACAGAAAGGTGGCCATGGATGTGAGTGCCAGGAATGAGCACGACACCATGCGGCTGTAGATGCGTATGAGCGCGTTGATGTTGTTGAGCTCCACCATCAGGTAGGCTGCAACAATGGTACAGGCGAACGGTGCCCACAACAGTTGGTTGTAGTACAGTCCGCCAGCCATCCATATCAGTGTGGTGAGCACCAGCATGAACGGCAGCGCATAACGGCTTTCGGCTATTCTGTTCTGAAAACGCTTTTTCATTTACAATTTGACAATTTACAATTTACAATTTAAAAGGAGTAAAGGAGAAAAGGAGTAAAGGAGTAAAGGAGAGAATACCCAACACCTAACACCTAACACCATTACTCCCTCCCTTTGGGAGGGCTGGGGTGGGTTCCAACACCTCAAAGGTCTGCTCCGATGTCAGAGCGGAAATACTTGTCTGTGAACTGAATCTTTTGGGCTTCGCTGAACGATTTCTGCAGGGCTATGTTTTTGTCGTCGCCGTATGACGAGACGGCAATCACGCGTCCGCCATTGGTCACCACCTGCCCGTCTTTCTGTGCCGTGCCACTATGGAACACAATGCTGCCTTCCACGTCGCCGATGCCGCTGATGGGGTAGCCTTTCTTGTAGGCTTCGGGATAACCGCCGCTCACCAGCATCACGCACACGGCACTGCGCGGGTCAAACTCCACCGAATACTGGTCGAGGGTGCCGTTGGCCACGCCTTCAAACAGCTCCACGATGTCGGTTTTCAGACGCAGCATCACGCTCTCAGTCTCCGGGTCGCCCATGCGGCAGTTGTACTCAATGACCATCGACTCGCCGCCCTCGGGATGCTGTCGGGAGCCGCTGCTGATGAGTCCGAAGAAGATGAAACCCTTGTAGTCGATGCCCTCGGCGGCCAGTCCTTCCACGGTGGGGCGAATGATGCGGTCCTCCACTTTCTTCATCCACTCGGTAGTGGCAAACGGTACGGGCGAAACGCTGCCCATGCCGCCCGTGTTGAGGCCTGTGTCGCCCTCGCCGATGCGTTTATAGTCTTTGGCTTCGGGCAGAATCTTGTAGTGGCGGCCATCGGTGAGCACAAACACCGAGCACTCAATGCCACTGAGGAATTCTTCGATGACAACCTGCGAGGAGGCGTTGCCGAACATGCCGCCGAGCATCTCCTTCAGCTCACGTTTTGCCTCATCGAGCGACGGGAGGATAAGCACGCCCTTGCCTGCGCAAAGACCGTCGGCCTTCAACACGTAGGGGGGCTGCAGGGTTTCGAGGAATGCCAGTCCCTCGTTCAGGTGCTCGCCGTCGAAGGTCTGGTAGCGGGCCGTGGGTATGCCGTGGCGCTGCATGAAGCCTTTGGCAAAGTCCTTCGAGCCTTCGAGCACAGCACCTGCCTTCGACGGACCGATGACGGGAACATTTGATGTGCGCGGGTCGGTCTTCAGTTCGTCGTAGATGCCTTTCACCAACGGGTCCTCGGGTCCTACCACCACCATGTTGACGGCGTTGTCTGCCACAAACTGCTTAATGGCCTCGAAGTCGTCGGCCTTCATGCTGATGTTCTCGCTCTGTCCGCCACAAGCCAGCCGCATACCATCCGTACCGGCGTTGCCTGGGGCAACAAACAGTTTCTCTACTTTCTTGCTTTGGGCAATTTTCCATGCCAGGGCGTGCTCGCGGCCGCCGCTTCCTAAGAGTAATATTTTCATTTACAATTTGACTATTTACAATTTACAATTTATTTTGGCATTTAACCTTTTGACAATTTCTCATTTGTCCGATAACTCCCGATAACTCCCGTTAACTCCAATTTAAGGGAGTAAAGGAGAAAAGTAGTAAAGGAGGGAGAGAGGCTCAGAATGCGGGCGATTCCAACGGTTCCAGCTTGTTGGCGCTCATATAGCCACGGAATGTGCCGCTCTGGGTATAAACCTTGTACCACTTGTCGCCGTATTCACCGCTATAGAGGATGAAACTGCCGTCTTTCACCTTGCCCACAATGTCGTATTTGGAGCCAGGACCCTTGCGGATGTTGGTCTCGCCGCCCTCGTCTTTCACATGAGCCACATATTTCCACGCGCCTGCCCGTTTAGGCACAACAATCTTGCTGGCAGCGATGTAGCCAATAAAGTCTTGCTCCTCGCCGCTGGTGTAGGTGGTATAAACCTTGTGCCAGCCGTTGGTTCCGGGCACGTAGTTGATGAACATGCCGTCGGCCACTTTCTCCACAATTTCGTATTTGGTGCCGGGGCCTTTGCGGATGTTGGTTTCGCCGCCCTCGTCTTTCACGAGGCAGGGCTTCTGTGCGAGGCTTGGCATGGCCAAAGCCAGCATCAGCAGGAGTGTCATTGTCTTTTTCATCTTGATTAGCATTTTTACGGTGTTTATGATATTCTTGGGTGTTGGAACCCACCCCAGCCCTCCCAAGGGAGGGAGTAGTGGTGTTGGGTGTTGGGTGCTGGATGTTTTATTTCAGGTAATCCTCGAAATACTGCGTGATGCGTTCATGCAGGTGCACGCTCTGGTGGCCGCGCATGTTGTGCGGTTCGCCCGGATATACGAAGAAATCGGGCTGGGTGCCAGCCTTGATACACTCGGCGATGAACGACAGACAGTGCTGCGGCACTACCGTCGGGTCGTTGTAGCCCGTGATAATCTGCAACTTGCCTTTCAGGTCCTTGGCTTTAGTCAGCAGGCTGGTTTTCTCGTAGCCCTCAGCGTTGGTCTGTGGTGTGTCCATGTAGCGTTCGCCGTACATCACCTCATACCACTTCCAGTCGATGACAGGACCGCCAGCCACGCCCACCTTGAACACGTCGGGATAGTTGGTCATCAGCGAAATGGTCATGAATCCGCCGAAACTCCAGCCGTGAACGCCCATGCGGTCTTTATCCACGTAGGGAAGCGACCGCAGGAACTCCACGCCCTTCATCTGGTCTTGCATCTCAATCTGTCCGAGTTGACGGAAGGTTGCCTGTTCGAAGTCGCGGCCACGGTGTTCGCTGCCCCGGTTGTCGAGAATAAAGAGCAGGTAGCCTTTCTGTGCCATGTAGGTTTCCCACGAGCGGCTGCAATAGTGCCAGCGCGCATCCACGTTGTGGGCATGGGGACCGCCATAGACATAGATGACGGTGGGGTATTTCTTCTGCGGGTCAAAGCCCACGGGTTTCACCATGCGGTAGTAGAGGTCGGTCACACCGTCGGCGGCTTTCAATGTTCCACAGCTGAATTCGGGAACATTGTAACCCTGCCACGGGTCGGCAGCGGTGAGATAGTTGAAACGCTGCACTCCCGACTTTGAACTCTTGACCGCCAGGGTAAGGTCTGTGATGTCTATTTTCCGCGGAACGTCGGGCTCGGAATAGGTGTCGAGCAGGTAATTGCCGTCGGCAGAAAGACTGCCGCTGTGATAGCCGCGCCCGTTGTCGAGCAGGGTGCGCTTGCCGTTGGCAATGCTGACGGCAAAGAGGTTGGCCTGTATGGGACTTTGCTCGTTGCTGAGAATAATCACCGACTTCTGTTTCTTGTTAAACCCAACCAGGTCCATCACAACCCAACGGCCGCTTGTCAGCTGGCGCATGCCGCTGCCGTCGGCGTTCATCAGGTAGAGGTGGTTGAATCCGTCTCGCTGGCTTTGCAGGATAAACCTGCTGTTGTCCCACGGCAGAAATACAATGGGATGGAGCGGCTCCACATATTTGTCGTGCTGCTCACGATAGATTTCGCTTTTCTTCATGCCCGTCAGCGCGTCGTAGCTCACCAACCGCATGTCGTTCTGGTCGCGGTTGAGTTCCTGTATATAGACGGTGCGAGAGTCAGGACTCCAGGCGATGTTGGTGAAATAGCGGTCGGTAGGGTCGCCTGCCTGCAGATAAATGGTGTTGCCGGATGAAAGGTCATAGACGCCCACGGTCACTTTGTGGCTCGTTTCGCCCGCCATGGGATATTTATCTGGTTCATAGGTTGCCTCGCGGTTGAAAATGTCAACCTGCGGATAATCAGTTACCATGCTCTGGTCCATGCGATAGAAAGCCAGTTTCATGCCGTCGGGACTCCAGAACAAACCCTTCGTGATGCCAAACTCGTCGCGGTGCACACTTTGTCCATACACCATTTCGCGACTTCCGTCGGTGGTGATTTGTTGGGTGTTGGTTGTTGGGTGTTGGTTGTTGGGTGTTGCCACAAAGAGGTTGTGGTTGCGTACAAAGGCAAAGGCGCGCGACGCAGGGCACCATTCCTCGGCCTGCATTTGGTCGCGGTTGTATTTGGCCAGCAGTTTTTTCTGCTTCCAGTCAACCAGCATCAGTTCCTTGCCGTTGATGAGTTTCACGATGCTCTGTCCGGGGTAGGGGAACTCGGCGTTGTAAAGGTGGCGCATCTGGTTGTGCTCGTCACTCTGTGTGAGCTGGCAGATGTCATCGAGGGAAATGAGCTGCGTTTCCTTGCCGTTGTGTTTGTTTGCCGTTGCACAGTGGTCTTGTTCCAGCCTCACCAGTTCGTCGCCCCACCAGGTGGTGTAGCGGTTTTCGGGCACCATGTTGCGGTAGTTTGTGCCGCCGTAGTTGAGGTCTTCAAGTGTGAACTCCATTTGTGCATTCATCGTGCAGACGGTAATCATGGCCAACACTAACAAGGCGATTCTCTGTGCCAGTGGCTTAATCTTCGTCGTCATTGTCAAATCTCCTTTGTTCTCTGCTGTCATACCGTCCGCCTCTGCCTGTCCGGTTACTTTTGTCAAAGCGGTTGCCTCTGTCAAATCGCCCGTTTTTGTCGAATCGTCCGTTTCTGTCAAACTTTTCATCCTTGCGACCGAACCGTTTTCCATCGCGGGATGTGCGTCCTTCGTCGCGGGACGAGCGTCCTGCGTCGCGAGAGGCAGGTTTTCCGTAGCCACGCTTTTCCGAGGGAGCATTGTCATCGTGCCTACGGTCGCGGAAGTCGCTTCCTCCGCGCTCAAACTTCCTTCGCGGTTCGCCGAGATAATTTTTCTCGAAAGAGTGGAACTTGAATGAGCGAATGTCGCCTTCCTCGTTCTCTTCTTCCTCGTCGAGGCGTTTTTTGAAATCACGGTTTTTCTTGAAACGGTGCTTTTCGGCCATAGCGCGCTTCTCCTCTTCGGTTTTCACCACGCCGCCTTCAAAGCGGAAATCCCTGAGTTTGCCCTCAAACAGCTGGTATTTGCGGAACTCGCATTCCAATGAGCCGTTGAAGAGTGGAATCTTGATGCTGGGCTTCAGTCCGATGGCTTCGAAACACTCTTCGCGATAGCTGAGCACCCAGGCCTCGTTGCCGTTGAACGAATGCTTCAGCCGCTCGCCAATCATGCGGTAGGTTCCGATGAGGTCGGGCGTTGATATGCGCTCGCCATAAGGCGGGTTTGTCACCATGATGGCTTTCTCTTGTGGCTGAACGAAGTCCTTGAAGTCAGCCTGCTCAATGGTGATATAGTTTGTCAGTCCTGCTGCCTTGACGTTGTTTCTTGCTGTGTTGACGGCTTTCATGTCGATGTCGTAGCCGTAGATGTGGTGTTTGAACTCGCGCTCCTTCGAGTCATCGTTGTAGATGCTGTCGAACAAGTCGCGGTCGAAATCGTTCCACTTCTCAAACGCGAACTCTTTGCGGAAAACGCCCGGACTCATGTTCAGCGCTATGAGCGCAGCTTCGATGAGCAGGGTGCCACTGCCGCACATGGGGTCGATGAAATCGGTGTCGGCTTTCCAACCTGTAATCATTATCATGCCGGCTGCGAGTACCTCGTTGAGGGGAGCCTCCACGCTTTCCTGACGATAGCCTCTCCTGTGGAGCGACTCACCGCTGGAGTCGAGGCTCAGCGTGCAATGGTCCTCGGCGATGTGCATATTGAGGCGTATGTCGGGGTTTGCCACACTGATGTTTGGCCTTTTGCCTGTGCGTTCGCGGAACTGGTCAACAATGGCGTCTTTCACCTTGTAGCTTACGAATTTCGAGTGGCGGAACTCCTCGGAGAACACCACCGAATCCACGGCAAACGTCTTGTCGTTGTCCAAGAACTGGCTCCAGTCTATTTTCATCACCTCAGCATATACATCGTCGGCACTCAGGGCCTTGAAATGCTTGATGGGCTTGAGCACCTTGATGGCCGTGCGCAGCTGGAAGTTGGCGCGGTAGAGCATTTCCTTGTTGCCGGTGAACGACACCATGCGGCGGCCAATCTCCACGTTGTTCGCTCCGAGCTGTATGAGTTCCTGAGCCAGCGTTGGCTCCAGTCCCATGAAGGTTTTAGCAATTATCTCAAACTCGCCTCTCTCCTCTTCGAACTTTGAACTTTGGGTATTGGTCGTTTGGTCGTTTGGGTGTTCGGTGTTTGAAATTGTAAATTGTAAATTGTCAAATTGTAAATTTCCTCTCTCCTCTACTTCATTATTAAATTCCTGTTCCATTGTCGAATTCAAAATCAGTTTTGTCGGGTTTCACTTCTTTGTATTTCTTTGTATTCGGTCGCATGTCGCGCGTCACCCACACGTTGGCGCCCACCACGCAGCCCTCGCCGATGGTGATGCGGCCCAGGATGGTGGCGTTGGCATAGATGATAACATTGTCCTCGATGATGGGGTGGCGCGGAATACCCTTGATGGGGTTGCCGTCGGCATCGAGCGGAAAACTCTTCGCGCCGAGCGTCACTCCCTGATAAAGTTTCACGTTGTTTCCTATGATACAGGTGGCGCCAATCACCACGCCCGTTCCGTGGTCGATGGTGAAATGGTGGCCAATCTGCGCCGCGGGATGAATGTCGATGCCCGTTTCCGAGTGTGCCATCTCAGTCAGGATGCGCGGAATAAGGGGAACGTCGAGCTTTACCAGCTCGTGAGCCACGCGGTAGTTGGTCAGCGCCTTGATAATGGGGTAGCACGAGATAATCTCGCCGTAGCTCTGCGCCGCGGGGTCGCCGTTGTAGGCCGCCTCCACGTCAGTTGCCAGTATGCGGCGCACCTCGGGCAGTTGCTGAATCACCTTTGCCGCCAACAGCTCGGCCTTGTCGCGCCGTTCTGCCAAGAGTTCGAAGTCGCCCTCATCACCGTCGCATCCAAAGCAGATGCCCGCCAATATCTGGTCGGACAGCAGTTTGTGCAACCGCTCCACGTTCACACCGATGTGATAGCGTATGGTTTTGATGTTCACCGTTGATTTTCCGAAATATCCTGGAAACAAAATGCTTCTCGACAGCTCGATAATTTCCTCAAGTGCGCGCTGCGACGGCAACGGCTTTCCGTCGCTATGCTGATGAAACAAACCCTTTAGTGCTTTCGACTCCGAAAGCTCCTCCACTGTTTGCGTCAGGGTTTGGGTTAAATTTTCAGTACTCATCTGAATGTTGTGTCAATAAATCGCTGCAAAGGTACGAAAAAAAATGAAAAATGAAAAATGAAGAATGAAAAATGAAGTCTATAGAATAAAGAATCTGCAAAAAACTTGGTTTTTATTTGCCGAACGTGAAGATTTTTATTTTTCATTCTTCATTTTTCATTTTATAATCCTATCCATCGTCGCCTTTTTATGGCAGTTTTCCCCGTGTTAGAGCCCAAAGAAAGCCATATTCCCATGAGTTGCGCAGCCCATTTCCGAAACGGCTGACACAAACCCATGCTTTACGTTGGAATTTTCTAGATAATCTGCGCGTAAAACTATGCTTTACAAACGCCAAGTTTGGAGTTACGAAAACAAACCTACACTTTACGATGCTAATTTGCGGGTTTATGATATAATTTTCTAGAAAATTTGCATGTAACTGCAACTTTTGTTCTGCGCGTTTCGTCAAAGGTGTGAGTGGGGTGGGAAAATGCAGTAACAAATACGCCGGACGAATTGGACAAGACGGACTAACAGAAGTATAAAAACGAAAGAATATGAAAAAAGTAACAATGATGCTGCTTGCGGCCGTGGCCTTGGTGGGACTTACGGGCTGCGTGGTAAAAACAGGCAGAAAAGGTAAAGTTATTTCAAAACAGTTTCAGTTGACCGAGTTTGAGAAAATCAACATCTCAGGCAACATAGACGTGTATTATTCACAGGGTGAGCGCGTGTCAGTGCGCGCCGAGGGCGACGAGCGCATTCTGAGCTCGCTCAGCCTCAATTCCGACGGCCATACGCTGACCATTTCGCAGAAGCCATATCGCCTGAGTTGGTCGGTGTTTCGCGGTGGTGTGAAGCTTTATGTTTCTTCTCCCGACCTGACGGGTGTCAGCATGTCGGGCAACGGTGATTTCGAGGCCGACGGGCTGGTGGATACCGACGAGTTGCATGTGCAGCTGACGGGCAATGGCGACATTGACTTCAAGAAAGTGATTTGTGACAAGATTTTTCTAAACCTTACGGGCAACGGAGACATCAATGTTGACGAGGTTACGGCGGGTGCCGCCAACATTCAGCTGACGGGCAACGGCGATGTGGAAATCGGCGGAAGGGTAAGGAAGTTTGACATGAAGAAAATGGGCAACGGCGACGTGGACACGAGTAGATTGGTAATTGAGAATTGATAATTCGGGGATACGAGATATTTTTCAATAAGGAAAACAAAAATATGCTAAAAAGTTTTCCGCTGTCAGTATTTTGCTATAAATTTGCACCTTGATTTATATAAGGTGCAAATTTTTTTGTATGAGATATGCAATCATAGCCGCAGGTGAGGGCTCCAGACTGGCCAGCGAGGGCATCGATGTGCCGAAGCCGTTGGTGCGCGTATGCGGCGAGCCGCTCATTGACAGGCTCATCCGGGTGTTCATGGATAACGACGCTACGGACATTCTTGTTATCTGCAACGACCTCACCACCTTGGTGAGCAGCCATTTGGAGTCGCTGCAACGAAACGGACTGCACGGGCGGCCTGTGCCTTTGCGTTTCATTGTGAAAAGCACGCCCAGCTCGATGCACAGTTTCTTTGAGTTGAGCAAGATGCTTGAAGATAGAGGAGCGAGGAGAGAGGAGAGAGGAAAGGATAAGGGAAGGGAAACGGAGCCGTTTGTGCTTACTACGGTAGATACAATTTTCCGCGAGGAGGAGTTCAGTCGTTATGTGGCAGCTTTTGCCGCTTCTGAGGCTGACGGTCTGATGGGCGTTACTGATTTCATTGACGACGAAAAACCGCTGTATGTGGGCACCGATGCGGAACTGAACATCACAGGCTTTTATGATGAGTTAGGAGTAAAAGAGGAGAGAGGAGAGAGGAGAGAGTAGAGAG
>JAFZSI010000001.1 GCA_017619445.1 Prevotella sp.
AATTGAGATTTAATGGGATAAGGTCCGGACATTCCCATTGGATGCTTGGCCGTCCGGCCAGTTCCATGAAGAACGTACTCTCATGCGTCCAGCTCTTCAAGTCGGGCGAGCTGTAAAGCTCCACGCCCATTTTCCAGCCCTTGGCCAGCGCCATAATCCATCGTTTCGTGTCCTCATGCCAGAACACTTTCGGGTCGCGCAGGTTGTCGTCGTCGTTGCGGATAACAGGATTGCCTGTGTAGCGGGCAAACGACCGTCCGCCGTCGGTGCTGTAGGCCATGCTCTGCTGCTGCGCGCTGCCTGCCGAGGTGTAGAGCGCCACTATAGCATTGGCTCCGAAGCCCGCGGTGTTGTTCCTGTCTATGACGGCAGAGCCCGAGAAGACGTCGCCCAGATCGTCGCGCGTCAGCGCCACCCCCTGCTCCGTCCAGTGCACGAGGTCGGTGGATGTGGCGTGCCCCCATGACATATTGCCCCAGTCGTTGCCCTGCGGGTTGTACTGATAGAACAAGTGATAAATGCCATCCACATACACCATGCCGTTCGGGTCGTTCATCCAGTTCCTGGCAGGCGTGAAGTGAATCTGCGGGCGATATTGCTCATTGTAGCCCGTGGAAGCTTGGGGCTCTTCGGGCGTTGTCGGCTCCTCGGTCTTTGGGTCGTCGATCAGCGGGTTATAGTCCTGCTTGGGATCGTCGCTGGAGCAGGCGACAAAGGTAGCCGCCATCGCGACGGCTACCAATGTTGCACATAGGAAATTCACTGATTTCTTCATAATAATAACAAAACTAATGCTGGGGAGCGATAAAAACTATCGTGTTTTCAGATATTCCAGGGAGTTCTTGGCCAGTGTGAGCACGTTGTCCTGATAGATGTTGTTCTTCGGATGGGCACTCTTGTCGGGTGTGCCGTCGGCATTCTTCATGGAGAACTCGCAGCCGCCGTTGCCGATGCAGAGCAGGGTGCCCTGGAACTCGGTGTTGCCCTGCTGGGCCTCCCAAACGTTCATCTGGCTGACCCACCATATCTGGCTGTCCCAGGTGCCGAGGGGATAGATGCCGTAGGTCTGGGTGAGCTGGGTGTAGCAGGCCTCCTCGCCATTGCCGATGCCGGTGAGCAGCGAGGGCAGGTTGAAGTAGAGACAGTTGTGGTCTTCCGTCCAGCCCGGACCTTTGAAGGCGATGAGCTTGGTGTCGGCGGTTGTCTCCACCTCCAGGCCCTTGTAGATGGGGTGCGAGGAGTGGTCTTTCTTGAACTTGTGGTCGGGGTAGAGCTCGACGGCCATGCGCCAGACGTCGTTGTTGATGCCGCCGGGGCCGAAGCCGAAAGCGTGGTCGTTGCCCTTCATGTCGTCGAGGCTGAGGCGGCCCAGGTGGCCGGCATAGACAGTGGCATGGCTCCAGAGCAGGAGGCTGCCGCCGGCCTTGTACCAGTTGCGGATGACGGGCGTGGCGGCCTGCACGTTGGCGGGCATGTTCCACACGTCGGCCTCGCTAACGTTCTCAAGGTCGCGCAACCAGAAGAGCACGCGGAACGGCTCAATCACACTGCCGTCGGTAATGGTGGTGAAGGGCACGTACTGGGCGGTGGGATAGGTTTCGTGGAGCCAGAGCCATGCCGAAGCTTCGTCGTCGTCGCCGTTGGCAACCAGCTCTTCGGGCGTGGCGTAGATGCTCAGGAAGCCGATGGCCGTCTTACCGATGCGGAGCGAGGAGCGGGTCGAGAGAGCGGTACCCTTGTCGTTGACAGCGGTGAGGGTGACTTCCCAAGTGTCGCCGGTCTGTACGTCGGGGATGGTATAGCTCGTGGCGGTTCCTGCCAGCGTTTCGTTGATGGTCTGCTTGCCGTTGGTGGCGGAGAACTTGATGCTTGTGGCGTCGGCTGCGCGGTTCCACTCTACGAGGGCATCGTAGCCGCCGGCCTTTTCCACCTGCGACATCTGCACGCCACTGATGCTGGTGGCTCCTTCGCGGGTATAGGTCTTGATGACACCGGTGGAGAGATACTCACCGTCGGTGAGCTTAAAGACATACTCGAAGGGCACGTTGGTGGGCACATCTTTATGGGTGAAGCTGTTGCCGCTGACGCGCTCACTGCTGGAGAGCGTGCCACTGCGGTAGATGGTGACGAGCATGTCGGCGTTCTGTGCGGGCCACGAGAGGATGTAATCATCGCCAGAGAGCTGGCCGGTGATTTGTGAGGCATCGGGGGCCTGCAGGTGCATCGCCTCGCGGTCGATGTCCTTGTCTTGGCAGGAGGTGAGAAGCCCCCCTCCAACTCCCCCGAGGGGGAGAGCAGTTACCAAAGAGACTGCAAATCTGCTGATATTCTTTTTCATAATTATTATCTGATTAATATTCTGTATTTGCTTTTCTTTCTATTCCCTCCCCTCGGGGAGGGTCAGGGAGGGGGCTTTAGTTATATCCTCGGTTTTGTGTATACAGTCCGGGCACATAGTAGAGCTGGATGTAGGGCAGAGGGAAGTACTCGTTCTTGGCGGGCGTGTAGTGGGCGTCCTTGTAGTACTGGGCGTAGGTCTGTCCGTCGTAGACGACGTCCTTCTCCTTCTCGAAGAACTTGTTGAGGGTTTGCGAGGCGATGCCCCATCGGCGCAGGTCGAAGTAGCGGCCATTCTCCATGGCCAGCTCCAGGCGGCGCTCCCACTGCAGGCAGCGTCGAGCCTGCTCCTTGCTGGCGAAATAGCTGGCGGGATAGAGGGCGATGTCGCATTGGTCGGCAGCGTATGCGATGTGCTTGGCAATGGAGTTCTTCGCACGCTGACGGATGTCGTTGATGATGGTGCGAGCTTCCTCCAACTGGTTGGTCTCGATGAGGGCCTCGGCACGCATAAGCATCACGTCGGTGTAGCGCAGCACGTAGTCGTTCATGGCAAAGGCCTGCCAGGGGTTGTCGAAGGTCTCACCCTTCGAGCGCTGCGGCACTTCCTTCAGCGAGGCGTAGTAGCCGTAGGTGTTGGGTGTGCGCGAGTTGTCCTTGGTCATGGTGTACTCCACCTCATACTTATAGGGGAAGGTGGGCATGCCGACGGTGTGGAAGAGGCGCGGGTCCCATTTCTGTGCTGTGGGCACGCCGTTGACGGGATAGGCGATTTCGTTGTTGTAGTCATCGAACATGGGCAGGCCGTCGCGGGTCTTGAAGGCGTTGACGAGGTTCTGCGTGGGCTTGTGGAAGTCCCATCCGCACGACCACATCTGCCAGCAGCCGTTGAGCATGTTGCTCCAGTTGGCGCGGCCGTAGAGGGTGTTGTCGTCCTGATAGTCGCTATGCTGCACAGCGAAGACGCTCTCCTTAGAGTTTTTGTACTCCGGCAGGAAGATGTCGCCAAAGTCCTCGAGGTAGCCGTACTGCGAGTTCTTTACGTCGTTGGTGTATTTCACGACCTCCTGCATATACTGGTTGTTGATATGGCTGACTCCGGTCGAGGCCTCGTAGCCGTCGCCCCAGGCCATGGTGAGGTAGCACTTGGCCAGATAGGCCGCTGCGGCAATCTTGTTGGCGCGACCGCCCTCGCTCTGTTGTGCGGGCAGCACGTCGTAGGCGAACTTGAAGTCGGCCACAATCTTCTGCATCAGCTCCTCGTGGGAAAACTGGTTGTTGGGGGTCTGCTCCTCGGTGTGGTTCTTATATACTTCCTCGTCAACCCAGGGCACCTGATACCACATCTGCACCAGCTTGAAGTAGAAGTGGGCGCGGAGGAAGCGCACCTCGCCCTCGCGGATTCTGGTTTTTTCCTCGCCCAGCTTGGTGTTGCCATACTCGGCTAGCGAGACCAGCGCGCGGTTGCAGCGCGAGATGCTGCAGTAGAAATGATACCACTGCTCGTCCATGTGGTCGGGGGTGGAAGCGGTCAGCGTTGACCACACTTCCACGGGGTGGTAGTTGGTGTCGGTGGTGCCCGAGCCGCCCTTCATGGCATCGTCGGAGGATACGTCGCCGTAGGGCCAGAGGTTGAACGGATAGGTGTACCAGTCGTCGCCCAGCTTGGCATAAGCCGAGGTGACCATTTCGTCGGGTTGGCTCATGGCGAGGTCTTCGCTGATGACACCCTGAGGCTCAACGTCGATAAAGTCGTTGCAGGAAGCCAAACCACAGATTACACAGATTGCACAGATTGCGCAGATTGCTTTATATATTGCTTTCATATCAATTATCAATTTTCAATTATCTTAGTTGATTTTTGTTCGCGACTCGGCAAAGCTCAAACAAGTTTGGCTTTGCTCTCGCTGCTTCAAAAATTATCAATTATTAAAACGAGGTTTGAATTCCGAACGAGAAGCTTGTGCTGTTGGGATAGGCCCAATTGGGGTTCTCGGGGTCGCTGCAGGTGAGCGAACTGCCCTTCAGGGTGAGCAGGTTGTGGCCTGAGATATAGACGCGGGCACTGCTCATGTGCAGTTTTTTCAAGAGGTTGTCGGGCAGTTTGTAGCCAATCTGCACCTGGCGGAGCTTGGCGTAGGAGCCGTTCTCGACGAAGTAGGTGGAGGCGCGGTTTTCGTTGCCCACGTTGTTGGTGGTCAGTGCGGGGATGGTGCTGCCGGTGTTGGCTGTTGTCCAGGCATCGAGCATACGGTTGCCTTTGTTTGAGCCTGCGTCGGTGATGGAGTAGAAGTCGGTTTGGAACTTCTGGTTGTTGTAAACATCTTGGCCGGCGACGCCCTGCCAGAACATGGAGAAATCGAAGGCTTTGTAGCCCAGTTCGATGTTGAGGCCCCATGAGAAGTTGGGCACGGGATTGAAAATCCACGTCTGGTCTTGCTCGTTGATGAGGCCGTTGCCGTCGAGGTCGGCATAGCGTAGGCCGCCTACGCGGGCGTTCTCCTGACCGCTGGCCAGTACCTCGTCGCGGTTCTGGAACAGACCGTCAACGACGTAGCCGACGATGGAGCCGTAGGGTTTGCGGGCTTCGACGAGATTCTGCTTGGCGGTGTGGACATAGCTGCCGGTGGTTGTCTCGGGCAGGTAGGTGACGCGCTGGCGGAAGAAGTCGAGGTTTCCGTTGATGTTGTAGCGCAGACCGTATTCGGTAGTGCCACGGTAGCCCAGGGCAAACTCCATACCCCAGTTGCGCAGGCTGGGTCCGTTGAGCCACGATGCGCCGCCCTCGCCCATGGAGCCGAGGTAGGCGGGGTTGATGAGCATGTCCTTGACGTTTTTGATATAGGCATCGACGGTGCCATAGATGGAGCTGCCGAAGAGCGTGTAGTCGAGACCGATGTTGTACTGCTCGGTGGTTTCCCACTTGAGGTTGTTGTTTTGTGACTGAGTGGCGCGGAAGCCTGAGGGGAAGATGCCGCTGTACTGGAGTGCGAGGTCGTAGGCGGTTGACTCGTTGCGGCCGCCGCCGTAGGTAGCTGCATAGAGTCCGTAGCGGGCATAGTTGGAGATGGCCTGGTTGCCGGTCTCACCCCACGATGCACGGAGCTTCAGGTCGTTGATCCAATCCTGATGCAGATTCTCGGAGAGGCGGTAGCCCAGGGTGAAGGCAGGGAAGGTGCCGTAGCGGTTGTTCTGGCCAAAGCGGCTGGAGCCGTCGTGGCGGATGGTGAACGATGCGAGCACCAGGTCGCGCCAGTTGTAATCGACCTTGCCGAAGAACGACACGAGGTTGTAGCCCTCGCGGATACCGCCGGCGCGCTGGGTGCCCGTGGCGGCATCGGGCCACATGTAGTTATAATTCTCCAGGGCATACATCTGTGCGTAGGCATTGGAGTGCTCGTCTATGTCGCGATGGAGCTCCATGCCTGCCAGTAGGATGAAGTTGTGGTCGGCTCCGATGTTGAAGTTGTAGTTGGCGGTGTTTGACCAGGTCCATTTCATCGAGGTCTTGGCCCCGAGGTTGGCAGACGGCGTGGAGTTGTTGACGACGTCGCTGTGCCAGGTGTAGGTTACGCTGTGGATGAACTCAGACCAGTAGTCGATGCCGAAGTTGGAGCGGAGTGTGAGCCCTTTGATGGGCTGTATGTTGACGTAAGCGTTGCCGAAGATGCGCCACATCTTCAGGCGGTTGTCGCGGTTGTGGTAGAGTTCGCGCAGGGGGTTCTGGCGGTCGCTCATGCCGCCCACGGGGCCTGAGAAGGTTTCGCCATCTTCTTCATATACAGGCAGTGTGGGTGCCATTTTGAGTGCGTTTTCCAGTGGCTGGCAGTCCACCTGGTTGCTGTAGGTGATGGTGGCATTCTCGCCGATGGTGACAATGCTGTTCACCTTGTAGCTGGTGTTGATGCGGCCGGAGAAACTCTCAAAGTCGGTGTATTTCAGGATGCCGTTGTTTTTCTTATAGCCGAAGGAGAAGAGTGCTGACGAACGGTCGGTGGCGTTTGAGATGCTGAGGTCGTAGCTCTGTGAGAAGCCGGTGCGAGATATTTCGTCGAGCCAGTCGGTATCGCTGTAGCGCATGGTGTGCTTGGCGTTCATGTAGCCGTCGTAGAGTCCGTTGACGGTGAACTGGCGCATCTGGCCGGTGGCGGGGTCGTAGGCCTGAATGGCTGTTCCTGCAGTGGCGTTGAGGGTCAGTCCGTAGTTGTTGGCATACTGCTCGGGGTCGAGCCCGTCGTTCATGGCAGCCTGTGCCATGGCGGTGGCATACTCGGCGGTGTTGGCCAGGCTCATCATGGTCTGCTTGTTGTAGAACTGGGCGGTGAGATTGGCGGAGAAATCGACTTTCACCTTTTCGCCTTTCTTGCCCGAGCGTGTGGTGATGATGATGACGCCATTGGCGGCACGGCTTCCGTAGATAGAGGCCGAGGCGGCATCCTTCAGCACCTGCATCGACTCGATGTCGTTCATGTTGAGCGTGTTGAGGTTGGTGGTGGTGGGCACGCCGTCGATGATGAAGAGCGGGTCTTGTGACGAGTTGAACGAGCCGCCGCCGCGGATGCGTACGGTGCCGGCGCCTACGGGTGAGCCGTTGGAGGTGATGGTCATGCCGGGCACCTTACCCTGCAGGGCACGCATGGGGTCGGTGTCGCTGGACGACTTCAGGTCGTCGGTCTTTACCACGGCCACCGAGCCGGTGAGGTCGGCCTTGCGCTGCGACTGGTAGCCGGTAACAACCACCTCGGCCAGTTCGCTGGCATTTTCTTTGAGTTGCACTTTCATGCCGTTGGTGGCAGGCATTTCTACGTTGTCGTAGCCGATGTAGCTAATGACAAGCGTTGTGCCGTCTGCAACCTTCAACTTGAAGTTGCCGTCGAAGTCGGTAATTGTGCCGTTGCTGGTGCCTTTCTCCTTGATGGTGGCACCGATAACACCTTCGCCGGTCTCATCGACAACACTGCCGGTAATCTCGGTTTGCGCGTACATTATGGTACTGGCAAAGATGAGCAGCGTGGTCAGTAGCATTCTGCTTAGTTTTTCTTTCATTTGCATTTTGATTTTAGTTAATACTGTTTGTTTCACAATTTTCTGACGCAAAAGTAGTAACTGCATTGTTTATTGTATAAAAGAAATCGTTCATCCCATCTAAAATATGTTGCAATGTAACAATTTTGCGATGGAATGAACGATTATTCTCAGCCAGTGGGTATTCTTGCTATAATGTGCGTGCTTCGCCGGGCACTTTTCCGTATTCGTCCTTGAAGCATTTGGTGAAATAGCTGGGTGAGGTGAAACCGACAGCGTAGGCCACCTCGCTGACACTCATGTCGGTGGTGAGCAACAACTGATAGGCCCTGTTCAGACGGGCATTGCGCAGCAGTTCTACTGGCGATGAGTCGGTGATGGACTTCACCTTGCGGTAGAGCTGCACACGGCTGAGGTTCATGTCGGCGGCCAAGTCCTCAACACTTATATCGCTGTCGGCCAAGCGGGCTTCAACAACCTCCTTGAAGCGGGTGATGAATTGTGAAACGGCTACGGGTTCGTTGTCTTTAGCTGTTTCTGAGGAAGCCCCCTGCTCCCCGGTGGGGGGGTGTTGGGTGTTGGGTGTTGGGTGATGGGTGGGGGGTGATGGAATTTCTTCAGGTTTCAGGTTCCATAGGGTGTTCACCACGTGTTCGCGCTGGATGGCAGTTTTCTTGAGGTGGTAGAGATAGAACAGCACGATGGTGAGCAGCAGCAAGACAATGACGCCGAACGACATCCAGTTGATGACGTGCTGTGTGCCCAACCGTTGGAGATAGTTGTCGGCACGGCTGTGCAGCTGGTCGAGGTAGTCTGACTGCCGCATAATCTCCTCGTCCTGCATGAGCAGCACGCGGGCATTGTCGTGGGTTACCAGGGCCGACATCATCATGGTCTCTTTCTCGTAGGGCTTGCCTTCAAGGATGTTGACAGCCAACTGTATGAGCTGGTCGCCATGAGTGGGATAGATGTAAGAGGCATCGAGAATGGAGTCGCGCACCAACTGGATTCCGCCATCCTTTCCTGGTAGGCCGTCAATGCCGCAGAAACGGGGCAGCCCTCCACCAGTGCCCCCTTGGGTGGATGAGATGCCTCGGCGCTCCATGATGGCACGGCGAGCGCCCATAGCCATGCGGTCGTTCTGAGCGAACACAAAGTCTATGTGTTCCTCCCCCAAGGGGGAGGTTAGGAGCGGGCTTCTATAGGCACTTTCTTCCGTCCAGTCGCCTTGCAGGGTGGCTACGATGTCAATACCTGAATAGTTCTTGATGGCATCCACGAATCCGTTGTGCCGCTCAATGGCAGGCGACGAGCCTTTCAGCCCCATCACTTCCAAGACTTTTCCCTGTCCGTGCAGTTGCGTGGCGATGTATTCGCCCATCACACGCCCCATCTCGTAGTTGTCGGCACTAATAAAGGCGGTATATTTTTGCGAGTTTGTCTTGCGCTCAAACACAATGACGGGGATTCCCTTGTCGTAGGCTCGGTCTATGGCGGGAGAAATTGTCGCAATCTGGTTTGGAGCCACAATTAGCAGGTCGATGCCTGTTGCAACCAGGCTGTCAATCTGCTGCACCTGCCGTTCGTCGCTGTCGAAGGCCACAGCAAACCGCAACTCCACATTGTCGTGGAAATACGCACCCATACGCAGCTCGGCATTCTGCTTCTCACGCCAGATGTCTTCCGAGCATTGCGACACTCCAATCTTATAGTGTTTCCTGCCTTGTGAGCAAGATGTCATGGAGATTATTAATATTAATAATATGTATAGAGTTACCTTGCGCATAATAAATAGATAATTTTTTATATTCAATGGCAATCTGGCTACAAAGATACATTTTTTTTGTCTTTTTTGATGTTCTTTTTTTGATAAATCTTCATGTTCGGCAAAGAAAACAAGTTTTCTGTAGGCTCACTAACTCAGATTTTCGTTCCTTTGACTTCGTCGAAGGTACTCTCGTTCGGCTAAACAAAAGAAAAAAGAATTTTCCTTTTGTTTTTCGCTCACTTACTCGTACCTTTGCAGCATAAAACGCTAACCGCAATTTAAAATCATACGGTGAAAAAAGGAACAATAGGCGAGATGCAGCGGTTTGTGGTGGTGGGCATAGTGGCCACCGCCATCCACTATGCCATTTACTGGGTGTTGCAGCGTTACATCAACGTCAGCATTGCCTACACCATTGGCTATGTGGTCAGCTTCATTGCCAACTATTGTCTTTCCGCCCGATTCACCTTCCGCGAGAAAACAACGGCTCGCAACGGGGCGGGCTTCATTGGGGCACATGTGTGCAACTACCTGTTGCAGATAACCTTGCTCAATCTGTTCCTTTGGTTGGGACTAAGCCGAGCACTCGCACCCTTTGCCGTCTATGCCATTGCGGTACCCGTAAATTTTGTGCTCGTGAGGTTTGCCTTCAAGAAGTTGAAGAAAAAGTAGTAAAGGAGTGAAGGAGTATAGGAGAAGTATTCTCGTACCTCCGTACCTCCGTACTTCCGTACCCCCCAAAATTGTAAATAGGAGTTCCTTGAGCTCCGCGAAAAAATTGTCAAATTGTAAATAACTCAATGAATATCGGTTTCGATGCTAAGCGCGTTGTCAGCAACCAGACAGGTTTAGGCAACTACGGGCGCACACTGGTCAACGACCTTGCGCGCCTGCCGCTGCAACTCTTTCTCTATGCGCCCGACGAGGGGCTACCGCAGCTCAGGGAAAGTGTTTCGGGGCACGACAATGTGCGGTTTTGCTATCCACAACAATCCACTTTACAATCTTTTATCCCTTTCGCTTCTTTGAGAAAATCCTTATGGCGTTCGCGCGGCATCGTTTCCGACTTGCAACGCGACGGCATACAGGTCTATCACGGCCTCTCGGGCGAGTTGCCCCGCGGCATACGCCAGAGCGGCGTGAAAAGTGTGGTCACCATCCACGACCTCATCTTCCTGCGCCATCCTGAATACTACAATTGGCCCGACACCCGCATCTACGCGGCCAAGTTCCGCCGCACCCTGCGCGAGGCCGACCGCATTGTGGCCATTTCTGAATGCACCCGTCGTGACATCGCACATTTTGGGCACATCGACCCGCAGCGCATCAGCGTCATCTACCAAAACTGCGCCCCACGGTTCGACCAACAGCCCACAGCCGCAGACCTCGCCGACGTGCGCAACCGCTACCAGTTGCCCGAGCATTATGTGCTCAGCGTGGGAACCATCGAGCAGCGTAAGAACATGCTGCTGGCCGTCAAGGCTCTCCACCATCTGCCCGCCCACGTGAGCATCGTCATGGTGGGGCGCGCCACTTCATACGCCAGTCAAATCAGCAGCTATGCCCAGGCCAACGGACTTGCCGACAGGGTGAAGATGCTCCACGGTGTGCCCGACCTTCACCTGCCCGCCATCTACGCCCAGGCCGACGCGTTTGTCTATCCCTCGCGCTACGAGGGCTTCGGCATTCCCATCGTTGAGGCCATACGCCAGCGTCTGCCCGTAGCCGCCTGCACAGGCTCATGCCTTGAGGAGGCCGGCGGACCTCATAGCCTTTACACCGACCCCGACGACCCCGAAGCCATGGCCCACACCCTCTCACAGTTGTTGCGCGGTGCCCCAGGCCGCGAGCAGCGCATAGAACTCAGCATGCAGTACATTCAACGCTTCGACGGCCACAACGCCGCCCAACAGTTCATGCAGCTCTATCAGGAACTGGCAAACGAAGGGGTGTAACTTTTCCGCGAAAAGTGTGGTAAGGGGGATAAGAAACGAATTAGAATAATTAGAAGAGCGCCTTGAGCGTAGCGAAAAATTATCTCACAAATTAAAATAATTATTATTATCATTCGTGGTCAAAATTATTCCAATTATTCTAATTCGTTTCCTAAATAACAAATGAACTCTGTGTAAAATGGGAGATAGGAAAGAAATTGGAATAATTGGAATAATTTCACCATAAAAATCGTTTTTATTTTAAATAAAATTCGTGGATAATTATTCTAATTTCTTTCCTAAATCAAAACTATCGCATCATTTCACCAGCACCTTCTTGCCGTCCTTGATGTAAACGCCTTTCTTTGTCGGCATTCCATCAACTTTCTGGCCATTCAGGTTATAATAACGGTTATTGGTTATTGGTTCACGGTAATTGTACTCAATTCCGTCCGAGCCGCCTACAACCTCGATGCCGTAAATCTTCAGCGAACCGCTGCCAGCAGCCTTCCTCATGCCCTTGGCACTGGCCGATTTCTCGCCGCCATAGATATAAACGTATGTGTCCTCAGTGACGTTGTAAGGGAACGACATCTTCAGCCTACCTTCCAGCTCCATTTCTACCGGGTCGTTGTCGCCAATCTTCACCTTCAGCACCATGGTACCCGTAGTCTGAGCCTCCACCTTCACCGTTCCCTTGCCCGCAGGCACCATGAACACGATGCCGTTGTAGCCTTCCTTGAAGTCGTCACCAAAGATGTCCTGACCGTTGATGAACGAGTCGTCCGTAGGTGAGTTAACCACGATGCAACCTTCCGAAGCATTGTAACTTCCGTCGTTGATGTTGAAATACACATCGCCCACCACATTGCCGTCCAGGTTGGTGTTCTCGTCAATCTCCGTGCCGATGCCAATCACTTCGCTATCGTCAACAGGAGAGATTTCCTGCTGGTCGCTACCCTCGTATTCCATCTCTATTGATGGATTACCGTAATAATAATACGTCACCGTCCAACCTTTCTCCTTGGCTGCCGCCACCTGAGACTTGGTCACGACGTTCTGCTCGTTGTCGTTGTGGGGTGCGATAGCATTTAAACGACCACCTGTGCCGGGCAATCCCGCTATCAGTGCATCCATAGCAGAACCTTTTATCTTGTTGTTGTAACAATTAATCCGCGTCAATGCCGTGTTCTTTGACACGTCGAGCGAAGTCAACTGGTTGAAGACACAAGAAAGCGTCATCAATGCCGTGCATCCAGACACGTCAAGCGAGGTCAGCTGATTAATGGAACAAGAAAGCTCCGTCAATGCAGTGTTCTGCGACACATCGAGCGAGGTCAGCTGGTTCGAGTTACAATTAAGATATGTCAATGCTGTGTTCTTCGATACGTCAAGCGAGGTCAGCTGGTTGTTGAAGCAGTAAAGCTCCGTCAATGCCGTGAAATGTTCAATACCAGTGAGGTCCGTAATACCTTGATAGGAAACATCTATTTCCGTAACATTTGCAATTTCCTCGTCCGTCAGTATGCAGTCCTGGCCATAGTCCTGCTCTAACACCCAGTTGCGGAAGTTATCATCGGGGAAGTTTTTCTTATTGATGGCTATCCCTGGGGGAGCTTTCTTCACCATCAAGCTGATGTCGTCAAAAAAGTATTCTGTGGAATTGACATCAGTACTCCATGAGTCTGTATAATAATCATAATGACCATTTAACAAAAAGGCAATACTTCCTGTTCCTTCTAATTCGTCTGTTACCAATATCTTTTGAACACATGTCTGCCATTCAGTAGTAAAACAGTAGTTACCAAATAAATTGATATAGCTTCTGCAATCTGCACTGTAGGTTTGCATAGTTATCTCTTTATAACTATAAAAACTAGTTGTCCAATCATCAGACTTGTTTGCTTTATAACGCATTGTGAATTTTATGCTGTCGCCGCAAGATAGACTCTCACCTATTTTTATATAGAATTTAGTATCCCAAGGATTTTGTGCGTTTGCTACAGAAACGACTTTGATACAATGATTATCATTATAACAATATTCATCAATTTCATCTTCTTTAACGACTTTAACATTATAGAAATCTCTATTATAGAGCATGTAAGCAAAACTTGAAAGGTCAGAGCCTTCCAGATTTCCGTTCACGATTCGTTCATTAAAATCCTGTGCGAATGATGTTCCGCAGACAAATAGCAGACCTGCGATGAATGACAATAAACGTATTGTATTGTTCATAGTGATTATAATTATGATAGTTAGAAGTTCTGTTGTTGGTTCAGTCCAAAGGTCGCGCGAAGAAGACAGAAAAAGAAAACGTGGACTGATTACTTCGTCTACGTTCTAGAGGTATCGCCAAACACCTGACACACTATATACGAGTAAAAGCCCACGCCATCGGCGTGAGCATCCTTGCCTTTACTCTTGTGTGTCTCTTAAATTTTGGCGAAATTTCTAGAACAAGATTCAAAGCGGACGCTTCAATTTCTATATGTCTTTGTTATGTTTTTATGTCATGGGCGATGTGGTTTAATGGTTTATATATGTTGTGTTTGAATGATTCTGTGGGCAAAGATAAGAAAAAGAATTGAAAGTTGTTACGGTTTTCCCCATTTTTTCTTCGACAGAGAGTTTTTCGACAGAGAGACAAAGAGACTTTGACAGAGAGACAGAGAGTTTAATAATTGATAGTTGACTCAACTTCCGCGAATTTCAATTAGCTGAAGGTCAACGCCCCCTTGCCCCCTCTAATCTTAGAGGGGGAGTAGAATACTACTGTTTCCTCGTATGCTAAATGGAGGTAACTTGCTCCCCTCTAAATCATAGAGGGGGAGTAGAATACTACTGTTTCCTCGTATGCTAAATGGAGGTAACTTGCTCCCCCTCTAAGATTAGAGGGGGCAAGGGGGCGTTGACTGTCAGCTTTTTGAATACTTCCGAAAGATGAGTTATTCATTAATGAATTAACGGCAGATTAATGGATGATTAACGGCAATTAATGTTCAAAGCTCAAAAACTCCTCTGTGTGAGAAAAGGGGAAATGTTAAAATCGAAAATTCTGTGCACAATATGTGCACAAAAAACTGCTGAGAGCAGAGACCCCATGCTTTGTTTCTCTATAGAATATGCCATAGAAACGCATACCTGCACTTTGGAAACACAAAACGGCACTTTGCGTTCGTAAACCTGCACTTTACGATTGTAAAGCGTAGGTTTGTGCGCAAATTTTCTAGAAAATTCGTATGGTTTTGCCGTCGTTGCATTTTGAATGACTGATTGGGGTGATTTTTTGTGGGCTTTTATGATGTGGAATCAGAGTTTTTTTATAATTTTGCAGCAGAAATGCAAAACGGGAGTTAGGAGTTAGGGGTTTTGAGTTAGGAGTTAGGGGTTAGGAGTTAGGAGTTGGCTGTTTGGAGCAAGAAATAGTAAATTGTAAATCTGTAAATAGTAAATCGAATGACAATACTTTTAGGACTATTGGTTTTTGTTGCCTTGGCCTTGGTGGGCTGGGCCATTGCTGAGGGCAAGAACAAGGTGATGGACTATCACAACAACGACGAGGAGCAGCAGGCGCTGGACAACACGCTTGAGGCACAGCACAAGGCCGACTTTGCCGAGCTGAACATCAAAGACGTGATACGCACCATCAGCACCAAAGGGTTCAAGGCATGAACGAAAACCGCTACACCAAGCTCTTGGAGAGTCACGGCGTGAACCCCACGGCCAACCGCATTGTGGTGGCCAAGGCACTGGCCGCTTCCTACAGGCCCATGTCGCTTGCCGAGTTGGAGAATAAGATTCTCACCATCGACAAGTCGGGCATCTCGCGTGCGCTGACGCTGTTCAAGGAGCACCATCTGGTGCATGTGATTGAGGACGGCAGCGACGCGGTGCGCTATGAGTTGTGCCACAGCCACGACGACCACCATGAGGACAACGACATGCACGTGCACTTCTACTGTGAGCGGTGCAACCGCACGTTCTGCATCGACAACACGCCCATTCCCGAGATAGAGCTGCCCGAAGGCTACATGATGACCTCGGCAAACTTCGTGGTGAAAGGCATTTGTCCGGAGTGTAAGTAATTGATAATTGATAATTGACAATCTGTAAATAGTAAATATAGTTATGTATGCACGTATGACCGCTGCCGAAGCAGCAGCACTTATCAAACACAACGAGAATCTGGCACTCAGCGGATTTACGCCCGCAGGAGTAGCTAAGGCTGTAACCAAAGAACTGGCCAAGATTGCCACCAAGGAGCACGAGGCTGGCCGCGAGTTCAAGGTGGGCATCTTCACGGGTGCCAGCACCGGACAGAGCACCGACGGCGACCTGGCTGTGGCCCAGGCTATCAAGTACCGCGCGCCCTACACCACCAACCCCGACTTCCGCAAGCACGTCAAC
The DNA here is from genome assembly GCA_017619445.1 of Prevotella sp. Lineage (GTDB taxonomy): Bacteria > Bacteroidota > Bacteroidia > Bacteroidales > Bacteroidaceae > Prevotella. The sequence goes on from JAFZSI010000001.1 coordinate 15,475, forward strand.
ATGGGCGAGATTCCCTACAACGACCTGCACCTGAGCCACATGGCACAGGAGCTGCGCTACGGATTTTATGGCGATGTGGACTGGGCCATCCTCGAGGTCTGCGACATTGAGGAAACACCCACAGAATTCCGCGCCTACCTGACTGCCGCTGGAGGCATCAGCCCCACGGCTGCCAAACTGGCCAAGCGAGTGATTCTTGAGCTCAACTCATTCCACAATCCCAACGCCAAGTTCATTCACGATGTCTATGAGCCGCTCGACCCGCCTTATCGCAAGGCTATCCCCATTGAGCACGTGAGCGACCGCATCGGCGTGCCCTACGTCAGCATTCCCAAGGAGAAGCTGGTGGGCGTTGTTGAGTGCAACATTCCCGACGAGGCACGCGCATTCAAGGACAGCGACCCCGTGACCGACCGCATCGGCTACCTTACCGCCGAATTCCTGGTTGAGGAAATGCATGCCGGACGCATTCCCAAGGAGTTCCTGCCCCTGCAGAGCGGCGTGGGCTCTACTGCCAACGCCATCCTCGGCGCACTGGGACAGGACAAGCACGTGCCCGACTTCAACATCTACACCGAGGTGCTGCAAGACTCTGTGGTGGGCATGATGATGAACGGCCGTGTGAAAGACGCGTCGGCCTGCTCGCTCACCGTTTCGAACGAGTGCCTGCTGCAGGTGTACGACAACATGGACTACTTCCGCCACCACCTCACCCTGCGCCAGAGTGAGATTTCAAACAGTCCCGAAATCATCCGCAGACTGGGTGTCATTGCCATCAACACCGCCATCGAGTGCGACATCTACGGCAATGCCAACTCAACCCACATCAGCGGCGTGAAGATGATGAACGGCATCGGTGGCTCGGGCGACTTCATCCGCAACGCTTACCTCAGCATCTTCACCTGCCCGTCAACGGCCAAGGGCGGACTCATCTCCAGCATCGTACCGTTCGTAAGCCACCAGGATTCTTCGGAGCACGACGTGAACATCATCGTTACCGAGCAGGGTGTGGCCGACTTGCGCGGAAAGAGTCCCGCACAGCGCGCTGAGCACATCATCGAGCAGTGTGCCCATCCCGACTACAAGCAGTTGCTTTGGGACTATCTGAAGATTGCACGCGGCGGACACACACGCCACAACCTGCCCGCAGCCTTCGCACTGCACGACACGCTTGCCCGCAAGGGTGACATGCGCCTGACAGACTTCAGCGAGTATGTGAAGTAGTTGACAATTGAGAATTGAAAATTAACTTCGTTGATTTTTGTCGCGACTCGGCCAATCATGCAAGCATGTTGGCACTCGCTGCTCCAAAAATTGACAATTGAAAACAACCGAAAAGCGGACTACACGCCATCTGTGTAATCCGCTTTTCCGTTTTTCCGTTGTTTGTCAAACGGTTTCTTGTTCCGTTACGTCTTTTTTCGCTTTCGGTTTTTTCGTGCTGGTTTTCGTCCGTTTGGGGGTAGTTGTTTTTTTTCTTGCCTCGGCTGCCTGTCTTTCCTCCTCTTCAATTTTTTGCTTAATAGCCTTTTCCTTTTTCGCCTTTTTCTGTTTTTCAGACTCGGTTGAGTCGAGCTCAAGACCCTTGGCGGCGGCGTTGGCGTAGGTGGTGAGGCCGTTGTTGCCCACGAGGTTGAGCATGGTGCCTGCAAGGCTGTTCATGCTGAAGTAGTCGGGATAGACTTCGGCGAAGTTGTCGCACACCTTATCGGCAATGCCGAAGAGGGTGGCATACACCAGATACTCATCCCACAGCGGCAGCTCCTTGATTTGCTTGTCGGCAATGAGGGTGAAGTCCTCCAGGAAGTGCTTCAGGCCAAACACCTGCGTGGCGACCTTGGGGTCTTTTGCCATTTTCTTCTCCTGGTCGTCGAGTTTCTGTAAACTATTGACGAAAGGCTCGAAATGTTCGCCACGTGCGCGCATATACTGTTGCAGTTCGCGCGGTTGCAGCACCCGGTCGATGCCAGCCGCGCCGCTAATCATATTGTAGAACTTCCATTCCAGCGACTGCTGCTCCGCCACGCTGGGGGTCCAGTCGGCCACGGTAAGAACGGTGTGCGGCTCGGTGCCATACATAGTTGCCTTGTGCTCTATTCGGAGTGCCTTTTTGTTGAACAGGCGCAGGAAAAGCGCACCGAACAGTCCGTTGTAGTTGGTGACGAGCGCGGGAGAGAATGCGTTGGTAACGGTTGCCGCCACTTTCAGGTTGCCGTCGGCAGGCGGGTCGCGGTAATAGGAGCCTTCTTTGGTCAGTTTGCGCTTCTTCAGCCAGCGGCGCAGGGGTTGCAGCGAGATGACGTACCAGATGACGCTGAACGTTTTGCGCCACATGCCCACGAAGATGACTATCAGCACCAACGGCACGAAGATAATCAACAGGAAATCAATGCCCAGCTCAAGCCATTCGGGCAGGAACGACAGCCAGCTGTCGTTTTGCTGTTCTGTCTGCTGTGCTGTCAGTGGCAGTGCGCACAGCAGCGATATGATGGATAATAGAAACTTTTTCATTTACAATCTGACAATTATTTCGCGGAGCTCAAGGAACTCCAATTTACAATTTATTGTTGCATTTGACAATTTGACAATTCTTCTCCCTCCCTTTGGGAGGGTTGGGGTGGGTTCTCTCTCCTCTCTCCTCTACATATCATAGATTTCGTCGGCGTGCCAGGCCAAGGGCAGGCGGCCTAAGTAGGCAGAGGCACTGTCTTCGGCGTAGGGAGTGGCATCGGCGGCGGCCGCCATCAGCTGGTCGAAGGCTTTGCGATGGGGTTTGCTGCTGAGAATCTGGCTGAGGGTGGCGTTTGCATTGAGCTGCGACTGCACTTTCTTGAGTTTGTTGAGCACACTGTCGCCCATGCCGAACACATAGCCGAAGGCCACGTATTCCGTCCATACGCGCCAAAGCTCCAGACGAGGCAATTCAGCCGTTTCTTTCGCAACTCCACCCGCCAGGGGGTAGGAGGACTTCTCGAACGAGGCTGGCAGTCCGCTCAGGAAGCGTTTCATGCCATACATATTGGCAATCTCACGTTTGCTGTACGAGTGAACGCTGACGCTGGTGCCCAGCAGGTCGGCAAAGCGCATCTGGTTCTCATAGTCATAAGCTCTGTCGGCCTTCTTGGCGCTTTTTGGCACGTAGCCGATGGTGTCTCTCAGCGTCTTGGGCAAGACAAAGCCGTTGTCTTTCCCCGCACTTTGCTCCAGGAATCTGTACAAGGTGCGCTCAAAGGCCTGGTCAACGCCGTCGCTGGGCGAGTCTTTCCACGCCTTCAACCGGAACTGAGGCGCATCGCCCGCTGTGTCGTCAAACACCAGCACCTCTCTGGCAATCATCCTCCACAGCGCAGCCTTCACGGCGGGAATCTTGTTGCGGAAGATGGCAGGCGAGAGCTTGAACAACATGCCCTGCGTGTCGGTGATGCTGCCGTAGAGCGACAGATAGGGGTAGGGCTGCTGGCTGAAGCCCGCATAGCGCCACCGGCGGATGAGCTTGCGCAGCGGCTTGAGCGAGCAGATGCTCCACAGCACGTTGGCAATGACGAAAAGCGACATGACCAGACTCAAAACCTTCACGCTGCCAATCTTGCCGAGGTAAATCACGCGCAGCATCCACACCATGAATCCCAAACCGACGCACATCATCATCCCGTCGTTGAACGAATGGGATGATGACCAGCCCCACCAGAAGAACAATGCTGCAAGCACCGGTCCCCTCCAGTATTTCTTGATTACGTATTTTATCATTTTACAAATTTGGTTTTACGCTGTTTCACAATTGTCTTACATAAAAAATCGGTTAACATGGGTTTTTCGCAGAACTTAAGACCCACTACAAGTATCAACGAAGTTAATTATCAAAACTCTGTCCGCAAAAATAATAAAAAAACATGAAACATGGTGCGCCAAAGCCTGTTTTTTTTCTTGTTTATTTCCTCATGTTGTTTCCGCGAAGTCCCAGACGTTTTTTCCTAACCTGTGCTTTACGCTCAAAAACTGAGTAAATGAGCGCAAAGAAAGCTTGTTTTCTTTGCCGAACGTGAAGTTTTTATCTAAATTTTCTAGAAAATTTCATCATAAAGCGGCTCTTTGTGACCGTAAAGTGCAGGTATAGCAAAACAAAGTGAATCTTTATGGATGCAAAGTATGGGTCTATGCTTCCCATAGTTATTTGTGAACAAATTGTGCACAGTTTTTTCGGTTTTAACATTTCCGTGTGGTCAATGCAATCTGTTGTCGCCGTTTCTCACGCGGATGGGGAATAAAGGTTTTCCTTGTTTTTTGTTGGGAGCATTCGTTTCTTCCGTGGAAAATGATTATCTTTGCCGCCGAAAGGTGATAAAAAGAGGAGAGAGGAAAGAGGAGAGAGGAGAGAGTAACAGAGAATGGTTATGAAGAAAATACTATTGATGGCCGTAGCCGCCATGATGGCTACCGTGAATGTTGGTGCCCAGCGCATGGGTTGTTTTCGTGGCGGTGCGCAGACCCGGGCCGACTACAGTCATTACCTGCCTGCACCTTACGACTTTGACCCGCAGAAAACTTACCGACAGCCTGTGGTGCTCATCTCGTTCGACGAAGCCGACTTCTCGATGGAGAATCCCGCGGCCTACTACGACCGCTTGTTTAATGAGCCAGGGTTCAACAATGGTGCTGGACCTGGTTGCGTGGCCGACTACTTCCGCGAACAATCAGCGGGCCGACTCAACCTGCAGTTCGACATCTATGGCCCTGTGAAGGTTGACGAACCGTTGCATTCCTCATTAGGAATAAATTACGGTGATAATGCTATGCACAAAGCCATCAATAAATTGTGTGAGACGGAAACAACCGACTTCAGCATTTACGACTGGGACGGCGACGGAATGGTGAACCAGGTGCTGTTTGTGGCAGCAAGCTTTACAGGCAACCAAAAGCCAGGTTACATCTGGCCAAACACAGGTTTTTTGCACACTCGGCTGCCGGGAGGCATGATGCTTTTCAATTCCAGCATCAGTTGTGAACTATGGAGCGATGGTTCGCAGTGTGGCATGGGCACCATTATCCATGAGTATTGCCATTGCTTAGGACTGCCCGACTTCTATCCCATGCAGGCTGCCACCGCTTTCTCGGCCGTTGATGAATGGGACCTGATGGATGGCGGCAACTACACGAACAAAGGCTGGTGTCCGCCCAACCTCACTGCCATGGAACGGATGTATCTGGGCTGGGCAACGCCCGTGGAACTGACCGAGGCCACCACCATCGAGGACATGAAGCCCCTGAGCGACGGTGGCACTACCTATATTGTGCGCAGCGATACCAATAGCAATGAGTATTATCTTTTGGAGAACCGCCGTCAGGAGGGCTGGGACTACGGCTGTCCTGGCAACGGGTTGCTTATCTACCACGTGGATTTCGATGAGGAGAAATGGCTCAACAATGAAGTTAATATCTCAGATACCCACTATCGCTACAGCCTGTTCCATGCCGACGGCAAGAATTATATGGACTGGGACCCCACCAACGACGGCAAAGATAAAAGCAAATGGACCATGGAAGGAGACTTGCGCAACAGCTATCTGAGCACCTCGCCCTATCCTTATACCAACCCCCTGACGCTCGAGGTCAACGCAAGTCTGACGGACGAATCGTCGCCTGCTGCCACGCTTTTCACTCCCAACGCTGATGGGCGCAACTACATGGGCAAGGCCATCACCAATATCAAGATGGCAGCCGACGGCTCCATCTCCTTTAATTTCATGAAAGACGATTCATCGGGAATAACCACAACAGCCTCCAACGACGCTGCTGCTCCGTGGTTCTCGATAGACGGTCGTCGAATGGATGAAAAACCGATGGAGAAGGGTGTGTATATACATAATGGTAAGAAGGTGGTGATTCTGTAAATCTCTCTCTTCGTGGGTACGTTGGTACGGAGGTACGTGGGTACGAGGATAGTTTTTCTGATGGAGACTTAAGTTCGGGAGCATATCTCGTACCTTCATACCCCCGTACCTCCGTACCCCCGAACGAAAAATGCTTCCCTGCTTCTCTCTGTCAAAAACGCAAAATGGGGGCAAAAAAGCAATTCGTAAAAGAAAAATCTGAGTAAGTGAGCGCAAAGAAAGCTTGTTTTCTTTGCCGAACGTGAAGATTTTATCTCAAAATTTGGCGGTGTGTGAAATTTTGCCTACCTTTGCAGCCGACTTTTGAAGCGCGGTGGCAATAGCCGGTGATGGCAGCTGCCGGAGTTTTCATGAGTGGGTGATGGTGTAACGGTAACACTACAGGTTTTGGTTCTGTCATTCCCGGTTCGAATCCGAGTCACCCAACACGACGATGGCCAGGTACGCGGTAGGCGTAGCCTGGCCATTGTCGTGCAGACGCTGTCAGGCCAAAGAACGCAAACGTATCCGTAGCGTTTTATGATTTTTAAGTCTTCTGATTTGCTTGTAAGATGATTATTTATTATTTTTGCAGACTAACTAATCGTAGCACGATTATCCTAAAGACAAATCAAAGATATGAAGACAAATTATGAAATTCGTTATGCGGCCCATCCTGAGGACGCAAAGAGTTATGACACCCGGCGCATCCGCCGCGATTTTCTCATTGAGAAGGTGTTCGGTGAGGATGAGGTGAACATGGTGTATTCGATGTACGACCGTATGGTTGTTGGTGGTGCCATGCCTGTTAAGGAAAGCCTGCTGTTAGAGGCCATTGACCCGCTGAAGGCTCCGTTCTTCACCACGCGCCGCGAGGTAGGCGTGTTCAACGTCGGCGGCAAGGGCACGGTGAAGGTTGGCGACGAGGTGTTTGAGCTTGGTTTCAAGGAGGCCCTCTACATTGGGCGAGGCGACCGCGAGGTGGTGTTCGCTTCTTGTGACCCGAAGAATCCAGCCAAGTTCTACTTCAATTCCACGACAGCCCACAAGGAGTATCCCTGCAGGAAGATTACGAAGCAGGATGCCGTGGTGGCTCACATGGGCAGCCTTGAGATGTCGAATGAGCGTAACATCAACAAGATGATTGTCAACCAGGTGCTGCCCACTTGTCAGTTGCAGATGGGAATGACAGAGCTGGCCACAGGCTCGGTGTGGAACACCATGCCCGCTCACGTACATTCGCGCCGCATGGAGGCTTATTTCTATTTTGAGGTGCCCGAGGACCAGGCCGTGTGTCATTTCATGGGCGAGGTTGACGAGACGCGCCACATCTGGATGCGCGGCGACCAGGCTGTGCTCTCACCCGAATGGAGCATCCACAGTGCCGCTGCTACCCACAACTACACCTTTATCTGGGGCATGGGCGGTGAGAACCTCGACTATGGCGACCAGGACTTCTCGCTGATAACGGATTTAAAATAAGGAGCGAGCCATGAACAAACTGTTTTCACTTGAAGGAAAGGTGGCACTCATAACGGGAGCCGCCTATGGCATTGGTTTCGCTATTGCTGAGGCTCTGGCAAAGGCAGGTGCGCAAATAGCGTTCAACTGCCGCGGACAGGAGCATTTGGAAAAGGCACTGGCCGACTATGAGGCCAAGGGCATCAAGGCCCGCGGTTATCTGTGCGACGTGACCAACGAGGACGACGTGCAGCGCATGGTGGCCGATATACGCCAAGAGATGGGTCATATCGATATTCTTGTCAACAATGCCGGCATCATCAAGCGCATTCCCATGCACGAGATGAAGCGCGAGGAGTTTCAGCAGGTCATAGACATCGACCTTGTTGGTCCGTTTATCATGACGAAGGCTGTTATTCCCGAGATGATGGAGCGTCGTGAGGGTAAGATTATCAACATCTGTTCGATGATGAGCGAGTTGGGCCGTGAGACGGTCAGTGCCTACGCTGCCGCCAAGGGTGGACTAAAGATGCTCACCCGCAACATCTGCTCGGAATATGGAGGTTACAATATTCAGTGCAACGCCATCGGCCCGGGTTACATCGCCACGCCACAGACAGCACCGCTAAGAGAGCCCCAGCCCGACGGCAGCCGCCATCCGTTCGATTCGTTCATCTGTGCAAAGACGCCCGCAGGCCGTTGGTTGGACCCTGAAGAATTGGGCGGTCCGGCCGTGTTCCTCGCCTCGCATGCTTCGGATGCTGTCAATGGGCATATCTTGTATGTGGATGGAGGTATCTTGGCTTACATCGGCAAGCAGCCCTAATTGGGTGTAGCAAAAAGACGAATAAAAAACGGCAGACTTGAATAAGTCCGCCGTTTTGTCTGTTTGTCAAATTTCTTTACAAAATTACTTGATTGCATCAGCGAGTTCAGCACCAGCCTTGAACTTGGCAACCTTCTTGGCAGCAATCTGAATCTTCTCCTTTGTAGCGGGATTGATGCCTTCGCGAGCGGGACGCTCGTTCACTGAGAATGTTCCGAAGCCAACGAGAGCGATTTTGTCACCGTTGATGAGAGCCTCTTTAATAGCTGCTACTGTTGCGTCAAGTGCCTTCTTTGCATCAACCTTGGTCAGGCCAGCACCGGCTGCGATTTTGTCGATTAATTCTGTCTTGTTCATAATTCTGTGTTATAAATTAAGTGAATACTAAATGTTTGTTCATAATTTCTCGGCAAATATAGGTTAATCATTTCATAAAACAAACAAAAAATAAAAAAAAGTGAAGAATTTAATGAAAAAAAGTAGGTATAAGGCTTGTTTTATGCTGTTTAATGGATATTTTTCGTAATTTTGCCGCTGTTTTTAATATAGACAAGTAAATTGACATGCGTAGTATTCCCACCATAACGAAAAATCTGCTCATCATCAATGTGTTGGCTTTCGCTGCCTATTATGTGATGAGAGGAAGTGGTGTTGATTTGAACGACCTCCTTGGGCTTCATTTCTTCAAAGCACCCGATTTCCGCATATACCAGTTGTTCACTTATATGTTCATGCACGCCAACCTGACGCACATCTTTTTCAATATGTTTGCGTTGTGGATGTTTGGTTGTGTGATAGAGCATGTGTGGGGGCCAAAGAAATTCCTTTTTTATTACATTTCTTGTGGTATTGGAGCTGGCCTGATGCAGGAGTTGGTGCAGTATATTGCCATTTCGATGGATCTCTCGGCCAACGGGCTTTCGTTCTCGGCTGTCAATCCGGCTTTGTTCAATGCTCTTACCACGGTGGGTGCCTCGGGTGCTGTCTATGGCATCTTGCTGGCCTTTGGAATGCTGTTTCCTGAGCAGCGGCTGTTCATCTTCCCGCTGCCCGTCCCCATCAAAGCCAAGTGGTTTGTGCTGATTTATGCCGGGCTGGAGTTGTTCATGGCGTTGCAGTCGTCGGGCGACGGCGTGGCTCACTTCGCACACCTGGGCGGTATGCTGTTCGGATTTCTCCTCATTCGCTATTGGCGGCACCATCCCGATATGGGAGGAGGGGTGCGCGGCATTGGCGACTCTCCCATCGACAGGTTCCGCGATTATTGGGAGAAACACTCGCACAAAAAGGCTGACAACCTGAACAGCCGTCAAGACGACCGCACCAGCCGCGAAACCGACTGGGAATATAATGCGCGCAAGAAAGCAGAACAGGAGGAAATAGACCGCATTCTTGATAAAATCCGCCGCAGCGGATATGACAGTCTTTCGGCCGAGGAAAAAAGAAAATTGTTTGACAACAGCAACCGATAATCAATTGATAATTGATAATCACATTTCTCTTTTCTCATTTCTCATTCCTCGATTTTTTTAAGATGCTCAGACAGCTCAAGTTGTTCACACGTCGGTTGATTGCCGGTGCCAATGTCGCCACCATAGTGGTGATGCTCCTGCTTGGTTATAGTGGGGTGGTGAGTCCCGTAAGCCATCCCAAGGCGTGTGTGCTGAGCCTTTTGTTTCCCGCGCTGATTTGGGTGAATGTAGCTTTCCTTGTGTTTTGGGCAGTGTTCTACCGTCGGTATATACTCATTCCGCTGGCTGGTTTTCTGTTGGCATGGGGTCCGTTGCGCACTTATGTGCCTGTCAACCTGCCTCACAAGACACCCGAGGGGTCCATCAAGGTGTTGTCGTTTAACATCTGGAACTTTGCGACCCACAAAGCTCCAAAAGACAAGCCCAACCCCATCATGGAGTACATTCTCAACAGTGGTGCTGACATTGTTTGCCTGCAAGAGTATAGCCCTCACGAGGCAAAAAAGCTTAAAATCGACTCGCTGGTAAGACCCGTTTATCCCTATATCGACACAGTAAGGGCTAAACGCAGCACCAACGTGAATGCTATTTTCAGTAAATATCCCATTGTGGGCAAGGAACATGCCTATACGCTGCAATGGTCAACGGTCACGGGTGTCTTCAAGGTGCTCATTGACGGCGATACCGTGGCGGTGGTCAACTGCCATCTGGAAACCAACAGCCTCTCGTATGCCGAGAAGAAAGAATTCAAACACATGATAAAGGGCGAGATGGGCAAAGACACCATGCGGACAACCTCACTCAAATTAATTGACAAACTGGCCATCGCAGCGGTAAAGCGGGCACCACAGGCCGAGGCCGTGGCGCAATATATCAAAGAACACAAAGGCCAAAGCATGATTGTCTGTGGCGATTTCAACGACAATCCGCTCTCGTATGTCTATCGCACCATCGCCGACGGACTCACCGACTGCTACGTGAGCACCGCCAACGGCCCAGGATGGTCGTTCCATGCAAGCAATATTTATGTGCGCATCGACAACATCCTCTGCACCTCTGACTGGGAGCCATATAATTGCAAAGTTGACAGGAAAATAACCCTTTCCGACCATTATCCCGTCTATTGTTGGCTAAAAAAGCGCACAAAACATTAAATAATGTACGCGAAATTTTTCCAAAACTAAAAAAATAACTATCTTTGCACCCTGAATTGGCAAGGAAGACTCAATTTCTTGCCAAAAAACGTGCACTGAAGCCTGAAAAGGCCACTGCGCATTGATGAATTTGCAATAAAAACAAATAATCAAAAATAATTTAAAGTTAAAATGCAAAACAAAGGAATTGTTATTTTTACTGCCGTCTTACTGACGTTGGCAAGTATCTTCTATCTGTCGTTCTCGGCGGCTACACGCTATTACGACAGTCAGGCTGCTAAAATAGCCGACCCCATCGCACAACAGGACTACAAAGATTCTGTAAAGTACTTGGGCATCTATCCTTATCAGAAGTGCTTGGAAACTCAGATCGGTCTCGGACTTGACCTGAAAGGCGGTATGAACGTCATCCTCGAGATTAGTGTTCCCGACGTGGTGGAAGTGCTGGCCGACCATAAGACTGACCCCGCTTTCGTTAAGTCGATGACAGAGGCAAAGAAAGAAGAGGAGACCAGTCAGAGTGATTTCATCTCGTTATTCATCAATGCGTACAAGAAAAACGCACCCGGCCATCGTCTGGCTGAAATCTTCGCCACGCAGCAGCTCAAAGGCAAAGTGAGCACACAGAGCTCCGACAGCGAAGTGGAGAAGGTTCTGCGCAGCGAAGTGCAGGCAGCCATCGACAACTCGTTCAATGTGGTGCGCAACCGTATCGATAAGTTCGGCGTGGTACAGCCCAATATCCAGAAACTGGAAGGACAGGACGGACGCATCATGGTCGAAATGCCTGGCATCCGTGAGCCTGAGCGTATCCGTAAGTTGCTCCAGGGCTCTGCCAACCTCGAATTCTGGGAGACCTACAACAGCGACGAGATTATTCCTTATCTCTCGCAACTCGACCAGCGCTTTGCCAATGGTGGCGAGGAAGTGGTTGCCGACAGTGCCGCTGTTGACTCAACCAAGCAGGCCACAGAAAAGGGCAAGCTCAACCTGAACAAGGATAAGAAAGACAACAAGGACAAAGAGGCTGACGCTCAGCTGGCTGAGGCCAAGAAGCGCAACCCGCTGCTGTCTATCCTCCAGCCCATGAGCCAGAACATTGGTCTCGTGGCTATGGCAAACATGCGTGACACTGCCGAAATCAACAAGATTATTTTCTCTGACATTGCCAAGCAGGTGCTGCCCTCAGACCTCCGCTTAGCATGGGGCGCCAAGCCTACCGACATGGTGAAAGACAGCAAGAAAGTGTTTGAGCTCTATGCCCTGAAAGTGACGCAGGCCAATGGCCGCGCTCCGCTTGAGGGTGACGTGATTACCGATGCTAAGGACGAGTTTGAGCAGGTTTCTGGCCGTCCCAGCGTCAGCATGTCGATGAACTCTGACGGTGCCCGCCGCTGGGCTGCCCTTACAAAGGCAAACGTTGGCAAGGCCATTGCCATCGTGCTTGACGGTGTAGTCTATAGCGCTCCTCGTGTGAATGGCGAGATTACCGGTGGTAACTCACAGATTACTGGTAACTTCACCATCGAAGACACCAAGGACCTTGCCAACACGCTGAAGTCGGGTCGTATGCCTGCACCTGCCCGCATCGTGCAGGAAGAGGTGGTTGGTCCGTCGCTCGGTGCACAGTCCATCCAGCAGGGTATCATTTCGTTCATCGTGGCCTTCGTGCTGCTGATGCTCTACATGATTCTCATGTATGGCTTTATTCCCGGTATGGTTGCCAACTGCGCCCTGTTGGTCAACATCTTCTTCACCTTGGGTATTCTCACCTCATTCCAGGCCGCACTCACCATGCCGGGTATTGCAGGTATGGTGCTCTCGCTCGGTACGGCGGTCGATGCCAACGTGCTTATCTATGAGCGTACCAAGGAAGAAATGCGCAAGGGACTCAATGTGCGTCAGGCACTGGCTGCCGGTTACAGCAACGCCTTCTCCGCAATCTTCGACTCCAACTTGACATCAATGATTACTGGTGTCATCCTCTATGTGTTTGGTACTGGTCCTATCCGCGGTTTCGCAACCACATGGATCATCGGCATTGCCGTTTCGTTCTTCTCAGCAGTGTTCCTTACCCGTCTGGTCTATGAGAACCGCATGAAGAAAGACAAGTGGCTGGGACTTACCTTCACCACCAATTTCTCGAAGAACTTCATGCAGAACACCCATTTCAACTTCATGGGTATCTACAGAAGAAGTTTCATCATTGCCATTGTAGCTGCCGTGGTATTCCTCATCAGCTTCTTCGTTCGTGGTCTGAGCCAGAGCATCGACTTCACCGGTGGCCGCAACTATGTTGTCACACTCGACAAGGCTGTGCCCGTTGAGCAGGTGCGCACCGCACTGGCTGGCGCATTCGTCAACACCATGGGTGAGAACAACGGTAAGGATGCCAACACCAGCGTCATTGCCCTCGGTACTGATGGCAAGACCGTGCGTGTGTCAACCAACTGGAACATCGAGTCAAACAGCCCCACTGAGGACGATAAGGCAGAGACCCTGCTCTACAATGCCCTGAAGAAGGCCAACCTCGTGTCACAGGCCAACGTAGAGTCGTTCAAGAACCCCGACATCCGTCAGGGAGGCTCCATCATTTCATCAGCAAAAGTAGGACCTTCGGTAGCTAAGGACATCACCCACGGTGCTATTATCAGTGTGCTCATCGCCCTGGTTGCCATCTTCCTCTACATCCTGCTGCGTTTCCGCAATGTGGCATTCTCAGTAGGCTCAACCGTAGCCCTGGCATTCGATGCCCTGGTTGTGATTGGATTCTACTCGCTGCTTTGGGGTGTAGTGCCCTGGTCGCTTGAGGTTGACCAGACGTTCATCGGTGCTGTGCTGACCGTGATTGGTTACTCAATCAATGACAAGGTGGTGGTGTTCGACCGTATCCGTGAGAACCTGCGCCTCTACAAGAAGCGCGACTACCAGACTGTGTTCAACGACTCTTTGAACCAGACTCTTGCCCGTACGTTGAACACTTCTATTTCTACGTTGATTGTGCTTCTCTGTATCTTCATTCTTGGTGGCAGCACCATCCGCTCATTCTCATTCGCCATGATTTTGGGTGTGATTTTCGGAACACTGTCTTCAATCTTCATTGCTGCTCCTATCGCTTACCTCACCCTTGGCCGCAAGATTAAGGAAGAGGACGAAACGACAGAGGTAGAGGCCAAAGGCAAGAAGCAGAAGAAATAAACAGCAGAGCCATGCTCAGCCCTTTGCCTTAGGGCTGTAATTCAGAGGCTTTCAAACCAATGGGCCGCGCTCCAACACCAGTTGTGAGCGCGGCCCATTGGTTTGTATAAGATCGTGGAAAGGGCAGAAAACGGTTATTGATGCTAAGATTTAATCCTGTTTTTCAGCACGTCGTAGTATTGCTCAAGAATGCTGAGCATATCTGCAGGCAGATAACTCATAGCCTTTTCTGTCAGTTCATCGGGCACGCTGTAATATGCCTGGGCAATGGAGCCGGCTATGGCAGCCTTGGTGTCGGTGTCGCCGTCGCAGAGCACGGCTTTGCGGATGACATCCTCAAAGTTGTCGGCATCAAGGAAACAGCGTATGGCCATAGGCACTGTTTCCTGGCATTTCCCGTCGAAATAGCCGTTGGCACCGATGCGCAGAATGTCGCTCATAGGTGGTATCTCATAACCGAAGCCCCTAAAGATGGCGCGCTCAACTTGAGGTTTGATTACCCGCACGGTGCGGAGCCAATAGATGAGCGTGGCAACGCACTGTGCGCCCTTGATACCCTCGGGGTGGTTGTGGCTTACCTCGGCCGATAGCCTGGCCTGTTCTTTCACCTCGTGGTAGTCGTTGAAGAGCCAGCCTATGGGGCTTACGCGCATGGCAGCCCCATTGCCGTAGCTTTCCATGGGCTGCGGGTCGTTAGAATGAATCCAGCGGTAGAACCGGTGCCCGTAGCTGCCCATGGGCTCGGGGTGTTTGCGGCACCATTCTATCAGTGCATCCTTGTAAGTCTTGTGATTCAAGATGGCATCGGCAATGGCGATGGTGCAGATGGTGTCATCAGTATAACTGCATTCGGGCGTAAAGAGCTCGAATCCCTTTTCTGGCGCGGGTCCGAATTCAAACCGCGAGCCAACAATATCTCCAATAATTGCGCCTATCATGGTATTATTTATTTACAATTTTACAATTTACAATTTACTATTTATTTCTTTATTTACAATTTGACAATTTTAATCTCCCTCCCTTTGGGAGGGTTGGGGTGGGTTCTGTCCAATTGTCCAATTGTCCAATAACATGTAGTCCCACCGAGAATCGAACTCGGATCTAATCTTTAGGAGAGACTTGTTCTATCCATTGAACTATGGGACCGCCAAATAATTTTTTCGCGGAGCTCAAGGAACTCCAATTTCTCATTTCCCCATTTCTCATTTCCCATTTATCTCCCTCCCTTTGGGAGGGTTGGGGTGGGTTCTTTCTTCACCCTACTTGGCTTCCGGGCTTTACGTCTTTGGTGGTGGTGACCACGCTGAGGCTCTCGTCGGCATCTACTGCGCTGAGAATCATTCCCTGGCTCTCGACACCCATCATCTTGCGCGGCGCGAAGTTGGCCACAAACAGAATGCGCTTGCCGATGAGCTCCTCGGGATTCTCGTAAAAAGCGGCGATGCCCGAGCAAATGGTGCGCGGCTGGCCGCTGCCGTCGTCGATGGTGAACTGCAACAGCTTCTTTGATTTCTTCACCCGCTGGCAGTCGGTCACCAGTCCCACGCGGATGTCGAGCTTCTCAAACTCCTCGAAGCTCACCGTTTCCTTTATGGGCTCAGGCTTCCATGCTGCGGCCTCGTTGGCCCGCTTGGTGGCTTCGAGCTTGTCGAGCTGACGCTGAATCACTTCATCGTCAATTTTCTCGAACAGCAGTTCGGGCTCGCCCAGCTGGTGGCCAGGTTTCAGAATGTCGGTGTCGCCCAGCTGATTCCAGTCGAAAGTCTCAACGTTGATCATCTGGCGCAGCTTCTTTGACGAGAATGGCAGGAAGGGCTCGAAGGCGATGGCCAGGTTTGCCGTCAGCTGCAGGCAGATGCTGAGAATGGTTTCCACGCGCTTGGGGTCTGTCTTCCACACTTTCCACGGCTCGCACTCGGTGATGTATCGGTTGCCGATGCGTGCCAGGTTCATGGCCTCCTTCTGTGCGTCGCGGAACTTGAACTGGTCGAGCATTTGCTCAACTTTCTGTTTCACGTCTTTGAACTCGTCCAAGGCCTGACGGTCAACCTCCTGCAGCTCACCGCAGGCAGGCACCACACCCGCAAAATATTTCTTGGTCAGTTGCAGGGCACGGTTCACGAAGTTGCCATAGACGGCCACCAGCTCGTTGTTGTTGCGTTCCTGGAAGTCCTTCCAAGTAAAGTTGTTGTCCTTCGTCTCGGGCGCATTGGCCGTCAGTACGTAGCGCAGCACGTCCTGTTTGCCGGGCATGTCCTCCAGATACTCATGCAGCCACACTGCCCAGTTTCTGGAAGTGCTTATTTTGTCGTTCTCAAGGTTCAGGAACTCGTTGGCGGGCACGTTGTCGGGCATGATATACTTGCCGTGCGCCTTCATCATCACGGGGAAGATGATGCAGTGGAACACGATGTTGTCCTTGCCGATGAAGTGCACCAGCCGTGTGTCCTCGTCCTGCCACCACTGCTGCCACGAGCCCCATCGCTCGGGGTCGCTCTCGCACAGCTCCTTGGTGTTGCTCACATAGCCAATAGGCGCGTCAAACCACACGTAGAGCACCTTGCCCTCGGCACCCTCTACGGGCACGGGGATGCCCCAGTCCAGGTCGCGCGTCATGGCGCGTGGCTGCAGGTCCATGTCTAACCAGCTCTTGCACTGACCATACACATTGCTGCGCCACTCCTTGTGGTCCTCCAGAATCCACTTTTTGAGCCACTCCTGATATTCGTTCAGCGGCAGATACCAGTTCTTCGTCTCGCGCAGCACGGGCGTGGAGCCGCTGATGGTGCTCTTGGGGTTAATCAGCTCCGTGGGCGAGAGGTCGCGTCCGCACTTCTCGCACTGGTCGCCGTAGGCACCCTCGTTGTGACAGTACGGGCACTCGCCCGTCACGTAGCGGTCGGCCAGAAACTGTCGGGCCTCCTCGTCGTAGAGCTGCGTGGTGGTTTCCTCCGTCAGCTTGCCCTCGTCGTAGAGTTTCTTGAACCATTCGGCGGCAAACTTGTGGTGAGTCTCCGAGGTGGTGCGGCTATAGATGTCAAACGAGATGCCAAACTCCTCAAACGACCGTTTGATGAGCCCGTGGTAGCGGTCAACCACATCCTGCGGCGAAATGCCCTCCTTGCGGGCGCGGATGGTGATGGGCACACCGTGCTCATCGCTGCCGCCGATGAACATCACCTGCCGTTTCTTCAGTCTCAGATAGCGCACGTAGATGTCTGCCGGCACATACACCCCAGCCAGATGCCCGATGTGCACACCCCCGTTGGCGTAGGGCAGAGCCGAAGTCACCGTGATGCGCTTATAATTCCTCTTCGTCATGATTCTTTATGTAAAACTGATGGTTGTCTTTACAAATACTCGGTGCAAAGGTACGATTAAGTGAGCGAAAATGCAAATTTATTTGCAATTTTCCGAACGTGAGTACCTTCGACAAGGGTCAAAGGTGCAATTAAGCGAGAAAAAACCAAAAGAATCGAGAGCTTTTTTGCCAAACCTTCACTTTGTGTTCATAAACCTACACTTTACGACAATAACTCTATGCTTTATGGTTGAATTTTCTAAAGAATTTGATGCCAACCCAAATGTTACGCTCAAATTCTTTAGAAAATTCATTCATAAACCCGCACTTTACAACCGTAAACTGTATGTTTGCGCTCGTAAACCATTTCGTCGCGCAGGGCAACTACGGCTCTGGAGTCATGCGGGCGGGCTCGCCGCTGGGCAAGATGCCCTGATAGACACAGGGGGCAACGCCCTGCGACTCCCATACCCAGACGTCGCGGCCGAAGAATTCTTTGGTAGATTTGGCAAGCTTCTGTGCTTTGTCGCGGCTGTAATAGCAGTCGAGGCACAGGCGGTAGATGGTCTTGCCTTTGTCGGTGGTGCGGTAGATACAGTTGCCGTCGAGCGCATCGGGCAGCACCTCAGTAGATTGCTTCGCCTTTGCAAGGTCGGTGAAGCTGCCAAGCACCACGTAATACACCTTGCGGCCCTTGGCCTCGGGAACGTTTGTAGATAGTTCCTCCAAGCCTCTCAGCTCAGCGTAGTTGCCGTTCACATAGCCTTCCACGCCGTGGTATTTCACGTTGTGCCACTTGCTGGTAGAGCCCAAATACTCAGCCCCCTCGCCGCCGGTGGTCAGCTTGCCCACAATCTTTGAGCCGGGAACGGGCATCTCGCGGATGTTCAGGAATCCGTCCTCAGCAATGCTATAAACTATCGGCTTTGCCGTGGCCGAAGGGGGTGTTCCGAAGCCGCTGGCACCCACCATGCCGTCGGGTTCTTTGGCCTCGGCATCATCCATGTCGGTGGTTGTTTGGGTGTTGGGTGTTAGGTGTTGGGTGTTGGCGTTCTGTTCAACGGTTTGCTCCTCCGCTTCTTCCTTTTGTTGAGGCTGTGAGGAGTTTTTTTCTTTGCACCCACAGGTAAGTGCTATGAGTGCCATCAATAATATAAGACTTTTCTTCTTCATGGGTGATTGGTCGTTTGGTCGTTTTTTAGTCGAAATGGAAGTGGAAGTCGAGCTTAGCCCCTTTCGCGCTTGTGAAGATACCATCATAAGACTGGAAGTAGTGAGAGCCGCCCTCATCCATCTCCACCTCTTCCTCATTGAAAGTGCCCTTGAATTGTCCGATGTACTGCTCTTTTATGTAGGCGTTGATGACGCACGAGCCGCTCTTGGGGTCGTAGGACACCAGCTTCAGCTGTCGCCGCTCGCCGTACTCTTTGGCCTCGGCCATGTCGTAGGGAATATAGCTGCCCGTATTACCATTCATGTCGAACAGAAAGCCCGTGCCGCCCACATGCCCCCACATGCCCATGTGGACGGGATCCGGCTTTGCAGACTTTTCCTCAGGCTCCTTTGACGTCCTGGCAGCCGTTGTGTCCTCTGGCTGGGTGTTGGGTGTTAGGTGTTGGGTGTTGGGAAGCCCCCCTGCCTCCTGGTGGGGGGTGATGTGTTGGGTATTGGCGTTAACTTGCTCAACGTCATTGCTTTTGTTGTTGTCTTTCTTGTTGCCGCATCCTGTCATAACGGTTGCAACAAGCAGCAGGATGAAAGCGCAAAACAATTCTGCCACATTTTTTCTGTTTCCTTTTTTCATGACAATGTGTTGTTTCTTATAGACTATTATGATAATCCATCAACTATTTTCATGTTTATTTCAGCATCATCGCTACTCTCTTTTTCCAGCCATTATCATGCGGGCGGCTGCGGGCGTGGCAGGGGCGGTGATGCCGGCTGTGTTCACCAACTGTTGTTCGCCGTCGATATTGAACTGCAGGGTGGCTCCGTCGGTGCGCACGTCGATGGTGACATTGTCGCCCATCACAAGCGGCAGGTTCACGTCGCCATGACCGCCAGGGAAGCCGCAGAGCACGGGGATGTGGTACGCTGCCAGCAGTTCATGGAGCATGGCCTCAACACTCTCATAAGTAAACTCGGTTCCGCAGTCGGTGAACTCGCCGAGGATGATGCCTTTGCAGCGGTTGAGCACTCCGTTCATCTGGAGGATTCGCATTTGGCGGTCGATGTTGTGCATCGATTCCTCCACCTCCTCAACAAAGAGGATGAGGTCTTTGCCCTTTGTGGCATCGGCCTGGGTGCCGAGGTTAGGTGCAAAGGTGCAGATGTTGCCGCCCACCAGCACGCCAGAAGCTTTGCCCGTGATGTTCTGCGGGTGTCCAGGAATCTCGTAGCGGGGCACCTTGCCCAAGAGTAGGTCGCGCATTAGGGTGCTTGACTCGTCGGTACCGCCCTTGGCCAGGAACGAGCTCATCGTGCCGTGGATACTCATTACGCCGGCACGGGTCAGCAGTCCGTGTAGGGTAGAGATGTCGCTGAAGCCTACCAACCATTTGGGCGAGGCCTGCAACTCGGCCAGCGTCAGCTGGTCAATCAACTGAATGGTGCCGTATCCTCCACGGTTGCAGATGATTGCTTTGATGCTGGGGTCGCTGAGAGCCCAGCGGATGTCGCTCACGCGCTCGGCCACAGTGCCGGCATAGCGTCCGTCCACCACCTTGCCAACGTTTGGGCCGACAACAGGTTCCAGCCCCCATGAGCGCAACACGTCGGCTGTTTTCTCCACGTTCTCCATCGGCGTGAAGTAGGAGGGCGAAATCAGCGCCACCTTGTCGCCCGCTTTCAGATAGTCGGGCTTCACGCAGTTGAGCACTACAGGCTGGTCGGGGGTTCCCACCACGCTGTCATCATCGTCGCTGCAAGATGTGAAAACACATGCTCCACAGAAGGTGAAGACGGCAGTGAGCATCAAAATTCTTAATTGTCTTACCATGATATATAATCTTTTATTGTTTTTTACCTCTCAGCCCAGTCGCCACGGTCGAGCTGGCGGTAACCGATGGCTTCGGCAATGTGGTGGGACTGCACGCGGTCGGAGCCTTCAAGGTCTGCGATGGTGCGGGCCACCTTGAGGATGCGGCTGTAGGCACGGGCAGAGAGACTGAACTTTTGCATGGCCATGCGGAGCATTTCGAGCGAGGCGTCGTCGGGCTCAGCATATTGGTGAATCATTCGCTCGGTCATTTGGGCGTTGCAGTGGATGCCCCGGTGCTGGCTGAAGCGTTCTTCCTGTCGCTGCCTTGCTGCGATGACGCGGCTGCGGATGGTGTCGGAAGGCTCGCCAGGAGCGGTTTTCGAGATGTCTTTGAAGGGTACGGGAGTAATTTCGATTTGGATGTCGATGCGGTCGAGCAGAGGGCCGCTGATTTTGTTCATGTAACGCTGAATCTGTCCGGGCGTGCACACGCAATGGTGGGTGGGGTCGCCGTAGTAGCCGCACGGACAGGGGTTCATGGATGCCACGAACATGAAGGAGCACGGGTATTCGAGCGTGTATTTGGCTCGGCTGATGGTGATGCGGCGGTCTTCCAAGGGTTGGCGTAGCACTTCGAGTGTCTGTTTGTTGAACTCAGGCAGCTCGTCAAGAAAGAGCACACCATTGTGAGCCAGGCTTATTTCTCCTGGCTGTGGGGTTGCTCCGCCTCCAACAAGTGCCACTTGCGAAATGGTGTGGTGGGGAGAGCGGAACGGTCGCAGGGAAATGAGTCCGGTGTCGCGCGACAGTTTGCCTGCTATGCTGTGAATTTGTGTGGTTTCAAGGCTCTCAGAAAGTGAGAGCGGCGGCAGGATGCTGGGCAGACGCTTGGCCAGCATCGACTTGCCGGAGCCTGGTGGCCCAATCATAATCAGGTTGTGTCCGCCAGCGGCGGCCACTTCGAGTGCGCGCTTCACATTCTCTTGTCCGCGCACATCGGCAAAGTCGAGGTCGTGTTTGGCCTGTTGCTCGTAAAACTCGCGACGGGTATCGATAATGGTGGGTTCGAATTGCTTGGCGCCGTTGAGAAACTGAACAACGTCAAGCAGGGTGTCCATGCCATAAACTTCGAGGTTGTTCACCACGGCAGCTTCATGCACGTTTTGGCTTGGCACAATGAGTCCTTTGAATTTCTCGGCTCTGGCGCGGATGGCGATGGGCAACGCGCCACGAACGGGCTGCAGCCGTCCGTCAAGTCCTAACTCGCCCACCAGCATATAGTCTGCCAGCCGTTCTGCGTTCATCTCCTCGTTGGCGGCAATGATGCCGATGGCCACGGGCAGGTCGTAGCTGCTGCCTTCCTTCTTGATGTCGGCAGGAGCCAGGTTGATGGTAATGTCGGCTGTGGGGAATCTGAAGCCAGAGTTCTGCATGGCGGCCACAATGCGGTCTTTGCTCTCCCGTACGGCGGTGTCGCCCAGTCCTGTGAGGTGGTAGAGCACGCCCTTTGTGATATGCACTTCTACGGTAACGGTGGTTACTTGGAGTCCGTTGACGGCAGCGCAGAATGTTTTTACGAGCATGGTATTGGTTGTGGTTTTATTTTTGGAGTTGTCGGTTGAGCTCGTCAATCATTTGTTGTGTGGGTAGGCCGTGTGCTGTGATGCGTCCGCTTTTGCTGATGATGATGTTGTCGCCGATGCCCCGTATTCCGAGTTTGCTGATGAGCGGTCCGTTGAACAGTTGTCCGTCGCAGATGTGTGGCCATGTGAGGGTGTCGCGGTCGGCATTGGTGTTGCAGTCGCGCGGGGTGGCCTCGATGCAGATGCCCATGATTTGCAACTGTGTGGGATTTTTTCGCTGTATGGCTTTCAGACGGCGTTGCATGCTCATGCTCTCGTAGTTCCATGTTGCCCAGACGTAGATGAGGCCGGTCTTGCCTTTGAAGTTTTCGGTGCTGATGACGCGCCCCTTGGAGTCTGTGGCGGCAAAACGGGGCAGGCTGGTGTTTTCTTCAGCGTTGCTGAGGGCTTCAAGTTTCTTGCTGATACTAAGGAGCGAACCGCTGAACGCAGGATTTTTGTTGTCTGCCATTTCTTTCATCATGGGTTCGATGAGCAGTTTTGCCTGTTTGTAGTCTGGCTGTTGTGCCATGATGAAAAACTTGCGCAGCAGGAACACGCTGACCGGTGAGCGAGGATTGGCTTTTATGAACGCTGCTGCCTGTTGGCGCGCTTCAGGAGGCGACACGTTGGCGATGCGCTTGCGGAACGTGGTCATCTGCTCGTTCTCATCGGTGCCGCTCACTTCCATTTCCTTGAGGTTGGCGGCGTTGGCGCGGATGTCAACCGATTTTCCTGGCTCGGCAAATACGGGTTGCTCGGAAAAATTGGGGAACACGAGCATGAGCGTCTGTGGGTCGGTGCATTCTATCTCGCGTGAGAACCGTCCGCCCTGCACCTTGATGGTGTCGATGTTTGAGTTGCCACCGTCTAATGCATAGACATAGAACTCACCCTGGTTGAGGTTGAGGAAACGTCCGGCAATCTTAAAATGATGGCTGTCTGTTCCGCACGAAACCAGTACCAGGGCTCCCCAGAGGAGAGAGGAAAGAAGGAGGAATGCATAATGCTTAATGCATAATGCATAATGCTTAATGCATAATTTTTCACTGTCGTTCAACAACTCGTCATAATTCATAATTATCAACTCTCAACTCTCAATAGTATTGTCAGTTAACTCCCGGAGCGGTTGAAAACCGCGATAACTTCAGTTAACTCCAGATAACTCCAAGAATAATTCAGGATTATCAATTGTCAATTATTTGCTGACGTTGACCAACTCCAGGTCTTTGGCAGCGTAGTCGGCCAGCGACGGGTCTTTCTGGATGGCTTCGCGGAGGAAGTCGGCGGCAGCGGCGTATTTGCCTGTGCGTGCATTGAGAATGGCCTGCAGATAGTCGGTGAGCGCGTCTTTCTTGGCATATTTCAATGCCACGGAGGCCTGGGCGTAGTTTTTGTTGAGGATGTTGGCAAGTGCTGCGCTGTTGTTGCTTGACTCCTTGAAATACTGCTCTGCCTGTGCATAGTTGCCGCGTGCGATTTCGAGATTGCCGAGCACCTGGTTGAGGTCGTTGGCGCCGTCGGCTTTCGAGATGTAGTCGGTGGCCTGCTGGATGTTGCCTTGGCGCAGGGCCATGAGTGCGAGGTTGGCGTTGGCCTCGGGGGCGCGGTTGTAGGCGCGGAAGGCGCTCTGCAGGTAGTTCTGTGCCTCGGTCATGTTGCCTTTGTTAAACTCCATGACGGCGATGTTGTTGAATGCGCGGTAGTCTGCGGGATAGATTTCAGCGGCGCGCTTGTAGATGGCTTCCTTGTCGGCGGGGTTTTCAACGAGTGTGGCGGCATAGAGTATCTCGTCGGCGCTCAGACGGGTGGCGTCGGTCTCATACTGCTGTTTGATTTGCTCGTCGCTGCGGCCGATGGTCTCGTAGTTGATGATGAGGCGGCTGCGGCGCAGCTCGGGCAGGATGCCGTCGGCCAGTTCGCGGAAGCCAGCGCTCATGTTGCGGATTTGCTGCTCGCGCTCTTGTGGGTCCTTATACATGGAGAGCACGCGCAGGATGACGTCCTTGTCCTGAATGTTGCTGGCCTGCACCAGTTTCTGGAATCCGTCCCAGTCCTGGGCGGTGTATTTGGCATCGATGTCGGTGTTGACCTTGGTTTGTTGGAGAGTCTTCTTCACGTAGTCTTCCGAAACATCTTGGCGTTTGTTGGCCAGACGGTCGTTGTAGGCGAATCCTCCCTCGGGCGATGCGTAAGCCTGCACCTCTACGTTGCGGATGTTGAGTCCTTCCTTGTCGGCGTTGATGCGCTTCAGCAGGCTCACGAACTCCTGTACTGAGTTGTTTTTCAGCTCGCTCTGCCGCAGGTTGGCCTGGTTGATGAGGAATTTCACGTTGGCCTCCTGCTTCTGGGCGCGTACTCGCTGGAATGAGTCGGGTGCGATGCATGCACCAGCGTTCATCAGTGCGCGCTTGTAGAGTTCAGAGGTGGCAATGACTCCCTCGGCCACTTTCACGTCGGGTACATTCATCTGGCGGTTGCCGATGCGTGCCTGGAAAGTCAGGTACATGTCGCTCTTCTGCATGGCGGGCTCATAGGGGAAGGCCGTCTTCATGGTGTAGTGGCCGCCCACGAGGTAGGAGATGGTCTG
Organism: Prevotella sp.; assembly: GCA_017619445.1. GTDB lineage: Bacteria > Bacteroidota > Bacteroidia > Bacteroidales > Bacteroidaceae > Prevotella. The sequence continues at coordinate 39,946 of JAFZSI010000001.1, forward strand.
GTCGTTGCCCTGCACCTTCTCGCCCTGGAATGTTGCACTGTTGCCTTTCACAGCCTGTCCGTTGCCGAATCGCAGTTCGGGTGTGACGGTCACCACGGCCTTCTTCTTCATGTATTTCTCCGGGAACATGCCGTTGATGGTTGCGGGAACTTCACCGCCAAGGGTTTCCAGCGGATTGGGAGTAACATTGAATTTGTCTGCTGACAGCGCACCGAGTTTTGAACAAGATGTCAAAGCTAAGATGAAAAGTGCGCAAAGTGATAGAATTAGATTTTTACGCATATTGATAAAATAGGATTTTATGAAAAGTGCCGCGAGCGGGACTCGAACCCGCACAGCCATTACTGGCCAAGGGATTTTAAGTCCCTCGTGTCTACCAATTCCACCATTGCGGCGTGGCATATACAAAACAATCATCAAGGAGCATGCATGTTGATTAACGAGCGAAGCACAGGCGGGGCTCCTTGCTTATAAACAAAATGTGCGGACAACCGGCTGCCGCATAAGAGCGGAAAACGGGACTCGGACCCGCGACCCCAACCTTGGCAAGGTTGTGCTCTACCAACTGAGCTATTTCCGCTTATTTAGTGCAAAGATAAGGCTATTTCTCCGAACTGCCAAAAATTTTACACTATTTAAGACCAGAATGTCTGAAAAACCAATGTTGGTCGTTTAGGGGATTGGTCGTTTGGTCGTTTGGGTGATTGGCCGTTTCCGTGTTTCAGTTGTGCACAACGAGCACGGTTCCATCGAAGTTGGCCTTGTATCGGATGAGTTTCAGGCCTTTCTCGCCTTCCACGATATATCCGTTGTTGTTCAGGTCGTATTTGCGTTGGCACGAAGCGCAATGCACCCAATGCCCGTTGTTTGTCCATTGCAACGGATATTTGTAGAGGTTGTAGTTGGAAATGCAGTTCGGGCACTGGCGGTCGAAGGCAAACAAGCCGTTGCCCAGGCTGCTGTTGCCCACGATAAGTCCGTTGTTGGCGCCCAGCACCCAAGTGGTGTAGTTCTCGCGGGCTGTGGTGATGGCAATGTCTTCGCTGAGTGTTCCGTCGTTGAGCTGAATGCTGACTGTCCGCACCCCGTTTTTCTGGCCGCAGCTCACCATTGCGAACACGCCAGTGGTCATGGGATTGACAGCGTTTCGCAGGATGGTGGCGTTGTGCAGTTGGGTGTCGAACGAGAAGAAACACTCGTAACTGATGTTATATTCATTTTCGGCATCACAGCCGCTCATACAGCACAACATGCCCACGATGGCAAGTGTGGCGGTCAGGCTACGGGCAAAATGTTTCAGCATCATTCTCCTTTCAGCAGTTGCTCCTCCGCACGGGTCATGTGCTCGAAGTGGAATTCTTCCATTGTCTTTTCCATCAGCTCGGCAATGCGGTCGTTGCACAGGTTGCCGATGCTGCCCTCATGGGTGTGGTGGATGTTTTTGTCGGGCGAGAATCGGCCTGCCTCGATGTCGAGACCCACTTTCTTGTAGGCATCGCGGAACGGCATACCATTGGCAGCCAGACGGTTAACTTCCTCCACGGAGAACATGGGGTCGTACATGGGGTTGTCCAAAATGCGCTCGTTCACCTCCATGCGGTTGATGATGTAGGCACACATGCCGAGGCAGTCTTTCAGTTCGTCGAAGGCTGGCAGAAACACCTCCTTGATGATTTGCAGGTCGCGGAAATAACCCACCGGCAGGTTGTTCATGATGAGCATTACCTGCTGCGGCAGACCTTGCAGCTTGTTCGACTTGGCCCTGATAAGCTCAAACACATCGGGATTTTTCTTGTGCGGCATGATGCTGCTGCCCGTGGTGCACTCCTTCGGCAGTTTCACGAACGAGAAGTTCTGCGAGTTGAACAGGCAGGCATCGAAGGCCATTTTTGCCATTGTTCCGGCCACCGAGGCCATGGCGAAGGCCACGTTGCGCTCCATCTTGCCGCGTCCCATTTGGGCATACACCACGTTGTAGTCCATCGAGTCAAATCCCAACAGACGGGTGGTCATGCTGCGGTCCAGGGGAAAGCTGGAGCCATAGCCAGCCGCCGACCCCAAGGGGTTGCGGTTGGTCATGCGGTAGGCCGCCTGCAGAAACAGCATGTCGTCGGCCAGACTCTCGGCGTAGGCACCAAACCACAGTCCGAACGAGCTGGGCATGGCCACCTGCAGATGCGTGTAGCCCGGCATCAGCACGTCTTTGTACTGGTTGCTTTTCTGTATCAGTTCGTCGAACAGCTGTTTCACGCCCTCGGCAATGTCTTTCAGCTCGTGGCGGGTGAAGAGTTTCAAATCCACTAACACCTGGTCGTTGCGCGAGCGGCCCGAGTGAATTTTCTTGCCCATGTCGCCCAGGCTGCGCGTCAGCATCAGCTCCACCTGCGAGTGCACGTCCTCAATGCCGTCCTCAATCACAAACTCGCCGCGCTCGCATTGTGCGTAGATTTTCCGCAGTTCGGCCAGCAGCAGTTTCAGTTCGTCGGCTTTCAGCAGCCCGATGCTCTCGAGCATGGTGATGTGAGCCATGGAGCCCAGCACGTCGTATTTGGCCAGATAGAGGTCCATCTCGCGGTCGCGCCCCACGGTAAACCGTTCAATCTCTTTGTTTATCTCGAAGTCTTTTTCCCAAAGTTTCATGTTTCTTTTGATTAGGAGTTGAGGAGTGAAGGGGATTCGTGAACGTTCACGCCAACGTCATTCGTATTGTACCATGGTCAGCGCATCGGCAATTTTCTCCAATCCTTCTTGCAGCGGCCCTGCAATCAGGCCACGGAAGAACGGGTTGATTTCTGCCTTGGCAGTCAGTTTCATCTTGGTGGTTGTTTCGCTTGCCGCCACCAACTGAATCCACAGGTTGAAGGGAATGGGACTTTGCTCGGTTTCAAACTTGATGGTCTTAGGCTCGTCGCGCTCCACGATGCGCAGCAGCACGCTTCCTATAGGCGGTACGCTCACGCTCACCGAGTCGCGGTCAAAGGTGAGGTCGGTCAGTTTGTCGCCTGGCAGATGGTCTTTAGCCTTTTCCAGGTTGTTCAGGTCGCTCAGCATGGCATACACGCTCTGCTGCGGAGCCTCAATCAATTTGACTGTGCTTTCGAATGTTGATAAAGACATAATGGTATTTACAATTTGACAATTTACAATTTACAATTTATTCATTCATTTTACAATTTTTTACACGCAGAGATATAGAGCAAAGTGATTCATTCTCTGTTCCCTCCGTACCTCTGTGTGAGATAAAGACTACTCTTCGTTTTACAATTCTTTTCTCCAGTTAGCCGGGTCTTTGCGCCACTCGTTGAGCAGTTCCACGTCGCTGTCGCTGATGTAGCCCGTTTCCAAAGCCTGGGCCACCACATGCTCGTAGTCGGTCAGCGTAACCAGTTCCACATCGGCATCCTCGAAGGCCTTTTTCGCCACGGGGAAACCGTAGGTGTAGCTGGCCACCATGCCCACCACCTCGCAGCCGTTGCGGCGGATGGCTTCCACAGCCTTCAGCGAGCTGCCGCCAGTGGAAATCAAGTCCTCAACCACCACCACCTTCGAGCCTTGGGGCAGCTCACCCTCGATGAGGTTCTCCAGTCCGTGGTCCTTGGGTTTCGAGCGCACATACACAAACGGCAGGTTCAGTTCGTCGGCCACTAATGCACCCTGTGCAATGGCACCCGTGGCCACTCCGGCCACCGCCTCAGCCTCGGGGAACCGTTCGAGCACGTTGTGCACGAGCTCCAGTTTCACGTAGTTGCGCAGCTCGGGGTAGGAGAGCGTCTTGCGGTTGTCGCAGTAGAACGGCGACTTCCATCCGCTGGCCCAGGTAAACGGGTTGTTGGGCTGCAGCTTGATGGCCTTGATTTTCAGAAGTTTCGAAGCAAATGCTTTCTTCAATGCGTCCATATTTCGTTTTTAGTTTAAAGTTCCAACCGAGTTGCAAATGTACTTATTTTTTCCCTTATACCCGTCGCTTTTGTTCAATTATTAATGTTTTTTAGGTACAGACACCCTCACAGATACATCAATGCCCGGCACAATGAAGTTGCCGGGCATGTGAAATGAATAGAGAAAAAAGGGCCGCCATTTATTTGCCATAGTAAACGCCCACGAAGAAGACGACACCTGTGCTGAGTTCCTGAATGACATACACAAACGGGCGGTCGGCATGGAAATCAACGTTCATCGGGCGCTCTACGTTGGCCGTCACTCCTCCAGCCACCGTCACGGCCGTCGTCTTGGTGCCTTCCTCGTTCACCTCGATGGCAGCCTTCTGTTTCATCAGCCCCACAAAGAAGCCTTTGGTATAATTGCTGCAGATGTTGGGAAGCTGTGCTTTATCCATGTCGAACATCGACGGCGCGCCCATGTCGGCGAGCGGTCTCGTCAGGTCGGTCTCAAACTCTGTGGTGAAGCGGGGCATCTTGATGTCAACAATAGGAGTCCAAAAGCTCTCCTTTATATGCTTCCACGACTCGGCGTTCAGGTTGTTGATGATGTCGTCAACGGTCTTCCCTTCCTTGGGCAGCAATACCCTCATGCTCCACAGGTCACCGCTGCCGTAGGGCAGGTAGAGTATGGAGCAGTCGTCGTTCTCGCCGTATCTGGCATGTGCCTTGCGGTGCATCATCGGGATTGTCTTCTGCTGCCCGTCATTCGTGGTGAATGTCTCGTCGCGCGTGTCTTCCGGGTCGAACTTATCGGTCCACGTTGCCTTGAAGCAGATGGCGTTCATCAGCAACAGCAGCGCGTCGTTGCTTAGCTCGTTCTCGCTCAGAATCTCTGGAATCATGCCGTCGGTGTGTTTGTTGCACCAGCCGTTGACTTGGTTCAGCGTGCCTTTCTTGTCGCTGAATCCGAGGCTGTTCAGTTCGGCATGGTAATAGTCTATCATGTTTTTCTGAAACTGCGAGGCAAACTTCACGTCGCGGTCCTTGTTGCCAATCACCGTGTTGGCAATGCTCAGCATCACAGACGGGTCAGTTTTCGGCGCGTCTTCAATGAGTTTCTTGCAGAACTCGTTCACGGCTTTCGAGTTGCCCTCGCCGAATCCGAGCAACGAGGTGATTTCCTTGCCCGTATTGCCGGCGGCACCGTCGTTGAGCATGCCTAACAGGTAGGTCACGCTGATGGGCGAAATGATGATGCTTCTCTTTCCCTCGGACATCTGACTGATGGTGCGGAAGAGGTTGAACGAGAAGTCGGTGTTCTGTTTTGCAAACGAGCGTTGCTCCTCTGTCAGCTCAACGGCCCGTGTCTGGGGCAGCATGTCAATCACCTCCTCCTTTCTCGGTTTTTCATTTGGTTCTGTAGTTTCGTCGTCGTCGCTGCTGCACGCGGTCATCATTACGCCCGTTCCTGCTACCAGCACGAACATGAGCATCCATTTCATGAGTATTCCTTTTTTCATTGTTACTTGATTATTTTTGTTATACATATTGGTTTTGTAAATTTAGCAGTTTCTCACGCTCTATCTAAATTAATAAACGATTCAGCTACCAGAAAACTGCAAGAAAGCATATCATATTAATGAATTTTATTATTATTTTACTATTATTATAATAAGCGTTTCGTCATTACTACAGGTGCTCGGTGAATTATCATCATATTGAGCAAATATGCACATTTAGTACGTAATGGTAAAATATTGAACGTTAATGTAAAAATCCAAATTAAGATTAGGTGAAATATTGTTGTGTGAATTTGGGTCAGCTATCATACGATTATAAGCGTTGAAAACATTACAATCAAAGTAACCGTTTCGTTCACTATCCCATCCCCAGTTAATATGATTTAGGGTAGTACTGTATGAGGCTAACAGATGATCAACAAACCAATTTTCGCCGTCATAAGAACACATCAGATAATAATTGCACCTTACATATAAGCAACCGTCAATAGCCCATGAATGACTAACGCCGTCGCTGTTATCTCCAACCATAAGAATAAGGCTGTCATTTTGGAGAATATTGTCATAATAATAATTATTATGCTGATTAAAATAGCTTTCAGGGTTCGTATAAACATAATTACGAATTGGGCTGACAGTATAGCCTAAAATCTGTAAGGCATCCCTGACATCCCTAATATCTGTTGACGTTTGGTGAGTATAAGTGTTGTATCTGGCACTTGAGTATTTCCCTACTTGTCGGCAAAGTCTGCCAATCTGTAAGTCATACTCATCACGATTATCGATTGTGTCAATAAAAACGTGATTACACATATTTGTCCAGTCCAAAGCTGTTGTGTTCACATCATGATCTTGATAATACAGATTCATTGAAGAAGGGTGTTTGAAATAGCTCATTATCTGGGCTGCTGCCACAGGACCGCAACCTGCCATATTATTAGGACAAAACTGCCCTGCGCGGCCCCCTTGACCCCATTTCACCGTTATCTTTGGGTAAATATGTCTGCAATAAACCGTATCATACATTGGCATATACATTGGCTGGTCTGGGCCATAGCGCGTGCCTCCGCCCACTTTCTCGTCTTCCACGGGTGTTCTGTCCTTATACGCCACGTATGCCTTGGCCATCTGCATATATGTGTCAAAGCCTGGGTTGCCTGTAGGCACGCTGGGGTCGTAATAGCCAGATTCCGTCACGGCAATCAGTCCGTCTGTCTGCCTACTCGCAGAAACAACGGCAAAGCCCTGGTCGTCGTTGAAATTGAAGACATAGAGCAGAGTGTCGTTTGTGGAGGCAATGCCGTTGGAGCGGGTGACAGGCTGGCGGTAAGCCTTCACGCCGTTTTTCAGGTTGATTGTCCTGACGGGTTCCGCACCACGGGTCGTCGGGTCATTACTGCCTAACATATTGATGGAGTTCTGTGCTATCTCTAAAGCCTCATTATAGCTGCGACGGTTGGGGTCGTATTGCGGTGTATCTGGCTTTGTGTTGACAACAAGCTCCGAAAAGTCATTATTGGTGCAAGCTGCTAAAGCAGCAAATGCCAATAGCGGATATAAGAGTTTTTTCATTTTTTTGTAGTTTTAGAGTTAATAGAAATGTTAACTTAAGATTAGTAATCAAGGAGCACCCACCTATTCATATAAATAGGCAGGTGTTCCCCGTGAGAGAGTTTTTAGAGTGTTATCAAGCCATAGAACATCCAGATGTCCCAGATGAGCTGGATTTGATAATCGCCTGAGAGAGTGGAGGGCAGAATGATGCTGCTGGTTGCAGCGGGCATCAGTGTCTGGTAAATGACATCGTCCTCGTCTTCAACATCTACAATGCGCACAAGAAA
>JAFZSI010000027.1 GCA_017619445.1 Prevotella sp.
ACTTACAAATTTGAACTGTTATCGCAACCTGCTAACCAGTCTCGATGTGTCGAAAAATACCGCACTGACGGTTTTGAATTGCGGCATCAACCAGCTGAAAAACCTTGATGTTTCGAAGAATACCGCACTGACTGAGTTGTCCTGCATCTTCGATAATCTGACTACCCTCGATGTGTCAAAGAACACAGCATTGATGGTGCTTTCATGTGCAGCCAACCTTCTGACAACCATTGATGTGTCAAAAAACATCGCGCTGACAGAGTTGATCTGCGGAGGCCAAGGAAACCCGATGACCTCCCTTAACGTTACGAAAAATACCGCGTTGCGAAAATTGAACTGTCAATGGAGCGAACTTACCGAGCTTGATGTGTCAAAGAACACCGCATTGGAACGGTTGATTTGCGGACATAATCAGCTTACCTCGCTTGATGTGTCGAAGAATACTGCGCTGACAGAGTTGGATTGCTACGACAACCAGCTGACCAGCCTTGACGTTTCGAAAAACACTGCTCTACAACAGTTGTGGGCCCAAGACAACCAGCTGGCCTCGCTCAATGTTTCAGGATTCACAGCATTGACATCTTTGCAGTGTGACAACAACAAGCTGACCTCTCTTGATGTGTCTGGATGCACCGCATTGGAACGTATAAGCTGTCACGAAAACCATCTGACCACACTCAACGTGTCTGGATGCAAAGCATTGGATAATTTGGTATGTTTCAACAACCGGATAAGGGGGGCGGCTATGGATGCGCTGATAGCCGGACTGAAAAATACTGGCGGCAGTATTTATGCCATTGATGATGGAAACAACGAACAGAACGTCGTCACAAAAGCACAGGTGGCTGATGCCAAGGCGAAAGACTGGACGGTATATGACAGTCATGGGAACGAATACGAGGGCTGCGACGAGCAGACGATTTCTCCGGTTGACGAAGGCGAAGTGATTAACATCGGCGATGAGATTGACGAGAACACCAGTCTGGACGGCAATGTGGTGGATAACGTTTATTTCAACATCAACGACGGAAGCTACAGTGCTTCGGAAGGTTGCATCGTGGTGAACTCACCTACGGACGACTCGTTCATCAACGGTCAGGACATCTTCGGCGACGACTTCAAGGAGGGTTACAACGGCATCGTGTTTATGGTTCCTGCGGGTGAGGGCACAATAAACGTGGAGGCAGAGACCACTGGCGACATGGTGCTGAAGGTGAAGATTGGCAACAAAAAGCCCATCACAATGGTGCTGAACGGCAAGCTGACAATCTCGTTCCCGTATGATGTGACGGAAGACACTTACGTGTATATCTACGGCGGCACGAGCTCTGCCGGTGCCAAGGGCATGAGTAGAGCTGCTGGCAGCGGTTCGCTGAAGATATACGGTATCGAGGTTGTAGGCGGTGAGAACGGCATCGAGGCAATTGATAATGGACAATTGACAATTGACGATTCGCCGGTGTATAACCTGAATGGACAACGGGTTATTTCCTCTCCTTCGGGGAGGCCAGGAGGGGTTCCTACGAAGGGCGTGTTCATCAGGAACGGCAAGAAGGTATTAGTGAAATAAAACCACAGATTGCACAGAATTAACAGATTCATCTATTTCTGTTCCATCCGCACTTGGATTAATCATTATTATGTTCACAACGCTGCGAGATAATTGTGTGTCTCGCGGCGTTGTTTTTATATTGCTACGGAATATATGCAGATTTTCTAGAAAATTTGGATGTGAAGTGTAGCTTTGTTTTCGTAAAGTGCCACTTTGTTCTTGTAATGTGCCTCTTTGTTCTTGTAAAGTGATGGTTTATGGATGTAAACTTTGTGAACAAATCTTGCACAAAGGAAAACGAATTTCGCACGGTTGTGAACAAATCTTGCACTAATGTGATTTCATCGTGGTGAAACGGGGCTGCATGGTCGCGGCAACGGAATCGGGAATTAAGAGTTCCCCTAAACAGAAGCAATAGAATGAAATTTTAGTTAAAAAAGAAGTATATAATAAGGTGTATCCGAATATTTGGCGTATCTTTGACTTCGTCGAAGATACTTTCGTTCGGAAAATTGCAAATATATTTGCATTTTCGCTCACTTATTCGTATCTTTGCATGACCGTATGGAAATATTGGGAAATTAAACTTTCGCAAGCTTCGCTTGCTATGGAGTTATAAGGAGTTAAGGGGAGTTAAACCGACTCCGTCGGTTGAAGTTAACGGACAAATGTCCAATAACTCCAGAGGTCGAAGACCTCTTAACTTCTGATAACTACAGTTAACTCCATAACTTCTGAAACTTCAGTTGGGAAATAATTTGAGAGACATCCGTCATCATGATAGAGAAAGAGAAGAGAAAGAATCCTTTTTTTGAAAACTACCAGACGCCACACGATGTGGTGCCGTTCGACCGTATCAGCATGGAGGACTACGAGGAGGCTTTCATGGAGGGCATCCGGCGTGCCGACGAGCTAATAGAGAAAACCATCAACAACCCCGAAAAACCTACTTTCGACAATACGCTCATCAACAACGACGACGAGCCGGAGGGTTACTACGACCTGCTGGACCGCGTGTCAAGCGTGTTCTTCAACCTGCTCAGTGCCGAAACCAACGACGAGATGGACGCGCTGGCGCAGAAGATGCAGCCCATACTGACCAAGCACGCCAACGACGTGAGGCTCAACAAGCGGCTGTTTGAGCGCATCAAGGCCGTACACCTGCACCACCGCCGGCTTACTGCCGAGGAAAAGATGCTGCTCGACACCAGTTACGATGGTTTCGTGCGCAGCGGAGCGTTGCTCGACGAGGAGGGCAAACAGCGGCTGCGCCAACTCACCGAGGAGGCTTCGATGCTCTCGCTGCAGTTCTCGCAGAACCTGCTGAAAGAGAACAAGGCTTTCACCCTGCACATTACGGACGAGGCACAGTTGGACGGACTGCCCGAGACGGCACGCGCAGCTGCCGCACAGGCCGCGCAGGAGCAGGGCAAGGAGGGATGGCTTTTCACCTTGGATATGCCCAGCTACAGCCCGTTTATGACCTACAGCACCCAGCGCGAGCTGCGCCGCCAGATGTATATGGCGCGCAACACGGTGTGCACCCACGACAACGACGAGAACAACGTAAAGATATGCCAGCGGTTGGTAAACCTCAGACGCGAGATTGCACAGCTGCTGGGCTACAAGACCTATGCCGACTATGTGCTGAAACACCGCATGGCCAGCAACGTGCGCAACGTGTACAGGCTGCTTGACCAGCTCATCGAGGCCTACAAGCCCACGGCGGTGAAGGAACTGGACGAGATTGAGCGCATGGCCAAGCGAATGGAGGGCAAGGACTTCAAGATGGAGCCCTGGGACCAGGGGTTCTACTCGCACAAGCTGCAGCTGAAGAAGTTCAACATTGACTCAGAGATGCTTCGCCCCTACTTCGAGCTGAGCCGCGTCATCGACGGTGTGTTCGGACTGGCCAACCGCCTCTACGGCATCACCTTCAAGGAGAACAAGGACATTCCCGTCTATCATCCCGACGTGCGCGCTTACGAGGTGTTCGACCGCGACGGCTCGTTCCTGGCCGTGTTCTACGCCGATTTCCACCCGCGCAAGGGCAAACAGGGCGGCGCGTGGATGACAGAATACCAAGGCCAGTGGATTGACCGCAAGGGGAAAAACGTGCGGCCCCACGTCAGCGTGGTGATGAACCTGACCAAACCCACCGCCGAGAAGCCCGCGCTGCTCACCTTGGGCGAGGTGGAGACATTCCTCCACGAGTTTGGCCACTCGCTGCACGGAATGTTTGCCAACACACGGTTCGAGAGTCTCTCGGGAACCAACGTGTGGTGGGATTTCGTAGAACTGCCCTCGCAGTTCATGGAGAATTTCGCCATAGAGAAGGAATTCCTGCGCACCTTTGCCTTCCACTACGAGACAGGAGAGCCTTTGCCCGACGAGCTGATAGACCGCATCGTCAAGAGCCGCAACTACATGGCTGCCTACGGATGTCTGCGCCAGGTGAGTTTCGGACTTTTAGACATGGCGTACTACACGCAGAAAGAACCGTTTGACGAGGATATTGTTGAATTTGAGAAAAAGGCCTGGCAAAAGGCCCTGGTGAAGCCTCAGCTCAGCAACACCTGCATGACCGTTCAATTTTCGCACATCATGGCGGGCGGATATGCTGCAGGCTACTACAGCTATAAATGGGCAGAAGTGCTCGAGGCCGACGCCTTCAGCGTGTTCAAGCGCAAGGGAATCTTCAATCAGCAGACTGCACAGCGGTTCCGCGACTGCATACTCTCGAAAGGTGGCACCGAACACCCCATGACACTCTATAAAAACTTCCGCGGACAGGAACCAACCATCGACGCACTATTGAAACGAAATGGAATTAAGCGAAAAACAAAAAAATCTTGACCGCCGATACCTGCGCATGGCGCAGATATGGGCGGAGAACAGCTACTGCGTACGCCGTAAGGTGGGCGCGCTGGTGGTGAAGGACAAGATGATTATCAGCGACGGATATAACGGCACGCCCAGCGGATTTCCTAACATCTGCGAGGACGAGCAAAACGTGACTTATCCCTACGTGCTGCACGCCGAGGCCAACGCCATCACAAAACTGGCACGAAGCTCGAACAACAGCGACGGCTCAACGCTCTACGTGACGGCCTCGCCCTGCATAGAATGCGCCAAGCTCATCATTCAGGCGGGCATCAAACGCGTGGTGTATGGCGAGAAATACCGTTTAGAAGACGGCATCGACCTGCTGCGCCGCGCCGGCATCGAGGTGGAATTCCTGGATTTGGAGCAGAAATAGTAAATCCGTAAATAGTATATTGTAAATCCGTAAATAGTAAATTGTAAATCCTGAAGATGAACCAGAATAAGACCAACCGCTTCATGCCCATTCTGATGGCCATCTGTGTTATCGTGGGCATCGTCATCGGAACATTCTACGCCAACCATTTCTCTGGCAGAAGACTCAACATCATCAACAGCGGCAGCAACAGACTGACAAGCCTGCTGCAACTCATTGATGACCAGTATGTTGACAAGGTGGATGTGGATTCTTTGGTGGACAAATCCATCCCGAAGATTCTTGCAGAGCTTGACCCGCACTCCGTCTATATCACCGCCAAGGACATGCAGATAGCCAACGACGACCTGAAAGGCTCGTTCTCGGGCGTAGGCATAGAGTTCACCATACGCGAAGACACCATTCACGTGCAGAATGTCATCAAAAACGGACCCGCGGAAAGGGCCGGACTGGTGGCGGGCGACAAGATTGTGACCGTTGACGGTAAGACCTTCGTGGGCAAGCAGGTAACCAACGAGGAAGCCATGCACCGACTGAAAGGACCGAAGGACACGAAAGTGAAAATAGGTGTCATGCGCTACGGCTCGGACAAGGTGCAGGAGTTTACCGTGACGCGCGGTGACATACCCATCAAGAGCGTCACGGCTACCTACATGCTGGACGACAAAACGGGGTATATTCACATTAAACAATTCGGCGAGACCACTTATACCGAACTGCTCATTGCACTGGCAAAGCTCTCGCAGGAGGGATTCGAGAACTTGGTTATCGACCTGCGCGACAACACGGGCGGCTACCTGAACTCGGCCGTGCAGATGGCCAACGAGTTCCTGCCACGCAACAAACTCATCGTCTATACCGAGGGACGCAAGTCGCCACGCAACGACTACCGCAGCGACGGACGTGGAAGCTACCAGAAAATACCGCTCGTGGTGCTCATCAACGAAGGCTCGGCCTCGGCAGCGGAAATCTTCGCAGGTGCCATTCAGGACAACGACCGCGGCACCATCATCGGCCGCCGCTCGTTTGGCAAGGGACTGGTACAGCAGCAGCTGGGATTCCACGACGGGTCGATGATACGACTCACCGTTGCCCGCTACTACACACCGAGCGGACGATGCATCCAAAAGCCCTACGTCATGGGCGAGGACAAAGACTATGAGCAGGATTTGCTCACACGCTATCAGCACGGAGAATTTTTCTCGCAGGATAGCATCAAACACACAGGTCCGGAGTATCACACCAGCATCGGACGGCCCGTGTATGGTGGTGGCGGCATCACACCCGACATATTCGTGCCCGAGGACACACTCGGCATGACCAACTATTACAAACAAGCCAGCATGAGCGGGCTCATCCTGCAGTTTGCATTCAAATACACCGACGACAACCGGCAGAAGCTGAACCAATTTAGCAACATGAACGAACTGTCAAACTATCTGGTAAGGCAAAACACGGTTGACAAGTTTGCCACGTATGCCGACAAGCACGGCCTGCAGCGCCGCAACCTGATGATTCAGAAATCGCAGAAATTGCTGGAACGCTACATCAACAGCCGCATCATCTACAACATGCTCGACGAAAGTGCCTGGACACAATACCTGAATCAGGACGACCCGGTAATCAAGGCTACGCTCAACGTGTTCAAAAACAAGGCCGCTTTCCCGCAAAAGCCCGATGCTGAGCAAAAGAACAACAAGAAGGTGGCTGCCGCAAGAATCATTCCTTACGAGCCGCTGCACCTGGATTTCCCAAAACTGTCGGCAAAAGCCTGACAGCAACTGCCATGACCAAACAAGAACTAAGACAATTCATACGCATGCAGAAGCGACAGTTCACCAGCCAACAGCTGAGCGAACTGTCGCTTCCTGTCATTAAACGACTGATGGCTCATCCCAAGGTGAAGGCTGCCAAAACCATTATGATGTACTACTCGCTTGCCGACGAGGTGAACACGCACGAAGCTATTGAACAGCTCCGCACAAGCGGAAAAACCGTGCTGCTGCCAGCCGTCATCAGCAATACTGATATGGAGCTGCGACACTACGAAAGTGCAGCTGACCTGCAGGGCGGTTTCTTCGACATCATGGAACCTGTGGGACGGTTGTTCTATGACTACGAAAGTATTGACGTGGCTGTGATTCCCGGCATGAGTTTCGATTTACAGCACAATCGTCTGGGTCGTGGCAAAGGCTACTACGACCGTTTTCTAAAGCTCATACCTGAGGCTTATAAGATAGGTGTGTGTTTTGACTTTCAGAAAATGCCCGGCATTCCTGCCGACCCGCACGATGTGAAAGTGGATGAAGTAATTTGAAACTCCCAGCTCCCTCCTTTTCTACTTTACTTCCCTACTCCTTTTCTCCTTTTCTCCCCTACTCCTTTTCTCCCCTACTCCTTAATAAAACCGAATATCCGTGATGATTCGGGCTCCCACTTGCGCGTTGAGTCTGTCAACAAGCGAGCTTTTAATCATCGACAACTCTGAGCGTAAGGCCGGACTGAGGATTCTTACAAAAAGCACCTGATTGCGGATGAATTTGCCGTCGGTATAGTTAGCCACAACCTGCCCAGCCACACTTTCCCACGAATCAATAATCCGCTTTTCGTTGAGCGGCGTCTCCAGTCCTTCGCGACGTAACAACTGAAGGATAATAGTGCTCAGAGGTTTTGCTTCTTTCTTAAACATCGCCTGCCTCCTTTCCTTCCTCCTCTTTCTTCTCTGTTCTCTCCTCTTTCAACTCTATTTCCCCATCCGTTACGTTGAACAACTTATAGTCAAAATTCCCGTTGCGCAAAATGCGGTCCAGATGGTCGCGGTTGGTGTCGGTAATGAATATCTGGCCGAACTCGTCACTTGTCACAAGATTTACAATCTGCTCAACCCGCTGCGCGTCGAGCTTGTCGAAAATGTCGTCAAGCAATAATAGCGGAGTTGTATGGGTGTTAGCCCGCTTGAGAAAACTGAACTGCGCCAGTTTCAAGGCCAGCACAAAGGTTTTGTTCTGCCCCTGGCTGCCCTCGCGCTTCATAGGATAGCCACCGAGCAGCATCTCCAGGTCATCGCGGTGAACACCGTGGAGCGAGAAACCTACGGCCCGGTCTTTGTGTCGGTCGCGCTGAATGACGTCAAGCAACGGTCCGCGCTGACAATGCGACACATAGCGCAGCGAAACCTGCTCGCGCTGACGTGAAATCTCCTGATAGATATGCTGGAAAACAGGTATTAGCTGGTTCACGAACTCATTGCGCCTACGGAAAATCTGCTCGCCCTCAACGGCCATCTGCTCCTCCCAAATCTGCATAAGTTGTATGTCGGGTTCTTCCTCCTGCTTGAGAATCGCGTTGCGTTGTTGCAATGCCTTGTTGTAGCGCGAAAGCGACTCTATATAGTTGTGGTCGTACTGCGAGATGACTACATCCATCAGCCGCCGCCTTTCCTCGCTCTGCCCTTCAATCAATATGGAATCGGAAGGAGACACAAACACCAACGGCACAAGGCCAATATGCTCGGAAAGACGCTTGTATTCCTTTTTGTCGCGCTTGAAATGCTTCTTGGTACCACGTTTCATGCCACAATACACCGACAGCGGCTCGCCTTGCTCATCGTTGTACTCACCATCGAGCACAAAGAAGTCGGCATCATGCAAAATCACCTGCGAGTCAATGGGGTTGAAGGCACTCCGGCAAAACGACAAATAATAAACTGCATCGAGAAAGTTGGTCTTCCCCTCGCCGTTGTGCCCTATCAGACAATTCATCTTGGGCGACAACGCAAGCGACGCTGTCTTAATGTTCTTGAAATTGATAATCGACAGTTTGTTCAGAATCATGGTACACTGTGCTCGATTTTTGGCACAAAGATACGAAAAAGCGAGAGAAAAGCAAAAGAAAACAAGTTTTTCTTTTCTTTTCCGAGCGAAAGTACCTTAGACGAAGTCAAAGTTAAGTGTTTTATGGATGAAAAACGAAAAAAGTCTCCAATAAATTTCAATATATGGGATAAAATGAGTAATTTTGCGCGCAAAAACTTTTTACTCGGCTCTTTAGCATTGAGAAAACATACAAAAAACAATAAAAGCAATAATGGCAAAGAAACAATTCAAGCAGGGACAGCCAGTGGCTGAAGAAACCCTAACCAAGCAGGAAGCCTTCTTCCTGAAACACAAGAAGGCCATCCTCTACGCAGTTTTAGCAATCATCGTTCTTATTGCAGCAGGCCTGTTCTATAAGAACTACATCTCAACACCACGCGAGGCAAAGGCCAGCACCGCATTGGCCAAGGCACAGCAGTATTTCGCAGAAGGACAGTACGACAAGGCTCTCAACGGCGACAGCATCAACAAAGTGGGTCTGCGCGCCATCATCGATGACTACAGTGGAACCGATGCAGCCAACCTCGCACAGCTCTACGGTGGTCTGTGCTACGCCAACCTTGGCAGCTGGGAAGATGCAGTGAAGTATCTTGAGCGTTACTCGGCACAGAACGATGCCATCATTTCGCCTGCTGCCACAGCAGCCCTGGGCAATGCCTACGCTCATCTGAAGAACTACGACAAGGCTATTGAAAACCTCAAGAAAGCCGCAAGCATGGCCGACAGCCAAGCTGAAGGCAAGGTGAACAACAGCCTCTCGCCCACCTTCCTCATTCAGGCAGCTGAACTGCTTGAGGCTCAGGACAAATACGACGAGGCTCTGAAAATCTACAAGGACATCAAGGCCAAGTATGTCAACTCCGCCGTCAGCCAGGAGATTGACAAATATATTGAGCGTCTCAGCGTGAAAGAATAGAATGGCAACAGCACTCCATAACCTTTCTGACTACGAGTTCGACAAGATTCCTGATGCCAGCAACATGTGCTTCGGCATTGTAGTTGCTGAATGGAATCCCGAAATCACAGGTGCGCTGCTCGACGGAGCCGTAAGCACACTTGAACGCCACGGTTGCCTGCCTGAGAACATCCATGTGAAAACCGTTCCCGGCTCGTTCGAGCTCATTTACGGTGCTCACCAGATGACTCTCAACGACGGCTACGATGCCATCATCATCCTCGGCAGCGTTATCCGCGGCGAAACGCCACACTTCGACTATATCTGCCAAGGCGTGACCCAAGGCATTGCTCACCTCAACGCCACCAGTGCCATACCCGTAATCTACGGACTGCTCACCACCGACAACCTGCAGCAGGCAAAAGACCGCAGCGGAGGTGCTATGGGCAACAAAGGCGATGAGTGCGCCATTGATGCTATCAAAATGGCAAAATTCTGACAAAGTATCAACCCAATATCATTTATAAAAGAGATTTGAATTATGAAAATCGAAAAAATTCATGCAAGAGAAATTCTGGATTCACGTGGAAATCCTACAGTTGAATGTGAAGTAACATTGGAAAACGGCGTGATGGGTCGCGCTGCTGTTCCCTCTGGTGCCTCTACAGGTGAGAACGAAGCTTTGGAGCTTCGCGACGGCGACAAAGGCCGCTATCTGGGCAAGGGCGTTCTGAAAGCTGTTGAAAACGTTAACAACATCATCGCCCCCGCACTGAAGGGCGACTGCGTGTTCAACCAGCGTGGTCTTGACATGAAGATGCTCGAGCTCGACGGCACACCCACCAAGAGCAAGCTCGGTGCAAACGCAATCCTGAGTGTTTCGTTGGCTGCTGCTCAGGCTGCTGCCAAGGCTCTCAATATCCCCCTCTACCGCTACATTGGCGGCTGCAACTCTTACACCATGCCTCTCCCGATGATGAACATCGTGAACGGTGGTGCTCACTCCGACGCTCCCATCGCTTTCCAGGAGTTCATGATTGGCCCGGTTGGTGCTACCAGCATTAAGGAAGCTGTTCGCATGGGTGCAGAGGTGTTCCACAACCTCGCCAAGCTGCTCAAGGCTCGCGGACTCAGCACAGCCGTAGGCGACGAGGGTGGTTTCGCTCCCAACTTCAACGGCATTGAGGACGCTCTCGACACCATTATGGAAGCCATCAAGGCTGCCGGTTACGAGCCGGGCAAGGATGTACGCATCGCCATGGACTGCGCTGCCAGCGAGTTCGCTGTATGCGAGGATGGCAAGTGGTTCTACGACTATCGCCAGCTGAAGAACGGCAAGAAGAAGGATCCCAACGGCAAGAAACTCTCTGCCGACGAGCAGATTGCTTACCTCGAGGAGCTCATCAACAAGTATCCCATCTACTCTATTGAGGACGGCCTTGACGAGAACGACTGGGAGAACTGGGTGAAACTCACTGAGAAGGTTGGCAACAAGTGCCAGCTCGTGGGTGACGACCTGTTCGTTACTAACGTGAAGTTCCTGGAGAAGGGCATCAAGATGGGTGCCGGTAACTCTATCCTTATCAAGGTTAACCAGATTGGTAGCCTCACCGAGACTCTCGACGCTATTGAGATGGCTCACCGTCACGGCTACACCACCGTTACCTCTCACCGCTCGGGCGAGACTGAGGACACCACCATTGCTGACATCGCAGTGGCTACCAACAGCGGTCAGATCAAGACTGGTTCGCTCAGCCGCACCGACCGTATGGCTAAGTACAACCAGCTCATCCGCATCGAGGAGCAGCTCGGCCAGACCAGCAAGTACAAGTACGAGAAGCTGAAGTAATCAACGATTCACTTCAAAACTATCATAACGAAAATGAGGGTGGAACTGCGGTTCCACCCTCATTTTTGTTTATTATGTTCATGTCTTAAATGTCGAGCAGCAACTCTACGGGGCAATGGTCAGAGCCCATGATGTCTGTATGGATATGGGCATCTGTGACGGCAGGGCGCAGACGGTCGGAGACCACGAAATAATCAATGCGCCAGCCTGCGTTCTTTTCACGGGCACGGAACCTGTATGACCACCATGAGTAAGTAATTTGCTCGGGATATTTGTAGCGGAACGTGTCGGTGAAGCCACTGTCCAACAACTGTGTGAACCGTTCGCGTTCCTCATCGGTGAAACCGGCGTTCCGGCGGTTGGTTTTTGGGTTCTTAAGGTCAATTTCCTGATGAGCCACGTTCATATCGCCGCAAACAACAACGGGTTTCTGCTGGTCGAGCCGGTGCAGAAAGGCCTGGAAATCGGTTTCCCACTGCATACGATAGTCCAACCTGCGCAGTCCGTCCTGCGAGTTGGGCGTATAGACGGTAACGAGATAGAACTCAGGCATTTCCAAGGTGATGACGCGCCCCTCATGGTCGTGCTCGTCGATTCCGATGCCATAGCTGACGCTCAGGGGTTCGTGACGGGTGAATACTGCCGTACCGCTATAGCCTTTTTTGTCGGCATAGTTCCAAAAAGACTTATAACCTTCAAAGTCGATGTCGAGTTGTCCTTCTTGCATTTTCGTTTCCTGCAAACAGAAGAAATCGGCGTCTAATTGTTTGAACACGTCGCTGAAGCCTTTGCCCTCGCAGGCGCGCAGGCCGTTTACATTCCAGGAGATGAGTTTCATGGGATTTAGGAATTAATAGGTTGGAGTTTATATTTTGGGGTCGTCACACGCCGTCTTCGTCGTAATCATCATCGTCGGCCGTTGACGTAGTGTCCATTTTGTTGTCTTTTTTGATGCTGACCACGCCCATGCGCGTGATGGTCATCACCATGGGGAAATACTCGTCGCTCAGCGCGTCGGGCGAGCCTACGCTTGCAGCGAAATAAACATTGTCGCCCTCAGCTTTATCAAGCACAATGCCCAGCAATGCGCCGTTTTTTGCAATGTTTCCTTCCACATAAGGCTGAAAATCGGCCTTGGTGAAGGTGCGGCTGAAGAACTCTGAACCGTCTTTACGTATGATTTTCACGCTGATGACATTGTCATAGTATTTCTTGCCGTTCTCGTCCATGGTCAGCGGCAGCGACTTGTCGGGTGTGCGCCGGATGTCCACACGATAGGTTGAGCCCACCCAGTTGATGTTGCGGTCCTGATGGTTGTCGGGCATGGCAGCGGTAGTCTTCTGCACTTCTTTTACAGGCTTGGGGGCAATGATGTCGTTGGTAGGCTTATGCTTCTTGCACGCCACACAGGTCAGCACGAGAAACACTGCCGCCAACAAACTGAAACGATTCTTCATTTTGATGCAAAAAATGGTTACTTTCTGGTGCAAAGGTAATCAAAATAATTGAAAAAAGCCGATATTTCCTTTTCTTTTTTGTATCGTTGGCTTCGTCGAAGATACTGTCGCTCGGAAAAGCTAAAGAAAACCTCAAAATTCTTTTGGCTTTTTCCTCGCTTAATCGTATCTTTGCAACCAATGATTATCACAAGCGCACAGAATGCAAAGATTAAACGGCTGCTGCTGTTACAACAGAAGTCGTCGGAACGCCGCAAAGAGGGAGTCTTTGTGGTGGAAGGCCGTCGCGAGCTGGAGCATTGCCGCGAGGCGGGCTATGAGATTGAGACTGAGTTCTGGTGTCCGGAAGTGGCAGGTGGCGCATGTCCTGATGACCTCACCGCTCCTAACATTGTGCTGGTGTCGCCGCAGGTGTACGAGCGCATTGGCTACCGTGGCGGCACCGAAGGCGTGGTTGCCACCGTGCGCAGCCGTCAGTTGCGGCTCGATGACCTGCATCTGGGCGACCGTCCGCTGCTCATGGTGCTGGAAAGTGTGGAGAAACCAGGCAACTTAGGGGCCATCCTTCGCTCAGCCGACGCAGCAAAGGCCGACGCGGTGATTGTTTGCGACCCGCTGACCGACCTTTACAATCCCAACCTCATCCGTTCGAGCATCGGGGCCGTGTTCACCGTGCCCACGGTGGCCTGCACGTCGCAGGAATGCATCAGCTTCCTGAAACAGCGCGGCATTCGCATTCTCACCGCCCAGTTGCAGGACTCCAGCCTCTACTACGACACCGACATGCTGGGCCCCACAGCCATCGTCATGGGCACCGAATCCACCGGACTCACACCTCAGTGGCGCCAGGCAGCCGATGCCCACATCCGCATTCCCATGCTGGGCAGACTCGACTCGCTCAATGTGTCGGTATCAGCAGCCATTCTGCTCTTCGAGGCGGTGCGCCAACGAACCACACGATAGCTTTCGATAACAAAAACGGGATGGAAGCTCATTGCTCCATCCCGCTTTTTGGTTTCCTGAATTCAATCGCCTAAAAAATGTACTATTATAAAAAAGACTACTAATTGTTCTTCTCCTTAGACTTGGCTGTCTTCTCCTTAAAATCAGCCTTAAAATCATCCGACTTGCCCATTGGCATCTTAGCTTCGCCACGGTTAAATCCACGACGTCTTTCCATGCGCTGAGCCTCGTCGGCCTCATACTTCTGGAACTGCTCTTCGGTGAGGATTTCCTTCAGCTCTGATTTGTAAGCCTTCTGGTTTTCCTCCATCTGCTCGCGCCTTTTCGCCATTTCCTCAGGATTGAAAGGCATACGGTTGCCTTCGCCTTCACCTTGTTTCATTTCTGGTTTGCCCTTGGGCTTAAATCCGCCAGGCATCTCAGGTCTTGGACCACCAGCAGGTCTCGGGCCGCCCATGCGGGGGCCGCCGTGGCGCGGCCCCAACTTGTCAGCGAACTTGGTGTTCAGCTCATTCAACTTTGCGGCCTGCTTTTCATCCAGACCGTAGCGCTCCACCATGCTGTCGGTTCTCTTTTGTACAAACTCTTTATTATCTATTATTTTGTGTTGTTCTTTAACTTGAGGATTGGTTTCCTGTGCTACTGCGGCCTGGCTGATAGCAAAGCCGGCAAAGATTGTCAATACTAATTTTTTCATTTTAATTCTGTTTATTGGGTTTAACATTTAAATTCTTTAGTTGTTACAACTATCAATTTGACGCAAAAGTGCCGTCCGCGTTTAATGACATGACATAAAAGTTATGCTAAGTAATGTAAATAATTCTTTATTCCGCGTTTTTGTTTTCAAATTGTTCCCAGACAAAGCGAAACATTATGATGGAATTTTCTAGAGAATTTGGTCGTCGCGCGGCACTTTATGCCCGTAAAGCATAGGTTTATGAAAACAGCGCGGCGGTTTATTTTTGCAAAGCATGGGTTTACGAATGCAAAGCTATGAGTTACGTTCAAATTTTCTAGAAAATTTTTCAGTAAAGTATAGCTTTATTTGTGATATATTTTTGTACCTTTGACACAGTCTAAGGTACTATCGTTCGGAAAAGCCATAGAAAAAAGTTTTTTTTCTTTGCTTTTCGCTCACTTATTAAATAAAATCTTTACATTCGGCAAAGAAAACAAGCTTTCTTTGCTCTCACTTAATCAGATTTTTTGTACCTTTGCAACAACATGCCATTTTTCAACACCGATTGTGAGTTTTATGAGAAGAAACATAGTCATTGCCCTCCTCGCGGCCTTGCTTCTGAGTGCCTGTGAGCCGAAAGGCGACAACGGCCGGCAGGCCCAGCAGCCCATCGACACCATCCCCGTCATGGTGATGCAGATAAAAAAGTGCTCAAGGCTCTACACCACCGAGGTGAAGGTGCACAAAATCATCACACACTCCGACCAGCTGAAGCTCAAAGGCTCCATCCTGGCCAAGACGTTCAACATTCAGCTGCCCATCGGCGACCGCAAGGTGGCCATACCGATGGACGCCACGCTGAAGGCATACGTGGATTTCGGCAACTTCAGCGAGCACAACATACGTCGCAACGGCCGCAAGATAGAAATCATCCTGCCCGACCCGCAGGTGGAGCTCACCAGCAGTAAGATTGACCACGAGAACGTGATGAAGTCGGTTTCCATCTTCCGCACACGCTTCACCGACGCGGAAATGACCAACTACGAGCGCCAGGGCCGCGCTTCCATCATCAACAGCATTCCCGAACTGGGCATCATCGACAACGCCAAGCACAGCGCGGCCACCACCATCATCCCTATGGTGAAGCAACTGGGCTTTGCTGAGCACGACATCACCATCACTTTCCGCAAGGACTTCGATGTGCAGGAAGTGCCGCTCTCACTTTACAAAATGATTGAGAAAATCAACTAAGCCAACGCGGAGAAAACGGAAATTGTTTGACGGACGAAAGACATAAATAGAATAATGAGCAGAAGAAGAAACAATACGAGCAAGATTGGAGACTCTGCCAAGCTGCTCAAGCAGATTGTAACGCTGGCCATCATCATCATAGCCGTGGTGTGGTACTACAAATCGCAGAACGACACGGTGGAAGTGGAGGTGGAGCAAACCATTGACCTTACCCCCGAGCAGATAACCTCGCTCAAGGACATCGGGCAGTGGGAGTTCCTGTCCATTGCCGACGAGGAAATGGTTGACACCGTGAGAAAGAGCCTCATTTTCAGCGACGACCAGCTGGTGCGCATCTACTACGGCACCCTGCGACTGGGCATTGACATGAGCAAGGTGCAGGACGGTTGGATTAAGAAGCAGGGCGACACGGTCAGAGTCAACCTGCCGCCCATCGAACTGCTCGACAAGGACTTCATAGACGAGGCACGCACCCACTCGTTCTACGAAAGCGGAAAGTGGAACGGGCGCGACCTGAGCGCACTCTATAAACGGGCCTACAACAACATGATGCGTCGATGCCTCACACGCGAGAATATACAAAGCGCGGAGGACAATGCCATCAGCCAGTTCAACATGATTCTGAAAACCATGGGTCACGACAACGTGATAATCAGAATAAACAAAACTATATAGTAACCATACCACTCACTCTCCAACCACCAATCGACCCACGCTACCCATGCAACAAATCAACGACTTCTTTGCCGCCTTCAGCTCGCTGCTGTGGGGATGGCCCATGATTATCCTACTGTTAGGAACACACATTTTTCTCACCATACGCCTGCGATTTCCGCAGCGGAAGATTGGCACGGCCATTCGGCTGTCGGTAAGCCGCGACCGAAACGCAACGGGCGACGTGTCGCAGTTCGGCGCGCTGGCCACCGCATTGGCCGCCACCATCGGCACGGGCAACATCATCGGCGTGGCCACGGCCATCTCGTTAGGCGGACCGGGAGCCGTGCTGTGGTGCTGGCTCACGGGTGTGTTCGGCATTAGCACCAAGTATGCCGAGGGTCTGTTGGCCATCAAATACCGCGTGAAAACGCCTGAAGGAAAGATGCTTGGCGGTCCCATGTACGCGCTCGAGCGTGGTTTGGGATGGAAGTGGGCAGCTGTATTGTTCGCGCTCTTTACCGCCATTGCCGCGTTTGGCATCGGCAACACCGTACAGGCCAACGCCATTTCCACCCTCTCGTTTGAGACTTACAACATTCCGCCCTATGTGACGGGCGCCGTCATCTGCCTGTTGGCAGGTGCCGTTATCATCGGAGGTGTGAAGAGCATCGCCCGCGTGTGCACCATGCTCGTGCCCTTCATGGCCGTGTTCTACGTGCTGGGTTGCCTGGCCATCATGTGCATCAACGGCAGCTATGTGTGGCCCGCCATCAAACTAATCTGCGAGTCGGCCTTCACACCTGCTGCCGCTGGCGGCGGATTCATCGGCACCACCGTCATGATGGCCGCCCGCTATGGTATAGCTCGCGGTCTGTTCTCCAACGAGTCTGGTATGGGTTCGGCCCCCATCGTGGCCGCAGCAGCACAAACGCGCAATCCTGTGCGCCAGGCGCTGGTTTCTGCCTCTGGCACCTTCTGGGACACGGTCATCATCTGCGCCCTCACCGGCATTGTCATCGTCAGCAGCATCATAGCCTATCCCGACATTGACTACAGCAACGGTGCCGTACTCACCAAGGCTGCTTTCAGCAAGATTCCCTACATAGGCGCACCCCTGCTTACCGTTGGCCTGCTTACCTTCGCCTTCAGCACCATCCTTGGCTGGAGTTACTATGGCGAACGCGCCGTTGAATACCTTTCATCGCGCAAACGTGCACACGCCAGCATACGCATCTACCGCCTGCTTTACATTGCCGCCCTGTTCATTGGCAGCGTGGTAAGCCTGGGCATGGTGTGGAACATCGCCGATTGCATGAATGCACTCATGGCCATACCCAATCTGCTGTCGCTGCTGCTGCTCAGCGGCGTCATCGTCAAGGAAACGCGCAAATACCTGTGGAGCGGATACTTGGATAAGGAGATGGAAGAGGAAGAGTGAGGAGTCTTTAGTTCAGATTTCAAAATTTCGAGTTCAGAGTTATGATTAGCTCACCAAAGGAAAAGGTAATCATAACTCTGAACTCGTAACTCGTAGTTATAAACTCTCTTTTATCTCTTGTCCTCAATCACATAACCGGGGTATTTCTGCTTGTTGAACACAAAAATCTGGTCAGAAATGCCGCCCGTCTTGAAGTTTGAAATCTTGATGGTGGTGTGGAAAATGCCCACCTTGATGCGTATGCTCTGCGGATAGCGCGTGTGCAAGTCTAAGGCTACGCGCGCCTCCTTGATACCCTTTGCACCCTTTTTCAGTTTCAGCGTCAGGTAGTAGTATTTGTCATCGCGCTGAATGCTGTAATTATAGTTCGCAGGGTCAAACTTGAATTTGGTGGAATACTTGTCGCGCTTTTCATCGTTCATACTGTAGATGTGCACCACTTTCTTCTTCCGTTCGGCACGCCAGTAGGAAACACCGTCGCTATAAGCATCGTATTTCTCGTCAACAAACTTGCTTTTCTTCCCCTTGTACCAAATAGTGCCCTCGGTTTTGTAGATGCCGATGATGTTAACGGCATAGTGAAGCGTGGAGCCTTGCTCTCCAAACACCATGTCGTACACCTGGTTGAACATTTGCCGTGCCTGCTTCTCGTTGGGCGTAGTCTGAGCCACACAACCTATGGAAGCCAAAGCGAACAACAATAATAGTTTTATTCTGAAAAACATAATTGTCAAATAAAAATTTGGGTGCAAAGATACGACAATTTGCAAGAAAAAAACTATTTTTGCAGAAATAAATCCTAAAAATGCTTGAAACTCATGATATTCAGCACAATCATACTCGATTTCGACGGCACCATGGCCGACACACAAACACTTATCGTGCAAACCATGCAGCACACACTCGACAGACTGGGACTGCCGCAGCAGCCTGCTGAGCGATGCGCGGCCATGATTGGACGTCCGTTGCGCGAAACGTTCACCGAGCTTATGCCCATGAGCCTGGAAATGGGCAAACGGTGCGAACAGACCTACCGCGAGATATTCTTCCAAAACAACAAGCCGGGCGCAGTACCCCTTTTCCCGCATGTCCGCGAAACGCTTACGCAACTGCACCAGCAGGGCATCACACTCACCATCGCCAGCAGCCGCAGCCGCGAAACGCTCTGCGGATTTGTCAACGACATGCAGCTCGCCCCGCTCATCAGCCTCATCGTTGGAGCCGACGACATCAGCCACGCCAAACCCCACCCCGAACCTGTGCTGAAGATTCTCAGCCAACTCGGTCTGAAAGCAAAAGATGCCCTCGTTGTAGGCGACACTACCTTCGACATACTCATGGGGCGCGCCGCCAACTGCCCCACCTGTGCAGTTACCTACGGCAACCACACACGCCAACAACTGCTCACAGCCAACCCAGACTATCTTATCGACGACTTCGCACAGCTACTCCCGCTCGCTGGCATCAACGACAGCCATTCCCAAAACGAGGAATAACAACGCCATTACTTCCCTCTCTACCCTCATTTCATCGTTTAAGAACAGATTTTCTAGATTATTTGTTCGTAAAGTGGCACTTTAGAATCGTAAAGTGGCACTTTAGAATCGTAAAGTGGCACTTTGGAATCATAAAGAGGCACTTTACGGAAACAAAGACAAGCATCGGGTGGACAGTATGAGCCAATGGCCTTTACAATGGGATATTACTCGACAGAAAGATTGCGCCCTGCAACGAAGGAAAAGCGTTGCAGGGCGCAGTTGTGTGTAAAGGGGTAACAAGACTACTCTACTGCTCAATTTGTTGCAGCTGTTTGTCCCCTGGCTTGAAGAGCAGGCCAGTGCACTTGGTGGCATCGGCACGATAGGGGCGCAGTTCGATGGCGTTCCAGTCAATCTGGTCGGTGCGCTGTGCCAGCGGAGCATGGGGAATGAGGCTTCCGTCGCGCACGAGGATGATGGCGGGAATCTGTCCGGCCTCGATGGTCTGGTAGCCACCCTCATAGACGCGGCCGTTCTGATAGTCAATCCATTTGCCTTGGGGCAGATAGACGGTGCGGCTGTTGCCGCTCTCCATCAACGGGGCCACGAGCATCTGCGAGCCAAACATGTATTCATCCTCTACAAGCCACGCGCCGGCATCGTGGGGGAACTCCACGAACAGGGCGCGCACCATGGGCAGGCCGCGCTCGGTGCAGTCCTTGGCCTGTGCATATACGTAGGGCATGAGGCGGTATTTCATTTCTGCCGCCTGACGGAAAGCATCGGTGAACGACTCGCTGATGAGCCACGGCTCGGTGGGCGGCGCGCCGTGTGCACGGGTGTGGGAGGAAAGGAAACCGAACGGCAGCCAACGACGGTAGATGTCCTCGGGCGAGGCGGTGACAAAGCCGCCCATGTCGTGACTCCAGAACGAGAAGCCGCTCAGCCCGAAAGAAATACCACCGCGCAGGTCGCCCAACATGCCGATGTTGTTGGTGGCTGCATCACCGCCCCAATGAAGGGCATAGCGCTGTGAGCCTGCCCATGCTGAGCGGGCCCAGATGATACCCTCGCCAGGATGACTACGCTCCACAGCCTCCCACAGGGCCTTGTTGTAGCGCAGGGGATAGAGGTTGTGCTCGTACAGGCCGCCCAAACCACTATGATAGAGGCCGTTCAGCGGTGCAGCTTCACCAAAGTCGCACTTGATGGTGCTGACTCCCTGCCGCATAAGCCCCTCTATCTTGCTCTGATACCAGCTGACAGTCTCGGGATTGGAAAAGTCGAGCACGGCATCTTCGACAGGCATACCGCCAGCGGCATTGCGCACATGCAGCTGCTTGTCGATTATCTCGCCAAAGAAACGGTTTTTGGGTGTGAAATAGGGCAACTGCCACAGACACGTGTGGAAACCGTCTTTCGACAACTGTTTCAGCATAGCCTCTGGATTGGGGAAACGGTCGCGCGCAAACTGATAGTCGCACTGCCAGTCAACGCCAAACCAGCCAGTATCGAAGTGAATGACATCGGCGGGAATCTTGTTCTTGCGCAGCTGACTGGCAATTTCGAGACCTTCCTTTTGCGAGAAATAAGTGATGCGGCTCATCCATGTACCAAACGACCACAGCGGAGGCATGGGCGACTTGCCGGTGACGTTGGTGTATTCGTCGAGAATATCCTTCGGCTCACCGAAGAACACGAACAGGTCTATCTGCTCGTCGGCCATGAACAGCCGCTGTGCACCGATGTAGCTCTGTCCGAAGTCACAAGTGGCCGGTGCCGACGTGTGCATGAAAATGCCGTAGCCACGGTTTGAGAAATAGAACGGCACAGGCTTATACATGCCGTCGGTTTCGGGACCTTGCGGGTCGGTAACGAACAGATGCACTTTCTGCCCCACCTTGTTGAGCGAGGTGAACGACTCGCCGCAACCATAGATGCGCTCGCCCGGAGAGAGCAGGAACACGGGGTTCACCGAACGCGAGTTGTCAGAGCCACGCTTAATGAAATTCAGCGGCAACAGTTTCACCTGCGTAGAGTCGTTATCGATGAGGTGACGCGTCTGTGTGAGAATCTTTCCGTCAGCATTCTTCAGCACAAGGCGGAAAGGATAGCGCTGAACCTCAATGCGCCCGAAGTCGGTGCTATAAGTAATGACGTTGCCGGTGGACGTTGTCCGCCACGCACTATTCCCCTTGTTGGCACTCTGCGCAGCAATGAAAGCAGGCGAGAACATGGGGTCGTCCTTATCGGTGTTCGCAGGTTCCACGGGCGTGGTGAGCATGCGTATGCGCACAGTTCGGGGTGAAAGAAAGTCTATGCGGATTTTCAGGTTTGGGTCGTTGTCGTAGGCAGCGTCGGGAAAATCGAGCATCTGCATACGCACGGGCCAATAACCGTTGAGGTTGAAAGCCTGACGGGGCGAGAGGCGATAGCGTTTCCAGTTCAACCGGCCTTCACCCTTTGCCGCGTCGAAGTCAGCAAGGCTGTCTGCCAGGAAATAGGTATTAGACAGGTCGTAGAAGTCGGCAGACACATCCTTGGGCTGCGCTTGCAAATACTGGTAGCCGCCGTTGGTCTGCAACTGTGCCTGAGCTGCACCTACGCATCCCAGGAACAAGACAAAAAGGAGTTTTCTTTTCATGTTATTATTGGATTGTGATTTCTGACGAAGTAAGATTCACGCTTTGGGCGATGAGTTTGCCGCTGCCCTTGACGGCCACCATGCACTTGCCGAAGAAAGCTTTGCGCTGGGGAGCCTTGAAACTCTCCATCGAGGTCTGACAGCCGTTGTCCGTACCGACAATTTCAGCCTTTCCGCTGACAGAGAAGTATATCTGGTCCTCGGCCCACGGACAGAGGTTGCCGTCTTTGTCCACCACCTCAACGGTAATGAAAGTGGTGTTCTTGCCTTTGTAGTCGGTGGTCAGGCGAATGTGGTCGGGAGTACCTGCCGTGCGGATTACCTGCTCGCGCACTTCTTTGCCATTCTTGCGGGCCACCACACGCACTTCGCCTGGCTCATATTGCACACGCCACATGACGTGGTACTCGGTCTGTGTGACAGGACTTGCAGCACCCTCGCCCACATGCAGCGGACCGGCCTGCTTGCGCCGTGTTCCCTGACTCTTTCCGTTAACAAAGAGTTCCACCTCGTCGGCCTGATTGTAGTAGCACCACAGGTCGATGGACTGTCCCGGCAGCCAGTTCCAATGCGGGAACAGGTGGAGCACGGGCTGCTGAGTCCACTCACTCTGATACATGTAATAGACATCCTTGGGGAAACCAGCCAAGTCGATGATGCCGAAATAGCTGCTGCGCGCTGGGAAGCCGTAGGGCGTGGGCTCACCGATGTAGTCGAAGCCCGTCCAGATGTACTGTCCGCCCACGAAGGCATTGTGCTTCACCACATTCCAAGTCTCCTCATGGGTACTGCTCCACGAGGCATGCATATTGTCGTAAGCCGAGCACATGTAGCTTGGGTCGGTATAGGGCAACCACCACTGCTCGGGCGCTTTTCTCACGGTGTCGCTGGGCATGGTGTAATAGCCGCGCGTCTGCAAGGCACTCACGCTCTCGCTCATGATAAACGGCTTGCCAGGGAAATTCTTGGGCACATCCTTAATCCACTCGTGGTGATAGTTGAAGCCAATAATGTCAATAGCTCCGCTCTTGAACAGGTGGTTGTTGGGCGAGGGCTCGTTGCAGCCTGCGGTTATGGGGCGCGTCGTGTCGTGTTTCTTCACAATCTCTGCCAGATGGCGCGTGAGCAGCGAGTTGACACTCAGCTCACCTTCCTTTGCCAGCGTGGAAGCGTCGTGGCCGGCATTCAGAATAAGGTTGGCCTGCTCTAATGTGAGCGTATCGGCCTCAGCACTCGACCATTGTTCCAGCACCTCGTTGCCTATGCTCCACATCATGATGCACGGGTGGTTGCGGTCGCGCAGCACCAAGTCGCTGAGGTCGCGCTCGTGCCACTCGTCGAAAAAACGCGCATAGTCGTTCTGCGTCTTTTTGCGCCGCCACATGTCGAAACTCTCGTCCATGACGATGAGGCCCATGGTGTCGCACATGTTGAGCAGCTCGGGTGCGGGCGGGTTGTGCGAACAGCGGATGCTGTTCACGCCCATTGTCTTCAGTTTTGTCAGTTTGCGGTGCAGGGCATCCTCGTTCAGGGCCGCACCAAAACAGCCCAGGTCGTGGTGCTCGCAAACGCCGTTCAGCTTGAAGTTCTTGCCGTTGAGCCAGAAGCCTGTTTCGGGGTCGAAGCGGAATGAGCGGAAGCCCGTGGTGGTTTCATAGGTATCGATAACCTTGTTGCCCTTCATCACTTCCGTGCGCACGGTATAGACGTAGGGCGACTCCACCGACCAGAGTTTGGGGTCATAAACCCTCATGGTGCACCATACGCCATTCGATATGCCCTTTTCTTTCTTTACCACGTTGCCCTCGGCATCGAGCAACGTATTGACGATTTGTACCTTGTCGGACCCGTGGTCAAGCGTGGTATATACATCCACGCACCACCAGCCACGCTGCTTGACATACTGCGTTTGTACGCGCGTTCCCCAATGGGCCACACACACGGGGCCTGTCTTGGTGAGCCAAACATGGCGATAGATGCCACAACCGCTGTACCAGCGTGAGTTGGGCTGGTCGCTGTTATCCACTTTCACCACCAGCGTGTTAGTACCATTAATTAAATAAGGTGTCAGTTCATATTCGAACGAGCTGTAGCCGTAGGGGCGGTGGCCCAGTTCGTGGCCATTGAGCCATACAGTGCTGTTCATATACACGCCGTCGAACTCTATGAAGAAGCGGCCCTCCTTCAATTCGCGCCCCGTGATGTCGAACGATTTCCTGTACCAGCCAATGCCGCCGGGCAACGCTCCCCCACCCGCTCCGCTGGGATTTCCGGCATAGAAGTCGCCCTCAATGGCCCAGTCGTGAGGCAGGTCAACCGCACGCCACCCTTCAGCATCTTTCAGTTGGTCCCACGTGCGCCTATTGTCGAGCATAAACTGCCAGCCGCTGTCAAAACACTGCCTGTTGCGGGCCGTAGCCGACACCCCCATCAGGACAGCCACGGCCAAAAGGATTAAAAATCTTTTCATATTACATTCTTTTCAATTATTCTTTTAAGTAGTTGAGGAGTTGGGGAGTTGAAATATTTAAAATGAAGAATGAAGAATTTTTCACTGTCGTTCAACAACTCGTCATAATTTTCATTCGTTTCAT
>JAFZSI010000002.1 GCA_017619445.1 Prevotella sp.
ACCTCAAAACATCAAACCTCAAACCTCAATCTCCCACTGGGGGGCAGGGGGGCTTCCCTCCCCTGCTCTCCCCCGACATCTTCAAGACAAAGGTGTTCCCGCTGCTCGACCAGGGCGAGAAAGTGTTCGTCATTGTCATCGATAACTTCCGCTACGACCAGTGGCGCGTGCTCGCACAGGAAATAGGCGACTCGTTCGAGATTGATGAACAGCTCTACATGAGCATACTCCCCACAGCCACGCAGTATGCCCGCAACGCCATCTTCAGCGGACTCATGCCCAACAAGATTGCAGAAATGTTTCCCGACCTCTGGGTGGATGAAGACGAAGAGGAAGGCAAGAACCTCAACGAGGGGCCACTCGTGCAGACACAGCTCGACCGCTACCGCCGCCGCAACACCTTCTCCTACCACAAGGTGAACGACTCCGCTGGAGCCGACCGGCTCATGCAGCAATTCTCACAATTGCAGCAATACAACCTCAACGTGGTTGTCATCAATTTCATCGACATGCTCTCACACGCCCGCACCGAGTCGAAAATGGTGCGCGAACTCGCAAGCAACGAGAGTGCCTACCGCAGCATCACGCTCAGCTGGTTCCGCCATTCCGTCATTTCCGAACTCTTCAAGCGACTGGCGCAGACCGACTACCGCATCATACTCACCACCGACCACGGCAGCATACGCGCATCAAAACCCGTGAAAATCATCGGCGACAGAAACACCAACACCAACCTGCGCTACAAACTGGGCAAAAACCTCAGCTACAACCCCAAGGAGGTGTTCACCATTCGCGAGCCACAAAAAGCACTCCTCCCCTCGCCCAACCTCTCTACCAGCTATGTGTTTGCCACGGGCGACGCATTCTTCGCCTACCCCAACAACTACAACTACTACGTTTCCTACTACAAAGACACCTTCCAGCACGGAGGCATCTCCATGGAGGAAATGATTATACCGCTCATCAGCCTCAAAAGCAAAGCGAAAAGATGAGAGAATTAATAATGGGAACCCACCCCAACCCTCCCAAAGGGAGGGAGATAAATTGGCAAATTATCAAATGTACAAATCAATTGGAGTGCCTTGAGCTCCGCGAAAAAATTGTCAAATTGTAAATGAAAAAGTTTTTCACCATCAGCAGCATAGACAACATCAGCGAGGCAGCCCGCCAGTTCGTAGCCAACATGGGCAGCAGCCACGTATTCGCATTCTACGGCGAAATGGGAGCAGGCAAAACCACTTTCATCAAAGCCATTTGCGAGGAATTGGGCGTCACAGACACCGTCACCTCACCCACATTCGCCATCGTCAATGAATATCAGGTGATGGGTGATGGGTGTTGGGTGATAGATAATAGTAACAGCCAACACCCAACAGCCAACACCCAACACCTGATCTACCACTTCGATTTCTACCGCATCCGCCGCATCGAAGAAGCCTACGACATGGGCTACGAAGATTATTTCTACAATCCCAACGCCATCTGCTTCATCGAGTGGCCCGAACTCATTGAGCAGCTGCTCCCCGACGATGCCGTGCGCGTCACCATCACCGTCGGCCCCGACGGCTCGCGCACCGTCAGGATGTCAACAGGCGGGGGGCGTTGACTGTCAGCTTTTTGAATACTTCCGAAAGTTGGGTAATTTACTTGATGATAACTTTCTGTCCATTCACTACATATACTCCAGGTATAGTAGGTTTTGCATCTAAGTGAATACCGTCAACAGTATACCATGAGTCAGTGGCGTAAGGCATTGTGACGGTATTAATGTCTGATGCAGATTCTACGTTGACAGAAAAATCCTTTGTGATGTTGAGTCCGTTCCATTGATCATCAACCACAATAATCTGGCCATCGATAGTATCGCCAGGCTTGTAGTTATAATTGTTGAGCAGATTACCGTTGAGTCTCCATTCGAGTGTCATGGGATTCTGAGCGAGAATACGGTTCTTATTGTCGTCGGTGAAGGCAATCCACTGTCCATTGATTTTTACCTCTGCACCAGGAATTTGGAAAACTACACCATGATAGTATCCTTTCTCTAAGGAGATGGTTTCATTGGCCTTGAGACTTGTGGGAAGGGTTGTAGGCATCAGGTATTTCTTAATGACTCCCGCAGGATTCATTAATTGGAGCGGTTGACTTTCTGGCTGACCATCGTAAGTATCGTTTGTATCACCATCTCCATTTAAATCAAACCTGATGTAGTCGGTAAGAGCTGTTGACCTTATCATTTCCAGCAACTCATCCACATCGGCCACGTCTGCCTTCAACTGGAAACAAATATCTGCTATAGCTACATTTAAATAGTTTGTAAAAGAAGTATTATATTTATTTCATCTGGTCGCTCCAATTTCATCTCCATTGTATAATCTATACGGAAAAGAGCGTCCTGAGAATAACACTTTATCGTGAAATCATACTGGGAATTTACTACTTTCAGCTGTTTCAGTTGTCTGATCTATATCTCCATACTTGTTTGTTCCAAATGTTATCATCAAATGCCTGTCAAGCTTGGTGTCTTTTTTACTATGTGCACGTGACCAACTATTATATACTGAATGCTCATCAGGTAGAGGTAAATCTTCCTGATATATTTTATTATGCAGGTTCCCACCTTCTGTCCTAATATTTCATCATGCACAAAATACAAGTCGATTCTTTTCTTTATCATATTGTTTAGGGTTTTCATTATCTCGTGCATTGTATTGTTCACTATTCGCATCAGCTCAAACAGAAAGTCACATTATATTTATTTTGTTTGGATCTCAATGGCATAAGGTATACAAAACATCTCGAGCATCTTTTGTCGTTGGATCAATTACTTTAAAATTAGCGTGTTTTACCAAGGTGTTAAGAGTAAACCACTCAGCATGAGCATGGTTTGATGGGGTATCTCATTGAGTTCATCATACTGCTTCATAGTTGTCATAGTCCACAGGATTCTCTCCTAACATACCTGTATTTAGTCTCATCATCAGTTGCTGATACTCTTCTGGAGAGTGATTGCCTGCGCCATATTTCCACATCATATCTGTAATTAAAGTGGCTTCAGGTATTCTGAGATGTTCTATATGTTTATATACATCTTTATCTCATACTTCTACTTTTGGCATTAAGTCTTCGGGATTGATATTCATTATTACCAAAGGCTGGTATTTCTTCGTGGCATCGTTGGCAGTGTTCACCACTTGTGACTTAGACAAATTTAAGCCATACAAATAATCGGCAGGAATGGCAATGGCCATTCATGCTAAAAGGGTAAGTTTAAGAAATGTGTGTCAGCGGCGCTGGTTGTTGGTTGATGAATGCTTTGTTCAGGTCATAATCAATCAAGGTGTCGTTGTGGGCTGCATCTTCCCGCATTGAGCGTTATCGGGGGATGAGGAGGTTGGCCCCCAGTGAAGCGTCGTTTGTTACGTAGTGTGCCTATCCTCGGGCGGCAGCCGTGCCAACTTGCCTGCATATCCCTATACAGCTTAATAAGGCATGCTTTCTTCGTTTGGAGAACCTGTCTCCCCGCCCTTGCACCGGCGCTTCCGGCCATTCCTTTGCTGCCGAACTGGGCTGTGAACGCGGATAAGCGCTACCCCCAGCCGTGACCCCGTCATGGCGTTCGCGAGTCAAAGAACCCTGGTTTGTAATTCGGGTTGATGAGGCAAAGATAGGAAAAAGTATGCAAACTGCCAAGGATTTTCTGCGTTTTTTGCATCGAGTCACACAGATTGCCCGTATTGCACGGGTTTTTCCGGCGTCGCAGGGTCACGACGGGACACGGATGTGTATTTTTCTGCAGTCTGCGTGAGGCGTTATCCGTGCGGTTTTCGAAAGGAGGAAAATGATATTTGGCTTTACATTCAAATTTTCTAGAGAATTCATACGCAAAGTGGCACTTTGTGCTCGTAAAGTGGCACTTTGTGTCCGTAGAGTGGCACTTTAGAAATACAAAGTATAGAGTGGTTTTTGCAATTGTCATATCTCACGCTGAGGCGCAGAGAAGATGACTAAATAGAGACGCAGAGAAGATGTCGCACACAGAGGTTGGGAGGAAACGGAGAGGGTACGCGGGTGTCTCACCCGCGGTTGGTGCAGGTGGAACCCACCCCGACCCTCCCAAAGGGAGGGGGTAGTGGTGATGATGCTGTCGCAGGTGGTGATGATGTTGCCGCAGGTGAGACACCTGCGTACCCTATGGGGTGCCTCTATTGCATAAAAAAGTAGCCACGCACATACTCTTCTGCCCCCTGAGGGGAGTACGTGCGTGGCTCCGATGGCTCGCATCACACCTCTGTACCTCTGTGTGAAATAGGAGGAGTTCGGGGATACGGGGCCTTACAGCAGTGCCTCGAATTTCTCTTTCAGCACAGTCTTGGGAACAGCGCCAACCACCTTATCGACAATCTGTCCGTCCTTGAAGAAGATGATGGTGGGAATGTTGCGGATGCCGAACTCCATGGCCACGTCGTCGGCCTCCTCAACGTCGCACTTGGCCACGGTGATACGGCCGTCGTATTCCTGTGCCAGTTCGCTGATGATGGGCGCAATCATGCGGCAGGGGCCGCACCATGTGGCCCAGAAATCCACTACTAATGGCAGGTTGCCACTCTTTACGCTCTCGAAATTCTCGTTTGTGATTTGTACTTCCATAATCTGTTGTGTTTTAGTTGTTATTCTTTCGTTTTAATTAATCTGGTATTCCATGCCAGGGTTGCTTTCGATGAACAAGATGAGGTTTTGTTTGACTTCCACCTGCCGGCCCTTGCTGTGGAGCATCACGGAGTTCTTGCCGTCGGCGACGCACAACTGGAAGAACAGCTGTGTGCGCCCGGGACTCTCGTCAATCATGGAGGCCAGTTCCATCACGGTGTCGTTGTCTATGGCATCGGCCATCATGGTAATGGTGATGCGCTCAATGTCCTTGTCTTTCACCGTCTGCAGATACTGGATGTCGCTCACGCGCAGGTCGTAGTTGTTGCCGAATCGGCGCGGCTGGCACCTCCCTTTCACAAACACGCTGCATCCAACGGTGAGCATGCCTTTCCAACGGCCCCAGTCTTCGCCGAAGAATGCCAGCTCGCCCTGTCCTTCAAAGTCTTCGATGGTGACAAAACCGCAGGGCCTTCCGTCGCGTGTAAACGACTCGCGCACGCCGGTGACGATGCCGCCGAGCACCACTTCCTTCTTCTCTGCCAGACGGGTTTTGTCGGCAAGTTCGTTGCAATGGGTGTTGCACAGGTTGTTGAGCACGATGCTGTAGTCGTCGAGCGGATGGGCAGAGAGATAGATGCCCACCAGCTCGCGCTCGCGGTTGAGCCGCTCAATGGTGCTCCACGGCTCGCTCTCGGGGATGGGCGGTGTTGCAATCTCAATGGTGTCGAAGCCGCCGAAGAGCGAGTTTTGCGCCTGCGCCTTCTCGGCCTGGTAGAGCTGTCCGTAGCGCACGAGTGTGTCGAGAAACATGTTGCCTTTGCTGTCGGCGGCAAAGTAGCGCTCGCGGGCAATGCCGAAACTGTCGAAACCGCCGCTCAGGGCAAGACTCTCATAGGATTTGCGGTTGACCGACGAGAAGCTGACGCGCTGGGCGAAGTCAAAGATGTCTTTATAGGGACCGTTTTGCTCGCGCTCGCTGATGATGGCCTCCGCGGCACTATCGCCCATGCCCTTGATGCCACCCAGTCCGAAACGAATTTCTCCCTTCTTGTTCACACCAAACTTCTGGTAGCTCTCGTTCACGTCCGGGCCAAGCGTGGCAATGCCCATCTGACGGCACTCGTCCATGAGCTTGGTTATTTCCGTAATCTGGTCGCGGCGGCGGCTCATGATGGCTGCCATGAACTCAGCGGGATAATTGGCCTTGAGGTAAGCGGTCTGATAGGCCACCCATGAGTAGCAGGCGGCATGACTCTTGTTGAAGGCGTAGGAGGCGAAGGCTTCCCAGTCGCCCCAGATTTTCTCCAACACCTTGGGGTCGTGACCTTTTTTAGTGCCTCCCTCAATGAACTTGGGCTTCATCTCTTCGACAATGGCCTTCTGCTTCTTTCCCATGGCCTTGCGGAGCTTATCGCTCTCGCCACGGGTAAAGTCGGCCAGCAGACGAGAGAGCAACATCACCTGCTCCTGATAGACGGTGATGCCATAAGTGTCCTTCAAAAACTGCTCCATGATGGGGATGTCGTACTTGATTTCCTCCCTGCCGTGCTTACGGGCGATGAAGTTTGGAATTTTCTCCATGGGGCCGGGACGGTAGAGGGCATTCATGGCAATGAGGTCCTCAAAGACGGTGGGCTTCAGCTCGCGCAGATACTTCTGCATACCGCTCGACTCAAACTGGAATGTTCCAATGGTGCGGCCTTGCTGGTAAAGCTGGAAGGTTTTGGGGTCGTCGATGGGAATGTTGTCGAGGTCTATGTCAATGCCGCGGGTAATCTTGATGTTTGCGCACGCCTCCTTCAGCTCCGAGAGGGTTTTCAGTCCCAAGAAGTCCATCTTGATGAGGCCCGTCGATTCAATCACATGACCGTCGTATTGTGTGCAGTTGGTCTTGGTGTCCTTGAAGTCGGGGTCATCGGCTGTAGATATGGGCACCCAGTCGCTGATGGGGTCGCGGCAGATGATGAATCCGCAGGCATGAATGCCGGTGCCCCGCACGGTACCCTCCAGCATCTTGGCATATTTGATGGTGTTGCTCAGCCTTTGGTCGGTGCTCACTTCTGCTTCGCGCAATGCGGGCGTGCATTTGATGGCGTTCGTCAGGTTCATCTTCAGTCCGTCGGGCAGACGGTCGGGGATGGCCTTGCACAAGGCGTTGCTCTGGTCGATGGGCAGTTTCTCCACACGTGCCACGTCGCGGAGTGAGTTTTTGGTGGCCATGGTGGCATAGGTGATGATGTGGGCACAGTTTTCGTGACCATACTTATCCTCCACCCACTTCAGCACGCGCCCGCGCCCGTCGTCATCGAAGTCGGTATCGATATCGGGCAGCGAGATACGGTCGGGATTGAGGAAACGCTCGAACAGCAGGTCGTACTTCAGGGGGTCGATTTTGGTGATTCCAAGACAGTAGGCCACCACGCTACCGGCGGCGGAGCCGCGGCCAGGTCCCACCATCACACCCAGTTTATCGCGGGCAGAGTTGATGAAATCCTGCACAATGAGGAAGTAGCCAGGGAATCCCATCGTCTTCATGATGTGCAACTCAAAGCGCACACGCTCCTCCACTTCCGGAGGAATGGGGTTGCCATAGCGGCGGATTGCTCCCTCATAGGCTAACTTTGCCAGATAGTCGGCCTCGAACTTGATGCGGTAGAGTTTTTCTATGCCGCCCAACTTCTCAATTTTCTTCTCGCCTTCCTCGCGCGGCAGCTGGTTCTGTCCGTTCTCATTGCTGGTAAACTCGTCGAACAACTGCTCGGGGGTAAACCGCTGGCGCCACTGCTCCTCTGTACCGAAGTCCTCGGGTATGGGGAAGAACGGCATGATGGGGTCGTGGTCCAACGAATAGAACTCCACCTTGTCGAGCACCTCAACGGTGTTGGCCAGCGCCTCGGGCACGTCGGCAAAGACCTCGTTCATCTCCTCGCGCGTCTTAAACCACTCCTGCTTGCTGTAAAGCATACGAGTGGGGTCATCGAGATCCTTGCCCGTTGACAGGCAGAGCAAATGGTCGTGCGCCTCGGCATTTTCCTGGTCCACGAAGTGGGCATCGTTGGTGCAGACGAGCTTAATGCCATACTCGCGGGCAAACTCGATGAGCACACGGTTGGCCTTCTGCTGCAAAGGGAAGGTTTCTCGGTTGGCGCGCTGGTTGGGGTCTTTCACTTCATGACGCTGAAGCTCAAGGTAGTAGTCGTCGCCGAACACACGCTTGTGCCACTCCACCGACTCGCGCGCACCCTGAATGTCGCCTTTCAGAATTTTTGCAGGAACTTCGCCCGCAATACAGGCTGAGCACACGATGAGTCCCTCGTGATAACGCTCCAAGTCGGCATGGTCGGTACGTGGACGGCTGTAGAATCCGTCCACCCAAGAGCGGCTCACCAACTTGATGAGATTTTTATAGCCCTGATAGTTCTTGGCCAGCACAATCAGGTGATAGCCGCCTGAATCCTCGCGACCATCCTTGCGCATTTTGTCGCCGCGCCGCGCCACATACATCTCGCAGCCGAAGATGGGCTTGAAAGGTTCCTTGCCTTCTTTCTTCAGCTTTTTGTTCACCGTGTTGCAGTAGTCGAAAAAGTCTTTGATGCCGAACATGTCGCCATGGTCGGTCACAGCCATGCCACGCATACCGTCGGCCACGGCCTTGTCAACAAGTTTCTGAATGCTCGACTGTCCGTCGAGTATAGAATAATAGGTGTGTACGTGCAAATGAACAAAGTCTTGCATATTGCGTCAGGTTTTTTCGAGGCTCAAAATTACGCCTAATTATCGACACTGCAAAATTATTATAGTCAAAAAAACAAAACAAAGCCAAAATAGTTTTTTCCATGTCAGAACAAATCTGCTTTCCGAAAAGAAACAGCAAAACATGCCAAAAGAAACCCAGAAACATGCCAAGAGGAACAAAAATCAACAAAATAATTAACAATTAGTGCGTGCAGGTGTTGAGTTTAGAAAAAAAATGCTTACCTTTGTGCCGAAATTAGGAACCAAGAAGCTAAAACACGCAACCTTCGTTTGGAATACCACTGAAAAACGGCAAGGAAAGGCAATGTTTTGGCCCTAATTCTGATTATGTAATAATCATGGGCAGAAGAATCAGAAAACTAAAGAAACAAAGACTTCATAGCGAAGGCAACGACACACTTTTTTACGGACTGCTGGTCATTGTGGCCATTGCAGTGATTTTGTGGAGTGCCTTCGAGACAAAGATTCCCTTTTGGATTTTTGCTGTTGTGTTTGGTCTCGTCTATGGTGTGGTGGTTAACTTCTTCCGCTGCCCCATCAGATATTTTGACGGCGATCCCGACTATACCGTCGTGGCACCTGCCGACGGGCGCGTTGTGGTGATTGAAGAGGTTGAGGAAAACGAATACTTTCATGACAAGCGGCTCATGATCAGCATTTTCATGAGCTTGTTCAACGTTCACGCCAACTGGTTCCCCGTTGACGGGAAAGTGAAATTCGTGAAGCACCAGGACGGAAATTTCCACAAGGCCTGGCTACCCAAGGCCAGCGAGGAGAACGAACACGCTGACGTCATGATTACCACGCCCGACGGTGTTGACATTCTTTGCCGGCAAATTGCGGGTGCTGTGGCACGCCGCATTGTCACCTATGCCAAGGAGGGCGAAGAGTGTCTCATTGACGAGCATCTGGGATTCATCAAGTTCGGCTCGCGTGTGGACGTTTATCTGCCGTTGGGCACGGAGGTGTGCGTGAAGAAAGGACAGTCCACCACGGGTGACCAGACTGTCATCGCCCGGCTTCAACCATAAATCGGGAGAGAAGGAGTAAAGGAGTAAAGGAGAAGTTCCTTGAGCTCCGCGAAAAAAGGAGTAAAGGAGAAGAGGAGAGAAGGAGGAGTGCCTTGAGCGCTGCGAAAAATTGAACTAATCCGCCCGCAATGAATCTATGAACATCAAGAAGCATATTCCCAATACCATTACCTGCTGCAACCTTGTATCGGGTTGCATTGCCACGGCCTATGCCTTCACGGGCCAGCCCATGATGGCATTGCTGTGGATTGTCATCGGGGCTGTTTTCGATTTCTTCGACGGCATGGTGGCAAGGCTGCTGCATGTGTCTTCGCCCATCGGAAAGGAACTCGACTCGCTGGCCGACGACGTGACCTTTGGCGTGGCACCCGCCACAATGGTGTTCTACGAACTGTGCGTCATTGACTATCCTTCTGCACTTGAGCCGCTGCGCCCCTACATTCCTTACTGTGCATTTGTGATTGCCGCGTTCTCGGCACTCAGACTGGCCAAGTTCAACCTCGACGAACGGCAGGCCATGGGATTCATCGGGCTGCCCACTCCGGCCAACGCCCTGTTCTGGGGCTCGTTGCTCGCAGGCATGCCCCAGCTGATAGAGAACTCACGCTATGCGTTACCCGTCATGGCAGTGCTCATCGTGCTGTCGTGCTGGCTGCTGGTGTGCGAGCTGCCCATGTTTGCGCTGAAATTCAAACAATGGGGACTGAAGGGCAACGAGGTGAAGTATGGTTTCATTGCCGTCAGTGCCGCCCTGCTGGCCGTTGTCGGCCCCGCCAAAGGATTCTGGGCCGTCATTGTGCTTTATGTATTCATTTCCGCTCTGCTTAGTTTTTTCAAAGGGAGTAAAGGAGTAAAGGAGTAGAGGAGAAAAGGAGAAGTTCCTTGAGCAAAGCGAAAAAAGGAGGAAAGTAGAAACCACTCAAACAACCGTTAACCCATAAGCCATGATTATCATCAAGTTCATCGCGTTTCTGTTCTTGGCCTTTATTGTGGCCGGGCTTTTGTTTTTGGTGCTCGTTGGTTTTGGCATCAAAAACATGCTGCGCCGTTTCCGCCAGGGCAACATTTCCG
The DNA here is from genome assembly GCA_017619445.1 of Prevotella sp. GTDB lineage: Bacteria > Bacteroidota > Bacteroidia > Bacteroidales > Bacteroidaceae > Prevotella. The sequence continues at coordinate 10,509 of JAFZSI010000002.1, forward strand.
ACGGCGGAAACAACGGGCAAAGTTCATGGCAGCGCGGTCAGGGCTCGTGGAATCAAGGTCAAAATAATCAGGACTACACCGACGATGAAGTAATCATCGACCAGCGTAGTCCCGAACAAGCCAACCGTAAAATCTTCTCTGAGAACGACGGCGAATACGTTGACTTCACAGAGGAATAGGAAACCCAACCCTCCCAAAGGGAGGGAGCAGTATTACCTTCACTATAAAGGTTAGGTCACTTTGCTCCCTCCCTTTGGGAGGGTTGGGGTGGGTTCTTCCTACTCTTACTAACTGTGCACCAACGTGCCAATCTCCTCGCCGTTCATCACCTTTTTCAGATTGCCCACCACGTCCATGTTGAACACATAGATGGGCAGGTTGTTGTCATTGCACATCACGACTGCCGAGAGGTCCATCACCTTCAGGTTGCGCGCCAGCACTTCCTCATAGGTAATGTCGGTAAACTTCGTGGCTGTGGGGTCTTTCTCGGGGTCAGCGGTGTAGATGCCGTCCACGCGTGTGCCCTTCAGCATCACGTCGGCCTCAATCTCCACGCCTCGCAGGCTGCTGCCCGTGTCGGTGGTGAAATAGGGCGAGCCCGTGCCGGCAGAGAAGATGCACACCATGCCCTGCTCCATGGCCTCGATGGCGCGCCACTTGGTGTAGAACTCACCCACAGGCTCCATGCGGATGGCCGTGAGCACCTTGTTCTTCACGCCTGCTGCATCGAGCGCACTGCTCAGGGCCAGCGAGTTGATGACCGTGGCCATCATGCCCATCTGGTCGCCCTTCACACGGTCGAAACCTTTCTTGGCACCTTGCAACCCGCGGAATATGTTGCCGCCGCCTATCACAATGCCAATCTGCACGCCCATGTCGTGCACCTCCTTGATTTGCGCAGCATACTCCGTGAGCCGCTGCATGTCGATACCAGTGCCGCCCGCGGCCAGACTCTCGCCACTGAGCTTCAACAGAATTCTTTTGAATCTTGCCATAGTATATACCTTAATTATATTATAAAAGAAACTTCCTTGAACCCTAAACGCAGCACACACCCTGCCGATGTGAGCAGCTGCAGATGGCCGTCGTCGGTAACATCCTGCAACAGACAACGCTCCACCTTGCTGTCGGCCAGACGGAAATCGTACTGCTCGCCCCGTCGGTAAAGATGGCGGCGATAATTCGTGCGCACCTCGTGCCAACTTCCCTCCTCCACCTTCTGCATCCATTTACTAATGCACTCAACAACCTGCCTGAGCAATTCGTCAATCATTACCTCGCGCCCCAGAATCTGACGGAGCGACACGGGGTTGGGTGCATCGCTCAGAAACTCAGTCTGGTTGACGTTGATACCCGTGCCGATGATGCAGTCCTTGATATGACTGCCCACGAGCGTCGTCTCTATCAGCGTGCCGCCAATCTTCTGGTCGCGCCAATACAGGTCGTTGGGCCATTTGATGGTCATGCCGCTGGAATAGGCAGACAACACTTCATGCAAAGCCAACGCATTGGCCATGGAGAGCACAAACTGGTCGGCAGCCGGCACATGCTCAGGATGCAACAGCACCGAGAACAGCAGGTTCATGCCCGGTTCGCTCTCCCAGCTGTTGGTGCCGCATCCGCGCCCTGCTGTCTGAAAGTCGGCCATGGCCACCATGTTGCCCGTGCCGTGCTCCCGCAGCCAGCGGTTGGTGGAGTCGGTCTCACCGAGACGCACTATTTGCCATTCCATGCTGCAAAGATACGAAATAATCATAATACGTAATTCATAATTTAAAAATATTTTCTACCTTTGCACCATGACCCAACAAGAGAAAGACGAAAAATATATGCGCATGGCCTTGGATGAGGCGCAGGCAGCCTTCCGCAAAGGCGAGATACCTATTGGTGCCGTCGTCGTATGCCGCGACCGCATCATCGCCCGCGCACACAACCTCACCGAGACGCTCAACGACGTGACGGCACACGCCGAGATGCAGGCCATCACCGCCGCTGCCAACACACTGGGCGGAAAGTATCTCACCGACTGCACCCTCTACGTCACCGTGGAGCCTTGCACCATGTGCGCCGGAGCCATCGGATGGGCACAGATGCCCCGTATTGTCTATGGCGCAGCCGACCCCAAACGCGGCTATCACCTCATAGCCCCCCAGGCCCTGCACCCCAAGGCCACCGTTACCGCCGGTGTATTGGAAGAAGAGTGCCGTGAGCTCATGCAGCGTTTTTTTGCCAATAAACGGTAGTTACCCACCGCGGCAATAAAGCTTTACAACCGTAAACCCGCACTTTGGAATCACAAAGTGCGGGTTTACGATTAAATTTTCTAGAGAATTTAGCAACAAAGTATATAGTTATCATGCAAAGGGCCTCTTTACGGTTGGTAAAGAGGCTCTTTGTATGGCCAAACAGCAGCTTGGCCTGTTTGTGATGAATGATTTGCTTACTTCACGAGCACAACGAGATACTTGCTGGTTGACCAGAATATCTGGGGGTTGGTGATGCGCAGCACATACTCGTCCTTCGAATCCTTGGCCAGCGAGTAGCTGCCAGAGGGGTGCATGGTGAGCAGCTTGGCCGACTTCGAGTAGAGCTTGATTTCCTTTGTGACGCGGATATCAATCTTGCTGAAATAGTTTTTGTTGAAATTAGACTCAAGCACCTTGCCTTTATCCAGAATGCGCTGCTCCTTGAGCTCGTCCTTTGTGCCGAACACGTACCATGCTGTGTTGAGTTGCTTGTCCTGCACGTTGATGGTCTCGGTCTTCTGTGCGCTCTCGGTCTGCAGGTTGGTTACGTCGGTGTTGAGGTTGTTGATGGTCTCGTCGAGTTGGCTGATGTGAATATCCTTGGCATCGAGCTCGGTGCGCAGTTGCTGCAATTGCTGTTCTTTCTCGTCGAGTTGCTTAATCATTTCCTCGATGGTCTTCTTCAGTTCGCTGCCCTTGAAGGTGCTTTCCTGCAGCTGGTTCTTGAGTTTCTTCACCAGCTCGCGGTTTTTGGCCATGGTCTGGCTGATGAACTGTATGTTTTCGCGTATCTGCTGTTTCTTGTTGGCGCCCTCGCCATCCTTTGCCAGGCTGACGCGGTTTTCGGCCTCGTTTATCTGGCGGAATCCCTCCTGGATTTCGTTCAGCGTACTCATCATGTCGTTGATTTCGTTGTCCTTTTGGGCAATGATTTTTTGCAGTGAGTCGTTTTGCTGGATATCTGCCAGCTCAACTTGGGGTTTCTCGTTCTTACATGCAGTCAGAACCATGGCTCCGACGGCAAAGATGAATAACAATTTCTTCATACCTTATTTGATTTTTATGTTTGTATCTTTCTTTTTAGCAGGGGCACCGGCGAGCACGATGACGATTTCGCCCTTGGGCTCGGTTTCGGTGAAGTGACTGATGACTTCGGCCAATGTGCCGCGCACACTTTCCTCGTGCACCTTGGATATCTCGCGGCAGACGCTTACCTGGCGGTCGGGGCCGAAGACTTCGGCAAACTGGTTGAGCGTCTTGAGCAACCGGTAGGGCGACTCGTAGAAAACCATGGTGCGGCATTCGTCGCGCAGGCTTTCGAGGCGCGTCTGACGGCCTTTCTTCTGGGGCAGGAAACCTTCGAAGCAGAACCGGTCGTCGGGCAGGCCACTGCTGACCAGGGCGGGCACGAATGCCGTGGCTCCAGGCAGTGTCTGCACCGTGATGCCTGCCTGCACGGCCTCGCGCACAAGGTAGAACCCGGGGTCGCTAATGCCCGGTGTGCCGGCGTCGCTAATGAGAGCAATGGTCTGTCCGGCCTTCAAACGCTCTACAATGGCGGCAGCTGTGCCGTGCTCGTTGAACTTGTGGTGCGACATGAGGTGGTTGCTGATGTCGAAATGCTTCAGCAGAATGCCCGACGTACGGGTGTCTTCGGCCAAAATCAAATCTGCCTCCTTCAGTATCCTGATGGCGCGCAGCGTCATGTCCTCCAAATTGCCTACGGGCGTAGGCACAACATACAGCATGCCCATATTCGGGGCAAATTTAGTTTAAATAATCCTAACACACAAAAAAATAGACAAAAACTTTGCTAAATTTAAAGCATATTCGTATTTTTGCATACGATTTAATCTTAAAAACAAGTTAAAACACGTCCTTATATGATTGACAGCCACAACGGCGAAGCACACCGCCCAGGAAGAATAGAAGTTGTGTGCGGCTCCATGTTCTCGGGAAAGACCGAGGAACTCATCAGGAGGATGAAACGCGCCAAATTTGCCAAACAGCGGGTGGAGATTTTCAAACCGGCCATCGACACACGCTACTCGGACAACGACGTGGTGAGCCACGACCAAAACGCCATCAACTCTACACCCGTTGACCATTCGTCAAGCATCCTGCTCTTAGCATCAGACATCGACGTGGTGGGCATTGACGAGGCACAATTCTTGGACATGGGACTCGTTGACGTGTGCAACCAGCTGGCCTACCGCGGTGTGAGAGTCATCATTGCAGGACTCGACATGGACTTCAAGGGCGTGCCCTTCGGACCAATGCCTGCCTTGTGTGCCATTGCCGACGATGTGACCAAGGTGCATGCCATCTGCGTGAAATGTGGCAACCTGGCCTACGTAAGCCACCGACTGGTGAAAAACGACAAGCGCGTGCTGCTGGGCGAGACCCAAGAGTACGAACCACTATGCCGCGAATGCTACCAGCGGGCAATAAACGCAGAGAATGAAAACGATGAAACTACTTGAACCCAATATGCAGAAAGAAATCACTTTCGACCGCTTCATACGTATCTCGGGCATCATACTGCTCGTTGTGGCCGTGTTGCTGCTCATGAACTATCTGAGCAAGGCACTGCTGCCGTTCTTCGTAGCATGGTTCCTGGCCTACCTGCTCTACCCGATGGTGAAATTCGTGCAGTTTAAAATGCATGTGCCCACCCGTGCACTGAGCATCATCGTCACACTGCTGTTTGTCATAGCTGTCATTGCAGGTGTCATCTACCTCATCATCCCACCCATGATTGAACAGTTCCAAAAACTTGGCGAACTGGTAACAAAATACATTCACAGCACGGCACACATCACCAGCATTCCTGAAACCATACAACAGTGGATAGACGACAACCAGAAAGCCATTGAGGAATTCTTCAGAAGCAAAGACTTCACCGACGCTCTGAAAACCGCCATGCCGGGACTATTCAAGTTTCTCGGACACACGGTGAGCATTGTCATCAGCATCATTGCCTCGTTCATCACCTTGCTGTATATGTTCTTCATACTGCTCGACTACGAGTACCTAACCGACAACTGGATAAAAATCTTTCCCAAGAAGAACCGTCCGTTCTGGAACGAGCTGATGGAAGACGTGGAACGCGCTCTCAACAACTATGTACGCGGACAAGGCATGGTGGCACTCATCATGGGCATACTCTTCTGCATAGGATTCACCATCATCGACTTCCCCATGGCCATCGGCCTCGGCATACTCATCGGCATTCTCGACCTCGTGCCCTACCTGCACACCTTCGCACTCATTCCAACAGCAATGCTCGCACTGCTCAAAGCCGCAGACACTGGGCAGAACTTCTGGATAATACTTGCATCGGCAGTGGCAGTGTTCATCATCGTGCAGATTATCATCGACATGATTGTCACCCCTAAAGTAATGGGTAAAGCCATGGGCCTCAACCCAGCCATTCTGCTCCTCTCACTGTCGATTTGGGGCGCACTGCTCGGATTCATCGGCCTCATCATCGCATTGCCGCTCACCACCCTGCTCATCGCATACTACCAACGCTACGTAACGCGAGAAACCGAGGAGGCCATCGAACATGCGGCCGACAACGCCCTGGAAAACGACAATACGACCTCTTTTTCTGCGGAACAAGCAGACAGCACCACAACAATTCTACAGCAGGAACAGGAAGAAGCAACAACCAGGAATCAACTGGAAAGCAACTGAGTATTTGTCACGAACATTGACGTTGACACTAATAAACCACACATAAAAGCAAAAAAACACAGAATAATTTTGCAGATTCAAAAAAACATAGTACCTTTGCACCCGCTTTTAAGCATTATTGGTAGATCCGCTAGCTCAGTCGGTAGAGCACATCCCTTTTAAGGATGGGGTCTTGGGTTCGAACCCCAAGCGGATCACAAGGCCAAAAGCATTAAACGCAACAAATCCCTGACACTCAGCCGAATGTCAGGGATTTGTTTTTTGTATACTGAGGTTTGAGATTCATTATTCTTCCTCTTCATCACAATGATCACCATCACCGATATCCTCTACCACCTCGGTCTTTGAGAACACAGGCTTCATGCCGTCCCATTTAAAGGTATGCCTCAGGTAGCCTTTCGGTCCGAACTCCAATATCACTAAATCCTTGCCCTCTTGCGGCAACTCATAGTAGAATTTGGTATCTCCCGTTGTGCGGAATCCGTCTATAATCTGTGGTTCAGGAGTCAAAGTGTGTTTTTGCGGGTCGTAGTCGTAGAAACAAACGAAATGGATGCTGGGTTCAATAGGCTGGCCGAAGTATATGGCAAAGAGACGGTGTCCGTTGGTGCGCTTCCAGTAGCACACCTTCATAAACTCTGCTATTGCCGGCCCAGACATGGACACCTCCACCCATCCGTTCTTGGGGTCGTTGAAAACAACAGGCTGGCTGTCACCGTTACGCTCAAGGCGCAGGCCTTTCTTCATTGTCTTGCGGGCAGCCTTCACCATCCATGTAGGCCACCTCCTGTCGAAGCAGTCGAGCATGGCGCCGAGCGTATTATCTGCTACACCGCTCAGCGTTTCATGCTCCCACTCTTTTTCTATGTCCACCAGACTGGTGCTACCTTCGATTTTTAATAATTCCTGTCCAATTGCTGTCATGCAGGAAATCATTGCCATGATGGTTATCAACAAATGTATCTTCATTTTTATTACAGTCTAAATGATTACTATTTCTTTTGTGAGGGAATCGTATCTTCCACAATATTGTGGTCTTCACTTGTATTGCGTGCAATACCCGTAATCGGCATAGAGACCTACTCTATTCAACACATAGCATTGAGTCGGTTTGTTTCGAGGGCAAATATACACAAATAAAATGAATTTGACAAAGATTATTAAGGAAACTTCAAAATCCGCGATTAAGTGAGAGCCAACCAAGCTCGCTTGGAATTGGCCGAGCGGAAGCGGATTATTTAAAATGGTGGAGGAAAAGAAAAACTCACAGATAAAAGCAAAAAAGAATTAAAAATCACCGTTTTTGGTTTAGAAAACCTACTTTTGTGTGTATTTTGAGTGTATGACAGATAAAAGGAAACTTGGTAGATTGTTCAAGCGGCATTACCGTGAGATGTATCGGTTGGCCACCATACTTCTGCACGACGATGCGGAAAGCAAGGATGTAGTGCACGACATCTTTGCCCAGCTCCTCGATGGTCGTTGTGATCTTCGGGAAGACACTGCCGAGGCTTATCTGCTTACAAGCGTACGAAACCGATGCATGAACGTGATTCGCAATCGAAAGATTCAGGAGCGGGTGGAACACCTCTACCTGCTTGACGTTGACGAGTCGTGGAACTTCCCCCTCTGGGGGGCAGGGGGCTTCCAAGTCGAAGAAGAACTGAAAGCCTTGTCCAAGGGGATAGAGCTGCTGGAGCCGCCCGTCTGCCGCGACATCATTATGCAGCATTTCCGCGACGGTGTCACCTTCAAGGAGATTGCCCTTCGCATAGGAGTCAGTGAGACCACCGTTTATAAGCATCTGCGTCGTGCGCTCAGTCAACTACGTACACATCTTAAAAACCAATGAGCGTATGAACAAGACAGACCTGTTGCTCCGGATGATGGAGCATCCCCAGCGATACACGGCCGACCAATGGCAGGAGATTCTTGCTGACGACGAGTGCCGTGAACTCTACACGCTAATGTCAAAGACACAGAGTGCTATTGATGCTGCCCGTTCCAACGAGGAAATCACTGATGAAATGATTGATGCTGAGTGGGAACAGCTTGCGCAGTCACATTCTTCACATTTCACGCTTCAGTCTCTACTCCACTATCCCCTAATGAAAGTAGCCGCCATGTTTGTCGCAGTGCTGATGCTCTCGGGCCTTGCCTACGCTGCATTCCAATGGAGCGCACACCAGTTAACACCAACGACAACCATCAAAACTACAGACCACAAGTCTCAAACCTCAAAGGCCGGGGGGCATTTGTCTGTAGAGGCTCCCGACACAGTCCTGCTGAAGCCCAAGCTCTACGACAACGTACCTTTAGGAGAGATATTCGAAGACTTGTCAGCGTATTACCACGTCAAGGTGGTTTATCAAAACGAAGAAGCACCTCGTCTGCGCCTGTTCTACCAGTGGAAACCAGAATACACGCTGGAGAAAGTCGTGGAGATGCTGAACAACTTTGACTGGATACAAATCCAAACAGAGAACGATACGCTTTTCATAAGAACCACCGCCATTCCTGCCAAGGATTGCTAAAAACGTTTTACCATGATGAAAAGACTATCATTCATGCTGTTGTTGTGCACCTTTGTCTCATTTGCCAGTGCACAAAGAATTACTCGCAGCTTCAAGGACGTATCGCTATCGGAAGCCTTGAAATACATTCAATTGCAGACCACCAGCTATGACATCGTGTTTATCTATGACGAGTTGGAAGACTTCCGCGTGACCACCCATGTGCAGCACAAGTCCGTTCCTGATGCCATCATGCAGATTGTCGGCTTCTACCCCGTGCGTATTGTTAAGAGCGGAGAAAGAGAAATCTACATTGAGTGTACCCACAAAACCGACCGCCACCTCAGAGGAACCATCATCGATGAGCAAGGCCAGCCTGTGGCCTTCGCCAACGTTGCCCTGCTCAATCCCGCTGATTCCGCTTTGCTCAGCGGTGGAGTGAGCAACGAGGCTGGACAGTTTGTCGTTCCATATAGCCAGCCGACCGTCATTGCCCGCATCTCCTACGTAGGCTACAAAACCATCTTCCGGTTATGTGATAAAGAGAATGCAGGAACCATCCGAATGCGCCCCGACAATTACACCTTGAATGGAGTTGTGGTACAAGGTGAGCGCCCCAAGGTGGTGCTGCAGGGAAACTCGCTGCTAATGAATGTCGAGGGAACGGTGATGGAGCGGATGGGCACCGCAGAGGATGTGCTTACCCGAGTTCCTATGATTGCAAAACGGGGCGAGGGGTTCGAAATCTTAGGCAAGGGTGTACCGCTGATTTATCTGAACAACCGCAAGCTGACCGACTTGAACGAGCTGAAGAACGTGCAGTCGGATAATATCCGCAGCGTCGAGGTCATCCAAAACCCAGGTGCCCGCTACGATGCCACTGTAAATTCTGTCATCATCATCCGCACCAAGCGGACTGCAGGCGAAGGCCTGGGCGTAGAGCTGACATCTTGGAGTCGCAAGGGCCATGGCTATGCCAACAATGAGCGCATCAACCTTACCTATCGCACGGGCGGGCTGGAGCTATTTGCCAATCTCTTCGGAGCCTATAACAAAAGATGGCGCCGTGGCGAGTTTGAGCAGACCGTCTATGCCGACACATTGTGGAATATCACCGACCGGCAGCAGGCCATTGCTCGCAACCCTTTCTTTGAAGGACGACTCGGCTTCAACTATCAGATTAGCGACCGCCATTCCTTCGGTGGTTTCTACCAAAACACTCACGACTACGTGAAGACCCGCAGGGAGAATGATGACTACATAATATTCGACAATAATGAATACGACCATCTGCAAAACAACAGCGTCCGGCGTGACAAGAACTATCCCAATCATCAGGTAAACCTCTACTATACAGGCAAGTTGGGTCAACTGGATATTGACTTTAATGCCGATTACACCTTCCGCAGACAGTTGAGCCGCAACACCCAACAGGAACTGAGCGAAAAAGACGCAGACCTCGACGTGAACACCGAGAGCATGACACGCAGTAGGCTCTTCGCCGAGAAACTATTCATAACCCATCCGCTGTGGAAAGGACAGATTGAGGTGGGCGAAGAATATACCAATACACGATGGAAAAGCAGATTTGACAATTGGGAGGGATATATCGATAACAGCAACAACGAGCAGCACGAGCAAGCCATTGCACCTTTCATGGAACTGCGCCAGCGTCTGGGCCGAGTTCAGTTGTCGGCAGGCCTGCGCTTCGAACACGTGGAGTCGGAATATTTCGTCGATGGTCTGCGCCGCGATGAACAATGCCGCACCTATGACGACTTCTTCCCATCGGCATCGGTATCGACTTCAGCCAAGAATCTGCAACTATCCCTCAGTTACGCCAAGCGTACCGCACGCCCTGCCTACTGGCTATTGAGCAGCGACGTCACCTACGAGAACCGCCTGAACATGGAGACGGGTAATCCCTATCTGAAACCCGTCAAGTACCACAATTTGAACATGATGGTGATGTGGAAGTGGCTCTATCTTATGACGAACTACTCGCATTGTGTTGACCCAATCCTTTCAACGGTAGAGAGCATAGAGCAGGATAGCAAGGTAAATCTCGCCACCAGCAAGAATTACGACCATGCCGACTGGCTCACCGTTACCCTCGGCGCACAAAAGAACGTCAAACTTTACGAAGGGATAACGTGGACACCACAATACAACGTGTCGTTGATGAAACCCTGGCTCAAGGCGACGTTCTTAGGCGAAGAAAAGAATTTTAATCATCCGATGCTGTCCCTGCAATTAGGCAACATCGTCGCCCTGCTTCACGACTGGCTCATACAGGCCGACTTCAACATGCACACCCACGGCAACACAGGCTCGAACATCTGGGTCGATTGCACCAATGCCATCCTCTCGCTCAGCGTCAGCAAGGACTTCTTCAAGCGCCGTCTCAACGTCAAACTGACTGGCAACGACCTCTTCAACGGTGGCATTAACTACGTCACGCTCTACTGCAATCGGATGATGCTACGGAAGATGGAGGACAACGACTCCCGTTGCATCCAACTCTCCTTGCGCTACCGCTTCAATGTCACCCCGTCGAAGTACAAGGGCACCGGTGCCGGTAATGCTGAGAAGAACCGACTTTAGTCATTGGCGCTTCAAAGGCATTATATCTATACCTGCTTCATCGTTACAATCAAAGGTAAGGAACACTTGCCTTGAGGCGTCATTCCCATTAACGAACAAACAACACGCATCAAAATGAAACAGCTGGATGCAGCATCCTATCGGAGGGTCAATGAAACCTTCCGCAGGAGAATGGTGTACCATATCGGCGTTGACTGCGGTCTCTTTGTCGAATTAAATTACATGGTGGACGCGATGCTCCATTGCCTGGCTCACCATATTAGGTTCCAACTCTATTCAGACGATGCGAACTTTGGCACAGGCACCGGGTGGACAGAGTATTTCCTGCCGTTTTGTGAGGAAGTGCATGAACCTTTTCATCAAAGGTATAACTTCCACCGCCTGCCATCGTGGCGACGTGTTCTGAAGCTATGCAGGCGACAGAAGAGCGTCGGCCCCATAGCATGGAAAGTCAAATCTGTCCAAAAGACTGTGATGGGTCACCTGATAGCATTCCTGACATACAAGGAATGGGTATTGTTAGGACAAGATGTACCTTCATTTACCCAACAGCACTACCGTATTCCTGAATTGGGAATCGATGGCAGTTACACCGATGCATACAGCTTATTGGCAAGAATGATATGGAATCTACAGCCAGACATCCTGCATCAAGAGGCTATATACAGAAACCGATTGAAAATACCAAAAGATATGTCCGGCATTCATCTCCGTGGTGGAGATAAGAGCAGGGAGACAAAACTAATAAGTGCCCAACGCATTATGCAAGTGCTGAATCCTAAGAAAGGCGTATGTGTATTCATCCTGACAGATGACTATAGAATGTTCCAGAAATTGCAAGCAGACTATCCGCAGTTGAGACTCGTCACGCTTTGTCAGCCGAAGGAAACAGGCTACCATCATCGGGAGTTCTGCAAACTTACGCCACAAAAGAGAAAAGAGGCCATCATCCGCCTGCTGATATCAGTCAATCTGCTGCTTGATAGACGTTCCTTCGTAGGCAGCATCACAACAGGACCAAGTGTTTTTGTGATGAAACTCAGGGCAGATGACCCGTTGGTACAGGCCGTCGATTGTCCTAAAGAAAAACTGGCCTCGACTTTGTCTCTGACCATTGATGCCCGTGCCGCCATCTCAAAAAAGTATATGCAATGTTAACAAGATTGCAAGACTTTGGAACAAAACATTATTATTTCTCAGAATTACTTCCTCTCTGCATTAAAAAGGAATGGTTTCCTTTGTTCTGCTCTCGTATTTTCTGAAACTCTGACTTCGCCGAAGTTACTTTCACTCGGCATACCGAAAGAAAAAAACATTTTTCTTTTGTTCTGCGCTCGTTTTTTCGTAACTTTGCCTCAAAATAGTAATCATAGAAAAAACGGAAATGAAAAAGATTCTCATCATTTCGCTCATGGTCATGCTTATAGTGCCGATGGCCATGGCTCAGCCAGAGAAAGCGCTCACCGTGAAAACCCGTTCGGGATGGGTGCAAGGCATAAATGAGGAGGGCAGCATGGCTTTCCTTGGTATTCCATACGCCAAAGTGGAGCGGTTCATGCCTCCACAGCCAGCGGACAAGTGGAAGGGCGTGAAGGTGTGCGACCACTGGGGACCTCAGGCCATGCAGAACACTTGGGGGAAGAAGCTGAGCGAGGATGAAATGTCGGAGAACTGCTGTGTGCTCAACGTGTGGACCACCGACCTGAAAGCTCGCAAGCCTGTGATGCTGTGGCTTCATGGCGGCGGCTTCGACTCAGGCACCTCAGCCTGGAATCCTGGTATGCAGTTAGCCAAGAAAGATGTTGTAGTGGTGAGCGTTAACCACCGCCTCAACATTATGGGGTTCCTCGACCTGTCAGCCTGCTCACCCAAATACAAGCATTCGGCCAATGTTGGCATGCTCGACGTGGTGACCGCGCTGCAATGGGTTCGCGACAACATATCGCGTTTTGGCGGCGACCCGAATAATGTGACCATCTTCGGCGAGTCGGGCGGTGGCGGCAAGGTGGGCACGCTGCTGTGCATGCCCCAGGCTAAAGGACTGTTTCACAAGGCCATCATCATGAGCGGCACCATATTGAATGTGAACACCAAGGCCATGAGCGAGTCGCTGGGCAAGGCCGTGTTGAAGGAGCTGAACATAGATCCGCAGCACATTGAGCGCATCAACGACGTTCTTTATGAAGAGCTTTACGCCGCGGGGCAGCGCGCCATGGCCGCCAGCATCGGCACCCGCAAGCCTGGCACGCCCATGATGTGGGGCTTCGGTCCGAGTCCCGACGGAGAAACCCTGCTGCAACAGCCTTTCCAGCCTGGTTTTGCCAGCATTTCCGACAACATTCCCATCTTGATTGGCACCACGTTCAACGAGTTGCAGCGACTGACCTATGACCAGCCGATGACTGCCGACGAGGCCCGTGAGAAACTGAAAGACACTTTTGGCGATGAAACCGACAAATATATCGCAGCCTTCGACAAGGCATGGCCCGGCCACTCTCCGCAAGACCTGCTGAGCATCGACTGGCTGTTCCGCCCGAAAACCATTATCACTGCCGACCATATTGCCGAAAGCCGACAGGCACAGACCTACATGTATATGTTCACGTGGCGGTCGCCCGTAAACCAGGGTTCCATTCACGGACACGAACTGAAATTCTGCTTCAACACCCTGCACCATGCTGCAAACGAACTGCCACAACCCACGGAGAAAGACCTGAAGCTGGCCGACGTGATGAGCAGCGTGTGGGCGCAGTTTGCACATACGGGCAACCCCAATACCGCCGGACTGCCTAAGTGGCAGCCATATACAGCACAGAACGGTGAATTGATGGTTTTTGATTACGACTGCCACATCCTTAACAACCCCGACCGGCAGTTGGAGGAAATCATCAACAGCCATTGTTTCCGCCAGTTGGACGAATTCAGAAAAGGACAAACACTCAAATGATACAACAAATTGAAATCACCCTGCAGCCCATGTCACGCGGATTTCATTTGGTGACCAGCGAGATTGTGCGCCAGTTGCCAAAACTCCCCGAAACGGGCATCATAAACCTCTTTACGAAGCACACGAGCTGCGGCTTGTGCATCAACGAGAACTGCGACCCCGACGTACGCGCTGACATGGAGACTATTTTCAACCGACTGGTGCCAGAGAACCGTCCAGAATACCTGCACACCCTTGAAGGTGCCGACGACATGCCTGCCCACGCCAAATCGGTGCTGAGTGGCGTGAGCATCACCATTCCCATCACCCGCGGACGCCTGAACCTCGGCACTTGGCAAGGCATTTATTTCTGTGAATACCGCTCATACGGGGGGGCAAGGAAACTTGTGGCAACAATTATCGGGAGTTATTCTCAGGAGTTATCGGGAGGAGTGCCTTGAGCAAAGCGAAAAAACTGAAGTTATCGCGGTCTGCGACCGCTCAGGGAGTTAACTGACAAATCCGTGGGTAAGCGAAAGCCAACCAAGCTTGCTTGGAATTGGCTGAGCGGGAACGGATTATGTAATAGTTCAGCATATGTCCGCTAACTTCCG
>JAFZSI010000028.1 GCA_017619445.1 Prevotella sp.
GTTAGGCAGTAATGACCCGACGACCCGTGGTGCGGAACCCGTCAGGACAATCAACCTGAAAAACGGCGTGAAGGCTTACCGCCAGCCTGTCACCCGCTCCAACGGCACTGCCTCCACGAACGACACCCTGTTCTATGTCTTCAATTTCAACGATGACCAGGGCTTTGCGGTCGTTTCCGCCAGCAGGCAGACCGACGGACTGATTGCCGTGACGGAATCAGGCTATTACGACCCCAGCGTGCCTACAGGCAACCCAGGCTTTGACACGTATATGCAGATGGCCAAGGCATACGTGGCGTTTAAGGACAGGACACCTGTGGAGGACGAGAAAGTGGGTGGTGGCACACGCTATGGCCCAGACCAGCCCATGTATATGCCAGAGTATGATACGGTTTATTATCAGAAAGTTGATCCTATGATTACGGTGAGATGGGGGCAACAAGGCCGAACGGGGCAGTATTGTCCTAATGGTTGGGCAGGTTGTGGCCCTGTGGCAGCAGCCCAGATTATGAGTTACTTTAAATATCCTCCATATATCTTTTTAACATATAGTGACTGTGGAGTAGATTACACGCCCCTTTATTGGATACCAATTTGTAACCATCAAACTACAAATGTTAGTTATAACCGTGATGAGTATGACATAGAGATAGGCAGGCTTTGTCGTCAATTAGGAGAACTGGCCGGAAGTAATTATGATTCAAATGGTACTTCTACGTTCATTACAAATATGAGAAATACAATTCAAAGTTTAGGCTATACAGTTGGATCTATAACAGATTACGCATTATCATCATATGATGGAGGATATCCATTAGCCACTGCTTTAGGTAATAACAAACTTATTTATATGAGAGGTGAGAATAGCAATAATATAGGACATGCTTGGGTTATTGACGGATGCTATTATGTTAAGTGTAATTATAATCTGATGTGTTCTTATGATGGTGTCAATTGGTTTCTTGACCATACCATGTACACATACAGGACTTGCCATAATCACATTAACTGGGGATGGGATGGTCGACAAAATGGCTACTTTGAAAGTAATGTTTTAATGCATATAATTCTATTCAATTAGATGATCCTATTAATACTTTGCCTTCAGGACTTAATAGAAATTATTACAATAATGTTAAATATTTCACAGTTACACATTAAGTAGGCCTCCAACGATTGCCCCATATGGTAATCTCCCACATCGGCATCAGTAAAAATGATTTAAAAGATATAAAAATATCATATTTTCTTTCTCTTTTGATGCAAGGATTTGCAACCTGAATTGTTTTATAATAAAAGAATTGACGCAAATATAGTATTAACACATAAACAAGAAAAGATTATGAAAAAGAAAAGTATTTTATCAGTTTTATCCATGTTCCTAATGATAGTAGGAGCTTGTATAACAGTATCTTGTGGTAGTGATAACGACCCGATTGACTATAGTGATGGTAACATGAAAGAAGCCAATGATTCTATATGTGGCCCTGATAATTCAACTCCTCCACCTTACTATGTTTCTATAGTTGGTGATTACCTGAAAGATGTTAGCGGGGAAACAGGCATAGCCCGATTGGACCACGAAAGATTTCCTATCGCCGCAGAAAGGTATCATAACATAGAGTATATAGAAACAGCCAATGGCGACAGGTATTATCTCTTCCCACTGACACCTCCAGATCCAGGAGCAGGCGAAAACGACTTTCTTGGTGGAGATATCAGAGAAGAATTCTATAAAGAGTTTGTTATAGGTGAAAAAATGGAATTTAGCGGCAAAGTGTACAAAATTAACCCTGAGTACGTTGCTCTTGACGCACTATTCGCTGAAATACTCAAAACAACCAATGTCTATATAATGCGCGCTCCTGAGTTCTCCGTCAAGCGAATCTCGGAGTGAGAAGTTCATAAAGAAGTGACACGCATTGCAAAGTTGATTAACAAGATTTAACTACAAAACTGACGAAAACATCATTTCTAAATCGTTATATAAATAGGAAGTTTAACTCATAAAAAGCTGAAGAACAATGAAAAAGTTTAAGTTATTTTGTTTTGTAGTAACCGCACTGCTCGCCTTTGCAGGGTGCAGCAATGATGATGAAGGCTCGCTATCACCAAACATCGAAGAAAAATCATCGCCAGATGAAACGGTCTTTATGAATGCACCGGAGAATTTGGATGCGTCGTTGTTGCCTGGCTATTGGATTAAGGTTCAGAATGGTGAAAGGTTGAGAAGTGGCATTTGGTTTTCTGACGAAGAAGACACCGCATTTGGTTATGGCGGAAAGAAAACTGCCTTATTCACACTGAAAGACAGCACGTATGTTCCTGCAGATGCCTGGCGACATAGTCCTTGGATGGTTCGTGAGAATGGTGTGATTTACATTAACACTCGGTTTGGAGAGGTCGTTACCCGATTGACTAAGGATACAATGGTTATAAAATACATGAATGAATCCTGTACAGCAGACCATATAGAATATTATACCCAAGAATACGTGCGTTTGCATGAACCCATAGAGATGGAGTATAGTTATGACACATATTCGAACTATGGTCCTTTTTACAACAATTACAATTGTGATAATGCCAGAAGAGAGTATGTAAGTTTGGAGAGCCTGCCCGAGTGGCTGATATCATGGATTACCTCTGCTGAAGGAAAGACGAACCGACTTGGAGAGATTTTCCGAAAAGGATATAATGACCCCAAGTTGTTCCGTGGGGAATGGAACGGCACAGCTTATTACTATATTTATTTAAAAGACAACAGCTGTGTCTTCTGTGACAGTTACTATGAGGACGGCACACCTTTGGACTTTGAGAACGAGGAGGTGAAGCAGGCCTTCGATAGCTCAATCGCCCAAATGAAGCGCATCATCATAAACTAACAGACAAACCGCAGAGCCGCCACGTTCTATCCTTGCACAGCACATTGGTCCATCGTGTGTGTGAAAAGGAAAGAGTGGCGGCTCTTTATTGTATGAACGTGGTACGGGGACAGGTAATCAGATGCGGCGGATGAGGGCATCCGCCGAACAACGGAAAGAACGGGAGTTTCCTCGCTCCTTTTTGTTAAAGGAAATCTCCTGAGTCTTCTTCTTATGAAAAAAACGAGTCTTAGAATTGGGGGAATCAATCGTCTGTATGGGAAGAATCACCTTCGGTTTGAGGGACTTTGCTGTCGGTTCGGGGTGATTTGTATTTCCCGTCTTCGGCATCATAGTTGGAGAAACCGCCCGACTGTCCGTGGAGGGCTTTCTGAAAGCCTTCCCAGTCCTGATAGCCCGCAAAGAGCGAAAGTCGGTCGAGGACTTTCTTGTTGGGTTTCTTCAGGATTTCCTTCTCTACGGCCTCCAATAGTTTCCTCAGCTCTATTCTTTTCCTTTCCATACGCGTATTATTCTGTTTGTGCGTACAAAGATACGCATAAATTCTTGTGTAACTCATAAAAAAGCAGTAATTTTGCACATCAAAATCTCCAATAGCGTATTATTTATGAAAGAACTGTCTTTGAAGTACGGATGCAATCCGAATCAGAAGCCCTCACGCATATTCATGACGGAGGGCGAACTACCCATCGAAGTGATTAACGGCCGCCCGGGATACATCAATTTCCTTGACGCCTTCAACGCCTGGCAATTGGTGCGCGAGCTGAAACAGGCCACAGGCCTGCCTGCCGCCGCATCGTTCAAGCACGTCAGTCCGGCGGGTGCTGCCGTGGGCCTGCCGCTGAGCGACACGCTGAAGAGAATCTATTTCGTGGACGACATTGAGGGACTCGACCAGTCGCCCGTAGCCTGTGCCTATGCCCGTGCGCGCGGTGCCGACCGCATGTCGTCGTATGGCGACTTCGTGGCACTCAGCGACACCTGCGACGCCACTACGGCACGCCTGCTGAAGCGCGAGGTGAGCGACGGCGTGATTGCCCCCGACTTCACCCCCGAGGCCATAGAGATTCTGAAAGACAAGCGCAAGGGAACCTATAATGTGATTAAGATTGACCCAGCCTACCAGCCCGAGCCTGTGGAGCGCAAACAAGTGTTTGGCATCACCTTCGAGCAGGGACGCAATGAGATTAGGCTGGACGACCCCGCTCTCTTCGAGAACATTCCCACAGAGAACAAAACCTTCACCGACGATGCGCGCCGCGACCTCATCATCGCCCTCATCACCCTGAAATACACGCAGTCGAACTCCGTCTGCTACGTCAAGGACGGTCAGGCCATCGGCATCGGAGCAGGACAGCAGAGCCGCATCCACTGCACCCGCTTGGCTGGCAACAAGGCCGACATCTGGTGGCTCAGACAGCATCCCAAGGTGATGAACCTTCCGTTCAAAGAGGGCATACGGCGCGCCGACCGCGACAACACCATCGACGTGTATATTTCTGACGACTACGACGATGTGCTGCGCGAGGGCACATGGCAGCAGTTCTTCAGCAGCCGTCCCGAACCGCTCACACGCGAGGAGAAGCGCGAGTGGATTGCCAGCAACACTGGCGTTGCTCTCGGCAGCGATGCGTTCTTCCCCTTCGGCGACAACATTGAGCGCGCCCACAAAAGCGGCGTACAATTCATTGCCCAGGCTGGCGGCTCGGTGCGCGACGACAACGTGATTGAGACGTGCGATAAATATGGCATCGCCATGGCGTTTACGGGCGTGCGTCTGTTCCACCATTAAACAAAAACCGCTTTAGAAACACCTATGGACGACTTCGAGAGCATACTCATCAACGGCATTTCTTTCGGCAAGAGCCGCACAAGGAAAACCGACGACGAAAGCAAGGTGAAAACCAAAGCCAAGAAGAAGAAATATGTCACCGGCTCGCACGGCAGCGGCTCGGCCATGCAAAAGGCGAAATACCGCCAACAGCGGGCCAACCGGCACAAAGGAAAGAAATAACAGCATACACATAACAAAAAATAAGGTACGCGGGCGTACCTTATTATTTTGTTTCCTACACGGATGCTTACTCCATGATGATGGCCGTGAGGATGCGCCCGCTGTTGATGCCCAAGCGGCGCGCAGAGAAGAAATCGACGCACCTGTCGTAGGTGCAAATGCCCGCCAACTGAATGTTTGCGGCTTCCACCCCCTGCCCCATCAGCTGCTGGCGGTTGCATTCCCACAGGTCGATGTGCCATTTCTCGGAAAGAGAGTCTTTGCACGGATACCTGCGGGCAATGCTCAGCATGTTGAAACCTGCGGCGGCAAAGGCTGCAAACACCTCGTCGCCCACCTCAAAATTCTTCATAGAGATGCCGGGTCCTATGACTGCACGCAACCGTTGGGGCATACTGCCATAGGCATGTTGCATGGCCGTCACCGCTTTCTCAACAATGCGACCCACGGTGCCACGCCAACCGGCGTGAATGGCAGCCACGGCTTGGTGGTCCTCATCGTAGAGCAACACGGGAATGCAGTCGGCTGTTGACACGCCAATGCACACGCCCCGAACATTTGTCATCACGCCATCGATACCCTCAAGCTGCCCACAACGAACGTCTGTCGGCTGACAAAGAAACTCATTGTCAATAACGCGCAGCTCGGTGCCGTGTGTCTGATGCGGATATACCAGCATCCGTTCGTCAATCTGCAAGAGGCGGCACAGCGTGCTGCGGTTTTGGCTGACCGCTTCGGGTGCATCGCCACAATAATGATTGACGCTGAAGCCGGCATAATTGCCAACCCCAACGCATCCGTGGCGCGTGGTGCTGAAAGCCCTCACACGCGTACCCATATCATATTCATGCAACTGAGGAACGAGGCTCATCATTCGTCGTCGTATTCGAAATCGTCCAATTCCTCGACATCCTCAAGGTCTTCTTCGTCAAGAATCTCTATGTCGTCCTCGCCTTCAGCGGCCATTTCCGCGGCAAAGGCTGCCATGTCCTTGTCGCGGTGCACCAGGGTGTCCTCGGCAGTAATGACCTGCAGCTTGTTGCTCTCGCTGTTGAGTTCCTCCCACAGCACATCCTTGAGCCGTTCGAGGCCGCTGCCCGTGACAGCCGAGATAAACACGAGCGGCAACTCGTCGCCCATTTCTTTCAGTCCGGCAGTCACTTCCTCACGCAGCATGGCCATGAGCTCGTCGTCCAGCAGGTCGCACTTGGTGATGGCCAGCACGCGGTGCTTGTCAAGCATTTCGGGGTTGAATTTCTCCAGTTCGCCCTTCAGCACTCGGTATTCGTGCAGAATGTCGTCAGTATCGCCGGGAACCATGAACAGCAAGAGCGAATTTCGCTCAATGTGACGCAGGAACCGCAGTCCCAGTCCGCGACCCTCGCTTGCTCCCTCGATGATGCCGGGAATGTCGGCCATGACAAACGACTTCTGGTCGCGATAGCCCACAATGCCGAGCGAGGGTTCCATGGTGGTGAAGGGGTAGTTGGCAATTTTGGGTCTTGCATTTGAAAGTGCCGAGACGAGGGTCGATTTGCCTGCGTTGGGAAATCCCACCAGTCCTACGTCGGCCAGCAGTTTCAACTCTAAAATTACCGACATTTCCTGCATGGGTTCGCCGGGCTGCGCATAACGCGGGGCCTGGTTGGTAGCGGTGCGGAACTGGAAATTGCCCAGGCCGCCGCGCCCACCCTTGAGCAGCACCACCTGCTGTCCGTCGTAGGTGACATCGCACAAGTATTTTCCGGTCTCAGCATTATAGACCACGGTGCCGCAGGGCACATCGATAATCTGGTCGCGGCCATTTGTGCCGTGACACTTGTCCTTGCCGCCGTTTCCGCCGTGCTCGGCAAACACGTGACGCTGGTAGCGCAGGTGAAGCAGGGTCCAATAGTTGTGGTTGCCGCGCAGGATGACGCTGCCGCCATCGCCGCCGTCGCCACCATCGGGTCCGCCGTTGTAGTTATACTTTACGTGTTTGAGGTGCATAGAACCTCTGCCGCCCTTTCCCGAGCGGCAGAGAATCTTCACGTAGTCAACAAAATTGCTTTCTGCCATGAGTTGCTGATTGATAAAGGCTCTAAAAGCTCTAGCCTGAATTATTCATGGAGTCATCGGGAGTTAACTGAAGTTATCGCGGTCTGCGACCGCTCAGGGAGTTAACGGACAATAGCCAGAGTATTGTCCGTTAACTCCCGCTAACTCCCAATGAATTCGCAGACGTGTTGTTGAGCGATAGCGAAAAATTCATATAACTCCCGCTAACTCCCGTGAATAATGTAAGCTAGAGACTCTAAATTTTCTATATGTTATCCACCACGGCGCAGATGTCGCCGAAGATGCGGTCCAGCTCACCCAGCCCGTTGATGTGGTGGTGCAGTCCCTCCTGTTTGTACCACTCGATGAGGGGCTGCGTCTGCGAGTGATAGACCACGAGGCGCTTCTTGATGGTCTCCTCGTTGTCGTCAGCCCGCCCGCTCTGCTGTCCGCGCAGCAGGAGTCGCTTCATCAGCTCGTCCTCAGGCACATCCAGCTCCAGCATGGCGGCCACCTTGTCGCCGCGCTCGGCCAGCATCTGCTTCAGGGCCTCTGCCTGCGGGATGGTACGGGGGAATCCGTCGAAGATTACGCCCTTGTGGCCTCGTCCGAACGAGTCATAGACACTTGCCAGAATGTTTACCATGAGCTCGTCGGGGATTAGCTGTCCTTGGTCGATGAAGCTCTTGGCCGTCTGGCCCAGTTCCGAGCCCTTTTTGATTTCCGCACGCAGCACGTCGCCCGTGCTGATGTGCTCCAGTCCGTAGTGCTCGATGAGCTTTTCGCTCTGCGTTCCCTTGCCTGAGCCGGGAGCGCCGAAAATCACAATGTTCTTCATGTTGATATGTTGTTCTACTTGGTTAAGTTCCGCTTCAGCTTGTTTTTTCTTGTACCAAACGTCTGGCAACAGGTCGCCCGGCTGCGCATTGGTCTTGGCGCTGGGCATGTGAGGCAGTTTCTGGAATTTCATACGCTCTGTTTGTTATGTAAAAAATTGATTTCCTTGTCAGCGTGTCATGCACGAGAGTCTCTCGTCATGGGTTTCCGCGCTACTCCACCAGCGTATAGATGTCGCGCAGGTTGCGTGCCTGCTGGTCGTAGTCGAGTCCGTAGCCCAGGATAAACTCGTTGGGGATGCGCATGGCCACATACTCGGGGTCGATGTCCACCTGAAGCTTGTCGGGCTTGAGCAGCAATGTGCAGATGCTTATCGAGGCGGGATGGCGCAGGCTCAGCGTCTCAATCATGCGCTGCATGGTGAGGCCCGTGTCCACAATGTCCTCAACAATCACCACATGACGCCCTGCCAGGTCCTCGTTGATGCCAATCACCTCGGTGATTTTGCCCGTCGAGACCGTGCCCATGTACGAGGCAAGCTTTACGAACGATATTTCGCACGGGATGGTGATTTCGCGCATCAGGTCGGCAGCAAATACGAACGCACCGTTCAGCACGGCAAGGAACAACGGGTTCTTGCCGTCCATGTCTTTGTTGATGCGGGCAGCCACTTCTTTCACATGTTTCAGAATTTCGGCCTCGGGAATGGAGGTCCTGAACGTCTTGTCTTTAACTTTAATGATGCTCATAGATTGGTTTGTTGCTTTAGATATTGCAAATTTACGAAAAGTTTTGGGGATTACTATGAATACGATAGGAAAAGTAACATAAAAGCTCTACAGAGTACTAAAGATCAAGGTTATCTAAAAGTTCAAATAGTTTCTTGTTCTTATTTAAACGGCTTATTTCTCACCCCACGAAGTCCAGCGGATTTCGTTTAATGACAAGTGGGTAGCGCTCGGGATGTCGTAGGCTGTCTATTTCGAGGTCCACGTCAAGGTCAGGCCATTCGATGGCCTCAGAGCCAGACATCTGTACGTTCAACACACTGCGTATAGGTGCGTCTTGCATCCAGGGAATACGGTTGTACGACAAGAAATAATCATGACCTTGCACTGAGAGCATAATGCCTTGAGCGTTAATCATTAATACGCTTGCCGATGTGGTCGCGGAATTGTTGTTTAAATCTTTCTGCATATTTCTCTACAATTTTCTTTATTTCATTCAGTTTGTGGTCAGGGATGCCTGCATTCTTCGCCAGCTCCACCTCAGGCTCCAGCCAGTACTTGGCCTCATTGCCGTCGTAGATGACGTGGATGTGCATCCGTTCCTCCTCGTTAGAGTATATCTTAAAAGTAAATTCGCTTTCGCGTCGGAATACTGGACTCATGGTTTATTGCATTAGATGTTGCAAATATACGAAAAGTTTTTGGGATTACTATGAAATTTTCTAGAAAATCTGAGCATAAACCTGCGAGTTATTTTCCTAAAGCGTAGGTCTGCGAAAACAAAGCATTGGTCTATGAACGCAAAGCGTAGGTTTGCGGTGAAATTTTCTAGAAAATTCTGGTGTAAAGCTTAACATTGTTTTCGCCATGCCGCGAGTTACAAAAACAACTCGCGGCATGGCGAAAACAATGTCGGGGATTATGTGCAAGAAAATGCTTTGCGTGGGTTGCACAAGGGCATCGGACTTTGTAAGGGTGCAACCTTACATGCCGATGCGGCGTTTCAGGTCGAGCAGGGCTTTCATGTGGGTGCGGGCATCGCGCTCGCCGAGCCTGATCATTTGGATGATGCTCTCGCGGCTGAAGCTGGTGACGCCAAACCGCCCGAGGTCGGGATTGATGTAAAGGTCGGTGGCGGCGCGGTTCTCGTGGTATTTCTTCACGTCGGGTCTTGACACCACCCAGTCGATGGCTCCGCCTATGCCCGTAAGTTCCTTGAGCGAGAAATTGCGCTCGCCAGGCTTATCTTGCGTCAGGTCGATGGCTATTACCACGTCGGCGCCCATCTTGCGCACCACATCGACGGGCAGATTGTTCAGCAGACCGCCGTCAACCAACACTTGCTTGCCCATTCTCACGGGCTTGAATACTCCGGGAATGGCCATGCTGGCGCGCATGGCGCGGGGAAGGTTGCCACGGTCGAGCACCACTTCGCTCCAACTTTTGATGTCGGCGGCCACACAGCGGAAAGGTATGGGCAACTGGTTGAAATTGATGCTGTCGCGCACGAGTGTGAGCCGCTGGAAGAGGTCCATGATGTTGTCGCCCCTGACGGCTCCGAACGAAGAGTCGGCTTTTTTGCTTCCCTTGCGCGACACGGGGAAACCGAAGATGTAGGTGACGCCGTCGCGCTCGGTGATGGGCTCGCTGCTGAGGTTGTTGTCGCGGTCGGCCAGCAGCGACAGCCACTCCTGTGAGCAGAACAGCGAGTCGAGCGCATCGGCCCGGTAACCCATCGAGTAGAGTCCGCCCACGATGGAGCCGATGCTGGTGCCGGCAATGTAGTCGATGGGAATGCCAGCCTCCTCGATTACTTTCAGCGCGCCCACCTCGGCGGCCCCCTTGGCACCTCCGCCGCCCAGCACAAGACCCACCTTGAGCCGTTTCTGAGGGGCCTCATCTGTCTGGGCGCACACGGCCAAGGCCATGCACACCAACAGCATTACCGAAAGGTATCTCAGCCAGCGCATAGGGTTTATTTCTTGTTGCGACGGAAGATTCCCTTCAACACGCCCGAAGCCTTTGAACCGGCTTTCTTCACTCCGCGCCAGGCATGGGTGCCTGCACTGTCTAAACGCTCGCCAATGACTTCGGCTTTCTCGCGTGCAAAGTGGCGGCGGTAGCGGGTGCGGTACTCCATGTAGAGTTCCAGCTGGTCGTTGTTCATTTGCTTCTTGTAGGTGGCGTGGTACTCGTCGGTGAGTTCCTTATACATGTTCTTGAAGTTGTCGCGCTGCTCCTCGCTGATGGAGTCGCTGGCCTCAACCTGTTCAACGAGCGTCTTGTAGCGGTCGAGGAATGTCTCAACGCTCTGTGCCCTTGCCATCGTCATGACGCCCAGCAGGGCCAATGTTAATACAATCTTTTTCATGTTTCAATATTGTTTTTTGTTATTCAACACAATCCTTCCGGAATAATCATCGCCAAAAGTAATAATAATATTCTGAGTCGGCAAAGAATTTGGGTTAAATGTTGAATTGAAAACTTAGTCATTGTTAAATAGACGTGAAAAAAGGCATTTTGTGACAAAATGATAAAAAAAACAATGAAACATGCGGCGCGGTTGCCATTTATTTTGTAATTTTGCACGTATGAAGATTTTTACCAGTGCTCAGATTCATGAGCTCGACCAATATACCATCGAACACGAGCCCATCAGTTCGTTCGATTTGATGGAGCGTGCGGCACGTGCGCTCACCTACGCCATCACCGAGCGATGGGGCAAGGCAACACCCGTGGTGGTGTTTGCCGGACCGGGCAACAACGGCGGTGACGCGCTGGCCGTGGCCCGTATGCTGGCAGAAAAAGACTACCGCGTGGAGGCCTACTTGTTCAACATCAGCGGCCAGCTGTCTGCCGACTGCAACAAGAACAAACAGATTGTGGCTGAGCACCGGCGCATCAAATCGTTCACAGAGGTCACACAGCAGTTCGACCCGCCCAAACTCGATGCCGACACGCTGGTTGTTGACGGGCTGTTTGGCTCGGGCCTCAACAAACCCCTGGCCGGTGGATTTGCCTCGCTCGTGAAATACATCAACCAGTCGCCCGCTCAGGTGGTAAGCATCGACATCCCCTCGGGACTGATGACCGAGGACAACACCATGAACGTACTGGCAAACATCATCAAGGCTAACGTCACACTGACACTGCAACAAAAGAAGCTGGCGTTCCTCTTTCCCGAAAACCAGCAGTTCATAGGCGACCTGAAGGTGCTCGACATCAGACTGAGCCCGCAGTTCATTGAAAACGAAAAGACACAATACTCCGTGGCCGAGGAAAGCGACCTTCGCGAGCTGATGAAAACGCGCAGCCCATTTGCACACAAAGGTGACATGGGCAACGCGCTGATTATTGCAGGCAGCTATGGCATGGCGGGAGCCGCCGTGCTCGCAGCCAAGGCTTGTTTGCGGGCTGGTGCGGGTAAGGTGACCGTCAATACGCCCAAGCGCAATAACGACATCGTGCAAATTTCAGTACCCGAGGCCGTGGTGATGCACGACTACGACGACACGCACTTCTCTGAGCCTGTGGAAACGCAGGACTTCGACGCAGTGGGCATGGGGCCAGGCATGGGACAGTCGGAAAACACGGCAATCGCCATGATTGCCCAAGTGAGACGCACACAGTGCCCGCTGGTGCTCGACGCCGATGCGCTCAACATGCTGGCAAAGCACCGCGCATGGGTGCAGCAACTGCCCAAAGACATTATCATGACCCCTCACCCGAAAGAATTCGACCGGCTGAGCGGCACTCCTTCGGCTGACAGCTATGAACGTCTGTGCAAAGCGCGCGATATGGCCGAGCGGTTGCATGCCTACGTCATTCTGAAAGGCCATTACTCCGCCCTTTGTACACCCGACCGGCGCGTCATCTTCAACTCGTCGGGCAACGCCGGCATGGCCACAGCTGGCAGCGGCGACGTGCTCACCGGCATCATCACCGGTTTGCTCGCCCGTGGTTACAAGCACGAGGAAGCCTGCCTGCTTGGCATGTATCTGCACGGACTGGCCGGCGACCTGGCCGTTCGCGAAACAGGAGAGGAAAGTATGGTGGCAGGCGACATCATCCGCTATCTGCCCAAGGCTTTTCTGACAATCACCGAATGAGCTTTTCCAGAAATAATAACCGACTCATAAAGCAACAAATATATGAAGAAAAACTTTTTAGTCTTGATGCTGCTATGCAGCGCCATGACAATGGCCGCACAGGAAGAGACCAAATATTTCCTGCCACGCACAGCTCTGCGCTTCAACATGCTTGTGGAAAAATCGTCCTACACTCCTGGCGAGTATTGCCAGTTTGCAGAACGGTTTTTCAAGAAAAGCAATGTTGAGACCCAGCCTACCGTTACCTATAGGATTCTCTCCACCGAGATAGTACCCTACGGTGTGCCTGATTCAACCAAGAGTTTTAAAGCTAAAACTGACTACAAGCGCAACATTAAGCTCATCAACCTTGACGACAGCGGCATACTGACTTCCATCAACACCGAACCGCGACGCTTTCTTGCTCCCGACAAGCGGTTCCGCCCTGCTTTGAAAGAGGCACCGCTCAATCCGCACGACTACATGAGCCAGGAAATACTCTCGGCTGGCAGCACGGCAAAAATGGCCGAGCTCACCGCTCAGGAAATCTACGATATTCGTGAGAGCAAAAACCAGCTGGCTCGTGGACAGGCCGATTTCATGCCCAACGATGGCCAGCAACTGAAACTCATGCTGCAACAGTTGGACACTCAGGAGGCTGCTTTGCTGCAAGTGTTTGAGGGTCAGACCGTACGCGACACGACGGAAATCAGCCTTGCCTACATCCCCGAGCGCGAGATTACCAAGCAGATTCTTTTCCGCTTCTCAAAGCACTTCGGACTCACCGATGCCAACGATTTGTCGGGCACTCCCTACTACTTCAGCATTGAAGACCTGCACATCGTGCCGAAAATCCAGGTGGCCGCTGACAAGAAAAACAAGGAAAAGGACAAAAACTTGGAGGGATTCTACGTCAATCTGCCCGGAAAAATCAAGGTCAACATTTTCAAGGACGGAAACGTGATAGCATCGCAGGAACTGTTTGCTGCCCAGTTTGGCCAGGTTGAAATGCTCGACGAGGCCCTGTTCAGCAAGAAACTCATGACCAGCGTCGTGCTCGACCCCGTGACCGGCAACCTGGAAAGCATCAAGACCGACACAACTGATTAGAATTGAGATTTGAGAATTGAGATTTGAGACGAGTTGTTGAACGACAGTGAAAAATTGAGGATTGCCTCCCGATACTTAAACAAATAAAAACGAAAATCGGAACCCACATGATGCAGGTTCCGATTTTTGTTTGTTCGTCTTGGTTTGACGGGCGGTTAAGCCAAGTCAGCGAGTTTGTTGTCAGATCCGAGCACGTCAATAATCTTGTGCTTATACATCTTCTCCATCTCGTCGCGGGCAGGACCGCAGAACTTGCGCGGGTCAAACTCACCGGGCTTGTCGTGAAGCACGCGGCGCACGGCGGCGGTGAAGGCCAGACGCGAGTCGCTGTCGATGTTGATCTTGCAGACGGCACTCTTCGATGCCTTGCGCAACTGCTCCTCGGGGATGCCGATGGCATCGGGCAACTTGCCGCCGAGCGAGTTGATCTCGTCAACATACTCCTGGGGTACGCTGGAGCTTCCGTGCAGCACGATGGGGAATCCGGGAAGCTTCTCCATCACGGCATCAAGCACGTCGAATGCCAGTGGCGGGGGAACGAGCTTGCCTGTCTTCGGGTCTCTGGTGCACTGCTCGGGTGTAAACTTGTAGGCACCGTGGCTGGTACCGATGGAGATGGCCAGCGAGTCGCAGCCTGAACGCTGTGAGAACTCAATGACTTCCTCGGGCTTTGTGTAGTGGCTCTCGGCTGCAACAACCTCGTCCTCAACACCAGCAAGCACGCCCAGCTCGGCCTCGACGGTCACGTCAAACTGGTGGGCATAGTCAACGACCTTCTTCGTCAGGGCGATGTTCTCCTCGAAGGGCAGGTGGCTGGCGTCAATCATCACGCTGGAGAAGCCGTAGTCGATGCAGCTCTTGCAGGTCTCGAAGCTGTCGCCATGATCCAAGTGCAGCACTATCTCAGGATGAGCGCAGCCCAATTCCTTGGCATATTCAACGGCACCCTGTGCCATGTAGCGCAGCAGCGTGGCGTTGGCATAGTTGCGGGCACCTTTTGACACTTGCAGGATGACGGGGCTCTTCAGGTCGCTGCTGGCCTTGATAATAGCCTGCAACTGCTCCATGTTGTTGAAGTTAAATGCGGGGATGGCGTAACCGCCGTTGATGGCACGGGCAAACATTTCCTTGGTGTTCACCAGGCCGAGTGTCTTGTAACTTACCATAATTCTTTTAAGTTTGAAAAATATAATAAAAATTATCCTTCTGTCTTACCGATTGCAAAATTAGCGATTTTATTCGGCATGACAAAGCACTGCAACATTTTTTATGCTACGCAGCAGCGAATTTTCAGATTAATTGCATTTACATGCACTGCCCCCACAGGAAAATGCAAAACGCAGTTGGCAAAAAATGAAAAATGAAAAATGAAAAATGAGAAATTGGAGTTAGCGGGAGTTAACGGGAGTTAGCGGACAAATCCGTAATTTAGCGAGTGCCAACCAAGCTCGCTTGGAGTTGGCCGAGCGTGAGCGGATTATCTAAATGAGAAATTGTAAAATTTTCAAATGTAACAATAAATTGTAAATTGTCAAATTGTCAAATTGTAAATAAATTGGAGTTCCTACTTCGGCATCCCAATCTCCCTCACGCGCTGTTCGAAGTTTTCGCGGTCGGTCAGCGCGCCATTCTTCACACGGGCACGATAGTTGTAAATGGTGTTCACCGAATAATGCAAGAACTCGGCAATCTTCGACGAGTCATCTATGCCAAGGCGGATGAGGGCGAAGATACGGATACTTGTGTTGAGGTGTCCGCCCTCGGGCAACTCTATGCGTTCCTCGGGCTTGAGCAGTGCGTTGAAGTCCTCCACGAAATGGGGAAACAGATGCAGGAAAGCCGTGTCAAAATTGCCATAAAGCTCGTCCAGCTCGCGGTCTTTCATCTCCACCGAGCGCGCCATCCTTGCCAGTTCCTCAAAATCGCGGTTCTTCAGCATCTTGTTCATGCGCTTACGCATCTGGTCCATCTTGTCAATGTAGAGCGAACAGAGCCGCAGAAAACGGCCAATATATTCCTCCTTTACCTTGCTCGCTTCGGATAATTGGTAATTAATAATGGACAATTGCGAATTAGACTGCGAGAGCTGAGCGTTCAGCGTCGAGAGACGGTCGTTGGAGAGATGCAGTTTGTCGCGCGCATCAGCCAGTTTCTTTCGCTGGCGGTTCACGTAGAACAGCGACACCACCACCAACAACGCAAGCACGCTCATCACACCGAGCAACAGGCGCAGCTTGCGGCTCGTCCTCTCGTTCTGCGCCTGATAGTTGCGGTCTATGGCCGTCAGCAGCGGCGACAGCTGCCAGTAGCGCACACGGCTTCCGAAGCGTGCCGCGCAGTCGCTCGCAAAGCTCACGTAGCGATAAGCCCTGTCGTTGTCGCCCTGCAACATCAGCTGGTTGGCAATCTCCCACATCGACCCCTGGTTCATCACCGCATTGCGAACGTCAGCCAATGCCGACTCCGCAATCCAGCACATCATCTGCACCGTGTCACCCACCGCCTTGTATTCTAAGTAACGGTAGAGAGCCGTCAGCGCATAGCGGTGACTCCCCCTCTCCACGCTCCTCAGCCATTCGTCGTTCACCCCCATCGACTCCTTCAGCCGTCCGCCCTCCAACAACTGCCGTTCACGCTCCACAAAGCGCGCGTCGCTGCCCTCAGGCAGAGTGGCCATCATCAGCCGCGCATAGTGGTCGCGCTTCTCCGCATACTGCTGCCTCATCGGCTCCACACGCGAATAGAACGCCAACTCCCCAAACACATGGCGGCAAGCCTCGTAATAACGCCCCAACGCCACGCTGTCTAAGTCCGCCTCCCTAATCTCACCCAACACCGCCTGCGCCTCGTCAAACATGCCCGTGTTGCTGCACTGCAGCGCCAACAGCGCACGGCACTCCGCAGCATCCTGCCTACGCCCCACACGCTCCGCCAGCACAATGCACTGCTGAATCCACACAACGGCTGAGTCGTTCAAATAAGGCATATACTCGTCATACATCTGGCGCGACAACACATAGCGGTCAGCATCGTTGCCCGCATCACGCAAACGCCGCCGCAGCGCCGCGATGGCACGCTCCTTCACAGCCACATAATCCGCACTGTGGGCAATCGCCTCGTCCAGTTGGCGATACAACGAATCAGGCTTCGCAGGCGCCGCAACGGCCGCCAACGTCAGCCAGCACAACAAGGGCAATAAAACGAATCTCATCAATAGAATTTACAATTTGACAATTTAAGGAATTTACAATTTGACAATTTACAATTTACAATTTATTGTTACATTTAACAATTTAACAATTTTACTCCCTCCCTTTGGGAGGGTTGGGGGTGGGTTCTCATTTCTCATTTCCCATTTATCATTTATCTCCCTCCCTTTGGGAGGGTTGGGGGTGGGTTTTCATTTCAGCACATACTTCACCGTCTTCACGTCCCTGCTGTTGGGCCCTGTCATGATGAGGAAATCACCCGGCTCTATCACCAGACGTCCCTCAGCATCAAGGAAACCAAGCATCTCGGGCTTGATGTCGAAGCTCACTGTCTGGCTCTCGCCAGCCTTGAGGTGAATACGACGGAAGCCCTTCAGTTCCTTAACAGGCCTGCTGATGCTTGCCGCCAAGTCGCGGATATACAGCTGCACCACCTCGTCGGCATCCATCGCCCCCGTGTTGGTCACAACCGTCGAGACAACGTTTCCGCTCAGCGACGGCGCACTATAGTCAAACGTTGTGTAACTCAACCCATATCCAAACGGATAGAGCGGGTCATTGCGCACATCCAGATAGTTGCTTTGATACTTGAAATAGCGGTCGGCACCCTCAGCCACCGGCCTGCCCGTATTCAGATGATTATAATAAATGGGCAGCTGACCCTCCGCTTGCGGGAAGGTGGTCGTCAGTTTGCCACTCGGCGCAACGTCGCCGAAAAGCACATCGCAGATAGCTTCGCCAGCCTCGCTGCCAGGAAACCACACGTTCAGAATGGCATCAACATGCTGCTGCTCCCATGTGAGCACCGTGGGGCGGCCAGAGAAATGCAGCAGCACCACGGGCTTGCCCAACCCTACAAGCTCGCTGAGCAGTTCGCGCTGCACATCGGGCATCTGCAACGAAGCCCTGCTCGAGCTCTCACCCGAGAACTCAGCACATTCGCCCATGGCGCAGACGATGACATCGGCATCCGCTGCCACCCGCAACGCCTCAGCCTTAGCCTGGGCATCATCAACGCGGGGAATAGACTTTCCAAACTCCGCAGCCTCCTGCAACGCCGCATCACGCGCCACATTACAGCCTTGAGCATACGTCAGACGGCCGCTCCCTACTCGCTCCGTCATCACCTCACGAATGGTCTTATAACGCTCCGGCGTATAAGCCACACACCAAGTACCTGCCAGATTGGCTCGGTTGTCGGCCAACGGGCCAATCAGCGCAATCTTGCCTTCCTTCTTCAGCGGCAACAACGGCGCAGACACCTCCCCTTTGGGGAGGCCGGGAGGGGTTTCATTTCCCATTTCTAATTTCTCATTTTTCAGCAGCACGAAACTCTCGGTAGCGAGTTTTCGGGCCGCTTCGCGATTTTCTGCCGTAAAAATGTCCACGGCACGGCGTTTCTTGTCAAGATACCTATAAGGGTCGGCAAAAAGCCCTAACTTATACTTTGCCTCCAAAATGCGCCTACAAGCCCTGTCAATGTCTTCCTCGCTCACCTTCCCCTCCTTCACGCTCTCCTCCAAGGTGCCGATGAATGCCAGGCTGCACATGTCCATATCAGTTCCCGCATTCAGGGCAAGCGTGGCATTGTGCTTCAAGTCGCCGAAACCATGATTGGCCATCTCGCCAATCGAGCCATAGTCGGTAACCACAAAGCCATCCCACTGCCACAACCCCCGGAGCACATCGGTGAGCAGCCATCGGTTGGCCGTTGCATGCTGACCGTCAACCAGGTTGAACGACGACATAAACGAGCCCGCACCCGCCTCGGCAGCAGCCTTGTAGGGCGGGAAATACTGGTTGTGCATGCGCAGACGGCTCATGTCAACCGTATTATAGTCGCGTCCGGCCTCCACCGCACCATACAACGCATAGTGCTTCACACACGCCATGACGTTGCTATTCTCAGAAAAGTCTCCCTGATAGCCCCTTACATACGCCTTCGCCATCACGCTGCCCAGATACGGGTCCTCGCCGTTTCCCTCCGCAATGCGGCCCCAGCGGGCATCAAGCGCAATATCCACCATCGGACTGTACACCCAGTTTATGCCGTCGGCACTTGCCTCGCGGGCTGCAATGCGGGCAGCGTTTTCCACCCCGTCCACATCCCACGAACACGACATGCCCAGCGGAATGGGGAAAATCGTTTCGTAGCCATGAATCACATCCATGCCCACCAGCAAAGGGATGCCCAGCCGATTCTGCTTCACCGCTATGTCCTGCAAGGCACGAATCTTTTCCACACCCTTCAGGTTGAACACGCCACCAAGCTTCCCCTCCCTTACGAGTCCTGCCACCTCAGTGTCTTGCGCCGAACCCGTCGTAATGTCGCCAGCCACCTGAAGGTTCAGCTGACCGATTTTCTCCTGGAGCGTCATGCGAGCCATCAGTTCGTCAACAAACTCGTGCATGGGCTTTAAACTTTTAAACTTTAAACTTTTAAACTTTGAACTTTTAAACTTTGAACTTTGAAC
>JAFZSI010000029.1 GCA_017619445.1 Prevotella sp.
ACCGCCGAACTCCAGGATAGAAATATCGAAGGTTCCGCCGCCGAGGTCGAACACAGCAATTTTCATGTCCTTGTTAGCCTTGTCAACACCATAGGCCAGGGCTGCGGCCGTAGGCTCGTTGACAATACGGCGCACGTTCAGACCGGCAATCTGTCCGGCCTCCTTGGTTGCCTGACGCTGTGAGTCGCTAAAGTATGCCGGCACGGTGATTACTGCGTCGGTCACCTCTTGTCCGAGATAGTCCTCGGCAGTCGTCTTCATCTTCTGCAGCACCATGGCGCTGATTTCCTGCGGAGTGTATTTGCGGCCCTCGATTTCAACGCGCGGATAACCGCCCTCGTTGACCACGTTATAGGGAACGCGCGAGATTTCCTTTGCCACCTGCTGCCAGTTCTCACCCATGAAACGCTTGATGCTGTACACCGTGTTCTTGGGGTTCGTGATGGCCTGACGCTTGGCGGGGTCGCCCACCTTACGCTCGCCGTCCTTCACAAAACCAACCACCGAAGGCGTTGTGCGCTTGCCCTCGCTGTTGGCAATCACTACAGGCTCGTTACCCTCGAATACGGCAACGCAGCTGTTAGTTGTTCCTAAGTCGATACCAATAATCTTTCCCATAATCTTTTTATTCTTTTGTTTGTTAATAATCTTTTTCTGCTGGGCATAACCACCCGCAAAGATTTCAACAAACCATGTGCCAACGGCAGAAATGCTGACAATGGTGTGACAAGTTGTCAGTTTTGTTGAGCCTCACCACCTGCCTTTGCCATCATTCCGTCATGGCTGCCAAGCAAGCTATTCCCTCATATTGCCACCCTGAAACCGTAAAGTGCCTCTTTAAGACTCTAAAGTGCCACTTTGCGTTTCTAAAGTGCCACTTTACTAACACAACTCGTAGGTTTGCATACAAATTCTTTAGAAAATTTGGTTTTATTGTTTTCTTTCACCGTTACAAGGTTCAGTTTGCTCCTGCCGAAGAGCCACAATAAAAGGCGTGATTCCCATGCCTCGTAATGAGAAACATGCGAATCACGCCCAGTATGATATTTAAGGTGTGTTTAATCTGCTTGCTGCGACTCGGTTTTTATCTCTTGTCTTCGAGTGCGGCCATGATTTGCGCCTCCAGTTCGTCGCAGAGCTCGGGATTGTCGCGCAGCAAGGCTTTGGTGGCGTCGCGTCCCTGTGCCAGCTTCGAGCCCTGATAGGAGAACCATGAGCCACTCTTCTGCACAATGCCGTACTCCACACCCAGGTCCACGATTTCGCCTATCTTTGAGATGCCCTCGCCGAACAAAATCTCGAACTCGGCCTTGCGGAAGGGCGGGGCCACCTTGTTCTTCACCACCTTCACGCGCACCTGGTTGCCTATCACCTGGTCGCCATCCTTGATGCTGGTGACGCGGCGAATGTCGAGGCGCACCGAGGCGTAGAACTTCAGCGCGTTGCCGCCCGTGGTTGTTTCGGGATTGCCGAACATCACGCCGATTTTCTCGCGCAGCTGGTTGATGAAGATGCAGGTGGTGTTGGTCTTCGAAATAGTGCCGGTGAGTTTTCTCAGTGCCTGGCTCATCAGACGGGCATGCAAACCCACGGCGTTGTCGCCCATGTCGCCCTCAATCTCTTTCTTCGGTGTGAGCGCGGCCACAGAATCGACCACCACAATATCCACGGCACTCGAACGAATCAGCTGGTCGGCAATCTCCAGCGCCTGCTCGCCGTTGTCGGGCTGTGCGATGTAGAGGTTGTTCACATCCACCCCTAACTTCTCAGCATAGAAACGGTCGAACGCATGCTCAGCGTCGATGAACGCCGCAATGCCCCCGGCCTTCTGCGCCTCGGCAATGGCATGGATGGCCAGCGTGGTCTTTCCGCTCGACTCAGGGCCATAAATCTCTATGATGCGTCCCTTGGGATAGCCACCCACACCCAGTGCGGCGTTCAGGGCAATGCTTCCCGTCGGTATCACATCCACGTTCTCTATCTGTTCGTCACCCAGTTTCATGATGCTGCCCTTGCCGAAGTCCTTCTCAATCTTCGACATGGCAGCCTGCAAGGCTTTCAGTTTCTCCTGTTGTGGGTTGAGGGCAGCCCCCTCGATGTCTTTCTTTGCCATTAGTGATTCTGTTTTTGTTAATAGGTTATTCGGATTCTTTGCAAAGATAATGCAAATCGAACGCAGAAGAACTTGTTCTTATGCTGAGATGCAGCTTATCTTATGCAAAGGTATAAAAAGAAATGGATTTAGAGAAATAAATAACCTTATTTTTCTGAAAAGGGCGTAAAATCATTGCAGGTGGAGAGGCATTAGATGGCCCTCCGCCTGCAATGGTGATGATATGATAAAATGTTTATTTCTCTTTCTTCACTGCGAACAAATACACGACGAGTTCTTATACTAATTCAGAAGATCATTCCTCAGAACAAGTTCCTTTCCAGCCTTTTTCAGAGTCTTTATCCCCCCTTTTTAGCGTATTATTCATCCCACAGAATATTATTCTTCGAATTATCCTCCTCCTCCCAAATGCTTTGTGACTTGAACTCTTTGGCAGCCGGGTCGTGCGTTCCGTCATCCACGCCTCCGTAGTCTATACCGTTGTCGCCTGTAACGCCTCCTGAAGAAAGAAGCATTTCCTTGCTCGAACTTGTCATTGTCGTTATGCAGGGATGCAAATATTCTCTTTTCATAATCTACGGATCCTTCTATTTTATTACCACCTTCTTGCCCCTGACAATATAGACACCCTTGGGAAGCTGTTTTGTGGATATTCCTTTTCCTATCAAGACTCCATTGATACTATACACATCTCCTGCGGAGTTATTGTCACTTTCAACCGTCTCTTTTATAGAGTCGGGTGTCGGATCGGGTGTCGGCTCTTCAAACGAGAAGCCAATCTTCGCCTGGGCGTTTTCCACATCTGAAAGGATGTCGTAGAAGTCAAAGTACCCCCTGAAGGCCTTCATCCGCGCTGCACCTGTCGAGTACCAGAACTTGTTCTCGCTGATGAACAGGCAGTTCTCCGGCACCTCGGTATTGGCAACGTAGGTGCCGATGAAACTATTATAGAAATAGTAGTACTTATTACCTATCTTTACTTTCATTTCATCCATGTCAACAGACGGAGCTTCCTCCGGCTCAATGTCCACGCCTTCAATGGTGAATTCCGATACAGGCTCTGACACCTTTATCACGTATGGATGATTGGCCTCCATCTCAGTCACGGGAACAAACTTCACCAGAATGGCGGTAATCTCATCGTTGCTGTTTACCGTCGTCTCACATCCCGTGAAGTCGTTTATCTCCACATCGTCGCCAAAGGCAGTTTGCGTCTGTTCCTCAGTCATGGCAAACGGCAGGCAGATGGTGCTCCACTCGTTGGCCTTGATGGTGCGCTTCACGATGACGTCTTTCCCGTAGGCAGCTGTCGGCGGTGTGGTGGAATTCTCGTCCAATGTAATAAAATCTATGATGTTAATGTTAAAACTACAGTCATAGACATTCTTTTCAGCTGTCGTGGTCGTAAAACTCGAATCGTAGAGCTGTCCTTGCAGTGTGCCGGCGGCCAAGTCCTCATCAGCCTGGATAGTGAACGTAATAATAGCACCACTATGCTCAGGAATAGGCTGGGTGACCGTGTAGTAACCAAGAACGAAATAATTGCCCGAAGCCGTTGTGGTGGTTGAGACCGAGAAGCCCGTGTCTTTCAGGCGTTCACCCAGTTCATATTTCATCCTGCCGTTTTCCATCACCACGCTGACCCCCTCAGGAAGTGAGAAGTAGAACTGAAACGCAGAATAGTCCTTTTCTGTGTTGTTCAGTTCGATGCTCATCGTTGCCGTACCTCCTGCAAGTAGTGTGATGTCAGGAATCGTCACATCGTCGGCTTTGGCAATTGTTGTGAAAGCTCCCCAAAGAGCTAAAAATATAAAAACTGTTTTCTTTTTCATGCTGATTTATTCTGTTTAATTACCTTGCGCATTTTCTATGATAATATTGGCGATGCCCACGATGTCGTTCACATCAATACCGCTGTCTTCTATCACGTCTGCGGCTTTGAAAATGAAGACGGGTGGAGCAGCGTTTGCTTCAGGGTTCACTTGATGAAGAATGTAATTGGCAGTGGTAACAATGTCGTTCACATCCACCACTCCGTCGTTGTTCACGTCGCCCAGCATATAGTTGTCCACATCCTCCTGGTTGCCTTCAGGTTCATCAGGGTTGTTGGGATTGTAGGCATATCTTGCTGTCAGCGTCACGTCGCGTGCAGGCATGGTGTAGTAGAACCCCTTCTGGTTGCTCACAAGCCCATCACCGTCATACCAGCCCGAGAAGACAAATCCCTGGCTGCCGTTGGTGTTCAGCCATATTCTGGTGCCCGCCTCTTTCTTGTCGCCGCTGGTGATGTTGAACGAGCAGATTCCCTGTGGCGACGGTACCAGATAGAGCCGGTATTTGTTGCTTACCGTCGGTTCGGGCGGATTGTTGGGATTAAACCGATAAACCGCGGTGAAAGTCACGTTCTTTGCTTCCACCACATATCTGAAAGTAGCGCTCTGGTCGATTCTCTCCCCGTCTTTCAGCCAGTGGTCGAAAACATAGTTGGAATTCCTCGACGATGTCCCGATGGTAATCGTTGTACCAGCATTATACTTTCCCCCTCCCGAAGTGTATGCCACACCGCTGGGTGTGCTGCCCACCGTCACCTTGTATTGCAGCATCGGCTCGGGCGGGTTTGTGGGGTCGAAGTCTCCGGATTGTGCAAAGGTGCTGATGCTTCCCCAACAGAGAAGCAACAGCATCCATAGTAATTCACGAGTCCTGTTCATCTTGATACAGTTCGTTGGTTATTATCTTACGCCCACCTTGGCGCTCTTGCCGTTCACTTTCACGATATAGGTGCCTAAGGCGAGGGGCACGAAGCCGTTGCTCGCATTTTGTGCGACGATGGCACCCGATGCGTTGTAAATGGTGGCGTATGAGTCGTTCAGGCCACTGATGTAGAGGCCGTTGTCGGCACCGATGACGCTGATGCCCGTTTCCTTCTTCAACTGTGCCAGGCCCAAGGCGTTGTTGTCTGCCACGAGTACAAAGCGGTCGTCGAACGTGCCGGCCTTCGACTCAAACGTATAGTCGTTGTCTGTAAGGCTGACAGTAGTACCCGTTTGCAAGTCGCGCAGCAGCATTGGCATATCCATGCGAGCGGCGGCGATGGTGTAGGTGCCGGCTGTCGGGGCATTGAAGCCCAGTCTCACCTCACCTTGCGGGCGCTCGTTGATGGCATATCGCACGTTGGTCATATCGGTGGAGTAGATTTGCGGGATGCTGCTGGTCAGGAACTTGGCGGCATCGGTTCCCATATCATAGTCGTTGGTTTTCGCGGCATTGAACACCACACGTGTGCGGTCGCTGTTAGTACCGTCACTCATGGTCAGGTTGATAATGAGTCGGTCGGGATTGATTCCCTTCATCATGCGCTTGGCCTTCGCATTGTTCTGGTGATTCTGTCCTTGCTGGTAGGTGTAACGGTTGTTATGTCCGAAGTGCAGGCCGTTGTTGCCCTCGGGCTTCTGGGTGAAGAAGGCCTGGAAGGGATGCAGCATGTAGTCGTCGTCACCCGGACGATAGGCATCGTATCCGCTGCCGTTCCAGATGGTCAGCGGTGAGTCATATTCGCAGTCGTTGATGTCGAAGTAGCTGTTCCACGGGTTACCGATGAAGTTCCACGAGGCGTGCTGGTTGTTGTCAGAGTGGTACATCGTCAGGCCGCAATCCTTGTCCTCTCCGTTGAACACGGGGTTGGTGGCAGGGACGCTCAGCGTTCCGGCCGTGTTGCACTGGAAGATGTATCCCACGCCAGGTTCCAGGTATTCGCCTGTATAGTCCTTCCATCCGCCCGAGCCGTTGTTGGCGCGCTCCTCACCGTCGTAGTAGCGCAGGGCATAGTAGCCGGGTGCCACGATGTCGCTACACTTCACCCGGAACGGGAAGCTGAAGAAGTACCAGCGGTTGGCGGCGGTGGTGATGTCGAAAGAAAGACTGTTGACGCTGATGTTGCCGTCGTCGATGATACTGGCGGCATCCGTGCCGTCGCTAATCACGTGAACCTCGTCCAAGTCCTGGCTGTCGTTACCCTCAACGATGAATCCCGAGTTCTGCTTGAAGATGGCCTTGGGAACACCGTCGAAACGCTTGTTTTCGGCCAGTGTAAAGTCGTTGTTAAGGTAGAAACTCTCGTAAGGCTCGTCAAACTCCGCGAGATTGGCGAACTGGCTCCACTGTGTATTCCAGTAGTAGTTGTAGTAGCTTTGCGTCGGGACGTGCAAAGTCGAGGTGGAATAGTTGGCAAAGGTGTTCATGTTCACGTCGAAGGGATCAACCACATAGACATAATAGTCTGTCACGGCTTTCCATTCTGAGAACGCCCCGTCTGCAATGTATTCCACCATCGGAGGAATATGAACATAGGTAGCGACGCCGTTTTTTCCTAATGTGCCTTCTATCCTTTTCAGTCCTGTGGGGAGAATCAGTTCGACGAGATTATTTGTAATGGTTTGATTGTTACTATAGCCAAAACATTTATTTTCCAGCACCTCCAATGTAGATGGCAAATAGATATGTTCCAATGAGCAATCAGACAATCCAAAGGTATTTTGTCTCAATCTTGTTATTCCTTCTGGTATGGTGATTTCCCTGATGGGACAATTATGAAATGCATAAATACCTATATCCTCTAATCCTTCAGGCAAGGTAATCGTCGCGAGTTTGTTACAGCCATAGAAAGCATAGCTACCCAGCAATTTCAGCCCTTCATGAATCTCCACCTTTTTCAGAGTAGAACAATTATAGAAAGAATAGTCGCCTATCTTTGTGATGTTTTGCGGCAAATTAACCGATATCAGTTTCAACTCGCGGAACATATTGTTGCCGATGATGTTATCCTCACTATGACAACCGCTATAGTATTCGTAGTCGTTAGCCACGATGCTTGCGTCAGATAAATCAAGCCAATAGAGATTAGTCATTTTGTTGCGCATAATCATTACGTCGTAGCTATTGAACGTACCAGTTACTTTCAGCTTCACAACAGCCTGCAAATTGTTTTCACCTATAGCTGTATGCAATGCTGACGATGCTTCCTGTGCACTGATGGTCACGTCATATTCTGTTTGAGTTCCTATGGGCAGCACGTAAGTCAGGTTTATCCAACCGTCAGCAGAGCGGTACTCACTATACAATTCCTGTGGCACAAAAATAACGCTCATGTTAGCAACACTTCCAGAAATTGTAGGAATCGTGGACGATGTAATGGTAATAGCTGGACATGATTCCATTCCGAAAAAAGCAGCATATCCAATAGACGTGCATGAACTCAGGTCGCCCACACTCGGCAAGCTGCTGCAACCGCTGAAAGTACATTGTCCTATTGACGTGCATGAGCTCAGGTCGCCCACACTTGTCAGGCTGCTACAACCAAAGAAAGCATAATGCCCTAAAGAGGTACAAGCACTCAGATTTCCAACGCTCATCAGGTTTTTGCAATTATAGAAGGCATTGTCTCCTATGGACGTGCAATAAGGTAAATCTTCGATTCTTTTTATACTGCTGCAGTGATTAAAAGGTGCTTGAGAAGTATAATACATACCAGAAGTACTACCTTTTATACTAACTATCTTGTATTCAGAGTCATTATAAATAACAGTACCTTTAATAACCAAATCTCCTTCGTATTCGGAGTTATATCCCGTCACTTGGACGGTCATGTCCGTAGCCGACACTACAGTATACTTAATGCCGTCCACCTCAAAATCAATTGCACACATGCCAACACTGGTCAGCAAAAGCACGAATAAGATAAATATTTTTTTCATAAGCGTATATTGTTTTAATGATTATATTTTAATAGATTATTGAGATAATTATGCTTAATACAGCC
The DNA here is from genome assembly GCA_017619445.1 of Prevotella sp. Taxonomy (GTDB): domain Bacteria; phylum Bacteroidota; class Bacteroidia; order Bacteroidales; family Bacteroidaceae; genus Prevotella. The sequence goes on from JAFZSI010000029.1 coordinate 7,932, forward strand.
ACGATTAAACTTAGAAGCCCTAAACGCATAGAGAAGCGGATGGCATGGAAGGGATGATTCCAATAATACCAGAAAGTGCTACCACGTGATATGGTAACAGAATCTATAAACTCTGGTTTGTCATCTTCCCCATTTAACAGACGAATGGAATTCGGACTAAGCCCAACCATCTTTTGGGTCAATCCATCCATTCCTTTCTTTCCCAAGAAAGCCCGATGAATAGACTTGCCGTTTCTGTTGTTTGTTATTTTAACAATAGCAAGCAGCTTGAGTTGATCAGTTGTATTATAACGGGGGGAATTAAAAAGTTCCTTAAATACATCTCCATGAAGAATGACTTTGTCGTCATATTCACCGACGCTATAATCATCAAGTTTCATGGTTCCAGCGTTTACATCAGATTCAATGACTTCGCACACTTCTCCTCTGGAGAGCCGAAGTAAGTCCATTTTATCTAAATTCATATTATAATAAATCTTGGTTAGTATTCCTTTTTTTACATATCCAAACAGGAGTGTAAGCATTCTTGACATTCCTTAGTGGTATTATCTGTGCAAAGATAGCACATTTATCATTATGGTGTCATGTCCGTTCCAGTCCTTATGTTAGTCCATTTTGGTATAATTTTAGTCCATTTAGTCCATTTCTTAGTCCATTTGGCTCATTCCTGGATTTTTGAGCCTTAATTCATATATGGGAACGCAGAAAAATGCTTAACTTTGTAGGGTCATTCGAAATGGCAAGAAAACAGCTACATATAATCATATCATGCAGCAAGAACAACAAAACAACCAAGAGCAGGCATTAGCCAGACTCCGCGAATTGATTGAAGGAGTTGTAGAAAGGAAGATGAAAACCCCGAAGGATTTCGAATTCCTTTCTGAATGTATATTCGAGAAATTCCACGAGAAAATATCTCCGACAACCCTGAAACGCATTTGGGGATATCTGTCTGAATCAACCACACCGCGAACATCCACGCTTGACATATTATCCAAATTTGTTGGGTATGACAGTTGGAAAGACTTCTGTGAGGAAAAGCCTTTAGAGGAAGCCCCCGATGTCCCCCCCCCCCCCCGAAGGGGGGGACTCAAAATAATCGAGTGAGCCCTACCATACTTTATACCATCATTGCGCTATTGCTTATAGGTATCATAGCTGGTGTTTCTTATCAAGCATTTAATAAATCATCCGATAAAAGTAGTGCTTACACGTTAAAGATTGGTGATTCTTTTAGTTCACCTCACGAATACCTCAAATTGTTTGGTATTCATGCAAAGGAAAAGCTTTGGGGGCAGATTCTTCCCCGCCACCCTAACATTTCTGTATGGGGGCCAGATTATCACCATTCCGAATGGCATAATGAGGGTGACAAATCGAAGATGATGCCAACCATTACCGAGTATTGGAAACCGGAGGGGGTGGATAGCGTGATGATTGTTCAACGAAACATCGATCAGTTTAACCACTGTTCCCGTCTGAATGAGATTCGGATTACATTCATGAAAAACCTGACAGACACCAATTATGTGTTCCTTGGTGTTTATCGATTGTCGTTGGAGTTATCTGACAGCAGTAGAGTTGTATGGGAACGCGTTGCAGATGAATGCGATCTCAATCGTCTGGATTATCTGGAACTGCTGCGCAACTAATTAGTCGTTTAGGAAATTGGCCGTCTGGTCCTTTAGGAAGCCAGACGACCAATTTGGATAAGATCTTCACGCTCGGCAAAGAGAACAAGCTTTCTTTGCCGAGCTCAGATTATTGCTTACAGTTCTAGGTCACCGTCGTGGATAGCGATGATTCTTCTATCTTATTTCAGAATATTTCGCCATTCCAAAGCATCTTCAAGAAGTCCAGAACGTATATCAGTTCTATGTCTCCAGATTTGCGTGTAATTGGGTCAAGGGATACGAGAGTCAAGCGACAATCAGGATGCTCCTCCTTGAAAGCCTTGAGCCCTTTTTTATGTTTCGTTTCTACATGTTCCGTAGATTTAATTTCAATAGCCACTTTTGCGTCACCTATTACGACATCCACCTCCTTCTTGTCGTAGGTGTGCCAATAGGAGATAATGTCACGCTTATCGTTATACCCTTTGTATGCAATAATTTCCTGCATCACGAAGTGCTCGAAGGCGTGACCGTAATCATCTGTACCTCTTTTCAGGGAATAACGTCCCATCAGGTAGTTGGCAAGTCCGACATCAAAATAGTAGAATCTAGGAGCCTGGACAATCTTTCGCTTGATTTCTTTCCTAAACGCAGGGATTTCGTATCCGATAAGCGTATCATAAAGAATCTGGAAGTACGACTTTACCGTTTTGGCAGACACACCGCAGTCGGTGGCTATATTGGAATAGTTCAGCATCTCCCCATCGGAAATGGCAGCAACCTCCATGAAGCGTTCAAAGGCATCGAGTTCCCTCACTTCTCCTTCTTCCCTGATTTCTTCGTCCAGATATACTTTTACATAGCCGGAGAGTCGCTTGGTGGCATCCTCCACCATATAATGGCGGGGAATCATGCCATTCTGGACGGCTCGGTCTATCTGGAAATCGGTTACCTCTGGCCATACAAGCGGATAGAGTGTTTCTGGTATGGCGCGCCCTCCAAGCGTGTTGGCTCCTGAACGTTTCAGCTTTCTTGCACTGGAACCACTGAGGATAAAAAACAGGCCTTTATCGACCATTAGGGTATGTACAATATCCAACAACTCTGGCACTTTTTGAATCTCATCTATGATGACAAGCGTGCCAGCGGGTTTATCCCAAAGAGCTTCCTTCAGTGAGTTGGGGTTCCTTTTAAATGCTTTTCTCAGATTAGGGTCAAGCAAATCATAATAAATTGCCCCTTTGAAACGCTCTTTCAACAGGGTGGATTTCCCTGTCTGGCGTGCACCAAACAAGAACATCCCTTCATCCAACCTGCCCTCAATATCAAATACTCTTTTGTACATAAATCCTCCAAATTTAGTAAGTGTACTCCGGATTTTTATGAAAAAATCGGGAGTATGGTCACGAATTTTGTCTCTTTTTCGCTTGCGAAATTACAACATATTCTTCAATTTACATCATCTATTACATATAAATTATACTTTTTATGCAATACAGAGTATTTATTGCATAAAATCGGCACAAAAGTCAGTATTTTTGTTTACAGTTCCAGGTCGCCGTCGTGGATTTCATGCCAGGGCAGGCCCTGTTTGTTGAGCTGCTCGAGGAATGGGTCGGGGTCGAACTCCTCGACGTTGAATACACCGGGCTTGCGCCAGAGACCCTTGCAGAACATCATGGCACCAATCATTGCGGGCACGCCGGTGGTGTAGCTCACGCCCTGCATGCCTGTCTCCTCGTAGGCAGCACGGTGGGAGCAGTTATTGTATATATAATAGGTGTGCTCCTTGCCGTCTTTCAGTCCGCGTATGCGGCAGCCGATGGAGGTCTGGCCCTCGTAGTTCTCGCCGAGGTCCTGGGGGTTGGGCAGCACGGCCTTGAGGAACTGCAGGGGAACAATTTTTACGCGGGCGGTGCCTGTGCCGTCGGCCAGGGGAGCCTCGTAGACGACCTCGTCAATACGGCTCATGCCGATGTTCTGAATCACTTCGAGGTGCTTCAGGTACTGCTGGCCGAAGGTCATCCAGAAGCGGGCGCGCTTAATTGTGGGATAGTTGATGACGAGGCTCTCAATCTCCTCGTGGTGCAGCAGGTAGCTGTCGCGCGGGCCGATTTCGGGGTAGGTGAGGTCTTTGTGTATCTCCAACGGCTCGGTCTCAACCCACTTGCCGTCTTCCCAATAGAGCCCCTTCTGCGTAATCTCTCGGATGTTGATTTCGGGGTTGAAGTTGGTGGCGAACGCCTTGTGATGGTCGCCTGCGTTGCAGTCAACGATGTCAAGGTATTGAATCTCGTCGAAGTGGTGCTTGGCTGCGTAGGCTGTAAAGATGCTCGTCACGCCCGGATCGAAACCGCAGCCGAGAATGGCTGTCAGTCCTGCCTCGCGGAAACGGTCGCGATAGGCCCACTGCCAAGAGTACTCGAAATGAGCCTCGTCTTTCGGTTCGTAGTTGGCCGTGTCTAAGTAGCTGCATCCGCAGGCTAAGCAAGCGTCCATGATGGTAAGGTCCTGGTAGGGTAGGGCGAGGTTGATGACCAGCTCGGGCTTATAGTCGTTGAAAAGAGCCTTGAGTTGCTCCACATCGTCGGCATCCACCTGAGCGGTTCGGATGTCCATCGTGTAGCCCTTCTTGTGTATGGCTTCCACCAGCTGGTCGCATTTTGCCTTGCGGCGGCTGGCAATCATAAACTCTGTGAAAACGTCTGCGTTCTGCACAATCTTGAACGCAGCCACCGTTGCGACGCCTCCGGCGCCAATCATCAGTACTCTGCTCATTTAGTATTCGAATATTAAGTTAGTGTAATAAGATTATTAGTGCAAAAATACAATGTTTTTGCAATACTGCAAAACAAAAAGCCAAGATTTTTGTGAGGTTTCTGGTTTAGACATAGTAACTGGGTTTTAGACATAGTAACATACTAACAAATATCTACAATCTTTGAGATTATGTTTTGGACATAGTAACTTGGTTTTAGACATAGTAACATACTAACAAATTTCTACAATCGTTGAGATTATGTTTTGGACATAGAAACTGGGTTTTAGACATAGTAACATACCAACAAATTTCTATTATCTTTGAGGTTCAGGTTTTAGACATAGTAACATACTAACAAAATACAGCAAACGTTATGGCTTGAGTTTTGAGCTTTCAATTACCAATTATCTATTGTCACTTACTTAATCTCATCCCCACGGATGCCCAAGGCTGCCATGAGCGAGTAGCCCAGAATCTCGCTGCGGGTGTTACCCCCAATCAGCGGCTGCATGGCAAAAAGTGTGATAGTCTTGTCGGCGGTGTCAGTTTTTCGCAGCACATTGCGCACCTGCTGCAGCGTTTCCTCAGCAGGCACCACCATCAGCCGTTTCACCTCGGGTTGAGTGGCCAGAAACTCCACCGTCTGGCAGAACAATTCTTCTTTACTGATGACATCCTCGTTGCTGACTGCCGACATACTGAACTCACCTAAAGCCCCGTCGAAAGCCCGCGCGTCAATGTCGTTCACATAATCGCCTGGCGCGAAGTTCTGCAGTTGGCGGCTGTCTTTCGAGTGAATCAGTATCAGATGACTGTGGTGACTGCCCTCGCGCAGTCCGCCGTCGAGTGCCACACACTCAGCCCATCGGGCGAGGTCGGCCTTGGGAATGCGGCGGCCAATCATCCGCTCGAAGTTCACGGTGAGGTCAAATGCCACCTTATCAATATAGTCACCATCGGCCACGATGATGTTCTCTTGCCAATTATTTGCGCTCTGCTGGTCGTTCATGGATACAAAGGTACAATTAAGCGAGCGAAAAACAAAAGGAAAAACCCTTTTTCTTTTGTTTTGCCGAGCGTGAGTACATTCGACGAAGTCAAAAGTACAACAAACTTCTTGCATGGCAAAAAAATAGCTGCGATTTTTTGTTCAGTATTAATTATTTGTACTATCTTTGCAGTACGAATAGATAAAAGAGGAGAGAGGAGAGATGTCAAATATCAAACCGGATAAAATTATAAATCTATAAATTGTAAAAACACATGTCAACCTTAACCATTGCTATTATTGCTGTATTCGTGGCAGGCTATCTATGCATTGCCCTTGAGAGTTTCACCAAAATCAACAAGGCGGCCATTGCCCTGCTCATGTGCGTCCTTTGCTGGACGCTGCTCATGATTGGCAAGGGCGCGTTCTATCCCGATGTGGCCGCCGACGGACTTGTCGGGCATATCGCTGAAATCATTGAGCACCATCTCGGCGACGCGGGCGGCACCTTGTTTTTCCTGATGGGTGCCATGACCATTGTTGAGATTGTCGATTCCAACGGCGGTTTCAACTTCGTGCGCGATGCCATCAAGACGCGCTCCAAGCGCAAGCTGATGTGGCGTGTGGCCTTTATGACCTTTTTCCTCTCGGCCATTCTCGACAATCTGACCACCTCGATTGTCATGATTATGGTGCTTAGGAAACTGGTGCAGAGCCGCGAGGACAGGCTCATCTATGCCGCGCTCATTGTCATATCGGCCAACTCAGGCGGTGCGTTCTCGCCCATTGGCGATGTCACCACCATCATGCTGTGGATTAAGGGCGTCATTACCACGCAGGGCGTGCTGACCGAGATATTCATCCCTTCGCTCATTTCGATGATTGTGCCGGCGTTCATCCTGCAATACTCGCTCAACGGCAAGTTCGACAAGTCGCAGAACCTGCCCAAGGCCGAGGTGACGCAGTTCACCAAGGTGCAGCGCGACATTATCTTCTGGCTTGGCGTGGGCGGACTGGTGTTTGTGCCCATCTTCAAGACGCTCACCCACCTGCCGCCGTTCATGGGCATTCTCCTGGTGCTTGGCCTGCTGTGGACCGTCACCGAGATTTTCCATTACAACACCGCTGAGGACGACACGATGGCCAAGCGTGTGAGCGACTTGCTGTCGCGCATCGACCTGAGTACCATCATGTTTTTCCTCGGCATACTCATGGCTGTGGCCGTATTGCAGGAGATAGGTGTGCTGGCAGCACTTGGCGAAGGCCTGAACACAGCATTCTCTGGCAACTACTTCCTCATCAACGGCATCATTGGAGTGCTTTCGAGCATTGTCGATAATGTGCCGCTCGTGGCCGGATGTATGGGAATGTATCCCGTTGCCCCCGACGGCGCGATGGCCGTAGATGGAATCTTCTGGCAGCTTTTGGCCTACTGTGCCGGTGTAGGCGGTTCGATGCTCATCATCGGCTCGGCTGCCGGTGTGGTAGTCATGGGCCTGGAGAAGATTTCCTTCGGCTGGTACATGAAAAAGATTACCTGGATAGCCTTTGTGGGCTATCTGGCAGGTATTCTCTGGTACTGGCTTGAGAAGATGGTGTTCTGAGGAAAAGCCTTTTTCGGGGGTACGGAGGTACGAGGGTACGAAGGTACGAGAACGTTTTGGATTCTGGAGTCGCACAAAAGAAACAAATCTCGTACCTTCGTACCCTCGTACCTTCGTACCCCCGATATAATTAGTCACACTATCCGCAATGGAAATATTCCTTTACCAGTTCGAGCACGGCATCGTTTTTGTGCTCAATGTTCTGGCGCAGGGTGCGGTCGTTGTAGGCTCGCAGCTGGCTGATGATGCCGTCAATCATGGCAGGGCTAAACACGCCGCGGGCTTCGAACACCTTGCGCTGACGTTGCAGGCAGTCGGCTGAGGCCGCACAGCTGTCGGGCAGTTGCTCGAGCTGTGCCAGTCGGCTGGCGTTCTGTGCGTCGTGTATGTTCACGTTGACATAGGTGCGCTCAGCTATTTCCAGCGCGTCGGGCATCTCAAATCCGTGGCGGCAGGCCACGCACAGTCCCGCCAACAGTTGGTAGAGGTCGGCCGAGCCGTCGGGTGAGCGCATCTCCACGGTCTGTTTGATGGTGGTGTCGTAGTCGCAGGCAGGCTGTTGCGGGTTTGCCTGGTGGCACAGGTCTATGCCGCTGTTCCACCCCAATGGCACGCGCACCAGCACCGAGCGGTTGCGGTCGCCCCAGCACACATTGGTGGGTGCTTCCTGATGGGGTACCAATCGGAAATAGCTGGTAGGATTCTTGTTGCCGAAGGCAGTAATGGCGGGTGCCAGTTCCATCATGCCGGCAATCATTCGGCGCGCCTCGTTGCTCAGTCCGCCGTTGCCAGTCATGCAGTTGTGCCCGTCTTTCATCATGCGCATGTGTATGTGGAGGCCCGAGCCGGCCTTTCCGGCGGTGATTTTCGGAGCGAAAGTCACATCGTAGCCCTCTTCGTAGGCCAGGTTGCGGATGACCCACTTGGCAAGCATCAGCTGGTCGGCCGCTTTCTCCACCCTCACTGGCAGAAATTCAATCTCGTTTTGCTCGTAAATCAGTCCTCCGTAGCGGAAGTTGCCCACCTCGGAGTGGCCATATTTTATCTGTCCGCCCGTCTGCGCAATGTAGTGCATGCACTTGGTGCGGAAGGCGTTGGCCTTGGCGTAAGGTGCGCTCTCGTGGTAGCCGTGCTGGTCAACGGCAGGGAAGGGCAGCTGCCCGTCGTCGGGTTCAGGATAGATGACGTAGTACTCCAGTTCGCCCATGGCATGAAACTCCATGCCCGTCACGTCGGTGAAACTGCGTGCAGCCTTGGCCAGCGTGTGCTCCGGCGCACTTTCGAGCGGCTGTCCGTCCTTGTCGAAGAACGAGCAGAGCATGGTCAACGTGGGAATCTCGGCAAAGGGGTCCACGAATGCCGTGGCATAGCGCGGCAACACATACAGGTCGCTGCTGCCTGCCTGTATAAACGTGAAGAGACTGCTGCCGTCAACGCGCTCGCCGCAGGTCAGTATGGTGTCGAGATAGTGCTGGTCGGTGATGACAAAGTTCAGCGTCTTCAGTTTGCCGTCGCCGCCCGGATACATAAAGTTCACCATCTTGATGCCATGCTCCTGAATGAAGCTTATAAGGTCGGCCTTGGTAAATGTTTCGGGGTCTTTTTGCAGGAATGCCACCACGCGGTTGGCATTCATCATCAGGTGTGGGTTGTTCATAATAACAGATTTAGGGTTCTTCATAGTTTTCACGGCACAAATTTAAGCAAAAGGTCTAAATGCACAAAATATTTCCCACACTATTTTTCCCTTTCTTCTGGTTGTGGAAACAACGTTGTGCTTTACGGTTGAATTTTCTAGAAAATCTGCGCGTAAAGTTGCACTTTACGTTCGTGGCTCTATGCTTGGTGAACACAAACCTATGCTTTACGGTTGAATTTTCTAGAAAATCTGAGCGTAAAGTTGCACTTTGCATTCAAGGTTCTACGCTTGGTGAATACAAACCTATGCTTTACGGTTGAATTTTCTAGAAAATTTGAACACAAAGTTGCACTTTGCATTCAAGGTTCTACGCTTGGTGAATACAAACCTATGCTTTACGGTTGAATTTTCTAGAAAATTTGAACACAAAGTTGCACTTTACGTTTGTGGTTCTTAGATACAGAAAAACCGCACCGCACGTTGGGGCGTTGGGGAAAGTAGTTGATAATTTGACTATTGGACAATTGATAATTGGCAATTGACAATTTAATCTTCAAAATACAAAAAAACAGGGTCTGTGTAAAAATGTGTAACGATTTGCTTGTGGCTTTTCCGATTGTTTCCTACTTTTGCAGCGTCGGAAGTGAACAAGAGAATCCGGATGACTGTTCCTCACGACAAACTACCACGGTTTTCACGAAACGCGAAAGAACGGTGAGAACCGGAAAGTGTAACTAAATACCAACAAACCAAGTAAAAAGAAAGGAAATCAACATGATGAAAAGAATGATGACATTGGCACTGCTGCTGTTGGCCATGACCACAGCAAGCATGGCGCAGAACAATCAGGGCAAGGGTGGCGACGACACCGTGTACGACGTGGTGGAAGTAATGCCACAGTTTCCTGGCGGACAAATGGAACTGTTCAAGTTCCTCCAAGAAACGATGAAGTATCCCGAAGATGCCCAGAAGGCAAAGATGGAGGGTCGCGTATTGGCCACCTTCATGGTTGACACCGACGGCAGCATCAAGGATGCGAAGATTGTAAAATCGGTGTTCCCCAGCCTTGATGCCGAGGCGCTGCGCGTCATCAACGCCATGCCAAATTGGACACCGGGCAAACATAAAGGCAAGAAGGTGAGGGTGAAATACACCATCCCCATCTCGTTCAGGCTGAATTGAGACCGCGTTTGAGACCCAATAGAACGAGAAAAAAAGGCTTTGTGGATAGTTAGAAATGTACAGGCGGCTATTTATCATAGTATCTCTCTCGATAGTTGTTGCCGGTTGCTCCGTAAGGCAGCCGGCAAACAACGTGCTGCTTGAAGCTGAGCGCAATGTTAACTCCAAACCGCATCACTCGCTCGAACTGATTCTCAACCTCGACACTACGGACTTCGAAGAGGCCGACCGCGCGCTTTACGAGTTGCTCACGGTGGAGGCAGTGCAAAAATCGGGCGTGGTGGTGGGCAACGATACGCTGTTGGCTAACTGCCGTGAATTCTTTGAACGCCACGGCAACCGCAACCGTCTGACACGCACCCTGTTTCAGCTGGGCATTGCACAGTATGCCTCGCAACAGTATGCCGATGCCATCAACAACCTGAAACGTGCCGAGCAATTGGCCGAGAAGGACAAGGACTACGAGGTGCGGCATAGTGTGTACGAGGCGTTGGGACGCATCAACAGCGAGGCCGACAACCCAGAACTGGCTCTCAGATACTACAAACTGGCACTCGACGCGGCCCGACGCACGGGCAACAGCAACTGGCAGGCATTGGACATGGCCCAGCTGGCAACCATCTACGGTCTGCTGGGCGACACGAAATGGCAGAACGCATACGTGGCGCAGTGCCAGCCGCTGCTCAAGCACATCGGCAAGCACGAGAAAGCGGTGGTGCTGACCAGTCTGGCGGGGTTGAACCTGCGCGTAGGCTACAAGCTGACCGCCAAGCAAATGTTGGAAGAGGCCAACCAACTTGAACCGCTCGCGGAAACAAGCAACCTGATGGGCGACATCTGCGCAGAGGAGGGCAAGGTGGGCCAGGCCGTGGATTACTGGTACATGGCCCTCAACGGATTGTCGAACCATGTAAGTGCCGACGCGTACAAGAAACTCATCAATCACTTCGAAAACAAGGGCGACTATTTGCGTGCCTTCGACCTGAGCAAAAGGCTCAACAAAATCTATGCGCAGACGGGTGGCTACAACAAACCTTACAATCTGGCCGAGCTGCAAAACAAATTTGAGGACGATGCCAAGAGCCAACGTTTCTACCAGCGCATCATCACTCTGCTGTCGGCTGTCATTGCCCTGTTTGTAATCATCGCCCTGCTGCTGCTCTACCACAGAGTGCGCGTGCGCCGCTACCGCCGCATCATTGACAGTCTCAACAGCAGTTATGCCGCCGACCTTGCGCGCTACAACGAAATGAAAGACGAGATGGCCGCTCTGCAAAAAGAAAAACAGGCCGATGCGCACCGCTTCAGCCAGAAACAACGGGAAATAGAACAGCTGGAACAAAAACTGTCGGAGTATCAGGAAGACAGACAGCGACCCGAACAGTGGAACGTGGAAAACAGCCTGCTCAACGATTCGCACGTGGCTCACATGCACAGAATGGCAGCCCGAGGAATGGCCGCGACCACCGATGACTGGCAGGAGCTCAGCATGCTCATGTCCGCGTTCATGGCCAAACTGCATCAGTACGACCTCAATACCAAGGAAATGGGCGTTTGCACCCTCATCAAACTGCGCTTCATTCCCTCGGAAATAGCCACGCTCACCAGCGCCTCACCCCAGGCCGTAACCAACATGCGCGTGCGTCTGCACGAAAGACTGTTCGGCTGCAAAGGCGGAGCAAGAGACTTTGACCAGAAAATCAGAGAAATGTAAATTTGAGGCTTAGACAGAGTAACTGGGTTTTAGACAAAGTAACATACTAACATATTAACATACTAAAATATTTACTATACTCCTTCTCTCCTTTACTCCCCCCTCGGGGGGCAGGGGGGCTCCATTTATTATTATTCATGAAAAGAATTATTATTATATCTGTGCTTGTTCTTGGTTTATGCACGACAACTGCTGCCCAAGACCAGTTGGATACCCCCCTTCGGGGGGATAAGGGGGCCACCTCCTCCTCCCCTTTGGGAAGGTCGGGAGGGGTTTGGTCGGGAGGGGTCCGGCCGGAGGCTTATCAGCGCGGTGAGCAGTGCATGGCCGACTACGACTGGTTTAACGCCATCAAATGGTTTGAAAGCGCGCTGCACAGTTCGAGGGAATTTCCGAATCGTTCGAGGGAATTTCCGAATTCCCTCATGCTTCAAACCACACGGCGGCTTGCCGAATGCCACTACAAGACGGGCAACTTCAAACAGGCACTCAGCATTGCTGCCACGCTGCCACCAGACAGCATGACACACGACGACCTGCGGCTGGTCTACTTCTGCCTCTCACCACTTCGGGGAACTGGTGGCTCTGCCGACTCGCTTTTCTACTGGGGCCAGCGCATCCTCAAGCAGTACCCCATGGATGCGGAAGTGGCTGCAGACATGGCCAAACGCTACATCGAGTCAGAGAAACCCGAAATAGCCTTAAAAACGGCGACCGAATACTGGCTGCGCGACTCCACCAACGTGTATGTCAACCGACAATTGGGCTACGCACAATATCTATGCGGACAATACAAAGAAGCCATCAACACCTACGAGCAACAACTCATTAGGGGCGACAGCAGCGTCATCGTGCTCTTCCCGTTGGGCATGTGCTACTACCTCACCAACGACCGCCCCAACGCCTATATACGGCTGAAACAGGCAGCCAAGGCCACCGACTATGGCAATGCCACTTGTCTGGCCAAGCTCGGTATCGTGGCCGCACAACTCGGTCATGCCCAGGAATCCGCAGAATATCTGGAAAAAGCCATCAATCTGTTCACACCAGACCCTGAGGTCATGGCACTGGTCTATGAGAACTTGGGCGACGCACACCTGCAGGCCGGCAACATGAGGGCCGGCATCGAGGCCTACCGCAACTGCCTGAACCACAACCCTGAAAAGCCATACTACATTTACTATGAAATGGGACAGGCCTACGGGGCTATACGCGACTCAGCCAACGAACGCAAATACTTCAGACTGTTTCTCGAAGAAACCCAAAAACTGAAATCGCTCGACGGACTGGAAGAGGCCATAGCGTATGCAAAAAGAAAGGTGGGGCTAAAGAAATAGCCTCACCTTTCTTTATTCTTTGTTAGTCCCGCTGTTGGGTTTATTGTTCTTTGGCGATGCGCCGCTCCTTCATTTCGGCCACGGTCATTTCCGAATAGCTGATGCTGAGTTTGCTCCACACCTTGTCGAGCCGATACACACTGCGGCAGCCGTGGGGGATATACACCTGCAGGGTTGAGGAGGGCACTTCTTTGAATATGCTTTTCTCAATCTTTGGGGGCTGTGCGGAGTAGCAATAGACTTCGCGGAGCATGGTGCAACGGGCGAAGGCGTTGCTGCCGATTTTCTTCAAGGCATTGCTCAGCTCTACGGTGGAGAGCGTGGTGCAGTTGCGGAAGGCGTTGTCGCCAATGCTTTTCACGGCTATGGGTACGGTGAACTGGGTGAGGCTGACGCAGTCGCGGAAAGCATCGTCGCCAATGCTCTCGATGGTGTTGGGGAAACTGACCTCGCTGAGACTGCCGCAGCCGGCAAACACATCGTCCTCCAACTTCTTGATGAATCCTTGCACCGCTACGGATGTCAATGACTTGCAGTCCTCAAAGGCATGGCTGCCGATGGAGGTGACACCGTTGGGCACCTCTATGCGCTGCAACGACAGGCATCCACGGAAGGCGTGGCTGCCAATCTTCTTCAGTGCCTGCGGCAGCGTGATGTTGGCAAGGCTGGTGCAGTCGCGGAACGCATCGCTGCCAAGGGTGACAACCGACGACGGAAGGGTGACGGCCTGTAATGTGGTGCAGTTCTCGAAGGCGTTGCTGCCTATTTCTTTCACATTGCCCTCGATAACCACCGACTCAAGACGCTGACAGTCTTCAAACACGCCGCTGCCAAGGTCGGTCAATGATGTGGGAAGTTCTATGTTCTTCAGGTTCTCGCACTTTTGGAAGGCGCGTCCGTTGATTTTCTTTACATTCGGCAGGCTCACTTCTTCCAGGCTGGTACACCCAAGGAAAGCGGAGTTTCCAACCAATTCCACACTCTCAGGAAGACTTATCGACTTGAGCTGCGTACACTTGGCAAACGCATTGGCCTCCAAGGACTTGACACCCTCTGCCAGCGTGACTGTTATCAGCCGTTCACAATTCTCAAAGGCCGCGATGCCAATGGTTGCTACAGGACCTTCGATGGCCGCAGTTGCAAGACTCTCGCAGTTGCGGAACACACGTTCGCCCATGGTTGTCACCGACGAGGGGATGCTGACAGCCTGCAAGGCCGCGCAGTTTTCAAAAGCGCTGTCGTCAATCTTCGCAAGCCCGTCTGGCAGCTCGACGCTTTCCAAAGCCTTGCAGCCGTAGAACGCACTGTTGCCGATTGCCGTCACCGTAGAGGGAATGGTCACCTGGGTCAGTTGCTCACAACCGTTGAATGCCTTAGCACCAATATTGGTCAGACCCGACGGAAGAACCGCTGACTCCAATGCCTTAGCCCCGGCAAACAGACGGTCGGGCAGTTGGTTGGCAAGTGTCTTCATGCCGTCCTTGCCTTCCACGATTTGAGCATCGGCAAGGTCAACCTGTTTTACTAAACATTCTTCGGCATTTTTGGTCTTGGTGCGGTTTACAATCTGTTGCAGCAGCTTCAGGTCGGTACCGTTTACTGGACCGGCTACCTTCAGCTGCCCAATGGTGAAACGGGTGGCTTCGGGCAATTTGTCAGCCAATTGTCCGGCGGTCTCGTTGGTCACATCAACGCTACTCTGTGCGCTGACTATCATGGGAAAGAACAGAAGGAGAAATAGGATTTTTTTCATGTTTTTCAGGACTAAGTTTTTGTTTATTTGTCATTTCTCATTTGCTTACTTCTAAGCTGCTGCGCTTGTTGCGGTGATAACTGCGGTAGTCGTCCAAAGGTATCTCTACATCAGGTTCTTCGAGTTGGCCTTCGCGCGGCAGACGGTACTTTATGTAGCGTATGTTCAGCCCGCGGGCAATCCACATACTCTCGTAATACGTCTGGATGCTGAGGATGTTTCGGGTGGCCTCGTCAATCCCGTCCGTGTGATAGAGGTCTTCGGTGCGGAACACCAATGGCAGCTGATTCTTCTCAACCAGCAGTGAAGTGTAAGTGAACAGGAAATTCGAGTCGGTCTTCAGGTGAATCAGCCCGCCGTCAATTAGAAAACGGCGATAGCGTTCCAGGAAGAATGTGCTGGTGAGCCGCTTGCGCGGATTCTTCATTTGCGGGTCGCTGAACGTAAGCCAAATCTCGCTCACCTCGTCTTCGGCAAAGAAACGGTCGATAATCTCGATGTTGGTACGTAGGAATGCCACATTACGCAGTCCCTCGCTGAGTGCCTGGGTGGCACCCGTCCACATGCGCGCACCCTTGATGTCAACGCCGATGAAGTTTACGTCGGGGTAAAGTTTAGCCAGTTCAACGGTATATTCTCCTTTGCCGCAGCCCAATTCAAGCACTATTGGGTTGTTATTGTGAAAATACTGCTCACCCCAATGTCCCTGCATAGTAAAGGGAACGTGTTCCATCACCGAAAACGGATATTGGAACACGTTCTCGTAGGTTGCCATGTCGGCAAATTTGGCTAATTTCCCTTTGCCCATAGTCAATTTAAAAGAGTAATCCTCTCTCCTCGCTCCTCTCTCTTCTCTTTTACTCAATCACCACGCGTGTCCATCCGTGCTTGTCTTCGATGGTGCCGTACTGAATGCCGCGCAGTGTGTCGTAAAGTTTTTTCGACTGCGGGCCCGGCTTGTCGCCAAACGAATAGCGTTTGCCCGTGTCCAGGTCGTCGATATACGAGATGGGAGAAATCACAGCAGCCGTGCCACAAGCGCCAGCCTCCTCGAAAGTTTCCAGTTCTTCCTCGGGAATGGGGCGACGCTCCACCTTCATACCCAGGTCCTCGGCCACCTGCATGAGGCTCTTATTGGTGATGCTGGGCAGAATGCTGGTGGATTTCGGCGTGACGTAAGTGTTGTTCTTGATGCCGAAGAAATTGGCCGCACCACACTCGTCCATATACTTCTTTTCCTTTGCGTCGAGATAAAACTCGCAGGCGTAACCTTTCTCGTGGGCCAAGTTGTTGGCAAACAGCGAGGCAGCATAGTTGCCGCCCACCTTGTACTTACCAGTACCGAGAGGTGCCGAACGGTCGTAATCGCGGATGATGACGTATGGATTGCCTGCAAAACCGCCCTTGAAATAGGGGCCAACCGGCGTAACGAAAATCAGGAACATGTATTCCTTTGAAGGATGAACACCCACCTGTGCACTCGTGCCGATGAGCAGCGGGCGCAGATAGAGCGTGGCGCCACTCTCGTAGGTGGGAATCCACTCCTGATTCAGTCTGACCACTTTCTCGGCCATTTCTATAAACATTTCCGTGGGCACTTCGGGCATCATGATGCCACGGCAAGTGCTCTGCAGGCGCGCCGCATTCTCTTCGGGACGAAACAGGCGCACCTTGCCGTCGGGGCAGCGATAGGCTTTCAGTCCTTCAAAAGCCTCCTGGCCGTAGTGAAGGCATGTAGCTGCCATGTGAAGGTTCAGATACTCGTCGGAGCAAACCTCAATCTCGCCCCATTTTCCGTCGCGGTAATAACAGCGCACATTGTAGTCCGTCTTCATATAGCCGAACGACAAACTCGCCCAATCCAGATTTTTCATAAAAATTTCTTTTATAGGTTGTTAAACGTTTCTGCTGCAAAAATACACATTTATTCCCAATCAGACAAAGAATTTCAGCAAATAATTCACTTGTCAATTCTCTCCTCTCTTCTCTTTCCTCTCACCTCTCATTCATCATCCTCGGCGAGAATCTTCTTAATCTCCTCGTCGGTTTTGGTGAGTTTGGCCTTGCAGAGCTTGATGAGTTGTTGGGCACGCTTCAGTTGCTCGCCCATGGAGTCGATGTTGAGTTCGTCGTTTTCCATGCGGTTGACAATCTGCTCGAGCTCGGCAACCGCTTCTTCATATTTCAGGTTTTCTTTATCCATCGTGGTTATTTTCAGATTTACAATTTACAATTTACTATTTTCGGATTTTCTTCTCTATTCATTTTCTTTCAGAACTGTTGAGCGCAACATACCATGGGCCAGGCGGGTGGTGATTTCGTCGCCTGCTTGCAGTTGATTGGCGTTGCTGACGGCGCGTCCGTTGTGCAGGGTGATGCTGTAGCCGCGCTGCAAAAGGCGTTCGGGGTTCTGTGCCTCAGCGCGCTGCTGCAGCAGGTCGATGCGGTGGTGCTGGCTCAGCAGTTTGCGTTCGGCTAAGCCGTGCAGCCGCGTCATGAGCGGTGCCAACCGTGCCTGTCTTGTGGTGATTTGCTGCTGGCAAGTGGCTGTGAGATGGCTGAAAAGGCGTTCGAGCCGTGCTTCCTGACGTGTTCGCACCACGGAGAACAGCACGGGAATATGGCTTGCAAGGCGTTCGAGTCTCATGCGCTCCACGGTCATTCTCCGCTTCACGATGTTGACAATGGTTTCCTGTGCGTCTTCAAGCAGGTTGAACACCGTCGCAAGATTGTCTATCAGCAGTGCGGCGGCGGCAGTCGGCGTTTTTACGCGGGTGTTCGAAACCATGTCGAGCACACTCTCGTCGCGGTCGTGCCCGATGCCGGTGATGACGGGCAGGGGGAAGTTTGCCACATTCTCGGCCAGTGCCAGCGTGTCGAACCCCGACAGGTCGCTCGTGGCACCGCCTCCGCGGATTATCACCACGCAGTCGAACTCGTCGGCGCGCTCGTTGATGCGGTTCAGTGCGTTGATTACGGTCTGCTCCACCTGCTCGCCCTGCATCACAGCGGTGAAAAGCTCGGTGCGGAAGCGGAATCCGTATTCGTTGTCGGTCAGTTGGTTGCAGAAATCGCCGTATCCGGCGGCATTGGCACTCGAAATGACGGCCATGCGCTGGGCAAACATCGGAATGCGAAGCTCCTTGTTCAGGTCGAACACGCCCTCCTCCTTCAGTTGTCGGATGATTTCCTGCCGTTTGCGTGCCATGTCGCCCATGGTATAGGTAGCGTCGATGTCGGTGACAATCCACGAGAAACCATAATTCTCGTGAAACTGCGCATACACTTTCAGCAACACTTTCAGACCTGCATGGAATGTCTGCCCCGTCTGCCGTTCAAACGCGGGCCGCAACAGCATCCACGTGCTTCGCCAGCACTTTGCCGAAGCCTTGGCCACGGGTGTGTTGGCGCGCTCGTCTTTCTGAATGAGCTCCATGTAGCAATGGCCGCCCCATTCGCGCGCTTCCGACAGCTCGGCCTCCACCCAATACTCGTCGGGCATGGCTTGTTCGAGCGTCATCCTCACCAGGCTGTTCAGTTCCAGCAGTGTCAGGTTCTTCATGCTTTTGAACTTTGAACTTTAAACTTTGAACTTTAAACTTTGAACTTTGAACTATTTCTCTCCTAAACGCCTAAACGACAAATCTCCTAAACGCCTAAACGACAAATCTCCTAAACGCCTAACTCCTAACTACCCAGCAGTTCGTAGGCCCTCATAAAATCAGGCACACCATAGCCAAACACGTCGTCGGGCTGTTGTGCGCGGTCGGCGCATTGGCGCACGGCCTCGATAATCTCCAAGGCTGTTTTCTTCGGATACGCTTGCCACAGACAGGCCACGAGTCCTGTCACTATCGGTGCGGCAAACGATGTGCCGATGTCGCGGATGATGGTACCGCGCCCCGACACCACCGCCGTCGGACTGCCCATGGCCATCACATCGGGCTTGATGCGCCCGTCGGCCGTCGGCCCGATGCTGCTGAACGCGGCATTCATGCCTTTGGGCGTCACAGCGCCCACGGTTATCATGTCCTTGGCGTCGGCGGGGAAGCTGATTTTCTTCCAGGTGCCCATGCCCTCGTTGCCGGCACTGCTGACAAGCACGATGCCCTTTCGCGCCAGCATCGATGCTGTGTGCGATATGAGAGCCTGCTCGCCGTCCAGCTCGCGGTAGGCATGGTTGGTGGTCTCATCGTCGAAGGCATGGAATCCCAGCGAGCTGTTTATCACATCCACACCCACAGAATCGGCAAACTCAGCCGCACTTGCCCAATAGTCTTCTTCGGCCAGCGATTCTGTCTGCACCTCTTCGCACCGCAGCAGCCAGTACGATGCTGCGGGAGCCGTGCCTGTATATCGGTTGGCCACGCTCACAGCCATGGCCGACAGCACCATGGTGCCGTGGTCGGTCTCTTTGAAAAGGTCATCAGATGGCGGCACCACAAAGTCGCGCGTCCCCAGCACATTAACCATTTGCAGGCAGGGAATCTTGTCGGCATTCATAAACCCGCCGTCCATCACGGCAATCACCATGCCGCGCCCCTGATAGCCACGTTGGTGCAGTCTGATGCCGTTGAGCATGGCTATCTGTCGCTCGGTCGCGCCGTAGATGCTCTGCGTCAGCGTGTCCCACGTGTTAAACTCGTTGCGGTAGGTCATTCTCACGGTCTTGGTCATCGAGTCGGGTGCCGTCCACACCTTCAAGGCCCGTTTTACGCATGGCAACGTCTCAAGGCTTTTCAGTGTTTTCAGGTTTTTGCCTCTCACTAACAGCGTGTTGTTCCACTTGCTGCGGCCCACCACCTCAACGCCCTGCGCCTCCACCAGTTGCTCGTAGGCCTTGCTCACCGGCAAGTCGGTGGAATCAATGGGCAACCTCTGGCTGCGCCGCCGCGCGATGGCCCTTTCCGACAGAAACTGCTGCGGTTTGCCGATGCTGAACCCGCAGTTGCGCTTGTCTGTCAGGTACAGCCTGAACAGATAGCTCTTTCCGCCAGGGAATTTCACCTTGGCGGGCTTGCCCAATGCCGTGCCCACGCACGCGAGCATCAGCAACAGCAGCACGAAGCAGCTTTTTGTTTTCATCATTAGGCTGCAAAGTTAAATAATTCTGTGCAATAAACAACACAACTCACCACTTTTATTTTCCCCACCCTGCGTTTTACAACCGCAAAGCATTGCTCTGCGGAAACAAAGCATCACTTTACAATCATAAAGCAATGCTTTACGATGAAATTCTCTAGAAAATTTGCACGTAACTCACGACGTTGCGAAAATGGCATCGAAAAAGGCATCGCCCAAGTGCGGCCATACGAAGCCCAAGTCGTTCAGTGTCTGGTTGGTTTGGGCGATGTTCTTATTTGCAAGCTGCGTCATCTGCCTATAGTCGTAGTCAGCAGGCCGTTCCGCGCCCATCAGCGTGTGGAAACCAAAGAGGGCGGCTTTGCGGTGCGTGTCGGGCAAGGCTGCGAACAGAGTCGCAAACTGCTCTGCGGTAACGGGGCGCGCACCTCCATATTTGCTCAGCACCTTGCCCACGCTCAGCAGCGGTGACTGGCAAATTGTGAACATATTGTGCACAGAAAAATCTTCATCTGCAGGTTTTGTGCACAATTTGTGCACAAAACAGCCGTCAGTTAGTGTCACTAACGCCCGCGCCATGCAATCTACTGGTGAGAAATCAATTTGCAACTGCTTTAATTCGTTGGGGTAAGCGCCCATCTCAGCTAACAGCCGCAGCGAAGCCAACAGAGCGTTGCTCTCGGCATGGGGTTGATAACGCCCGTCGGAGAGACGGGGCATCAGGTTGCCCATGCGCATGATGCAGGCGCGCAGTCCGTGCTTCCCGGTGGCAAGGTTTACAATTTGCTCGGCCTCAGTCTTGGTGCGCACATACTCGTTTGTGCTGCCCAACAAGACGCTGACCGTTGAGACGTGCTCCAGTTCGCAGCGGTTTGCTATGCAGAAATCCACCACGCGCCGCGTGCCGTCCACGTTCACTGCCTTTATGCTGTTGTCGGCAGCATAATGGCGCACGTCTGCGGCACAATGGATGACCCGCCCCGTGAACCGGCCTTCCAGCCCGATGAAAACGTCGTCGTGTGTAAGGTCGCCCTCATGCACTTCCACCCGCCGGGCCAGCAAATCGTTGAGCGCAACGCCGCCCACGCGCGTCTGCAGCCCGAAATAATAGTCCATGGCTCGCCACAGCCGCTCGCGCCCTGAAAAACCGTCAAGACTGCGCACCAGACACACTATGTCCAAACCTCTCTTGGCCAAACCCCTCTCGACCTCCCCAAAGGGGAGGGGTGGTGTTGGGTGTTGGGTGTTCTCTCCTCTCTCCTCGCTCCTCTCTCCACTCTCCTCTGCAGAGAGAAGAAGCTCATACAGCACATGGCTCCCCAACAGGCCCGTAGCACCAGTGAGGAGTACGTTGTTTTTCGGGGATACGGTGTCTCTCGGGGGTACGAGGGTACGGGGATACGAGGGTGCGAGAATAGCTTTCCCGCTTGCGTATCCTTCTCCTGATTCTTCTCCATGCATTTCTCCATTTCCAAGAGTATTCTCGTACCCCCGTACCCTCGTACCCTCGTACCCCCGAGAAATCATCCCCTCAGCCAGCAGCGCAGGAGTAGGCCAGCGATACACGTCTCCAAAGGCCAGCGGCAAGCCGCGGCGTTCGGCCTCAACCACCAACTGCATCACCATGATAGACGTGCCGCCCAGGTCGAAGAAATTGTCGTCGGGAGTCACCGATTCCACCTGCAAGGCTTTTTCAAACGCCTCACAGAGCGTCTGTTCCATGGCTGTGCCAGTTTTCACGGCAGTCTTTTCGCTCCGCTCTTCCGTGATTGGCGGCAGTTGGCTGTAGTCTGTCTTTCCGTTCAAGTCCGTTGGCAGCTGCGACATGAAGACGAAGCGGCGGGGAATCATATAGGAGGGTAACAACTGTGCGAGTGCGGCGCGCATCTGCGTTGCTTCTATGGGTTGTCGGGCTGTATAGTAGGCACAGAGCAGCCTGCGCCCGTTCAGTTGCTGCGCGGCAACCGCCGCTTGTTCCACTCCCTCAACCTGCTGCAGCGCGTGCTCCACCTCGGCAGTCTCAATGCGATGGCCGTCAATCTTCAGCTGTTGGTCAGAGCGGCCCACAAAATAGAGAAATCCGTCGTCGCCCCAGCGAACAATGTCGCCCGTGCGATAGACACGGCCCGCGCCGAACTTGCTTTCCACAAACCGCTCGGCAGTAAGCATTGGTTTTTGCCAATAACCATCGGCTATCTGTGCTCCACCGAGCAACAGCTCACCTTCAGCACCGTGCGGAAGCAACTGTCCGTGCGGGTCGGCAATGTATGCCTGCACATTGGGCAACGGACGGCCAATGGGAATGTCGTCGTAGTGGGCACTGGGGGTCAGTTCGCACCAAGTTGCATCTACACAGCATTCCGTAGGGCCGTAGGTGTTGAGTACGCGCGCGCTGGTCTGAGGACAACGCGTCAGCCGCTCGCCTCCCAGACAAATGTACTGCAGGGGCAGGGGAGCGTAGTCGGCCAAGAGCAGTCCCAATCGGGTGGTGAAGCATCCGCCGGTGATGTGCTGGTCGCAGAGGAAAGCATGAAGGCGTGCCACGTCGCGCCGCGCCGATTCGGGAACAATGTGAACGCTGCCGCCCACCGTGAGCGCGGGAAACAAATCTTCTACCGAGGCATCAAAAGCAAACGATGAATGGCAACAAATGCGGCTATTGGCGTTGAGTCGCCACTCGTGGGCAACGAATCGAACCAGGTTGACCACTGCACGATGAGGCACCACAACGCCTTTGGGCTCACCCGTTGAGCCCGAGGTGAACATCATGTATGCGGTGTCGGCGATGGAGGTTTGAGATTTGAGATTTGAGATTTGAGGTTGGATGGGCATATCTCGCACCTCCGTACCCTCGTACCTCCGTACCCCCGTATTTGTGCGGGAATAAATATATAGTTTTTGCGACCCTAAACTCAACGTTTTGATAAGTTGCAGCCGCTGGTCTGCCGTCCAAGGTTGGTCGGATAATAGTAGCCGTGCGTCGGTCTGTTCCATCTGTCGGCTGAGACGCGTGGCAGGCTGATTGGGGTCAAGGGGCACGTATGCACCTCCAGCGCGCCAAACAGCCAGCACCCACACAAGAAACTCTTTCCTCGCAGTTGACAATAGGTTAACGAACTCGCCATTGCCCAGTCCCTGGGCGCACAACTCGCGCGACAAATCGGCAGAAAGATTGTCTAATTGCGCGTAGGTGAGTGCTCCTTCGGCATCGGCCACGGCCAACGCATCGGGCGAGCGACGGGCTTGCTGCAAAATGAGGTCGCAGATGGTGAACTCTGAACTTTGAACTTTGAGCTTTGAACTTTGAACTTTGAGCTTTGAACTTTGGCTCTTGCCTATGCCTTTTCCCAATGCGATGAGTGCTTGCTGCTGGGCTTCGTTGATGATGCTGATGTTGCCCAGCTGCAGGCTCTCTCTTCTCTCCTCTC